>LS483478.1:3963954-4624613 GCA_900478215.1 Salmonella enterica subsp. houtenae serovar Houten
TGCCAGGCGCGTTATCGATCCGCTGCCGTTACTGAGCGCGGAATATCCATTTGCGCAGATCATGGAGGAAATTAACTACATACCAAATCGCGCGCCAGCTATGTTGTTAAACGCGCAAAGCTACTCTCTGGGCGTGCTGATCCCCTCTTTCCAGAACCAGTTGTTTGCCGACATTCTTGCCGGGATTGAATCCGTAACGTCGGGTCATAACTACCAAACTCTCATGGCGAATTACAATTACGATCGCGACTCGGAAGAAGAGTCTGTCATCAATTTACTGTCTTACAATATCGACGGTATTATTCTTTCAGAAAAATATCATACGCTCAGGACCGTCAAATTCCTGCGTTCAACGACCCTTCCGATTGTAGAACTCATGGATATCCAGGGCGATCGATTAGATATGGAGGTGGGATTTGATAACCGTCAGGCCGCCTTTGATATGGTCAGCACCCTGCTGGATAAACGCCGGCGACGGAAAATCCTCTATCTGGGTTCAAAAGACGATATTCGTGATGAGCAGCGTTATCATGGCTACTGCGATGCGATGACGCGCCGGGGGCTGGCGCCGTTACGCATCAATCCGCGCGCTATCTCCTCTATCCATCTGGGAATACAGCTAATGCGTGATGCGCTTACTCACACCCGGACGTAGATGGCGTTTTCTGTACCAACGACGATATCGCGATGGGCGCTCTACTGTGGTGCCGGGAGCGCCAGTTAGTCGTACCAGAGCCGAGCTCCATCGCCGGATTCCACGGTCTGGAGATGGGCAGGCAAATGATATCGAACCTCGCCAGCGTAATTACCCCTCGTTTTGAGATCGGGCGCAGGGCAGCGCAGATGTTGCTTAACAAAATCAAAATAACGATCTCAACCATAATACGATTGATTTGGGTTATCAGATTTATCATGGCAACACATTATAAATTTTTTGCGCTACCGCGCTTATCTCTTTCCCACAGATTGCCTGTGCCCAAAGCAAAAAACGAAAGCGCAGCGCGTCAGGTTACTCATCAAATCATTCGAGAAATATCAGGCAACCTGCTGAACGGTACAAAATACGAAAAAAAGCCCCTCGACAGGAGGGGCTGGAGACTATGACTTACGCAGCATTAGCCAGAGGCTGATCAGGAAGAACGATGCGCTCGGCAACAGCGCGCCGACAATAGGCGGAATGCCGTACACCAGCGTCAGCGGACCAAAAATCTGGTCGAGGACATAGAATACGAAGCCGAAGCTAATCCCCGTCACCACCCGTACGCCCATCGGCACGCTGCGCAGCGGCCCGAAAATAAATGACAATGCCATCAGCATCATCACTGCCACGGAGAGCGGCTGGAAGATTTTGCTCCACATATTGAGCTGATAACGTCCGGCATCCTGCCCGCTCGACTTCAGATATTTAACGTAGTTATGCAAACCGCTGATGGAAAGTGCATCCGGGTCCAGCGCCACTACGCCTAACTTATCCGGCGTCAGGTTCGTTTTCCAGGTACCGCTCACCGTCTGCGAACCGGTAATCTGTTTGGGGTTTTGCAGATCGGACTCATCCACCTGCGACAAACGCCAGACCTTATGTTCAGGGTCGAATTTTGCTGAAGTGGCGTAACGCACTGACTGCAAGCGACGCTGATCGTTGAAAGCGTAAATACTAATGCCGGCTAGCTCTTCGTCACCCTTTACCCGTTCGATGTAGACAAAATTATTCCCGTCTTTCGCCCACAGACCTTGCTGGGTGGAAAGCAGCGAGCCGCCATACATCGCCTGCGCACGGTAGTTACGCGCCATCTGCTCGCCCTGCGGGGCGACCCATTCGCCAATCGCCATGGTTAACAGCACCAGAGGAATAGCCGTTTTCATCACCGACAGCGCCACTTGCATACGGGTGAAACCCGACGCCTGCATCACCACCAGTTCGCTACGCTGCGCCAGCATCCCCAGACCCAGCAACGCGCCAAGCAGCGCCGCCATCGGGAAGAAGATCTGAATATCTTTAGGCACGCTGAGCAGGGTATACATTCCCGCGCCCAACGCGTCGTAGTTACCCTGCCCCGCTTTTTTCAGCTGATCGACAAATTTGATGATCCCGGAGAGCGACACCAGCATGAACAACGTCATCATGATGGTGGTAAAAATGGTTTTACCGATATAGCGGTCAAGTACACCAAATGGCTGCATTATACCGCTCCTTTACGCAGAAAACGGGCGCGCAGGCGGCGGACCGGCACCGTATCCCACAGGTTCAAACCAATCGCCAACGCCAGATAGATCAGGTTGACCACCCACATCCAGACAACCGGGTCCAGTTTACCTTTACCGCCATTCGATTTAATGGACGTCTGAATCAGGAAGAACAGCAGATAAAGCAGCATGGCCGGCAGCATAGACAAGACGCGCCCCTGACGTGGATTCACCACGCTGAGCGGCACGACCATCAGCGCCATCATAAAGACGGTAAAGACTAACGTGATACGCCAGTGCAGCTCGGCGCGGGCGCGATCGTTGTCGGTATTCCACAGCGTGCGCATGTCCATCTGATCAGTATCGTTAGGATCCAGCGCCACCGCCTGATGACCAATAATCGCCTGATAGTTCTGGAAGTCGGTGATACGGAAATCGCGTAGCAACGCCGTTCCTTCAAAGCGCGTTCCTTTGTTTAACGTGACGACCTGGGAACCATCCCGCAACTGGGTTAAATGTCCGGAATCGGCCACCACCACCGAAGGACGAGCATTGCCCTTAGGACGAATTTGCGCAAGGAAAACATCGTGGAAGTCGCTGCCGTCAACGCTTTCGATAAACAGCACCGAACTGCCATTGGTAGCCTGTTGGAATTGTCCCTGCGCCAGCGCCGCCATGCCCGGGTTCGCTTTCGCCTCCGCCAGCACTTCATCCTGATGTTTTGACGACCAGGGGCCAGCCCACATCACGTTAACCGCCGCAAGAATACCGGTAAATAACGCCAGTACCATGGCGGCCTTTACCAGGACGGCTTTGCTCAACCCGCAGGCGTGCATAACCGTAATTTCACTTTCGGTATACAGTTTGCCCAGCGTCATCAGAAGCCCCAGGAACAGGCTTAAAGGCAGGATGAGCTGCGCCATTTCCGGTACGCCCAGCCCCAGAAGCGAGAGCACCAGATTGGCGGGAATATCGCCGTCAACCGCCGCGCCGAGAATCCTCACTAGCTTTTGACAAAAGAAGATCAAAAGTAAGATGAAGAGTATCGCCAGCTGGCTTTTGAGCGTCTCCCGCACCAGATATCGTATGATTATCACTTTAAATACGCCCGTAAAAACCCATTTTTTGCTGGAATTTAGCTTGTTTCATGGCTTAAACGTCATTTATTCTCTTGAGTCGTCGAAATCATCGCTAAGATCATTATACTCAGCGGATTCACCTCTCAGAACTTGTTCTGACGTGCCAATGCCGTAATAACGTTAAGATTAACACGAAGTCACCGCAACAGCGGACATGAGTTACGAAAGCTTTCAATTTCTATACTCTATGGATTTCGAGTTGCAGGCAGGCGGCAAGACTGTGAAGCCCCGGAGCTTACATCAGGTAAGTGACAGGGGTGAGCAGGCGCAGCCAACGCATCTGCAACTTGAAAGACGACGAGTATAGCTGTAGCCACCACTGTTGTCTTTAAGATTCAGGAGCATAGTGCATGGAGTTCAGTGTAAAAAGCGGTAGCCCGGAGAAACAGCGGAGTGCCTGCATTGTCGTGGGCGTCTTTGAACCGCGTCGCCTTTCTCCGATTGCAGAACAGCTCGACAAAATTAGCGACGGATATATCAGCGCATTGCTGCGTCGCGGCGAACTGGAAGGAAAACCGGGGCAGACTCTGTTGCTGCACCATGTTCCTAATGTTCTTTCCGAGCGAATTCTCCTCATTGGTTGTGGCAAAGAGCGCGAACTTGATGAACGTCAGTATAAGCAGGTTATTCAGAAAACGATAAATACTCTGAATGATACCGGCTCGATGGAAGCGGTCTGCTTCCTGACCGAACTGCACGTCAAAGGCCGCAATAACTACTGGAAAGTGCGTCAGGCCGTCGAAACGGCCAAAGAGACGCTTTATAGCTTTGATCAACTCAAGACCAACAAGAGCGAGCCGCGCCGCCCGCTACGTAAGATGGTCTTTAATGTGCCGACCCGCCGTGAGCTCACCAGCGGCGAACGCGCCATTCAGCACGGTCTGGCCATCGCCGCCGGGATTAAGGCCGCGAAAGATCTCGGCAACATGCCGCCCAATATCTGTAACGCCGCCTACCTGGCGTCACAGGCGCGCCAGTTGGCCGACAGCTACAGCAAAAATGTCATTACCCGCGTGATCGGCGAACAGCAGATGCGCGAACTGGGTATGAACGCTTATCTGGCGGTCGGCCACGGTTCGCAGAACGAATCGCTGATGTCGGTTATTGAGTACAAGGGCAATCCGTCCGAAGACGCGCGCCCGATAGTGCTGGTCGGTAAGGGCCTGACCTTCGACTCCGGCGGCATCTCCATCAAGCCATCTGAAGGGATGGACGAGATGAAGTACGACATGTGCGGCGCGGCGGCGGTGTACGGCGTGATGCGTATGGTCGCCGAGCTTCAACTGCCGATTAACGTTATCGGTGTGCTGGCAGGCTGTGAGAACATGCCGGGCGGACGCGCGTATCGTCCGGGCGACGTACTGACCACCATGTCCGGTCAGACCGTTGAAGTGCTGAACACCGATGCCGAAGGCCGTTTGGTGCTGTGCGATGTGTTAACCTACGTTGAACGCTTCGAACCGGAAGCCGTCATTGACGTCGCGACGCTAACCGGCGCCTGCGTGATTGCGCTGGGCCATCACATTACCGGTCTGATGTCGAACCATAACCCGCTGGCGCATGAGCTGATCGGCGCGTCCGAGCAGGCGGGCGACCGTGCGTGGCGTCTACCGCTGGGCGATGAGTACCAGGAGCAACTGGAGTCCAACTTTGCGGATATGGCGAACATTGGTGGTCGTCCTGGCGGCGCGATCACCGCGGGCTGCTTCCTGTCGCGCTTTACCCGTAAATACAACTGGGCGCACCTGGATATCGCCGGCACCGCCTGGCGCTCTGGTAAAGCGAAAGGCGCGACCGGTCGTCCGGTGGCATTGCTGTCGCAGTTCCTGCTCAATCGCGCTGGTTTTAACGGCGACGAGTAAGTTTGAGATTACCCCGTAGGCCGGATAAGCGCCGCGCCTTATCCGTCCTACGGGGTGCATCATGGCAACGCATTTAAATCCACCACAAGAAGCCCCATATATGAAGAATGCGACGTTCTATCTTCTGGATAATGACACTACCGTTGATGGCTTAAACGCCGTCGAGCAACTGGTGTGTGAAATTGCCGCAGAACGTTGGCGTGCTGGCAAGCGCGTGCTGATCGCCTGCGAAAACGAAAAACAGGCCTTTCGTCTTGATGAAGCCCTGTGGGCAAGACCGGCAGAAAGCTTCGTGCCGCACAATCTGGCGGGTGAAGGTCCCAGAGGCGGCGCACCGGTAGAGATTGCCTGGCCGGAAAAACGCAACAGCAGCCCGCGCGACCTGCTCATCAGTTTGCGCGTTGGCTTTGCAGATTTTGCCACCGCTTTCACAGAAGTGGTAGACTTCGTCCCTTACGAAGAAACTTTGAAACAACTGGCTCGCGAACGCTACAAAGCCTACCGCGTGGCTGGTTTTAACCTGAATACGGCAACCTGGAAATAATGGAAAAGACATATAATCCCCAAGATATCGAACAGCCGCTTTACGAGCACTGGGAAAAGCAGGGCTATTTCAAACCGAATGGCGATGAAAGCCAGGAGAGTTTCTGCATCATGATCCCGCCGCCGAACGTCACCGGCAGTTTGCATATGGGACATGCTTTCCAGCAAACCATCATGGATACAATGATCCGTTACCAGCGTATGCAGGGTAAAAACACCCTGTGGCAGGTCGGCACCGACCACGCCGGGATCGCGACCCAGATGGTAGTTGAGCGCAAGATTGCCGCTGAAGAAGGTAAAACCCGTCACGATTACGGCCGCAATGCGTTTATCGACAAAATCTGGCAGTGGAAAGCGGAATCCGGCGGCACCATTACCCGCCAGATGCGCCGTCTCGGCAACTCCGTTGACTGGGAGCGCGAGCGCTTCACCATGGACGAAGGCCTTTCCAATGCCGTGAAAGAAGTCTTTGTCCGCCTGTATAAAGAAGATCTGATCTACCGCGGCAAACGCCTGGTGAACTGGGACCCGAAACTGCGCACCGCTATCTCTGATCTGGAAGTGGAAAACCGCGAGTCGAAAGGCTCGATGTGGCATATCCGCTATAAGCTTGCCGACGGCGCGAAAACCGCTGACGGTAAAGATTATCTGGTGGTCGCCACGACGCGTCCGGAAACCCTGCTGGGCGATACCGGCGTGGCAGTAAACCCGGAAGATCCGCGTTATAAAGACCTGATTGGCAAATTTGTGGTCCTGCCGCTGGTGAATCGCCGCATTCCGATTGTCGGCGATGAACACGCCGACATGGAAAAAGGCACTGGCTGCGTGAAAATCACTCCGGCGCACGACTTTAACGACTATGAAGTCGGTCGTCGTCACGCCCTGCCGATGATCAACATCCTGACCTTTGACGGCGACATTCGCGAAAGCGCGGAAGTATTCGATACCAAAGGCGAAGAATCTGACGTCTATTCCAACGAGATCCCGGCTGAGTTCCAGAAACTGGAACGCTTTGCCGCGCGTAAAGCGGTGGTTGCCGCTATCGATGCGCTGGGTCTGCTGGAAGAAATTAAACCGCACGACCTGACCGTCCCTTACGGCGACCGTGGCGGCGTAGTTATCGAACCGATGCTGACCGACCAGTGGTACGTCCGTGCCGACGTGCTGGCGAAACCGGCGGTGGAAGCAGTTGAGAACGGCGACATCCAGTTCGTGCCGAAGCAGTATGAAAATATGTACTTCTCCTGGATGCGTGATATTCAGGACTGGTGTATCTCCCGCCAGCTATGGTGGGGTCACCGTATCCCGGCATGGTATGACAACGACGGCAACGTCTACGTTGGCCGTAGCGAAGACGAAGTGCGCCAGGAAAACAATCTTGGCGCCGACGTTGCGCTTCGTCAGGATGAAGACGTTCTCGACACCTGGTTCTCCTCCGCGCTGTGGACATTCTCAACGCTGGGCTGGCCGGAAAACACCGACGCCCTGCGTCAGTTCCACCCGACCAGCGTGATGGTCTCCGGCTTCGACATCATCTTCTTCTGGATTGCCCGCATGGTAATGATGACCATGCACTTCATCAAAGATGAAAACGGCAAGCCGCAGGTACCGTTCCATACCGTCTACATGACCGGCCTCATTCGCGACGACGAAGGCCAGAAGATGTCCAAGTCCAAGGGTAACGTCATTGACCCGCTGGATATGGTGGACGGCATCTCCCTGCCGGAACTGCTGGAAAAACGTACCGGCAACATGATGCAGCCGCAGATGGCGGAGAAAATCCGCAAGCGTACCGAAAAACAGTTCCCGAACGGCATCGAGCCGCACGGCACCGACGCCCTGCGCTTCACCCTGGCGGCACTGGCCTCGACCGGTCGCGATATCAACTGGGATATGAAGCGCCTGGAAGGCTATCGTAACTTCTGTAACAAGCTGTGGAACGCCAGCCGCTTTGTGCTGATGAATACCGAAGACCAGGATTGCGGCTTCAACGGCGGCGAGATGGCCCTGTCGCTGGCGGACCGCTGGATTCTGGCGGAATTCAACCAGACTATCAAAGCGTATCGCGACGCGCTGGATAGCTTCCGCTTCGATATCGCCGCGGGCATTCTGTATGAATTCACCTGGAACCAGTTCTGCGACTGGTATCTGGAGCTGACCAAGCCGGTGATGAACGGTGGAACGGAAGCGGAACTGCGCGGCACACGCCACACGCTGGTCACCGTGCTGGAAGGTCTGCTGCGTCTGGCGCATCCGATTATTCCGTTCATTACCGAAACCATCTGGCAGCGCGTGAAAGTCATTTGCGGCATCACCGCTGACACCATCATGTTGCAGCCGTTCCCGGAATATAATGCAACTCAGGTGGATGAAGCGGCGCTCGCCGATACCGAATGGCTGAAGCAGGCAATCATCGCCGTGCGTAACATCCGCGCGGAAATGAACATCGCGCCGGGCAAACCGCTGGAACTGCTACTGCGCGGTTGTAGTGAAGAAGCCGTTCGTCGCCTCAACGACAACTGCAGCTTTCTGCAAACTTTGGCGCGTCTGGAAAGCATCACCGTGCTGCCAGTCGATGATAAAGGTCCGGTTTCCGTGACCAAAATTATCGATGGCGCCGAACTGCTGATCCCGATGGCTGGCCTCATCAATAAAGATGATGAGCTGGCGCGTCTGGCGAAAGAAGTAGCGAAGATCGAAGGTGAGATTGCCCGTATCGAAGGCAAGCTGTCCAACGAAGGTTTCGTCGCCCGCGCGCCGGAAGCGGTGATCGCTAAAGAGCGTGAGAAGTTGGCCGGTTACGCCGAAGCGAAAGCGAAACTGATTGAACAGCAGGCGGTAATTAGCGCGCTGTAATCATTCATCATCCGACAAAATAAATTCATTGGGCCGGCGTTTACGCCGGCCTTTTTACATCAGATAAACGGGAAGTAAGGCATGATGCCACGAGAAATCCACATTAGCGGGCCGTTTTCCAGCGGCTTTTCATCGTTGGTTAACTCAAGTAAATCCAGATCGCCCTGGACCTGTGTATTCTGCGCCAGCCAGCTCACCAGCCAAATTTTCAACCATGGATAAGCCAGCCCTAACGTCACGCCGGAAATCACAAACAACACCAGTAACCGCCACAGCATTCCGTGTGAAGTGACAGAGGAGTGAAAACAAATCGTATCGTTCGCCAGTGACAAATTGTTTAAAAACAGGTTGCGTAACGTCACATATAAGTAACTGGTTACCACAATAATTGCGAGAAAATAGAGAAAATAACTTGCCATTATCTGACCATAATATTGCAGAATAACCGACTCTCCTGCCGGCGCATTCCCCGTCATACTCAAAAAAATCATGTCGGTGAACACCGGCGCGATTAGATAACCAATCACTACAGCAAAAGGAAAAAGGGTCAACATTGCCAACACGCACCCTTTGATGCACGTTTTAACATTAACCTGAATCGAGAAACGATGAATGCCAAAGTTTGCGCCATTGCCAAACAAGGACATCCATTTGCTGTAGGAAATACCGTTAACGACCCCCATCCCAATAATGGCCAGCAAACCGAGAAAGACGATATTGAACACTAAACCGCCGACGGCGGTGGTTATCAGAGAGATAACATAAAGAACAATATAAAGCGCCACCATCAGGAGTATCGGGAGAGCGAACATGCACCACCAGGCGCGCCACATGGAACACTGGAATCCAAAATGTACGCCATTAAGCGAAGTCATCATCGCCTGATACTGTAACCCTTTCACTGCCATAAAAGGAATAATTACAATTAATAAGCCGAAAAGCGTAAAACCGAGACCGGGATGACCATTCTCAATAAGAGAAAGGCTAATGCCATAGATAATAAAAACTAACAACATACTGACAAATAATGCGCCACCCGTGGCTTTGTAAACAAAAGGCTGTTTGTTTAGCGTCATATTATTATAAATATAACGTCGACATTTCACCATCGCCCACGGCGCATAGATTCCCAACGTGATACACGTCAACAAGAAATTCACAAGGCAAATAACAAAATACTTTCCGCCCTTGCCTGTAAACACCAACGTGTGATTATGGTTATCTTTACTACTGATAACGTTATTCATGAATCATATCCCTGACTTACATTCTATTAGAATTAATAATAAAAACCAGTAAATTGTTACTGGTTTGACTACAATACTATTTCTGCTTATTTTTTCCGCCCTTTATTTTGTCTGATTCAGGATCTCCTTGCGCATGGCTCAGGACGGTGGTATTAAAGTAATCTATAAATAAATTTTAAAAATTGAGCCATGTTATGAATAATGTCGTCTCGCCAACGCTCACGGTGCGCCTAATCACTACCGCCGACAATGCCGCTATTGCCCGTGTCATCCGTCAGGTTTCAGCGGAATACGGACTTACCGCCGATAAAGGTTATACCGTTGCCGACCCCAATCTGGATGAACTGTATCAGGTTTATAGTCAACCGGGCGCGGCCTACTGGGTGGTAGAGCAAAACGGTTGTGTGGTGGGCGGTGGCGGCATTGCGCCGTTATCCTATAGCGAACCAGACATTTGCGAGCTGCAAAAAATGTATTTTTTGCCGGTGATTCGTGGTCAGGGACTGGCGAAAAAGCTGGCGCTGATGGCGCTGGATCATGCCCGTGAACAGGGTTTTAAACGCTGCTATCTGGAAACAACGGCTTTTTTACGTGAGGCGATTGCGCTATACGAGCGTTTAGGGTTTGAACATATTCGTGAACCGCTCGGCTGTACCGGACATGTCGATTGCGAAGTGCGGATGTTAAAAGCACTGTAATGTTACATCGGCAATGCATACGTGGAATTTTACTACCTGCAATCCAAAAATTGAATCGGATTGCAGGTTATTTTTTTATCCGTTCCTACAGATTTCATCACGTTAAAGTTGTATAAAGACAGATATCTTATTTAGTGATAAACATAAGAAATATCTCGCTGGTTCTTATTTTACTATCAAGCCCAAGTATTTTTTATAAAAAATAACCATCATGTCTGCCTCGCGCAAAATAATAACCACTTCCACTTTCATCAATTCAAGGTATTGATTTCAGGTCCATGTGCCGTTTACCCGGCGGCCGGCACACCGCTATGAAAACGAAAATCGCGGTCTGGAGACAAGATAAGGTCAGCTTCCACGTCGCCAAAATAGCGCACGCGCGCAGAAATATCCTCGTCGGAAATTTGCTGCGCCAGCGCCAGGTAATCCTGATAGTGGCGCGCTTCGGAGCGCAGGAGCGAAAGATAAAACGTTTGCAAATTATCATCCAGCCAGGGCGCCAGAGCGGCAAAACGTTCGCAGGAGCGGGCTTCGATATACGCCCCGCAAATTAGCTTATCAATTAATGTGAGCGGTTCGTGCGTACGTACTGCTTTCAACATTCCTTTCGCGTAGCGGCTGGCGGTGATTTTCACATAAGGAATGTTTCTGGCCTGCATGATCTCGCGTACCTGCCAAAAATGGTGCAACTCCTCTTTAATCAGTAACACCATGCGGTCGATAAGCTGACGTCCCCAGGGGTCATCAGTTTGCGGCATGACGCTTTTGCCAATCTGTCTATGCAGGGCAACAAAATCCGGCTCCGGACCCTGACGAAACGCGAACGCCTCGTAAGGTTGCAGCCAGGCGAGCAGCGCGTCGGCACCCGATTTATCGGCGACATATTTACGCACCAACAGCAACGCGGTTTGCGCGGCCTTTAGTTCGCAGATCAAGTGATCGGTAAGCAGAAGAGGAAGATTTTGCGGATCGCGGGCCTGGACAATCCACGCCTTCGGCGTCGGGCAATGCAGGAAATCAAGCACTGGAGAGAGTATTTGCGGGTAATTCATACGTAACCTGTTGAAAAATACGACAGCAACCGCTGCCGTACCGTCATACTATACAGCTTTAGTGACGCACGCCGTCGTCATCTTCATCGACATAATCGTCGTCATCGCCCTCTTCGCCGTTAGGATCTTCGAAATAGGTTCCCCAGCCGTCGTATTCAACATCATATTTTTCTGCCAGGTTCATCAGTTGCTCGACCTGAGCGTCGATAAGTTCAGCGTTTAACGCGCATTCGCTGAGGATATCGCAGCAAATGACCATATCACCCTCTTCCACTTCCAGCTCTTCCGGCTCCGTCACTTCATAGCCGAGTTTAAAGGCTTCTACCGCCGCTTTTTCCAACGTTTCGAAATCGTCGGCGGAAAGGTGATGTTCAATAGTGTACAGCGCGTCCGGATCGCTGCCGTCCTCAAGTAACTCTTCAATAATTAAACGCGTTTCTTCACGCTGCTCTTCCAGTAATTCCGGGTTTGCCATAGCTCATTCCTCGTAGATGTCCTGCCGATACTCCTATTGTCACACACCGCCGACGTTGCCTCCACCTTATCGAGAAAAGTTTTATCAAACAGAGTTGCAAATGAATAATCATCCATATAAAGTGAATTTTAATTCAATAAGAGGCCTAAGCCATGTGAGGGAAGTATGTCTACGTTTTACCAAAAACCTTTTTTAAAGTTACTTGATTTCACCACCGATGAAGTTACTGCTCTGTTGCAGCTTGCCGCCAAACTGAAAGCCGATAAGAAAAATGGTAAAGAAGAACAAAAGCTGGTGGGTAAAAATATTGCGCTCATCTTCGAAAAAGACTCAACCCGTACACGATGCTCTTTCGAAGTTGCCGCATACGATCAGGGCGCGCGCGTGACGTATCTGGGTTCCAGCGGTAGCCAGATCGGTCATAAAGAGTCAATCAAAGATACCGCCCGCGTCCTGGGCCGGATGTTTGATGGTATTCAGTATCGTGGATATGGCCAGGAGATCGTCGAAACGCTGGCTGAATATTCCGGCGTACCGGTATGGAATGGTTTAACCGATGAGTTTCACCCAACGCAATTACTGGCGGATCTGCTCACTATGCAGGAACATTTGCCGGGTAAAGCTTTTAACGAGATGACGTTGGTTTATACCGGAGATGCGCGCAATAACATGGGTAACTCCATGCTGGAAGCCGCCGCGTTAACAGGGTTGGATCTCCGTCTGGTCGCGCCAAAAGCCTGCTGGCCGCATGCCGCATTAGTAGCGGAATGCAGCGCCATGGCGAAAAAGAACGGTGGCGCTATCACGCTGACCGAAGATATCGCCTCGGGCGTAAAAGGCGCGGATTTTATCTATACCGATGTTTGGGTCTCTATGGGCGAACCCAAAGAGAAATGGGCAGAGCGTATTGCCCTGCTGCGTGACTATCAGGTCAACAGCCAAATGATGGCGTTAACCGGCAATCCGCAGGTTAAGTTCCTGCATTGTCTGCCTGCGTTCCATGATGACCAAACCACGCTCGGCAAAAAAATGGCCGAAGAATATGGTTTACATGGCGGAATGGAAGTGACTGACCAGGTTTTTGAGTCTGCGGCCAGCATTGTCTTTGATGAAGCGGAAAACAGAATGCATACCATCAAAGCGGTAATGGTAGCAACATTGTCTAAATAATGACGTTATGATGCCGGATGGCAGTTGGCCTACAAAATCGCAACGTGTAGGTGCCGCCATCCGGCACAAAACATTACGCCATCAGCATTTTCACCACCGCTTTACGTACCCGCGCAGGCTCTTCCACCGCGCATAGGGGCTTATGCACTTCGCCGGGATAAAACACCACGAAGTCGCCTTCGTTCAGGACGACACTTTTCTCGCCGACACTCGCCGGTAAAAATGCAATGTCTTTATCCGCCAGCCAGTCCGTGTGCGGCGTTCCCGCAGGACGGGTACTGAATGCCATCCCTTCCTGACCTTGTAGCACAATCTGAATATCAAGATAACGGGCGTGATACTCTGCGCTGCGCGATTCGCCCGGCTCCGTCATATTTTCAGAAATCATATAAAACAGCCTGTCGCCGTCAATGTCATACTTACCTGGCGCGGTCGTTGCCGCGACATGCGCTTTGATATGCTCAATCGCCAGACGTAGCGCCGTCGGTAGCCAGGCCTCCAGATGTTCAATATTGCCAACGATCATCGCTTCCCCTTAGTTAAAACAGCGTTTTAGTTTTATAACTATACACAAAATCATTCAAGTTACATCACAAAACGCTTTAGCGTTTTGAACCGTGATTGCGCTGGCCTTCAGGGCGTGGTCCAGGGAGGGGCTGAGTAACGTGCAGCCAACGCAGAGGCAGCCTGAAGGGTAACGTGTAGATACGAAAAAGCGACCGCCATGCCCCCCTTACTCTTATCGATCTTGCGCCAGCGCATGTTTATCGCCGATGGTGTTTATATTTTGTTAATAGTACGCCAGTCTTTATGCAACCTCTCTGCATAAATCCCAGCTCCTCTCGATTATCATCACTAACAACTCTTTGATATTAAAAGACTTAGCATAAAAATGTTTTAGCGATCACAATTCGCGCTTTTTACATAAATCGCCTTTACTTCCATAGTTATTTTTAAATTATTTAAACCTCTCCGATAATAAAATCATTGTCACGCATAGCTATGCAATTGTTATATATAATTCCTTTTCTTTCAATACATTATGATTTAAACACCATTCAACATAGTAAACAAATAATTAACAATAAAAAATAACAAACCGTATTGCTGCGTAGTAATTCATTTAATAGCTTATTGTTTTTTTAATTTCTCTGAGCCGGCTCATATATTAAATAAGAAAAGCAACATTCCTGAATTGATGTGAATCCCATCACATTAACCACCTGAATAAAATTCAATGATTGCTTCCGAATTTAACTGAAACGCCGCGACTGCAAGTACGCTAAATATTTGCAGCCACTCCCTCTTTATTCTTGAAATTATGTAAAAGGTATAATGATGGAAAAGCATTTTGTCGGTTCTGAAATCGGTCAATTACACAGCGTAATGTTGCATCGTCCCAATCTCAGCCTAAAAAGACTTACCCCTTCAAATTGTCAGGAATTGCTTTTTGACGATGTATTATCCGTAGAACGCGCTGGCGAAGAGCATGACATTTTCGCTAACACGCTGCGTCAGCAAGGGATAGAAGTGTTGTTGTTAACCGACCTGCTCACCCAAACGCTGGATGTGGCTGACGCCAAAACCTGGCTACTGGATACGCAAATTTCCGATTACCGTCTTGGGCCTACATTTGCCGCTGATATTCGCGCCTGGCTGGCGGATATGCCGCACCGTGAGCTGGCTCGTCATTTAAGCGGCGGTTTGACCTATGGCGAAATACCCGCTTCCATAAAAAATATGGTGGTCGATACTCACGATATTAATGACTTTATTATGAAGCCATTACCGAATCACCTATTTACCCGTGATACGTCCTGCTGGATATATAACGGTGTCTCAATCAACCCCATGGCGAAACAGGCTCGCCAACGTGAAACAAATAATTTACGCGCTATTTATCGCTGGCATCCACAATTTGCGGACGGCGATTTTATTAAATATTTCGGCGACGAGAACATTAATTACGACCACGCTACCTTAGAGGGTGGCGATGTGCTGGTGATTGGCCGCGGCGCAGTACTGATCGGCATGTCGGAACGTACTACGCCGCAAGGCATCGAGTTCCTGGCGCAGGCATTGTTTAAACATCGTCAGGCGGAACGCGTCATTGCCGTTGAGCTGCCAAAACATCGCTCCTGTATGCACCTTGACACTGTCATGACCCACATTGATAGCGACACTTTCTCCGTCTACCCGGAAGTCGTTCGCCCGGACGTTCAGTGCTGGACGCTGACGCCAGATGGCCGTGGCGGTCTGAAACGAACCCAGGAAAGCACTCTGGTTCACGCTCTTGAAAAAGCGCTTGGCATCGATCAGGTGCGCTTAATCACCACTGGCGGCGACGCATTTGAAGCTGAGCGCGAACAGTGGAATGACGCCAATAACGTGCTCACCTTACGCCCCGGCGTGGTCGTGGGCTATGAACGCAACATCTGGACCAACGAAAAATACGACAAAGCCGGCATTACTGTCCTTCCTATTCCCGGCGATGAATTGGGCCGTGGGCGCGGGGGCGCACGCTGCATGAGCTGCCCACTGGAACGTGATGGCATTTAAAGGAGACGTTATGGAAAACAAACGCACACTGGTCGTCGCGCTGGGCGGTAATGCGCTGCTTAAACGCGGCGAGCCGCTGGAGGCGGAGATCCAGCGTAAAAATATCGAACTGGCGGCCAGAACCATTGCCCAGCTTACTCAGCAATGGCGGGTAGTATTAGTGCATGGCAACGGGCCACAGGTCGGACTGCTGGCGCTACAAAATAGCGCCTACGCCAGCGTTACGCCCTATCCGCTCGATATCCTCGGCGCGGAAAGCCAGGGAATGATTGGCTACATGCTGCAACAGGCGCTGAAAAATCAACTGCCGGAGCGTGAAATCAGCGTTCTTCTCACCCAGGTCGAAGTCGATGCCAACGACCCGGCATTCCTCAATCCAACCAAATATATCGGACCGATTTACGACGAAGCGCAAGCCCACGCGTTACAGGCAGAAAAGGGCTGGATATTCAAAGCCGACGGCAATGCCTACCGCCGCGTTGTGCCCTCCCCGCAGCCGAAACGCATAGTGGAAAACGATGCAATCCGCGCGCTGATTAGCCGCGATCACCTGGTGATCTGTAACGGCGGCGGCGGCGTGCCGGTCGTGGAAAAGGCCGATGGCTACCACGGTATTGAAGCGGTGATCGACAAAGACCTGTCCGCCGCCCTGCTTGCCAGCCAGATTCACGCCGACGCGCTGCTCATCCTGACCGATGCCGACGCGGTGTATCTCGACTGGGGCAAACCCACCCAACGTCCGCTGGCGCAAGTTACGCCGGAACAGCTTCGTGAAATGCAGTTCGACGCCGGTTCGATGGGTCCGAAAGTGACCGCCTGCGCCGAATTTGTCAGCCATTGCCACGGCATTGCCGGAATCGGCTCGCTGGCGGATGGGCAAGCCATTCTCGCAGGTGAGAAAGGCACTTTGATTCGGTGTGAAACCGCCGACGTTGACGCATAAGGCTTTTTACCGGATGGCGGCTTCCGCCTTATCCGGCCTACAAAGCGCGCATAACCGTAGGCCGGATAAGCGCAGCGCCATCAGGCAATTCATTTTAACAAGGATATTGTAATGGTTATTTCACTGAAAAATCGTAACTTTTTGAAGCTGCTTGACTACACCCCGGCAGAAATCCAGTACCTGCTCGATCTGGCGATTGCGCTGAAAGCAGCGAAAAAAGCCGGATGCGAAAAGCAAACGCTGCCCGGCAAAAACATCGCGCTGATTTTTGAAAAAACCTCCACCCGCACCCGCTGCGCGTTTGAAGTCGCCGCTTTCGACCAGGGCGCGCAGGTGACTTATCTCGGCCCAAGCGGCTCGCAGATTGGCCATAAAGAGTCCATGAAAGATACCGCTCGCGTCCTGGGACGGATGTATGACGGCATCGAATATCGCGGTTTTGGTCAACACATTGTGGAAGAACTGGGGGAATACGCTGGCGTTCCCGTCTGGAACGGCCTGACCGATGAATTTCACCCCACACAGATCCTGGCCGATCTGATGACCATGCTGGAACATGCGCCGGGCAAAACGCTGCCGGAACTGAGCTTCGCCTACCTGGGCGACGCGCGCAACAACATGGGCAACTCGCTGATGGTGGGCGCGGCGAAGATGGGCATGGATATCCGCCTGATAGCGCCAAAGTCCTTCTGGCCTGATGCCGCGCTGGTCGCGCAATGCCGGGAAATCGCCAGCGTTACCGGCGCTCGTATCACTTTAACGGAGAGCGTTGAAGACGGCGTTCACGGTGTGGATTTCCTCTATACCGACGTCTGGGTCTCGATGGGGGAACCCAAAGAAGCCTGGGCGGAGCGCGTCAGTCTGATGACGCCATATCAGGTCAACCAGCAGGTGGTAAACGCTACCGGTAATCCTGACGTGAAGTTTATGCACTGCCTGCCCGCCTTCCATAACGAGCACACCAAAGTGGGACGCGAAATCGAAATGGCTTACGGTCTGAAAGGGCTGGAGGTCACGGAAGAGGTGTTCGAGTCTGCAGGCTCGATCGTCTTCGATGAAGCGGAAAACCGGATGCACACCATCAAAGCGGTCATGGTGGCGACGCTCGGCGACTAATCCCACAGGATATGCGCCCTCGCGGCGCATATCCGTGATATCAGGAGAGAACATCATGGGTAAATTTAAATTTCCCACCGCTTATACCATCCTGTTTATTCTTATTGCCCTGGTCGCGGTAATGACCTGGATTGTGCCGGCGGGAAAATATCAAATGGCGATGAACGCCACGCTGGGAAAAGAGGTGCCGGTGGCGGGAACGTATGCGCCCGTTGACGCGCATCCGCAAGGAATTACCGCCGTTTTACTGGCGCCGATTGACGGCCTCTATAACCACGAAACCTACACCGCCAGCGCCATTGACGTCGCGCTGTTCGTATTGATTATCGGCGGCTTTCTGGGCGTGGTGAATAAAACGGGGGCGATTGATGCCGGTATTGAGAGGGTAACGGTCAGGCTCAACGGCAAAGAGGAGTGGATGATCCCCATTCTGATGGCGCTGTTCGCCGCAGGCGGCACTATCTATGGCATGGCGGAGGAGTCGTTGCCCTTCTACACGCTGCTGGTGCCGGTCATGATGGCGGCACGCTTCGATCCGTTAGTGGCGGCAGCAACCGTACTGCTCGGCGCGGGGATAGGCACGCTCGGTTCGACCATTAACCCTTTCGCCACGGTCATTGCCGCTAACGCCGCCGGCATCCCGTTTACCCAGGGAATGCTGATGCGCATACTGCTGTTAATTGTCGGCTACGTACTGTGCGTGGTTTGGGTAATGCGCTATGCGCGCAAAGTTCGCGCCCATCCTGAGCTTTCCATCGTGGCGGATAAAATGGAGGAAAACCGCGCTCATTTTCTCGGCAATCGCTCCAGTACGTTACTGGAGTTCACGGCAACCCGTAAATGGGTGCTGCTGATCTTCGCCGCCTCTTTCGCGGTGATGATTTACGGCGTGGCGGTTCTCGGCTGGTGGATGGCGGAAATCTCCGGCGTCTTTCTGGCGGCGGCGATTATCGTTGGCGTGATAACGCGAATGGGCGAGGAAGCGTTCACCAGCACCTTTATCGACGGCGCGCGGGATCTGCTCGGCGTGGCGCTAATTATTGGTATCGCGCGCGGCATTGTGGTGGTCATGGACAACGGTATGATTACCCACACCATTTTGCACAGCGCGGAAAACCTGGTTTCCGGCCTCTCTACCACCATTTTCATTAACGTAACCTACTGGCTGGAAGTATTGCTCTCCTTCCTGGTGCCCTCCTCTTCCGGTCTTGCTGTATTGACGATGCCCATTATGGCGCCGTTAGCGGATTTTGCTCACGTACAGCGGGATTTAGTCGTAACAGCCTACCAGTCGGCCTCCGGGATTGTGAACCTGATTACCCCCACCTCCGCCGTGGTAATGGGCGGCCTGGCGATCGCGCGGGTTCCCTATGTCCGCTATCTGAAATGGGTCGCGCCGCTGTTGCTGATCCTGACATTACTGAATATGGCGGTACTGAGCATCGGGGCGATGATGTAACGGTGCCGGATGGCGGCGCGCCTTCTCCAGCCCGGGGATTCCCATCAGAGTTGATAAGCGCAGCGCCATCCGGCACGCCGTCTCCTTTTTTGATCGGCTTCTCATTTTCCTGCAAAACCGCCCGATTGATCCGTAGTCAATATGACAAATGTGATGAATTTCGCCAGTCCATTGATATCAATAATAAAGATAAGGTGCATTTATGAAGGAATACGATGATTACTCCGTCAAAGAACAACAGCAACTGGCGGTTTGTCAGCGCCTGATTAGCGAAAAAAGTTACCTGTCCCAAGAGGAGATTCGCCGCGATCTACAAAATGAGGGGTTTGAAGGGATCAGCCAGTCTACGGTTTCGCGCCTGCTCAAGCTGCTTGGCGCAATAAAAATCAGAAATACGAAGGGACAAAAGATTTATTCCGTAAATCCCCAGCGACGCCCTTCGCCGGATGCCGGACGCTCAATAGCTGAAATGGTCGTCAGCGTCGAACATAATAGCGAATTTATCCTTATCCATACGGCGGCAGGCTATGGCCGCGCTGTCGCAAGAATTCTGGATTACCACGCATTGCCGGAAATTCTGGGCGTCGTTGCCGGTAGCAGTATTGTCTGGGTCGCACCGCGGGTCGTTCAGCGTACGGCACTGGTACACAAGCAAATTAATTATTTACTTAAAATGAATTTAAATTCATAAGAACCGTTTGCGATGAGTAAATCATGCATTAATGGCTTGATCCCAAAACAGAGCTGAGTATAATCGCGGACAATTTGCCGGGAGGAAGCATGGTTCAGTGTGTACGACATTCTGTCTTACCGCGTCTGAAAAAGGACGCTGGCCTGCCGTTTTTCTTTCCGTTGAAAACCCATACTAAGCCCCTCAATTGAGGGGCTTTTTTTTGCCCAGGCGTCAGGAGATAAACATGGCTAACCCGCTATATCAAAAACATATCATTTCCATAAACGACCTCAGCCGCGACGATCTTAATCTGGTACTGGCGACGGCGGCGAAATTAAAAGCCAACCCGCAGCCGGAGCTATTGAAGCATAAAGTGATCGCCAGCTGCTTTTTCGAAGCCTCCACGCGCACCCGCTTGTCTTTTGAAACTTCGATGCATCGCCTGGGCGCCAGCGTAGTGGGCTTCTCCGACAGCGCCAACACGTCGCTGGGGAAAAAAGGAGAAACGTTAGCCGACACGATCTCAGTGATTAGCACTTACGTGGACGCGATTGTGATGCGCCATCCGCAAGAAGGCGCGGCACGTCTGGCGACTGAGTTTTCCGGTCAGGTGCCGGTGCTCAATGCGGGCGACGGTTCGAACCAGCATCCGACGCAAACCCTGTTGGATCTGTTCACTATCCAGGAAACACAGGGCCGTCTGGATAATCTGCATATCGCGATGGTCGGCGATCTGAAATATGGTCGCACCGTGCATTCGCTAACCCAGGCGCTGGCGAAATTTAGCGGCAACCGTTTTTATTTTATCGCGCCGGACGCGCTGGCGATGCCGCAGTACATTCTGGATATGCTTGATGAAAAAGGGATGGCCTGGAGCCTGCATGGTTCTATTGAGGAAGTCATGGCCGACGTCGACATCCTCTATATGACCCGCGTACAGAAAGAGCGTCTCGACCCGTCGGAATACGCCAATGTGAAGGCGCAGTTTGTTCTGCGCGCCAGCGACCTGAACGGCGCCCGTGAAAATATGAAAGTACTGCACCCGTTGCCGCGGATTGATGAAATCACCACGGATGTGGATAAAACGCCACACGCCTGGTACTTCCAGCAGGCGGGCAACGGTATTTTCGCTCGCCAGGCGTTACTGGCGCTGGTACTGAATAGCGAACTGAGTCTGTAAGGGAGAAAAGAGATGACACACGATAATAAACTGCAGGTTGAAGCCATTAAATGCGGCACCGTGCTTGACCATATCCCTGCGCAGGTAGGCTTTAAACTGCTGAGTCTGTTTAAACTGACCGAGACCGATCAGCGGATCACTATCGGTCTGAATCTCCCGTCTGGCGAGATGGGGCGTAAAGACTTAATCAAAATAGAAAACACCTTCCTCACCGATGAGCAGGTTAACCAACTTGCTCTGTACGCGCCGCAGGCCACCGTTAACCGCATCGACAACTACGACGTAGTCGGGAAATCACGCCCCAACCTGCCGGAGCGTATTAATAATGTGCTGGTTTGCCCGAACAGCAACTGCATCAGCCACGCGGAACCGGTGTCCTCCAGCTTTGCAGTGAAAAAACGCGCCAATGACATCGCCCTCAAATGCAAATACTGTGAAAAAGAGTTTTCGCATAATGTGGTACTGGCCAACTAATTGGGGTTGGTTAACAATTTCTGGCTCCCTATAATGACGGGACATCAGGCTGCGTCCCTTAATCACATGATGCAGCCTTACTTACCGCTGTAATTCAGGAGAAATCATGAGCAAAACTATTGCGACGGAAAATGCACCCGCAGCTATCGGTCCATACGTTCAGGGCGTAGATCTGGGCAGCATGATCATCACTTCCGGTCAGATTCCGGTTGATCCGAAAACCGGTAGCGTACCGGAAGACGTATCCGCACAGGCGCGTCAGTCGCTGAAAAACGTTAAAGCTATCGTGGAAGCCGCTGGCCTGAAAGTCGGCGACATTGTAAAAACGACCGTATTCGTAAAAGATCTGAACGACTTTGCGACCGTCAACGCCACCTACGAAGCCTTCTTCACCGAGCACAACGCCACCTTCCCGGCGCGTTCCTGCGTGGAAGTCGCACGTCTGCCGAAAGATGTAAAAATTGAGATCGAAGCGATCGCCGTTCGTCGCTAACGCTCGTTTATAGATAGAGGCCGGATGGCGCTATCGCTTATTCGGCCTGGGATGCCATCCAGGCCGATAATGAATAAGACTACGACGCTTACTGCCAGCCATATCGCCGGCTGTAAAAGCCCTTCACCAGTTGGGTTAACGTCATATAGCCAGCCAGAATGGCGATTAGCCACGGGAAATAGCTTAACGGCAGCGCCTGCAATTGCAGGTAAGACGCCAGCGGCGAAAACGGCAGTGAGATCCCCACGACCATCACCAACAACGTCATCGCCATCAGCGGCCAGGCGGCGCGACTTTGAATAAACGGCAGACGGCGGGTACGGATCATATGCACAATCAGCGTTTGCGACAGTAATCCCACCACAAACCAGCCGGACTGGAACAAGGTTTGCGTTTCTGGCGTATTCGCATGAAATACCCACCACATCAGACAAAACGTCAAAATGTCGAAAATCGAGCTGATTGGACCGAAAAAGACCATAAAGCGCCCCAAATCCGCCGGATTCCAGCGCTGCGGCTTTTGAATTTGTTCTTCATCGACATTATCAAACGGAATCGCCACCTGGGATACATCATACAGCAGGTTTTGAATCAGCAAGTGCAGCGGCAGCATCGGCAGGAACGGCAAAAAGGCACTCGCCACCAGCACGCTAAACACGTTACCGAAATTTGAGCTGGCGGTCATCTTTATATATTTCAACATATTAGAAAAAGTACGACGACCTTCAATGACGCCTTCTTCCAGCACCATCAGGCTCTTTTCCAGCAGGATAATATCAGCCGCTTCACGGGCGATGTCCACCGCGCCATCTACCGAGATACCAATATCCGCCGCCCGCAGCGCCGGGGCATCATTAATCCCGTCACCCATGAAACCGACCACATGCCCCTCGCGTTTGAGCAAAGTAACGATGCGCTCTTTATGCATCGGCGTCAGACGCGCAAACAACGTCGTACGCGCGGCCAGCGCCGCCAGCGCGTCATCGCTTAACCCTTCAATATCACTGCCAATAACGACATCGCCCGCATCCAGCCCAACTTCATGGCAAACTTTAGCCGCTACCAGCTCGCTGTCGCCGGTGAGAATTTTCACCGTAATTCCGCTCGCCTTCAGCGCTTTCAGCGCCGGCGCGGTGGTCTCTTTCGGCGGATCGAGAAAAGCGATATACCCTTCCAGAATCAGGTCAGACTCATCGATACGCTGGTAATCGCCCTCACGCGCAGGCAGGTATTTGGTCGCGACGGCGACCACGCGTAGCCCCTGACGGTTCAGCGTGTCGGTAACGCGTTTCACCCGGCGCAGCATATTGTCATCCAACGGCACAATATCGCCGTTGTGGCGCACCTGAGTACACACGTTCAGGATCTCCTGTAATGCGCCTTTGCAGACCAGTTGATGCACGTTCGAATCTTCGGCGACCACCACCGACATCCGGCGACGCTCAAAATCAAAAGGGATCTCATCAATTTTCTGCCAGCGTCCGGAGAGCTGACGCGCGGCGGTTTCGTCTACTCCCTCCAGGACCGCCGTATCCAGTAAATTTTTTAGACCGGTCTGATAATGGCTGTTCAGCCAGGCGCAATGCAGGACATGCTCGCTGGGCTTACCGGAAATATCCGTATGATTCTCCAACACAATTTTGTCCTGCGTCAGAGTGCCGGTTTTATCGGTGCACAGAATATCCATCGCGCCGAAGTTCTGAATTGCGTCAAGGTGCTTCACAATAACTTTCTGTTTCGATAGCTTCACCGCCCCGCGCGCGAGGGTGGAGGTGACAATCATCGGCAACATTTCCGGGGTTAGCCCTACCGCGACAGAGAGCGCAAATAGCGCCGCCTCCCACCAGTCACCTTTCGTGTAACCATTAATAATCAGCACTACCGGCGCCATGACCAGCATAAAGCGGATCAGCAACATACTGACGCGGCTAATTCCTTTCTGGAAAGCGTTCTGCTCGTTATCTTGTTCCGAAACGCGCCCCGCCAGTTGACCAAACCAGGTGTCGGCGCCGGTCGCCATCACCATGGCCTGCGCCGTTCCGCTCACCACATTCGTCCCCATAAAGCACAGCGTATCGCACTCAAGCGGGTTATTTTGCCGGGGCTCGCGAGTTGTGGCGACTTTCTCGACCGGCAGAGATTCGCCGGTCAGCGACGCCTGGGCGACAAACAGATCGCGCGCCTGGATAATCCGTAAATCCGCCGGGATCATATCCCCCGCCGCCAGCTTAATCATATCGCCGGGCACCAGTTGATCGATGGGTAATTCCAGCCAGGCGTTTTCGCCATTTTCATTAATAACCCGCAGTACGGTGGCGGTATTGCTCACCATCGCTTTTAGCGCATCCGCCGCTTTCGTCGAGCGCGCTTCCTGCACAAAATTCAGCAGCGTTGAGATACCGACCATCAGGGCGATAACGCCTGCGGCAAACAGATCCTCCGTGGCGTAAGAAATGCCGCCAAGAATCGTGAGTAAGATATTGAAAGGGTTGCGATAACATATCCACAGATGCACCCACCACGGCGACGGTTTCTGCGCGGGAAGGCGGTTTTCACCATACTTTTCGCGCGCGCGCGTCACCTCGGCGGCGTTTAATCCCTCCGGGTGCGTATCAAAGACACGCCAGAGAGTCTCCTGCTCCATTGCCGCGACGTTCAGACAGCGCTCGCTCAGCGAAGGCGGGATAGTCGCGTTTACGGCGGTCTGCGCGCCGGGCAGCGGATCACGGTGAACCAGACGATAAGGCAAATGACGATTAAGCCGGGCAAAAAGCTGGCGGGTAATGGTTTTTAGCATAGGTAATCCCTCCGCGCCGAAGTCAGGCGCAGAAAATTCTTCAGGCGCGGCAAAGCCTTGCCCGATGAGCAATTTTTAAATAAAAACAGGGACGTTATCGTGTCACTGTCTTACAAACCGGTAAGACAGCAGAGGCAGACTTACCGGAAAAGGAAAATTCTCCAACACGGGAGAGGGGTGGGTTCAGGGTCCATGTCGCCTCCGGTAAGTAAATGATTTGCGCCGCGGATTATACGCATAAATCCATAAGTTTTGTGGCAATTATGGCGGTATCATACCGTTACGTCATTAAACCAACTATAAACCAGACTTTGCCCATTGCCCTTCGCTTGAGTAAAGTTACTCTTTTTATCACCATCAGCTTCGCACCACGGGAAAACAGGATGCAAAATCGGCTCACTATCAAAGACATCGCCCGCCTGAGCGGCGTAGGGAAATCAACTGTTTCCCGCGTGCTTAACAATGAAAGCGGCGTAAGCGAACGTACCCGCGAGCGTGTCGAAGCGGTGATGAATCAACACGGTTTCTCCCCGTCCCGCTCCGCCCGTGCGATGCGGGGACAAAGTGATAAAGTGGTCGCTATTATCGTCACTCGCCTTGATTCGTTGTCTGAAAACCTCGCGGTTCAGACCATGCTGCCTGCGTTTTATGAACAGGGCTACGACCCTATTATGATGGAAAGTCAGTTCTCGCCGACGCTGGTAGCGGAACATCTGAGAATGCTCAGACGGCGTAATATCGATGGCGTGGTGCTGTTTGGTTTTACGGGTATTACAGAAGAGCTGATCGCTCCCTGGAAAACCTCGCTGGTGCTGCTGGCAAGAGATGCGAAGGGTTTTGCCTCCGTCTGCTACGACGACGAGGGCGCGATTCATATTCTCATGCAGCGACTGTATAAACAGGGGCACCGCAACATTAGCTTTCTGGGCGTTCCCCATAGCGATATTACCACCGGCAAACGTCGGCATGACGCATACCTGGCGTTTTGCAAAAAACATAAACTTCATCCCGTCGCCGCCCTGCCCGGCCTTGCCATGAAGCAGGGCTATGAGCATACGGCAAGCGTCATCATGCCGGATACCACCGCGTTAGTCTGCGCCACCGATACGCTGGCGTTGGGCGCCAGTAAGTATTTACAGGAGCAACGTATTGAGGCGCTGCAACTGGCAAGCGTCGGGAACACGCCGCTGATAAAATTCCTGCACCCGGAGATCGTCACTGTCGATCCTGGCTATGCTGAAGCCGGACGGCAGGCGGCTTCGCAACTGATCGAACAGATCAATGGCCGCTGCGATCCGCGCCGGATCGTCATTCCTTCTACCCTCGCCTGAGTGGCTGATTAAACCGAATACCAGGCGTAATTTGTGATCGTCGCCGTGTTTAGGGAACGTTCCCATTTTTAAACCAACGTTGAAGAGATACTCTTGCGCCAACCAATAGCATACCTCCTCTGCCATGAGGCTTTACGATGAGCAAAGTAAAACAAGCCGATATCGACCGGCTGATTGAACGGGTCGGCGGGCGCGACAATATCGCCACGGTGAGCCACTGCATTACTCGCCTGCGCTTTGTGCTCTACCAGCCAGCAAACGCCAAGCCAAAAGAGATCGAACAATTACCGATGGTCAAAGGCTGTTTCACCAACGCCGGGCAGTTTCAGGTAGTGATCGGCACCGACGTTGGCGATTACTATAAAGCGCTGCTGGACACTACCGGCAAAGCGCATGTCGATAAAGAACAGGCAAAAAAAGCCGCTCGCCAAAACATGAAGTGGCATGAGCAGTTAATTTCCCACTTCGCGGAGATCTTCTTTCCGCTGCTACCGGCGTTGATCAGCGGCGGTCTGATCTTAGGCTTTCGTAATGTGATCGGCGATGTGCCGATGAGCAACGGCCAAACGCTGGCGCAGATGCATCCGACGCTAAAAACGCTTTATGATTTTTTATGGTTGATCGGCGAAGCGATCTTCTTCTATCTGCCGGTGGGGATCTGCTGGTCAGCGGTGAAAAAAATGGGCGGCACGCCGATCCTCGGTATCGTGCTCGGCGTAACGCTGGTGTCGCCGCAGTTGATGAATGCCTATCTGCTGGGCCAGCAAACGCCGGACGTCTGGAACTTCGGCTTATTTAGCATTGAGAAGGTGGGTTACCAGGCGCAGGTTATCCCGGCGCTACTGGCAGGGCTGGCGCTTGGGTTTATTGAAACGCGGTTGAAACGCATCGTGCCGGATTATTTCTACCTGGTCGTCGTCCCGGTCTGTTCGTTGATACTGGCCGTCTTTCTCGCCCACGCCGTTATTGGCCCCTTTGGTCGTATGATCGGCGACGGCGTGGCCTTTGCGGTACGTTATCTGATGACCGGCAGTTTCGCCCCGATAGGCGCGACGCTGTTCGGCTTCCTGTATGCCCCGTTGGTCATTACCGGTGTCCACCAGACAACACTCGCTATCGATATGCAGATGGTCCAGAGCATGGGCGGTACGCCAGTCTGGCCGCTAATTGCGCTGTCAAATATCGCGCAGGCCTCCGCCGTGGTGGGCATCATCATCTCCAGCCGTAAACACAATGAACGCGAGATCTCCGTTCCTGCCGCCATTTCCGCTTACCTTGGGGTAACCGAACCGGCGATGTACGGTATCAACCTGAAGTATCGTTTTCCGATGCTGTGCGCGATGATCGGCTCTGGTCTGGCGGGACTGCTCTGCGGTCTGAACGGCGTCATCGCCAACGGTATCGGCGTGGGCGGCCTGCCGGGTATCCTGTCTATACCGCCGCGCTACTGGCAGGTGTACGGCATGGCGATGGTTATCGCGATCGTTATCCCGATGATTCTGACCACCTTTATCTATCAGCGTAAGCATCGTCAGGGCACATTACAAATTGTCTAATTCTTCTTCGGAGCGCAGTTGCCTCCCAACGCACTTGCAGGAAACAACAATGACTATTCCCCTCTGGTGGCAAAACGGCGTTATTTATCAGATCTACCCGAAAAGTTTTCAGGACACAACCGGCAGCGGCACCGGCGATTTACGCGGCGTCACGCAGCGCCTTGACTACCTACAGCGACTCGGCGTGGATGCCATCTGGCTCACGCCGTTTTATATCTCGCCACAGGTGGATAACGGTTATGACGTTGCAAATTATACGGCTATCGACCCGACCTACGGCACGCTGGATGATTTTGACGAGCTGGTCGCGCAGGCGAAAGCACGCGGTATTCGCATCATCCTGGATATGGTGTTTAACCATACTTCTACCCAGCACGCCTGGTTTCGCGAAGCGCTGAACAAAGAGAGCCCATACCGTCAGTTTTACATCTGGCGCGATGGCACGCCGGATGTCTGCCCGAATAACTGGCAATCTAAATTTGGCGGCAGCGCCTGGCGCTGGCATAGTCAAAGCGAACAATATTATTTACACCTTTTCGCGCCTGAACAGGCCGACCTGAACTGGGAAAACCCCGTCGTGCGCGCCGAGCTGAAAAAGGTCTGCGAATTTTGGGCCGATCGCGGCGTGGATGGCCTGCGTCTGGACGTGGTGAATCTGATCGCCAAAGATCAGGATTTTCCTGACGATCAGGCGGGCGATGGACGCCGCTTTTATACCGACGGACCGCGCGCGCATGTGTTTTTACGCGAAATGAACCGTGACGTTTTTACGCCGCGTAATCTGATGACGGTAGGCGAAATGTCCTCTACCACGCTGGAAAACTGCCAGCAATATTCTGCACTTAGCGGCGACGAACTCTCGATGACCTTCAATTTTCATCATCTGAAGGTGGATTATCCCAATGGCGAAAAGTGGGCGCTGGCCAAACCTGACTATGTGGCGCTGAAAGCGTTATTCCGCCACTGGCAACAGGGGATGCATAACGTCGCCTGGAACGCGTTATTCTGGTGTAATCACGATCAGCCGCGCATCGTTTCCCGTTTTGGCGACGAGGGTGAATACCGGATTCCAGCCGCGAAAATGCTGGCGATAGCGCTGCACGGTATGCAAGGGACGCCTTATATCTATCAGGGCGAAGAAATCGGCATGACCAACCCACACTTTACCCGCATCACCGATTATCGCGATGTGGAAAGCCATAACATGTTTGCCGCGCTACGCGCCGCCGGTCGCGACCCCGCCGAACTGCTGGCTATCCTGGCCAGTAAATCCCGCGATAACAGCCGCACGCCGATGCAGTGGGACAGCGGTAAAAACGCCGGTTTCACCCAGGGCGAGCCGTGGATAAACCTGTGCGATAACTATGCGGAGGTTAACGTCGCGGCGGCATTACGCGATGAAAACTCGGTGTTTTACACCTATCAAAAGCTGATTGCGCTGCGTAAAACACAGCCTGTACTGATCTGGGGCGATTATCAGGATCTCCTCCCGGATAGCCCATCGGTATGGTGTTACCGCCGCCAATGGCAAGGGCAAACCCTGCTGGTCGTCGCCAATCTGAGCAAAACGTGTCAGGAGTGGCATCCGCCGCATACCACAGGACAGTGGCAGACGCTAATGCACAATTATGGTGAAGCCGCCAGCCAGCCGGGGGCGATGACGCTCCGCCCATTTGAAGCCATCTGGTGGTTACAACGCTAGCGCGACGTCCATATACGGATAAACGCTGCAGCCCTATTGACACAGGCTGCGGCGTTGCTCCAGGTTACTGTCTGTTTTTGTTGAATAATTAATCAGATTTTTCTTGCCGCCCTTTACAAACGCTACAGTGCCCGCCATCTGTACGCTCTGATTTTTACCTTGTTCTACGTCAATAAAATTGCAAACATCCTTGATGCAAATCACTACATATAGACTTTAAAATGCACGCCGACCCAATATATTGTATTAATTGACTACAATTGCTACAACACCCGTTCACTCAATATAAGGTGAATTGTGGATAACCTGGGTCAGGATTGCGGGAAGTCGTTGGAAAAGAGATGAATAAACCTGTTATGGCTTCCCCGACCTCTGTGGATAACCTGTTCTTATAAATATGGAGTGATCATGACACCGCATGTGATGAAACGAGATGGCTGTAAAGTGCCATTCAAATCAGAGCGCATTAAAGAAGCCATTCTACGTGCAGCTAAAGCAGCGGGAGTCGATGACGCAGATTACTGTGCCACCGTCGCGGAAGTCGTTAGCAGCCACATGAACGCGCGCAGTCAGGTGGATATTAACGAGATCCAGACTGCGGTTGAAAACCAACTGATGTCCGGCCCGTACAAACAGCTTGCCCGCGCCTACATCGAATACCGTCACGATCGCGACATTCAGCGTGAAAAGCGTGGTCGTCTGAACCAGGAAATTCGCGGCCTGGTCGAACAAACTAACTCCGCGTTGCTCAATGAGAACGCCAACAAAGACAGTAAAGTGATCCCGACCCAGCGCGATTTGCTGGCCGGGATTGTCGCTAAACACTATGCCCGGCAGCACCTGTTGCCGCGTGACGTGGTACAAGCGCATGAGCGCGGCGATATCCACTATCACGATCTCGACTATTCGCCGTTCTTCCCGATGTTCAACTGTATGTTGATCGACCTGAAAGGGATGCTGACCCAAGGCTTTAAGATGGGTAACGCCGAAATCGAACCACCAAAATCTATCTCTACCGCGACTGCCGTTACCGCGCAGATTATCGCTCAGGTCGCCAGCCATATTTATGGCGGTACGACGATTAACCGTATTGATGAAGTGTTGGCGCCGTTTGTGACCGCCAGCTTCAATAAACACCGTCAAACCGCCGCGGAGTGGCAGATTCCGGATGCCGAAGGGTATGCGCGTTCCCGTACCGAAAAAGAGTGCTACGACGCCTTCCAGTCGCTGGAGTACGAGGTTAACACGCTGCATACCGCGAACGGCCAGACGCCTTTCGTGACCTTTGGTTTTGGCCTCGGCACCAGTTGGGAGTCGCGTCTGATCCAGGCGTCTATTCTGCGTAACCGTATCGCAGGCCTCGGTAAAAATCGCAAAACCGCCGTGTTCCCGAAACTGGTCTTCGCCATCCGCGACGGTCTGAACCACAAGTTTGGCGATCCGAACTATGACATCAAACAACTGGCGCTGGAGTGCGCGAGCAAGCGCATGTATCCGGACATCCTCAACTACGATCAAGTGGTCAAAGTCACCGGTTCGTTCAAAACGCCAATGGGCTGCCGTAGTTTCCTCGGCGTATGGGAGAACGAAAACGGCGAGCAGATCCACGACGGGCGCAACAACCTGGGCGTGATTAGCCTTAACCTGCCGCGCATCGCGCTGGAAGCCAAAGGCGACGAAACCGCATTCTGGAAATTGCTGGATGAACGTCTGGCACTGGCGCGGAAGGCGCTGATGACCCGTATTGCCCGCCTTGAAGGCGTGAAAGCCCGCGTCGCGCCTATCCTGTATATGGAAGGCGCCTGCGGCGTGCGGCTGAAAGCGGACGACGACGTGTCTGAAATCTTTAAAAATGGTCGTGCGTCTATCTCGCTGGGCTACATTGGTATCCACGAAACCATTAACGCGCTGTTCGGCGGCGAACACCTGTACGACAGCGAGCAGCTTCGCGCTAAAGGCATCGCGATTGTGGAACGTCTGCGCCAGGCCGTGGATCAGTGGAAAGACGAGACCGGCTATGGCTTCAGCTTGTACAGCACGCCAAGCGAAAACCTCTGTGACCGCTTCTGCCGTCTGGATACTGCCGAGTTCGGCGTGGTGCCGGGCGTAACCGATAAAGGTTACTACACCAACAGCTTCCACCTCGACGTGGAGAAAAAGGTCAACCCGTACGACAAAATCGATTTCGAAGCGCCGTATCCACCGCTGGCGAACGGCGGTTTCATTTGCTACGGCGAATACCCGAACATTCAGCACAACCTGAAAGCGCTGGAAGATGTCTGGGATTACAGCTATCAACACGTGCCCTATTACGGCACCAATACGCCGATCGATGAATGCTACGAGTGCGGCTTTACCGGCGAGTTCGAATGTACCAGTAAAGGTTTCACCTGCCCGAAATGCGGCAACCACGACGCCGCCCGCGTGTCGGTTACCCGTCGCGTTTGTGGTTATTTAGGCAGCCCGGACGCGCGTCCGTTTAACGCCGGTAAGCAGGAAGAAGTGAAGCGCCGCGTGAAGCATTTAGGCAACGGGCAGATAGGTTAATTTCGACAGTATTATTGACTGGCGATGCGACGCCTTTCGGGCCATTTTTTCCGCAACGCAATTCACGTCATAGCAAGGCAGCAAATGAGTGGGTCCCGGGGAGCTTACATAAGTAAGTGACTCGGGCGCATGAATGCAGCTAACGCAGCTATGGCGCGAATTGATAAGCGGATGAGAAGCAAAAATGAGATTTCACCAATATTACCCCGTCGATATCGTTAACGGCCCCGGCACCCGCTGCACCCTGTTTGTGTCAGGATGCGTGCATGAATGCCCTGGCTGCTATAACAAAAGCACCTGGCGGCTCAATTCCGGCCAGCCGTTTACCAAAGAAATGGAAGATAAGATCATTGCCGATCTGAACGACACGCGCATTCACCGTCAGGGGATCTCGCTGTCGGGCGGCGATCCGCTGCATCCGCAAAACGTACCGGATATCCTGGCGCTGGTACAACGTATTCGCGCCGAGTGCCCCGGAAAGGATATCTGGGTATGGACTGGCTATAAGCTTGATGAACTCAGCGCCGCGCAGAGGCAGGTGGTCAATCTTATCAACGTGCTGGTGGACGGTAAATTTGTCCAGGATCTGAAAGATCCTGCGCTTATCTGGCGCGGCAGCAGCAACCAGGTGGTGCATCACCTGCGGTAATGCGGGGATATTGAGTCAAAGCCGTTACTCGTCCGCTACTTTTACACCACTCTTTCGCTTCCTGCCTACAGGGATATGCATATGCCTATACATATGTAACACACAGGCATATAATTAACTCCGACACTGGCATATAACATCACGCCCACAGGGGCAGGAGACGACCATGCGAACCGTATCTGTATTTAAAAATGGCAATAACCGCGCGATCCGTCTTCCACGCGATCTGGATTTTGAGGGCGTCAACGAGCTTGAAATCTTCCGCGAAGGTGACACGATTATCCTACGCCCAGCCCGCCCCTCCTGGGGTTCGTTCCGCCATGAGGAAAAAGTTAACCCGGACTTTCTAACGGAACGCGAAGACATCGTCAGCGATGAGGGACGCTTTGAACTATGAGTAAAACCTACATGCTGGATACCTGCATCTGTTCTTTCATTATGCGTGAGCAGCCGGAAGCTGTGCTGAAACACCTTGAACAGACAGTGTTGCGCCGCCATCGTATTGTGGTGTCGGCGATTACCTACGCCGAAATGCGTTTTGGCTGTACGGGCAAAAAAGCCTCTCCGCGCCATGCCCAACGGGTCGATGCATTCTGTAGCCGCCTGGATGCCGTGCTGGCCTGGGACCGGGCGGCAGTGGATGCCACCACAGAGATTCGTGCCGTACTGGCCGCCTCCGGTACGCCGATTGGATCAAACGATGCGGCTATCGCCGGTCATGCCATTGCGTCCGGGGCGATACTGGTCACTAATAACGTGAGGGAATTTGAGCGGGTACCGGGCTTGCAGTACGAAGATTGGGTAAAATAACCCGTGCCGGCATACCGACAAGCACGTAAATCTTCTTAACAATGACGTGACGGGAAAGTGTCAAAAGCGGCTCACGCACGCCATCGCCACCGTTTTAAATTGCGTAAAATTCTGACATGCGCAGAGGCGCGTTACGGCGCGTTCGCGTAGAAACGTGACGAAAATATCGTAGATGGCCATCGCCTCTTCATATTCGCTTTTGCTGATGGCGAGTAAAAAAATAACGTGTGCCGTTTCGTCACCCCAGACAATCCCCTGCGGCGCGAGCACCGTATAAACCACCGTTTTCTTCGCCAGCAGCCCCAACGCGTGCGGCAAGGCAATCCCGTCGCCTAATAACGTACTGACAATAGCTTCACGCTCAATAACCGAATCGAGAAACGCCGCATCAACAAAGCCTTCCTCGTGCAACTGATCGCACAGCGTTTTAAACAGCGTCTGTTGATCTATCTCCCCTTCCACAATGCGAAAATGCGCGGCATCGAAATATTTATCCAGCATCCACGGACGGGTTCTGTCCACCAGCACCAGCTTACCGATCTGCTCCAATTGATAGTCGGTGGGAAAGGGCGCGATCATAATGACCGGTTTATCTTTTTCGCCGATCCGCGCCGTGGAAATCACAAAATCCTCCACAATACTTTCCCGCGCCTCATAGTCGCGTAACGTCAGAGTGCGGGCAATTTCAATCTGCGGGTATTTCCGCGCCAGTACCGCTTCAATCATCCGCACCATCGCATTACCAGCATCACACACCAGCAGTACCTGCGGTTGCCGCTGGTAGCCGATGTTGTAACTACGTTCCAGCCCAACGCCAATATGCAGCACCAGAAAGCCGATTTCGTTTTCACTAATGGTATACGGCGTGTATTTTCCCCAACTCGATATCGCCGCCAGCGTCATATCCCACGCCATCGGATAGTGCTGCTTAATATTTTCCAGTAGTGGATTGGGGATCATGATCTGGTAGCGCACGCGGGTGATCATCGTTTTGATGTGGGTCAGCAAGTCCGCGTGAAGCTGTTTATCATTCAACAGGTTATAGTTGTACTGGGTATTAATAAAATTGAGGATATAGTGCACCAGCGCCTCTTCATCATCGGCATTAATGGCGCTGGGGGCAATCTCCTGTACCTGGCGGGCGGCAATATGCACCTTCAGCCAGCTTACTTCCGGCTCCGACAGCGGCTTGTCGGCGAGCTGTTGTAGTAGCTCCGCAATCTCATGCGCCGCATGGCGCACCTTTTCATCTACCTCTTCCGCCACGCATTCCGATAACGGATAGCCCTCGCGAATACGCCGTACCGCCACCGCGCAATATAAACGCAGAAACAGCTCGCCCTCATCGGTCAGGCGGATTTGAAAATGAGAGAAAATATTCGGCAAAAGAGACCGCAGCCGTTGAGACACATCGGTGTTCAGCGTGGTATTAACGATTAACGGATGGGACGGCTCCTGCTGCGCCAGCGTCCATAAAAGATCGGTCAGACAAGCGCGAATCGCCATCTCTCCGCCAAACAGTTTCATGCCATGACGCGGACGCGTTTCCAGCGTCAGATGATAACGCAGCAAATGCTCGCGCACGTCCGCCATGTCGTTCTGCAGCGTCGCACGGCTGACGAACCATTCATCTGCTAAATCCTCCAGCTTCAGCGAGAAGACGGAGGTTAAAAAACGCGCCAGCAAATAGTGTATCCGCTCCTGGCTGGTGCGCGGACCGCGCGCCAGCGCGGGAGAGTGCTGCGTTTGCAGGGATTGATAACGTGCCGGATCATCAATTTTGAGCTGATACCCGCTGCCGCGGCTGAGAGTAAATTGCGCGCCATGCGGCGTCAGCAACATGTTCAGCGCGGCGATATCCGCCCGAACGGTACGCGTGGAGACCGACAACCGCTGCGCCAGCTCGTCCTGCGGCAGCGTCTCGTTTTGCAGCATCGCAAATAGCTGCGCTAAACGTTGGTTGGGGAATCGCACGTCTCTCTCCTCATGATTAGCCGACACGCGACCGGACGATAGCGAGTAACTGACGCACATCGTCCGGACGGGTGTTGCCGCTCACCTTATCAATAATCGAACTATAAATGTGAGGAATGATTTTGCTTACACCTGCATCAAGGGCGATGTGCAGAATCTCGGCGATGTTTTCCAGATCGATACCGCCCGTCGGTTCCAGCCAGAAATCATGGCGGGCGCAGGCGTCAGCCACCGCTTTATACTCGTCGCGACAGGTGAGTCCTCCCATCGGAAAGTATTTAACGGAGCTGCCGCCCATGTCTTTGAGCAGCGCAATCGCCGTTTCTATGGGTACGATGCCGTCCGGCGCGCGACGGCTTAGCGGGCCGGTAGAGATCTTCACCAGCCCCGGTGTGCCGGTCGGCGAGATCAGTCCGTTCACCACCGTCTCGTTTTGTCCAAGCAGCGCCCGGCTGGTCCCTACGCCGGTAAACACCTGGTTAACGTGCTGCGGCTGTACCTGACGGGAGATTTCGCTCACCATCGCCGACTGGTGCGGATCGCCCGCCCCCAGTCCTACGGAGAGCGCATTATCGATAAGCCGCGCATATTCACGCATATCCGCGACTGCGCTTTCCACACCCGGATAGTTTTTGGAGAGCACGCCAACCAGCACATGACCTTCCGCCGCCGCGTAGATTTCCCGGGCGTTGTCTTTCGAGCCGGCCAGTACGTTCAGGCAAACGCGATCGCGGTAAAAGTTAGGGGTCAGTTTCATGCTTTTTTCTCCTGATTAATCACCTCGCCAATACGACGCGCCACAATCGCTAGCTGCGCGCGATCGACGCTGCGGACATCCGCTTCAATAATCCCTTCGTTGGCTTTGTATCCGCGGAAGTAAATCGCATAGTCGCCCTGTTTGAGCGCCTCCACCAGATCGCCAGTGGCGATGCCGGTAACGGCTTCATCAAACGTCATTTCCGCACGCGCGATATCGCGTCCGGCGCTGTCCCACACCACGCGGGCGCTGACGCCGTTAAACGTATTTAACGTGTCGATAAAGGGCGCCATTTTTTCTACCATCTCCGCGCCGCTCTCTTTTTGCGCCCGCAGGTACAATTCAATGGCGCAGGTCAGGCCAACAATTCCCTCTTTGCCGACCTTCATCGCCCGGCCAATGCCCGCTGACTGACGTTTGACCCACTCAACATACTGCGTTTTACCAATCACCAGTCCGCTGGTCGGCCCTTCAATCGCTTTCGCGCCGCTGTAAATCACCAGACTCGCGCCGGAACGGTAGTAGCACTGCAAATCTTCCTCCGCTGCGGCATCCACAATAAGCGGCAGATGGTGTTTACGCGCCACAACAACTGCCTGTTCCACGCTAAGCATACTTTTCTGTACGCAGTGGTGAGATTTGATATAGAGAATAGCCGCCGTGCGAGGCGTAATGGCCGCCGCTAACTGCGCGGCGGAACATTCGTTGGCGTAACCGGCCTCCACCAGTTTGCCGCCGCCCAGCGCCACCATCGTTCCCACCGGCGCGCCAAAGTTGACGTTGTGGCCCTTTGGCAGAACGATCTCGTTATTTTCAATCGGTGTAACGTGCAGGTTTTCCAGCAGCCAGTCGCTGTCCTGAACCAGTACCGCGGCAACCGACTGGGCAATGCCCGCACTGGCGCAGGAGACTACCGTCGCCCCTTCCACCTCCAGCAATTTCGCAATGTACTCGCCGGTTTTATTCACCAGATCTTTCATCTCGAAATACTGATTCATTCCGGCCATCGCCGCGTCTATCACTTCCGGGCGCGGCGTGGAGACGCCGAGCGCCGTCATACGTCCAGAGGCGTTAATCACCTGTTTTAATCGATACTTCTCAAAAATCGAAGGCATGTTCCGCGCTCCCTTGTTCGGTCATATAGCCCTTGCCTGCGCGTATCGCGGCAAGCGGCGTCAGCAATTCTTCAGCCTGTAAGCTGTCGTTTTCCGCGTCTACCAACACGGTGGGCTGGCGTTTAAGCGTAAAGAGGGTCAGGTCGGCATCCAGACCAGGCTGAAGACGACCTTTGGTCTTCAGATTCAGGCTATCGGCGGCATTGGCTGTCACGCACGCAATGACCTGCGGCAGCGACATGCCGATGGCGAGGAATTTCGACATCACATTAGCCAGCGAATGCACCGGGCCGTTGATGCGGTTACGGCAGTAGATATCGGAACTGATGGTATGCGGTAAAATCCCCAGGCTAATAGCGCGTTTCGCCACCGCGAAGCTCAGGCTGGCGGTACCATGTCCAACGTCCAGACGCACGCCGCGCGCAAGCGCGCGTGTCACCGAAGCGCGCAACTCGCCGTCAGGTCGAAGAATACGGTTCGGCTTACCGTTGTAACAGTGGGTAATGATATCGCCCGCCGTCAGACGCTCTGCTATTTCGTCTAAATCCGGCGGGTTATTGCCAATATGTACCATCAGCGGCAGGTTGCCGTTTTCTTGCTGCATGGCTTTAGCGCGCTCCAGCGGCGTGATGCCGTTAACGCCGACCACGCTGCTGCTCATCCGCGCCTTGAGGCCAACGATAAAATCCGGGTGGCGCTTTACCGCCAGCGTTACCGCTCCGGCATCAATGTTGTTCATGTCCGCCAGTTCATTCTGAGCTATCAGCCCGACGCGGGAAATATTCAATAGCGCATAAACATCGGTGGTCGCCTGACGGGTCAAAGCATAGAAATCATCAATGTCGTCTGCGCCAGTGCTGCCTGCATCAATCACCGTCGTCACCCCCGCCGCGATGCCGATACTATCCGGCTTATCGAAATAAATCGGCGATTTTGGGTAACAGTGGACGTGCGAATCAATCCAGCCAGCGCTGACAAAACAGTCGCCGCGGAGATCGAGGGTTTTCACCGCCGGAGCAGAAATGTCGCCCAGCGCGGCAATTTTGCCGCTTTGTAGGGCAATATCACAGACCGTATCGTCGACCAGCCGCGCACGGCGCAGGAGTAAATCAAACATAACGTTCTCCTGAAGAGGCGGACGCCGGAGCGCCCGAAGGTATTAAAGGGCCACAGGAAACAGCCAGCCTAAAATCATCGCGCCTAAAATCGCGCCGCCGGTAATCGGCTTCTGCCAGATATAAAACAGCAGCGCGCCCACCAGAGAACCCAGACCAATGGGAATCGACGCCGTCATGGCGCTGAGGATAATCAACGGTCCCAGAAAACGGCCTGAAGCGTTACCGGCCCCCATCATGACGTCCGCCCCGTACGTGGAGTCGCTCTGATTGATGGTGAACTTACGCGCCAGAATAATGATGTAGCCAATCGCCAGGCCAATCACCAGACCAGTTATCAGCGAGGCGATAAAGTTCGCCACCGGGAAGACAAAGCCAGCCCCCAGCAGTAACGCCGGAACCCCTAAGCCCACGCCGGTCTGAATTGCCCCGCCGATATCCAAAATCCCGACCAGCGAACCTTCGATAATGCGGGCAAATAAAAAGCTGGCGCCGAAAGCGGCGACCGCGCCGTAGACGCCGGTATCCATTCCCGCTTTCAACATCGCCACAAAAGCGACTTCGTTAAATGCGCCGATACCGTACAGATAGTACATATGCGTCCCGGCGAAAACGCCGGATGAGAGCAGGCCAACAAAGATCGGGAACGACCAGTCGGCATACCAAAAACCTTTATTCTCTTCCATTGTGGCCTCCGTTATTTGCCGCTGAGCGAGTTGTGGATCAGTTCAAGCCAGTTCGGTACCGTCATGTTGAAAGACTCGATCATTTTCATGTCGAAGCCGCGGAAGAAGCCGCTCAACACAAACAGCAAAACGATGGCGACCATCATCACTTTGGTGACATGGTTCCAGCCGCTCTCTTCTACGCCTTTACCGATCAAAATACCCAGCACCAGTCCCGGTACGGCGTTCCCCATAATGAGCTGTGCCGCGCCGCCGAAAACGGTGGCCCAGAAGCCTGATTTTTTACCGGCGTCGATCGCCGCTAACCAGAAGATCACAGGCATGACGATGTTGACCAGCAGGTTTGCCGCCGGCACCAGCACCTTAACCGCCGTCACCTGTAGCGCTTCTGGCACGGATGAGGCGGTCAGGTTAAGGAACGTCACGACGATCATGCCGATGGCGGCGCAGGCGATCGCCATTTTTTTCGGGTCGTGCAGCGTCTCGCCGACGTTACGATTTTTGATCATGAGCGCCGCAGCGCCCCAGTTAGGGATGATGCGGTGATCGACATCCTGGGTGAACGATCCGGCCGCCACAGACGACGCCCAGGCGTTAAAGAAGAAACCTAACCCGAAGGAGAAGTGAGATGCCGGGTCGCCTTCACAAGAGTTGAGTTCTCCCAACGTACGGAATGCGCCCATCCCCTGCGTGGTTGGCGCGTGAAACATGCGTGCAGCCCCAGCGCCCACCCCTACGCCGACCAGCGCGCCGATAATGAGCGATTTAATTAGTATTATCAGGAACATAACTATGCCTTTTTAATAAAAATCAGCGTTTCGCGACGAAATCCACCCTGTCGAGATTGATGGCGGTCACGTTGACGGTCACATCCAGCTCCACGCTGTAAGTGCGTCGTTCCCGGCGCAAAAAGAAAAACAGAAAGGCCTCTTTACGCACCGACTCATGCGCCTGAACAATCCGCACATCCTGTGGCTCAATACGCAGTAAGATATACGGCGACTCTCTCATCACCGCCGACTGAACATGGTTCAGCGCATCGGCAAAGGCGCGCGCTTTGGCGTCGCCCTTGCCTTTTACTCTCACCGTGGTGGTGAATTGCTCTTTCATCATCAGGCGCCGTATTTCTTTTGCCACGTCACTACCAGGCGCTCGCCGAGCTCTTCTTTATCCATAAAGCCGAAACCCAACACGTTGCAGCCCTCATTGATAGCGGTGACGCCTTCATCCACTGACCGCATCCCATATTTGGCTTTGTAGCCATGCTTGTTTTGCGCGGTAATAGCGCCCGCGCCGCCGCTGCCGCAAAAAGAAATGCCGAAGGTGGCGTTTTCCGTCTTCATCACATCGCCCAGCTTCATGTCTGCCGCGACGCCCGGTACGACGACCGCGCGTCCGCCCGCTTTTTCCACGCCCGCCGCCACTTTCTGGCCTTTACCCAGGCGATCGCCAATCACGACGGTAATCTGTTCCATTACTTGCTCCTTAGAGGTTGTCTTTCGCGACTTCAAAATGTACCGATAATAGCCAGGCTTCTTCGTCAGGAAGGTTGCCAAACGCCGCCACGATTTCGCGGGCAAGCGCCATTGATTCGGCTGAGATTTCATCAAACAAGCTGGCATCGACTTCCGGTAAAGGCTCGCCGGTAATTGACCGGTGCGCCATCGCGCGAACGTGCGAGGTCAGCATTTGTGTCTGTACCGCATTGGGGACAATGTGATGCCGCCCCAGCAGCCCATCCACCTGCGTTAACACCTGTTCAGCCAGTTCGTTAATACGCTCCCCGGCGTTGTGTTTTACTGCTCCGTTATCCACGCGTCTCACCCCGTTAATGGCAATGAGATAAAACTAGCGACAAGGGTTAAAAGTTTGTAGCGAGTTGTTTTCCACTTCGAAGTGGAAAGGGGAATGGAGAGGGTGACCTACTGCACAAAAAAAACGACATTGCCAGATTATCGCCGGGAAAGTGTGGGGTATATCGCGGCGTAGAGAGGAAATAGCGAGGCTGAAACAGGCAACGATGTTGTCGTATAAAGTGAGAAAGTGTGATGAATCTTACATTTTGCCGGATGGCGACCTACACCTACAGATAAACACTGCCGCCATCCCACAAAAATTAACGATACTTCTTATGATACGTATTGCGGGTAGTTTTGAGGTCTTCCGCTACCGCTTTTGCCTCTTTGACTTTACCTTCGTTCGTCAGCTTCAGCGCGCCATCAATTTGGCCGACCAGAATGTCAAAACCGTGACGAAAATCCTTCATTTCCGGGCTGTCCGGCGCTTTATCTTCCAGCTTTGGCGGCGTCGCTTTTTGAGCATCCAGCGCGGCCGCGCGCATTTTGGTTAACGCGTCTTTCAGTTCAGCCACATTATCCGTTTTTTCGACAATCTGCAGATTGTCCTTGAGGATCCCCATATCATCTTCAAGATCGGCAGCAAACGCAGAAGAACCAAGAACCAGCGTTGAAGCTGCGATGATCCCTAACAGGTGTTTACGCATTGCTCACTTCCTTTTTTATTGTTAAAAAATTAACGCCTTAACCAGTATCACTGACCAGCAATTTTCATCTCCGGCAGCAGGACCGAACCACATTGTATATTACTGCGAGTCTCAATATCGTTACCCACGCTCACAATATTGCGCCACATCTCTTTTAAGTTGCCGGCGATGGTAATTTCACTCACCGGATACTGAATTTCACCGTTTTCGACCCAAAAGCCCGACGCGCCGCGCGAGTAATCGCCAGTAATGCCGCTTACGCCCTGCCCCATCAGCTCGGTCACCACCAGGCCGGTACCCATCTCTTTAAGCAACTGCTCAAAGTTCACCCCCTGCCCGGCGATACGCCAGTTATGGATGCCGCCCGCATGACCGGTACTTTTCAGCCCCAGTTTGCGGGCGGAATAGTTGGTCAGCAACCATTGGGTCAGCACGCCTTCTTTCACAATGTCGCGGCGCTCCGTGCGTACGCCTTCGCTGTCGAACGGTGAAGACGCCAGCCCTTTTAGCAGATGCGGGTGTTCTTCGATGGTTAACCATTCCGGCAGAATTTGTTTGCCCAGCGAGTCGAGCAGGAAAGTGGATTTACGGTATACCGCGCCGCCAGCAATCGCCCCGACCAAGTGGCCAAACAACCCTGTCGCCACTTCATTAGCGAAAATGACCGGCGCTTTCATAGTGGAGAGTTTGCGCGGCGACAGACGAGATAAAGTACGGCGCGCGCACTCGGCCCCGACCCATTCGGGCGATTGCAGATCCGCCATCGCCCGGCCGATGGTATAAGCGTAATCGCGTTCCATATCGCCGTTCTCTTCCGCGATGACGCAACTTGAAAGCGAATGGCGCGTGGAACAATATCCTTGCAACATACCGTGGCTGTTACCGAATACTTTAATGCCGTAATGGCTGTTAAAGCTGCCGCCTTCGGTATTGGTAATGCGTTTATCCGCCTTTAGAGAAGCCTGCTCCGCGCGGGCGGCCAGCTCAATGGCCTCGTCCGGAGAAACGTCTGCCGGGTGGAACAAGTCCAGATCCGGTGCGTCAAACGCCAGCAGCTCTTTATCCGCCACGCCTGCGTACGGGTCCGGCGACGTGTAACGGGCAATATCCAGCGCGGCCTGCACAGTACGGGCAATCGCCTGCGGACTTAAATCTGTCGAGGAAGCACTGCCTTTACGATTCTGGTGATACACCGTAATCCCCAGCGCGCCGTCGCTATTAAATTCGACATTCTCTACTTCACCATAACGGGTACTGACGCTAATGCCGGTGGTCTTGCTGACGGCGACTTCCGCCCCATCCGATTTGCCTGAGGCTAACTCCAGCGCTGTCGAAACTGCTTCTTCCAGGATCTTACGCTGCGCTTCAACTTGTGCGATTACTTTCATTGCAAATGCCATAATGTAGAGAGAGTTTCTCTGAAGTCTAACAGAGAACCGTTTTTCAGTGCGCATCTTAACTGGTAACATTAGCCTCTTTTTTTAAGGAGCCTGACATGACAAAGCAGCCCGAAGACTGGCTCGACGACGTTCCCGGTGATGATATCGAAGACGAAGACGATGAAATTATCTGGGTCAGTAAAAGTGAAATTAAGCGTGACGCCGAGGAGTTAAAACGCCTGGGCGCGGAACTGGTGGCGCTGGGGAAAAACGCACTGGATAAGATCCCGCTGGACGCCGATCTGCGTGACGCCATTGAACTGGCTCAGCGTATTAAGATGGAAGGCCGCCGCCGCCAGTTGCAACTAATTGGTAAAATGTTACGCCAGCGGGAGGTGGATCCTATCCGTCAGGCGCTGGACAAGCTGAAAAACCGTCATAACCAGCAGGTTGTGCTGTTTCATAAGCTTGAGCAATTGCGTGATCGCCTAATCGTCGAAGGTGATGACGCAATAGCGGAAGTGTTGAACCTGTGGCCAGATGCTGACCGCCAGCAGCTTCGTTCTCTGGTTCGTAATGCGAAGAAAGAGAAAGAAGGCAACAAGCCGCCGAAATCCGCGCGTCAGATTTTCCAGTATCTGCGCGAGCTGTCCGAAAACGAAGAGTAAAATGTTACGCAAGGGCAACCTTGCGTACCCACTTAATGAAATGAAAAAAACTGTACACTGCATGCATTGACTAAGGGAATAGCTCTGCGTGCAGATAATCACCTGTGATTTTTCCATTCTTTAAATAAATTACTCTGTCAAAAAATTGTAGTAAATGTTTGCGATGCGTTGTCATGACGAGTGTTTTGCCTTCAAGGATAGTATCTAGTTTACTGAAAAATTCGCTCTCACTTTTCTCGTCAAGAGAAGACGTCGGCTCATCCCAAACAAAGATATTTGCCGAACCACTGATACTTCTTGCCAGAAGCAATTTCTGTAATTGCCCGGATGAAAAACCTTCCTCCATATAGCTAACATGTCGTTTCATACCGCCTGGGTCATTAAGAATAAAATCACACCCAAGTAACTTTAAGGCATGTACAACTTTAGGTGGATTGGTGCTGTTCTTAAGCAAAAAATTGTATTCAAGGGTACCAGATAAAAAACCATCTTTAGGGTAAATACAGCTAATTTCTTTAAAGAAAAAATCAGAGGATAAATGATTTGAGCTAACACCATCATAAATTACAGCACCTGAATGAGGCAATTTCATTCCACTAATGAGTGAAAGCAGAGTTGACTTGCCGGCCCCACACTCCACCACAATTGCAATTTTTTGCCCAATGGGTATTTCGAGATCTATTTTTTTTAAAACATCAGGTCCAACATCATCGTATTTCCAGGAAAGATTTTTAACCAGAATGGAATTTTGGGGTTTAATATAGGTTAACAATTTTGGAGAATTACTTTTTGGCGAATCAAATAGCGCTCCCATATCCTGAGTAACTCTTCTTGCTGTTAGTACAGACATAAACAGTGAGGAAAATGAATTCATTATAGAAGACATACGCCCAACAATAATAACTGAAGAAATAATAGAGCCGGTTGTAATACTTCCTTGCACGACTAAAAACCACGAACACATCATTATCAGCAATTGATTTAAACCAGACATAGATGCCATAATATACTGATAGGTAGACATCATCCTCTTCATCTTCAATGAGATAATTGAATTATCTTCTGACATAACTACCCAGTCAGTCAATAACCTTTCACTATTTATATTTTTGACAGAATCAAGAGAAAATAAAACTTCAGAAAACCATGAGTCCCGTGACTGATTTTTATTTTGCTGCTCTTTTCCTAGTTTATCCATGGATATGTTATGGTACCAGGAGTATATTATTCCCACTATCGTCATCACTACCGGTACCAGCCCCACAAATCCGAGATTCATACAGATAATAGTAACATAGATTATGAACACAGGTAATTCAGCAACTTTTTGAATAAGCCCATAGAAGACAATTGACTTCACTCGCTGAAACTCGACCCAAAGGAAATAGAGCGTAGACACCATGTGTGAATGGCTGTTCGAACGGATAACATTTTCCATAAAACTAATATCAAGAGTGACATCATCAGCCCGAGAAAGCAATGACTGACTAATATCACGAGAGGTCCGTAAAAATAGTTCAAGGAGTATCATAATCACTGCAATGCCACATATCGAGAACAGCGAAGAAACAGACTCACTAGGTATTAACTTATCATAAAATACGCTACTAAAAACAGGAATGGTTAGCGCAGTTAATGCTAACAAAAAAGATGCCAAAAAATATCTACAGTAATAACTTTTGTTCTCAGAAATAAGTCTAAAAAGCATACGCTTTACTGATATTTTTTCTTTAAGGGTCTCATTCTGGGTAACATGAAATATTGTTTTACCATTATAAAAAGAATCCTCAATGAGGACATCCTGAAACTTTTTATCCAGGCCAAGTACTGTAACCGCATTTTTCATCACCCTAACGACAACCAACCAACGGCCTTCACCAACATGAATAATGAGGGGCATATTCTTTGCACTTATGTCATGAATACAGCCTGCTAAAACAGGTTTAGCCGTGATGCCATAAGGCAACAATACACCATTAATCTTTACTTCTGAATCAGCAATTTCATCAACTTCTGGAGGGGAAGGCTCCGCCCTTCCCCAAAAACATGACAGTACAGTTATCAATTCGCCTGTTCGAACACTGAAATCACTAACAATATTAAGCATTATTGACTCTATAATAATAGATTAAACATGATGATTGATATGAATAGTATGGTGATGTTCATCCGCATCCAGTATATGGTCGTTATTCGCGTGAGCAATAAAATGCCTTATAATATTAATCTGGTGATTACCAGATAATCCCCGATGCCCCCCTTCATGGTTCTTAGCAAAAACGTCATTAAGCCCAGTGATTTTTTCTGATATGGAAGAATGATGCTCCATTTTATGCATAAATTGTGTAAAAGCATCAATACTTGTATGTTCCAAAGCCGTATGTTCTGATCGGGTAACCATAGCGGGAACTGAGTGTGAATGAGACTCAGGAGTATGATGAAATATATCAGCCAATTTATGCTTATCGAGACCTCCCGAATGTTCAACAGGGTGATCGACCATATGGGGTATCAGATCAGATACATGAGATAAGTCCTGATGAGAAGCACTTTTAACCTGAGGAATATCGACTACAACAAACTCATTCATATACGAAGTGCTTCCGTCGGCATAATGGATCGCCAGATTAACTTCATAAACGCCATTATCGTGAACGACATTGCCAGGAATAGACCATGAACCATCATCATCATGGACTAAAGCATATGTTTTTCCTTGCCATATAATATCAACAGAATTAGCACTACTGGGAATATCGGAAAAAGCAACCGTATGGGCGTCAGCATTAGTAATCAGAAGATGATTAATATTATCTATAGAATCTATGGAATAGGTATTGGTGCCTGTTGAATCATTAACTACAACTGCTGAGCTTTGGTTCCCAAAGCTATCCACAGAGTACAAAGAATAATCTTCGCCTGAAGCATATTTTGCGGAAAGAGTCCATGAGCCATCATCAGAAACCGTTGCTTGTGCGATGATATTGCCTGCAGTATCAGTCAGATAAATAGTGCTATCAGGCTCCCCCATACCAGAAAGAACAACAATACCTTGTTCATTAATGTAAGAGGAATATTCAATATCAGGTGTTTGAGGTGGCGTGGTATCAATAACAATGTCATGAGTATATTCCATCGTATTACCCGCAACATCCGTTTCTTCAATAGTAACACTCCACGTTCCATCACTGACAGGTGATGATTCAGTACTCCACTGTCCATTACTGTCAACAATACAAGACGCAACGATAACGCCACCTATCACTATGGAGATTGTAGCTCCCGCTTCTCCCGTCCCGCTAAAGTCTAACGATTCGGAATTTGATTTCCAGGCGACAGGAGAGTCTTCAGCACCAGAAGTATTTTCTATTGGATTATCAAGTTGTAATGTGAGACTATCAACTTCATTATCAACACGAATAGTGTAATCAACTTCTGCAGTGTTACCTCCAGGGTCTTCCGAAATAATTTGTACTGAGGCATTATCTTGCGAAGGGAATTTTCCAGAGTTAATCTCTGCCTGCCAGTTACCCGCATTATCGGCTACTACAGAGGCGACTTGTACCCCATCAATATAGATAGTTATTTTACTATCAGCCTCGCCCTCACCGGTTAAAGAAATCGTGGCAGGATTATCTGTAATATATATCACATCGGTATTCGTAGTAACTTGTACTCCTTCAACAGAGGTCATTAGAAGGGTTGCATCATAGAATGTATCAATTGTAAAATTTGAGACATTTGAAATACTAGTATTCCCTGCAATATCGGTGACTGAATATTGTAAGGTATGCACACCATCATCTAATGGTTGAGTATATTGCCAATTTTGCGATGATTGCGTTAAAACAATCGTATCGACCGGCTCACCATCCAGATAAATGATAACTGTCTCGCCGACTTCGCCTGAGATTTTAAATTTAGGGTCATTATTCCCTGTGATATTATCGTTATTATAAAGCCCATCATCTGAAACCAGAGTTGGCGTATTAATTTTGGCAACCGTATCAATGGTCAGTGAAATTGTACCCGATGTAGCTTTATTTCCTGCAGCATCGCTAGCAACAACATAAATACTATGCCCTCCATCGCTTAAGGAATTAGAAAATGCATATTTCCAATTGCCTTGTGAATCAACCGTGGTTGTCGCATAGCTTTTACCATCCACATAAACGGTAATAGTATCTCCTGCTTCACCTTCGCCAGAGAAAGTTGGTTTAGAGACATTTGTAATCATGTCTGTTGGATCTGCCGAATCTTGCGATGCGGGAAATACAATAGTGGGAATATCAATATGCGTATCAAGTGTTAAAGAGGCTGTTTTTGTCTCAGTGTTACCGGCGATGTCGGTGATAACAACGGAAACAGAGTATACTCCATCAGAACCTAATGACAGATTAGTAGACCAATTCCCCTTTGAATCCACGGTCAATTCATCAACATGTCTGCCATTTACATAAACATCAATGGTAGACCCTGCTTCACCCTTTCCAGACAATGCAGGCGTAGTGTCATTCGTAAGAGAACTCATACTAATAGAGAATTGACTGATATGCGTATCGACTGTGACAGAAATAGTCTCAGAAGTTGCCGTATTTCCTGCCACATCTGTTGTTACTAGCTGTACGGAGTATTCTCCATCAGGAAGAGATTTAAGTTCATAAGTTATGACCCCATCATCACCAACCGATATTGTGTCAACTTTGTCACCATTGACTATGACATCAACTGATGATCCAACTTCACCATTCGCTGTAATCACCGGAGAGGAATTATTCGTAATAAGATCGGTTAATGCTCCACTATTAGTTTCTTCGGTAATAGTCAAATTAGTGACAAATGTTGAGGTGTCACAATCAATATTTATTACAGTTTCCGAAATATTACCCGCTGCATCTTGCGATGTAATAGTGAAAACATTACTACCTTCTGGCAATGAATTTAATGTAACTTCCCAGCGCCCTTCATTATCTGCCGTTGTAGTACTGATAAGTATCCCATTGCTATCATAAATAGTTATTATGCTACCGGACTCAGCATTGCCTGTCACAGAGACATTTTTATGCATTGTAATACCATCAATACTGCTACTTCCCGTGTCATCTGATGGAAGTAAGTTTGCAGTGACGGGTGAAATCGTTGTATCAATTGTGATATCAACTGGTGCTGATGTTGCTGAATTACCAGCTATATCGGTCACAGTAACAGAAATCACATAAACGCCATCAGGAAGCTGCTGTCCAACATTAAAAGACCAGGTTCCATCATCATTTTCAGATGCTGTTGAAACGGATATCAACTCCCCGTTATCATTGGTGATAGTAGCCTTAACAGATGTGGCATCTGGATCTATATTAGATATAGTTAACGCGGGAGAGTTAATATTTGTCACACCATCGACACTACTTATTCCCGTATCATTATTTAGCGCAAGACTAATCTCAGGAACTGATACTTGAGTATCAATAGTAATATTGATACTTGATTTTTCCTGAGCACCGGATGGATATAATGTCGTTGCCTGGATTGAGTAACTCCCATCGGGAAGATTTCTATCAATTATATATGAAAAATTACCTGAAGCGTCCGTTGTTGTTTCACCAACCACGACACCATTAACTGAAATATAGACAAGACTGTCCGCTTGCGATGTTCCTGCGACCACAGGACAAATATCATTGGTAATATTATCACGTGCAACGCCGCTATCACTACTGTCAACCAAACCCAATGTGATAGAGGGTAAATTACCGCTGCTCGGTGTCTCAGGAGGAGCGCTGACTGAGCTTGAGGGGTCTGATAAAGCCATAAATTCGTGCTGCTCGACATTGTCCATCTGCTCATCATACTCAAAATCAAAATCCTTCAAATGAACATCAGATTGTGGATTAGAAAAATCTTGCTGCTTAGCATTTTGCTGTAATATCTGGTGCATTTCCTGAAGAAGGGAATGCTCAGAATGTTGCTCCTGTTTGACATGTTCAGCAAGATGTTTGAGTTCCTCTTTTGTTTTCGCGAGTTCTTTTTCCAGTTCTTCTTTATCGATATTTTGAGTATGTTGATTATTGATGACATCCTGGCTCAAATGCGTAAGATTGACATCCTGCAGATCAACTTTATCAAGAAGTATTTTCCCCGAAACTGCAGTATCCGAAAACGTAACGATAATACCCGATCTATTTAACGATGAATAAAGCGCACCATTTATAATATGGATCTCATTCGATTTAAATTTAATAACAAGATCTGACCCATTTATGGAAATTTTTGCATCAGCAAGCGAACCATACTTAGTCAAATCAACATTTGAATTATTGCTTACGTAATAATTTTCCATAATAAAACCCCTTATCAATGGTCAGAAGGTAACGGCTCTGAGAGCGCCCCTTTAAATGTTTTAGCAATAGGTGACATAAGATAATCAAGAATCGTATGTTTTCCAGTTATAATATTTGCATCAACGATCATTCCTGGTTTAATATTTGATAAATCCCCTTCAGAAACATAAAACTCAACCATCACTTTATAATACTCTTTCAACCCGGTATTATCCTTAGACTCAATAATATCAGGACTGATGTTTTCAATTATTGCTGGATATGGTCGACGCCTGGAGTTCACAATTGACTCAATTGAAATTGTTGTTTTTTCACCAACAAAGATTTGATCGCGGTACTTCGGATTAATTTTCACCTCAGCTCTGACATGCTTATCAACAGGTTTAATCTCGAATAACATTTCTGTCGGTGAAATAACACCACCAATAGTCATTGCATTTTTATTTACATTATATATAACACCTTCAACAGGGGAATGTACAATATTCTCAGAACGTTGCAAGTTGATAATTTTTAGCTCAGCATTCAAGATTGACAAATCATTTTCACTATCTTGTAGCTTTTTTTGAATTGAGTGTAAATAGTCTTGTCTGATGGTCGAAATCTCTTTACCTTTAAGGTCAATAAAATTGTTTTTACTAACAATTTGATTATTTATTTCTGAAATTTCAGATTGAAGACGAATAGCACATTGTTTTTTAACTAATAAATTACTTAGTGGGCTTATACCTTTTTTGACCAATGGTTCAATGATATTTATTTCTTTAGCGCTTAGGCTATATTCTTCTTTTTTATTTTTTACTTCTTCCGTGAGACCATGAATTTCACTTTCAGCACCTTTACTTTCACTTTGCTTTGACTGTATTTGATCATTGATAGTCTTTGAGTTACTAATTATTTCAGGATCATCAATATTTTCATAATTAAAATAATCAATTACATCTAAATTACTTGAAATAAAATATGAGAGATCCTTGATCTTTTTTTGAAGTTGCTTCGCTTTAACTTTTTTTTGTTCGAAATCCTTATCTATATCATGGTTAATTATCTTCGCCAGTTCTTGCCCCTTATGAACATAATCACCTTCATGGCAGTATAAATCCGCGATTACTCCCCCCTTACTCAGTGAAACTACCTGAGAGTTTGAACGGTTAACAACATTACCTTCCCCATGAACAACCGCATTAATCTCAGCTTGGGAAGAAATCCCCAACAAGATAAGCAGAAAGACAATAAGCCACTGCATCATACGAACTGAGTGTATGGAGTCCACATCAACGGTATACATTTTCATTTTCATTAATGGTTTTTATTAGCATATCACCTAATAACATTTGGTCTAAATTGGCTGTGTATACCTGATATTGGCTTTCAATAATTTCTGAGCATGCGCGAAAAAGTTCACTACGGCTAGTGACCAGATCAAGTAAGGATTTTTGACCAATTTTAAACTCCTGTTCATAAAGAGATGTCAAATCTCGGGCATTGCGACATGACTGATTTGCCAATTTTAAAGATTCAATACCAGAACGATACTGCGCAGCATTAGATTTTATTTTCAGCGTAACTTGTTTAAGTAAATCATCCCGATCTGCGAGAGTCTTATTCAACATATCGCGTCTTTTATTGGTATCAGAAACATCTTTAAATCCATTAAAAATGTTCCAGCCAACTTTTACTCCAACTCGAAACTCATCTTTATAGTCGTCAATATCAGAATCATTTGATGGTGTGTTGTCTGTATAGCCAGCCTGGAAGTCTACTGTTGGAAAGAATTTATCTTTTGATGCGATATACTCTGCTTTTGCAGCATCAATTTTTTTGTCTGCACTAAGAACTTTAGAATTTTGCTTTAATATAAGTGATAAAAATTCTTCACCATCCATATTAAACCTGTACTTACTAATGGCCGATGGTACACTAGTCAGATTATTTCTGGATATCAGGTCATTAGTATATATATTTAGCGTATTAAGCTCATCATCAAGCTTTTCGTTAACACTTATCTTTTGGACATTTAACGAATCAATTGAAGCCTGTATTTTTTTTAGATCTGACTCGGTCGATTCGCCCGATTTCACGAGATATTCAAAATCATGCAAGCGGTCATTATAGTAGTTCAATTCATTTTGAATAATGCCCAATAGTTCTTTTTGTTTATTCACAGTTAAGAAACTTTTCGTTACTTTCCCTGCAATTTCACTCTCACGATCCAGATATATATAATTTGCAGAGCTCCACTCATTATTACTCTCATCAATTAACTGATCTCTTACACCAAAATCAAGTATGCGATAATTTAACATAATTTGATTTTTGACATTGTCTTCAGTAGTGCGTGTAGATCCTTTCTCATAGGCACGAGCAACCTCTGATGTCATATCTAATGTCGGATATAATGATGACTTTGCGATATTAATATCTTCTCTTTTTGCTTCAGTTCCCCATTTTGCTGAGGCTACAGAACTTGATGAGGTAATCCCATCCTTAATCAAAGTTGATAGCGTATAGATATTCTGCCCTGAAGAAAACGATGGCATTGAGAAAATCGCTGCAAATGCAAATAATGCATAATTAACTTTAGATGTTAACATTATTTTGTAACCCTACCTGTTAAAAGTTTATGCATTTCTACTAATTTTTCAAACAAAGGATAAAATGTTGAATGACTTGACTCCATTTCTTTTAAGAGAATATCTGCATACATTTTATTTTCAGTTGAATTTTCTTTTAGCATGTTAATTTGTTCAAGATGTCTTTTTTCCTGTTCGTCACTAACACTCTCTATTCCTGCCGCTATCGATAAGTTTCCTTTGAGGATATCATTATATTTATTGATATTTTCATGGTGATTTTTCATCTGTAAACAAACACCTTCGTTAATCATGTTTTTTGCAGAATCAACACCAGACTTAAGGATAATTTGCTCCTGACTCAAAATTACCAAAACATCGCTAATACTTGAAAGGCAAGAATTGATGCGGGACATATTCATATCAATCCCCGACAAAGCCGCTGCAGTAATATCATATTGTTTATTCGTTATATTATTGAGATTAATTACCTGTTCAAGAATGCTATTAATACCCTTTACAATAATTCTACCTGCATTAACCTTGTTATTATCTAAACCTATTTGCTCATCATTTTTCTTAAGGTATTCAATTGACATCTCTCTTAAACAATAAAAAAGTGAATTGTAGGCACTTCGACAAATAATAGTCTGTACGCCTAAGAGGATGGCACTAACTACGCCATAAATAGAAGCCACAAAAGCAATATTCATCCCACGAAGTGGGGCCGACAGGGATTTCATGATATTAACGATAACATCTAATATCTCGCTACTATTCCCGCCCCCCCCCAAGGCTTGATTTGTCTAGCAAGACAACAACAGACGCAACCGTTACGGACAAGCCAAAAAACGTGCCGAGCAACCCCATCATGGTTGATGTATTCATACAAGTATGAATTAATGACAACCTTTGTGTTTTTGTCTTAAAGGCGCTTTCATTGGCACTTGATATCAATGAACCAGCATTGGGGTATTCAGCAGAATAAAAAAGCTTATTAAGATTAGAGATCAATCGACAATTTTTATTTCCATCTCCACGACTTAAAATAAATCTGGCACGTCCAACTTCAACTATCGAGTAGAAACTAACAAAAGCACCAATGCTATAAATAGTAAGAATTGCAGTATTGAATATAGCGCTCGCTCTGTATGTTGAAAATATATAACCCCGTAGATAAGGAGATAATAAAAACATAGCGGGAATTAATGCTACTACCAAAGATAAAATTGGAATTATAAATATATTGACTTTGTTCTTCATTGAAATCATTTTGTTCCCTTGTAAATTATTACTTGTCCATTATTGCTATCTGAGCCTGATGCAACTTCAATTGAAAGCTTTAATTCATGCTTATTAATTTCAAGAGATTTTGCCAGCAAGATAGCTCTCTCATAGGCAATTTTAATTTCATCAGACACAGGTAAGTTACTGCCGTTTGTCGCCACAATGCGGACATTGCTTTCACTACCAATCCAGTCGATTACCTGCTTTAAATTATCTTCTGATATCTGCCACTTATTGGGGTCATAACTAATAATGGCTTTATCTTTGCTCAAAATTACAGATGAATAATTAGTTGTATCCTTAATAAAGACACCATCATTTGAGACGCTGTATTGCTTTTTATTTTCAACGCTTACAGTTTCAGACTGACTGTTTTGTTGCACTTCAGCCTTAAACTGAGCATAAACTTTCTGTGAACTCTCATACATTACGACCATACTATTCAATATGAACAGAAGCGTCAGGAAAATAAAGATACTTAATACTGTCGAAAATGCGTCAACAAATGTTGGCCATGGATTGCTTTCTTCCATAAAAAGAACCTTGCGTTAGAATACCATTAATAGCACTATCATCCTTTGTGGCTCTTATATGTTCAAGGAATGTAGAAGCTTAAAGCATCATTTTCAGAATAAATCAATATTAGAATGGGATGTTTAGAAGGGACGCATTCATTAGAATTATAAATGATGGCGCTTTTAAAATATATTAAAGGATAAACTAAAAAGATATATGAAATAATATTACGCACTATAAATATTACTTTATAGTGCGTAATATAATATTGTTACAACAGTGCCTTATTCGCCAGGCCATCCAGCAATTTCTGATGGATGCCGCCGAAACCGCCATTGCTCATTACCAGAATATGGTCGCCAGGCTGCGCAGTTTTCACCACCATCTCCGCCAGAGTGCCGACATCCCCGCTCCAGTGAGCAGGCTGTACGCAAGCGTCCGCCACTTCCGATACCTGCCACGGAATATGCGGCGGCTGCAGCAGGAAAACTTCATCCGCACGTCCTAACGACGGCGCCAGATCATCCTTACATAGCCCCATCTTCATGGTGTTAGAACGCGGCTCCAGCACTGCAATGATACGCGCCGTCCCGCCGACTTTACCGCGTAAGGCCGCCAGCGTGGCCAGAATCGCCGTCGGGTGATGGGCGAAATCGTCATAGACCGTTACGCCGTGGGCTTCACCGCGCAGTTCCAGACGGCGGCGGGCGTTAATAAATGACCCCAGCGCGCTGGCCGCTTCTGCGGGTGCGACGCCCACGTGGCGCGCAGCGGCAATCGCCATCAGCCCATTATGCATATTGTGCTCGCCTACCAGGCCCCATTTCACATTGCCGACTTTTTCGCCGTCCAGCCACACTTCCCATTCGGAAGCATCGGTAGTCAGCTTCTTCGCCTGCCAGTGTCCCTGCTCGCCCACCAGTTCCTGCTCGCTCCAGCAACCCAGCGCCATGGTCTGTTTCAGGTTGATGTCGTTTTCCGGCCAGATAATGCGCCCCTGCCCCGGCACGATGCGTACCAGATGGTGGAACTGCTTCTGGATCGCTTTCAGATCATCGAAGATGTCAGCATGATCAAACTCAAGGTTATTAAGGATCAGCGTACGCGGGCAGTAATGCACAAATTTAGAACGTTTATCAAAGAACGCGCAGTCGTACTCATCCGCTTCGATAACAAAGAACGGGCTTTCACCCAGACGCGCGGAAACCTCAAAGTTGCCTGGTACGCCGCCGATAACGAAGCCCGGCTTGTAGCCGCACGCTTCCAGTATCCAGGTCGCCATGCCTGCGGTCGTGGTTTTACCGTGGGTACCTGCGACCGCCAGTACCCAGCGATCGCGCAACACAAAGTCGTGCAGCCACTGCGGACCAGACATAAAGGGAATGTTTTTTTCCAGCACCGCTTCCACGCACGGATTCCCGCGCGTCATCGCATTGCCGATAATCACCAGATCCGGCTGCGGATCGAGCTGGCTGGCGTCATAACCCTGGATCAGATCAATCCCTTGCTTCTCAAGTAAAGTACTCATCGGCGGATACACATTGGCGTCCGAACCCGTTACTTCATGACCAAGCGAGCGAGCCAGCATCGCCAGCCCCCCCATGAAAGTGCCACAAATTCCCAAAATATGAATGCGCATACGTCACTATCCTTTTTTTATCTGCGAGCCATTTTACGCACATGTCTGGCAAGTGAGAAACGCATTTCAGGTAAATCTGTACTTTGCTGGCGCGATTCACCTGAGCGCATCATCTGAAATGTTTGTTAAGATTGTTACGGTCGCTTTACTCCAATCAATTGCAGGGAAAGTGTTATGAAAACGTTAGGTGAATTTATTGTTGAAAAGCAGCACGAGTTCTCTCAGGCTACCGGTGAACTCACGGCTTTGTTGTCGGCAATAAAATTGGGCGCCAAGATCATCCACCGCGATATCAACAAAGCCGGTCTGGTCGATATCCTGGGTGCCAGCGGTGCTGAGAACGTGCAGGGCGAGGTTCAGCAGAAGCTCGATCTGTTCGCGAACGAGAAACTGAAAGCTGCACTAAAAGCACGCGATATTGTCGCGGGCATCGCGTCGGAGGAAGAGGACGAAATCGTCGTCTTTGAAGGCTGCGAACACGCGAAATATGTGGTGCTGATGGACCCTCTGGATGGCTCCTCTAACATCGACGTTAACGTTTCTGTCGGTACGATTTTCTCGATTTATCGCCGCGTGACGCCCGTCGGCACGCCGGTCACCGAAGAAGATTTCCTGCAACCCGGCAACAAGCAGGTCGCTGCGGGATATGTCGTATATGGCTCTTCCACCATGTTAGTTTACACCACCGGTTGCGGCGTACACGCTTTCACCTACGATCCGTCGCTGGGCGTGTTCTGTCTGTGCCAGGAACGTATGCGTTTCCCGGAAAAGGGTAAAACCTACTCCATTAACGAAGGCAACTACATTAAGTTCCCGAATGGCGTGAAGAAGTACATCAAATTCTGCCAGGAAGAGGATAGTTCAACAAGTCGCCCTTATACCTCGCGTTACATTGGCTCTTTGGTGGCCGATTTCCACCGCAACCTGCTGAAAGGCGGCATCTATCTCTACCCAAGCACCGCCAGCCACCCGCAGGGAAAACTGCGTCTCCTGTATGAGTGCAACCCGATGGCGTTCCTCGCAGAGCAGGCTGGCGGCAAAGCGAGCGATGGTAAAGAACGTATTCTGGATATCATTCCGGAAAGCCTACACCAGCGCCGCTCGTTCTTCGTCGGCAACCGCCATATGGTTGACGATGTGGAACGCTTTATCCGCGAATACCCGGACGCGTAATTATTGGTAATTGTACGAACGTAGGCCGGAATAAAGGCGCTGCCGCCATCCGGCCTACGTTCGGTTATGCTGTCTGTAGCTTAAATACGGCCATTACTTCGAGCAGCGTATGTGACTGCTCTTCCAGCGAGCGGGTCGCCGCCGAGGACTGCTGTACCAGCGCCGCATTCTGTTGCGCCGTTTCATCCATCTGGCTCACTGCAATATTCACCTGCTCAATACCACGGCTCTGCTCCTGGGACGCACTGGCGATCTCTCGCATCAGCCGGGTCATACGCATCACTTCATTGGCGATTTCATCCATGGTTTCACCTGCTTGCAACGCCAGATCGCTCCCTTCCCTCACATGACTGTGGGAAGCGCTGATTAATGTACGGATCTCTTTTGCTGCCTCGGCGCTGCGACTGGCCAGATTACGCACTTCGCCTGCCACTACCGCAAAGCCGCGCCCTTGCTCGCCAGCGCGCGCCGCTTCCACGGAAGCATTGAGCGCCAGAATATTGGTCTGGAAAGCGATGCCATCAATCACACTGAGAATGTCGGCAATACGATTGGAACTCCCCGATATATCGCGCATTTTTTCGATGACATAGCACACCATTTCGCTGCCGCGATCGGCGGTATCAGACACGGTTTTCGCCAGTTGATGCGCTTGTTCTGCGTTTTCCGCATTCTGCTTCACCGTTGCCGTCAATTCTTCCATGCTGGCGGCGGTCTGTTCGAGTGATGTCGCGGTCGACTCGGTTCGCGTAGCAAGGTGAATGTTACCTGCCGTTAATTCCCGGCTGCCGATGTCAATCTGTGAACTGGCATCACGCACGCGTCTCACGGAATTGCTTAGCGCGGCGCGCATATCTGCCATCGCGGTATTAAGGCGATTAAACTCAGCGCAGGCGGGTTGGTAACCGACAGGCGTTAAATCACCGGTCGCCAGACGCTCTAGCTGTTCCACTACGTTATCCAGCGGGTACAGCAGCTTATTACGTAACATCAGCCACATCACCCATAACAGGCCAAGCGCAACCAATGTTGCTACGCTCATCACGCCATAGTACGCCCAGGAAGTGATCACACGCGCTGAAGCATAGAGCCCCATACTGCCCGTTAACAATAAAAGCAGCGTCAGGGAAGACAATAGCGCCAGCAAGCTGGCTCGAAGAGAAAGAATTTTTGGCATTGTTATATTCCGGTTGTAGAGTTGAATTTGGCTTTACAAAACCTATCGACTACAACCGAAAAAAGTTTAGCTATTGCAGGGCTTACGCCTCACCGGCGAACTTTGGCGATGCTCCCACAGCACCGTTAATCCGCTCTGTAGCGCGCCGACGATAACCCCCCATGCAATGACATCCTACCATTCCACAACATTACACGGCTTACTGCTCCTCTCTTTCACAGCCAGCCTTCGTTATCCTCCATCACATTGTCGGCGGTAACGGCAGACATATAGAGACGACATAGCTACTGAAACTGTTGTCACTAAAAGTAAGTACTTGCTCATGTGGGTGCCTTCGTAGAGGAATAGGATCGGCGAAAAAACTATAAACAAGCGATGATGTAACAAATTGCATTATATCTCACCTAAAAAAAGCAAATATAAAGTTAATCATTCGCTTGCAATCGTTTCTCTTTGCCTATGAAAAAGCGGCTAAATTTATGGACTTTTCTGTCACAAAAATGACGAACAATGCACTTGCAAGGAGAAGCGAAAACAAAAACAAGCGAAGACTTTCGGCGTGAGTTGGCTATAATACTCGCCACTTGTTTGCCATAAATTCTAAGGAAACAGACATGAGCTTACTCAACGTCCCGGCGGGTAAAGAACTGCCGGAAGATATCTACGTCGTTATCGAGATCCCGGCTAATGCAGATCCGATCAAATACGAAGTTGACAAAGAGAGCGGCGCGCTGTTCGTTGACCGCTTCATGTCCACCGCGATGTTCTATCCGTGCAACTACGGCTACATCAACCATACTCTGTCTCTGGACGGCGACCCGGTAGACGTTCTGGTCCCGACGCCGTACCCGCTGCAGCCAGGTTCCGTCATCCGTTGCCGTCCGGTTGGCGTACTGAAAATGACCGACGAGTCCGGTGAAGATGCGAAACTGGTTGCCGTACCGCACACCAAACTGAGCAAAGAGTACGATCACATTAAAGATGTGAACGACCTGCCGGAGCTGCTGAAAGCGCAGATCACTCACTTCTTCGAGCACTACAAAGACCTCGAAAAAGGCAAATGGGTGAAAGTTGACGGTTGGGACAATGCTGAAGCGGCTAAAGCTGAAATCATTGCCTCCTTCGAGCGCGCAGCGAAGAAATAAGTTTTTGGCTGCATAAAACAACGCCACCCGAGGGTGGCGTGTTCGTTTCAGAGCTGGTTTCTGTCTAACCAGTCACCGCTTTCAATCAGAGTTAATCCATCAACAGGACGCTGGTACACATACATCCATGCGCTACCGTACGGCGTCTGGATTAACTGGCGTGCGTATTCACCGCCCCTGGTGCGCAAGGCATCAAGTTCGGCCAGCGTGGCGTTATCAATTCGATAAACCTCACCATGTACCGATCCGTTTCCCGGAACTGCGCCTGGATAGTGGCCCAGACTATACAACTGGTAGTTATCGATACGGTAATCGCCAAGCAATTGGGCATTGGTCATCCAGTGACTATTGCCTTGTTTCTGTCGTAAACTGCCATAGACAAATATTCGCATTGCTAAAACTCAAACTGATAGAGCAAATCAAGTGCCTGATCTACGCCAGACACTGCTTCCAGATATAGCTTAGGCATTAGGCGATAACGTAACGTGAGCGTCGCCAGAGAGTCAAATATCCCTACACCATACTTCACCTGTAGACCCGGCAGTACATAGCCACTGACCACGACCTGAGACGAATCGCCCACCCCTTGCGTGTCCAGCGCCAGATTACTTACGCCAAATGTCTGTCCGATTTTACCCACAACCTGACCACTTTGCGCAACCCCCAGGCCAATAAGCATAGAGGTCATTGCTGCGCTATCACTCTGATTGCTGTCCAATCCCTGCCCACGCAGCAGATAAGAGAGCGCTTCAGCCTGCGGCATCGCCGGATCGGAGAAGATTTCCGCTTTGGGTTCATCAACTGTGCCCGTGACGCGCACGCCCGCAATAACATCGTCTTCGGTGGCGTCAGGGTTACGGATCGCTTCGATATTCAGCAACGGCTGATCCGGCGGGCCGGAGAACAGCAGCTCGCCTTTACGGACAAGCAGGTCCTGGCCATAGGCGCGGAATCGGCCATCAGGAATATTGATTTGGCCATTCAGCCCCAGCCCCTGCTTATCCTGCGCGACTTTCAAATCGCCGGTCAAACGCGCTTTAAGCCCGAAGGCGTCAATGCGTACGTTGTTGCCGACGTGTACCGTCAGATTACTGTTGATGGGAATAGAAGCTGTTTGCGGCGTTTCTGGCTGCAGGTTATTGTTGAGCATGACCACGTCGCTGGAGACGCCGACTGCGCTCTCCGGCAGCTCATGTACCACAATTCGCGCCCACGGAACGTCTACACGCCCATCCAACGTGAACAGTGAAGGCGTCGCATCAAAGACCACATCCGGCGAGACATCCAGACGCACCATCGGCGGAACGGTAATCCGCACCCGACTGCCTTTCGCCGTCACCCGCGCGCGCCAGTTGTCAATCTGGCTCCAGTCGGCGTTGCCGTTCAGGTTAATTTGCCCTTGTTGCGTTCGCACAATACCAGCGAGCGTCGAACGCGTACCGCTAAAGTTCATGGTAAGCTGGCTCGGCTGCATCTCAAACGGCATAAAATTACCGTCAATATCCAGCGCGCTAAGCTGCAACTGACCAAACAACTGCGGGCTTTGCACATCGCCGCCCAGGCGTAGTCTGGCGTTTAACATTCCCGCCGCTTTTTCGCCGCGCGAAAAGATGGGGTTGACCATCGCCAGATTGACATTACGCATGTTGACGTTACCGCCGAGATTGCGCCGCCCCTGAGGATCGGTTACCTGCACCTGTCCATCAAATTGACCATTGTTCGTCAGGCGAATCAGCCATCCCAGCTCGGCGCGATTATTGTGCAGATCGGCGCTGAGGTTCAGCGTCTCAAACGCAACCGGCAACGGCGCGTCATTGACGGTCTGCGTAACCTTCACGTTACGACCGGAAAGCGTAACGTTCCCCTGCGGCAAGCCTTCTTTGGTGGTGTCCCACGACACGTCCGCTTTCCCGCTAAAGATCCCGCTGGCTTGAGTGGTATCAGGCATAAATGGCTTCAGCATCGCCAGATCAAAGCGGTTGAGATTGACCACCGCCCGCCCTGCGGCGCCCGCATCAATGGTTTGCGGTACGCACAGCTCGGCGTTCGGGTTCAGCCAACAATGCGGCCCGATACTGATTTTCTGTTCTTTATTGCGGTAGTCCAGCGCAATCGCGCGGGTCAATGACCATGGCCCCACTGGCGTCTGGAAACGGGTGTCGCTTAACGTCCCTTTCCAGCGCGCCGCATCGCGATCGAAACTGCCGGTCAGGGAGAGTTGACCGGATACCGGCTCTCCCTGAACGCGGAGCTGTAGCTGATGCTGTTTCTCGCTGCCTTTGGCGTCAAGCGTCACCAGATTGATGTTAACGTCGGGCTGCGAAATCCGCTCTACGCGAACGTTGAGATGGCCCGCTATTTGATCGGTGGATTTAATATCGCCCTCGATGCGCGCCTGGGCGATAGACAACGCCTGCCAACGCAGACCGCGGGCGGTGATATCCGCCAGCAACTGCGGCGCGTCTACCGTACCGCGGACTTTAACGATACCTTTTGCAGTACCGCCCAGCCCAGGCAGCGCGTTATCCAACCCTGGCGCATCGATGGCGGCATCAAGATTCAACTCCTTAACGCCAAGCTCGCCTTTTACATCGGCGCGGTTTGGGCCCAGCCCCAGGTGCAGCCCCGGGATCGTCCACTGCATGTAGCTGTTGCCCTTTAACGTCCCGTTGACGTTAACATTGTTCTGCTTCACATTGCCGGTCAGCTTGAGCTCCGGAACATCCATCTGCCAGGTGCCGCCGTAGAGGCTGCCTTTGGTTTTCATGACGCCGTTAAGCTTCGCGGGCCAGTCCGGGATCTCTTTAGCGGTATTGATGTCATTCAGCGTCAGTTCGCCACGCCAGCTAATCGCCTGCTGCCAGTCCACCAGCGCTTTCAGTTCGGTTTTGCCTTCCAGAGCGGCGACGGTGAGCTTGTCGAGATGAATCTGCCGCTCATTTCCTTTGGCATCCAGAGTGATGGTCGCAGGCGGAATATCTTGTCCTTTCACAGCGGTTCGCATCGACAGCGTATAGTCGGTCATCTTACCGCTCAGTTTGAGCTTCAGATCGTCAGCCTGAAACTGGGTATCGCCCGTGAACGGCCAGGCAATGCGTTGGCTGACGACTTCAAGATTGAGCGGTAAACCGGCCTCCGCCAGCCGCGTCTGGGCGCGAAGCGCGACATCCATCGGCCCGGAAAGATTCACCCCGACCTCCAGTTGCTCGCGTAGCGCGCCGCCGACCTTGAGTTTTATCTTTTCACCCTTTAGCGGATCGATATTCAGCGTACTGTTGAGCGTAATATCGACCGGCCAGTTATTGGCGAGCCGCGCCGTACCGGAGGCTTTCACCGTGCCCTGGTTGGCGTCGATATCCAGAGTATCCAGCTTCATATTACCGTCGATACTGCTGACTTTAAGCAGCATCGTGCGTACCGTCAGATCGGTATCGCCAGTGACGCGTAGCTGCTCGCCGCGAAAAGACTCGATATTCAGATTGAGCGGCAGGTGAACATCGGTCATCTCCGGCAGTACCGGTTTTGCAGACAGATCTTTTAGCGTTTCGCCAAGCGGCTTTTCATCCGGTTGAGGTTTCTCGATTTTGGGTTCAACCACCTCTTCCTGCGCCACGTCGGCGACCTTCGGCAGCGCGATCAGTAACCCCTGAAGCCGCGTCGGTTTCAGGGTCAGGTTTTTCTCCTGCCATGCCAGCCCGGAGGTAAAATCCAGCACTGAAACGGTAGTGTCATCAATCTTGATATTGATATTATTCAGCGCCACGCGCGACAGCGTGATGGGCCAGGGCGTGGAGAGGTTCAGCGGTCCGCTTTCTTCCTCTTCTTGCGCCGGTTCGGAAGGCGGCATTTTTTTGCTGTCGATAGCGACATTAATGTCTTTTAGCGCCAGATCATTGATACACAGACTACTGCGCCACAGGCAACCAAGCCCGACGGCCAGATGAACTTCGCCCGCATTTACCGCAACGCCCGGCTGCTCATAGCGGATATTTTTTAACGATAAGTCCCGCCAGCCGCCAGTGACCTGCCCAATTTCCAGCCCCGGCACCCAGCGGTTCGCCGCACTGAACACCAGATGCAGCCCCGTCGTCGTCCCGACCAGAAACGCGACGCTCGCCAGTAACGCCACAATAAAAATCAACACGCCGAGGCTTATTTTCTTCCATAAACTCATAATTCAGGCCCCAGACCGATATAAAACTGTAAACCGTGTTCGTCTTTGTCGCCGACCGGTACGGCAAAATCGAGTTTGACAGGTCCAACCGGCGACGCCCAGCGCACGCCGACCCCGGTCCCGGTTTTGAAATCGCTACGGCGAATATCACTCACCGCCTCGCCGCTATCGACAAATACCGCCCCCCACCATTTGCCGGTGACGTTATACTGGTACTCCAGCGATCCGGTTGCCAGTTTTGAGGCGCCTTTAAGATTACCGTCACTGTCTTTAGGCGAAATAGATTTGTATTTATAGCCGCGAATACTGCGATCGCCCCCGGCGAAGAAACGCAAATCCGGCGGAACTTTGTCGAAATCACCGGTTTCTATCCAGCCCAAATTGGCGCGCATCACAAAACGGTGGCGATCGTACAAAGTCCGAATCCAGACGTTTTGCGCCTGCAGCACGGAGAAATCCACGTCGGAACCCCAGGCCGTATTCGAATAGTCTACCGAGTAGCGCTGCGAATCGCCCCAGGTCGGCATCAGCCCCCCTCGCGAGCGGGTTCGACTGATCATCACGCCCGGGTAGAACAGCATGGTGGTATTGGTGATGTTCCCTTGGGTAAAGTGGTCGAAACTCCAGCGCAGGTTAATCGCCCGCTGCCAGCCGCTGGAAAGGTCCCAGTAACGCGAAACGGCCAGCGTGGTCGAGTCCTGCTCCGTATCGTTCAAATCGGTACGTTTAAAACCGCCCTGTACCAGATAGTATTGCTCCAGCGGATTTTTCAGCAGCGGCATTTTATAGCTAAAATCCAGTACCTGTTCCGGCGCAGAAATACTGGTGCTGGTGGTCAGGCTATGACCGTAAGAGTTCATCCACGGTTTTTTCCACGACGCTTTCACGCGCGGCCCGACGTCGGTGGAGTACCCTACCCCGGTTTCAATCGTGTTTTCGGTTCGCGGCGATACCACGCCTTTTAACGGCAGAATTTTGGTTTTACGGGATTTCTCAAATTCCGGCGCCACGACGACAGAATTAAACCATCCGGTAGCGGAAAATCGGCGGTTTAGTTCCGCCAAATCTTTCGATTCGTACTCATCGCCCTCTTTAAACGGCAACAGATTTTGTAAATATTCATCCCGAATCTGCGAACCTTCGAAGGTAACAGGTCCGAAGCGATAGCGCTCACCGCTATCGTAATCAATATCCCAAAACGCCTGATGACGGCCCAGAGCAATTCCCAACTGACTTTTAACGAATTCGCTGTCGAAATAGCCTTTACGTAGCGACACGCTGGTTAACGACTTTTTAAAATTGTCATAGTCTCCCTGGTTCAGCACCGTGCCGATTGCCGGACGCGTTTTCAGTAAGGCCAGATAATCTTTGTCCGTACGCGCGCCGCCGCGTAAAATGACTTCTGTACCGCCAATCAACACTGGCTGGCCGGGCGTAACTTTGGCGATTAATACCTGCCGTCCTTTCGCAGGCGGCGGAAGCAAGTCGAAATTGATAGTGGGTTCGTAATAGCCTAACGCTTTAAGCCCTTCGCGAATCGCATCATCAACTCGAGCGCGAAAGCGCCGATCCGGCGTCACCTCATCACTCTGAATCGTAGAGAGCTGAGCGCGAACGTTTTTTTCCAGCTCTCCGGATAGCCCTTCGACTTTCAGACGAACATTCGCGGCTACCGCAGAACTGCTCAGGCACAGTAAGCTAACCCAACATAACTGACGGATATGTGGCACATTTTCTCCTGAATATCCCCTATTCCCACCCCTGGAAAAAATCACACTACCGCTCCGCGGCTTAACATAAAATCAACAATTGCGATTGAAAAGCAGACGACTGCCCAAATATTTCTTATGGTTAAATCCAGATACATTCATGTTGTTATTGTGTGCAAAGATGCGTCTCGTTACAACCTTAACGCCAATTAACGCTTTCGGGAGAATGTCTCATGAGTTTATTTGATAAAAAGCATCTTGTTACTCAAGCAGATGCGTTACAAGGACGCAATACCCCGATGCCGATCGCCACTCTGCATGCGGTAAATGAACACTCTATGACCAATGTCCCTGCCGGGATGGAGATCGCTTACTTTGCTATGGGCTGTTTCTGGGGCGTAGAACGTTTATTCTGGCAATTGCCTGGCGTATACAGCACCGCGGCAGGATATGCGGGCGGTTACACGCCTAATCCAACCTACCGGGAAGTCTGCTCCGGCCAGACCGGTCATGCCGAAGCGGTACGGGTGGTGTACGATCCTGCCGTTATCCGTTATGAACAACTTTTACAGGTCTTCTGGGAAAATCACGATCCGGCGCAAGGGATGCAACAGGGCAACGATCATGGTACGCAATACCGTTCTGCGATTTATCCCTTAACACCGGAACAGAGTGCCGCCGCTCACGCCAGTCGCGAGCGCTTTAAGTCGGCAATGGCCGCCGCCGGAGACAATCGCCCAATCACCACGGAAATCGCCCATGCGACGCCGTTTTACTACGCCGAAGATGAACACCAACAGTATCTGCACAAAAATCCGTATGGTTACTGCGGGATAGGCGGGATCGGCGTTTGCCTGCCGCCTGACGCGTGACGGCACTGGCGTAGGCGGCGCTTGTCGGCGTTGAAAATGAACCCTCTGGCGACTTTACAGTAGCTTACGCTATACTAGCCCTGAACTTACCAGCTCACTGCTACGAGCCGGTTTTCATTACACGTTACCACACGGATTTATAAACTTCCCTTCCGAGGATCTGGCGTTTCGCCGGATAAGATATGTTAAACAGTATATTCATTATATTCTGCCTGATCGCTGTAAGTGCGTTCTTCTCCATCTCCGAGATCTCGCTTGCCGCATCACGTAAGATTAAACTCAAATTATTGGCTGATGAAGGCAGTATCAACGCACAACGCGTATTGAAAATGCAGGAAAATCCCGGCATGTTTTTCACCGTTGTGCAAATTGGCCTGAACGCCGTCGCTATTCTTGGCGGTATCGTCGGCGATGCGGCATTTTCGCCCGCCTTTTCCGCCCTTTTCTCGCACTATATGTCGCCTGAACTCTCCGAGCAACTGAGCTTTATTCTCTCTTTCTCGCTGGTGACGGGGCTGTTTATCCTGTTCGCGGATTTAACCCCGAAACGCATCGGTATGATTGCGCCAGAAGCTGTGGCTTTGCGTATCATCAACCCGATGCGCTTCTGCCTGTTCGTTTTTCGCCCGCTGGTGTGGCTGTTTAACGGCATGGCGAACAACATCTTCCGCCTGTTCAAAATTCCCATGGTGCGGAAAGACGACATCACTTCTGATGATATTTACGCGGTGGTGGAAGCCGGCGCGCTGGCGGGCGTTTTGCGCAAGCAAGAGCACGAACTGATTGAAAACGTGTTTGAACTTGAATCCCGCACCGTACCGTCTTCTATGACGTCGCGCGAAAGTATCATCTGGTTTGATCTGCACGAAGACGAACAAAGCCTGAAGAAAAAAGTCGCCGAACATCCGCACTCAAAATTTTTGGTGTGTAATGAAGATATCGACCACATCATCGGCTATGTAGACTCCAAAGATCTGCTGAATCGCGTGCTGGCGAACCAAAGTATGGCGCTGAATAGCGGCGTGCAAATTCGCAATACCTTGATTGTGCCGGATACGCTGACCCTTTCTGAGGCGCTGGAAAGTTTCAAAACGGCAGGCGAAGATTTCGCGGTCATTATGAATGAATACGCGCTGGTCGTCGGCATCATTACGCTGAACGATGTGATGACCACGCTAATGGGCGACCTGGTCGGCCAGGGGCTGGAAGAACAAATTGTGGCGCGTGATGAAAACTCCTGGCTGGTTGACGGCGGCACGCCGATTGACGACGTCATGCGCGTGCTGGATATCGATGAGTTTCCGCAGTCCGGCAACTATGAAACCATTGGCGGCTTTATGATGTTTATGCTGCGCAAGATCCCAAAACGCACTGATTCAGTGAAGTTTTCCGGCTACAAATTTGAAGTGGTGGATATCGACAACTACCGTATCGACCAGTTGCTGGTGACGCGTCTCGACAATAAAAGCAACGTACCGGCGCCAAAACTGCCCGATGCGAAAGGCAAAGAAGACGGCGCGGCCTAAAATCCGTTTACCAGAAACATCAACGGCTCCTGATTCAGGAGCCGTTTTTTTTTACTTTTTTAACCTACTGCATAGCACTTTTGGTTATGCCATCTCAGTTTGCAGACGCATAACCTGACGGTTAACTTCAGACATCACAGACAAATGCTGCTTGTCTCTCACTTTTGGGATAAGAATCTTACCCTTATCGAACTCAAAAGCGCCAACGTCCTTGATATATAACCGTCCACGGAACAGGATCTTCACGTACTTCGCCACCTGTAGCGGGTTGTAGCGTTGGAAAATTTTCATTGTTGTCTCCTGCTGAGTATTACGCCCTTGCGGTGCCACAATCGGCCCAACAGTTTTAAGGCGCAAATTTTAATGCCATATGACTATAGACCATATCTATGTCGTTTCCAGTGTGCATAAGTATATTTACCTTTTGATTACAGTTATTCAGAATTATCTAAACATCAGCTCATATTTGTCAGAATATGCCTTCATTTTTCACAGGAACTGTGCGCCCGTCCGCAAACTGGCATCCCCTTTGCGGGAAAAAGCATCAATCGCACATATGATTAACTGTCGGCCCAAAGTAGTCGGATCACCTGCAAAAAATAAAGAAGGAATGACCATGACCCTACGTAAAATTCTGACAATGTCGTGCCTGCTACTCCCCATAATGGCTTCCGCGCATAACCTTGAAGTTAACCAACGGGTGCCGCCGGTAGGCATTGCCGATCGTGGCGAACTGATGTTGAATAAAGATGAGTTTAGTTATAAAAACTGGAATAGCGCGCAGCTGGCGGGAAAAGCGCGCGTTCTGCTGCACATTGCGGGTCGAACGTCGGCGAAGGAAAAAAACGCCACGCTGATTGAAGCGATTAAATCCGCCAGGCTTCCCCATGACAGATACCAGACAACCACAATTGTGAACACCGATGATGCGATCCCTGGCTCCGGTATGTTCGTGCGTAGCAGTATAGAAAGTAATAAAAAACTCTATCCATGGTCGCAATTTATTGTCGACAGCAATGGCGTGGCGCGAAACGCCTGGCAGTTAAAAGAAGAGGGGTCCGCCGTCATCGTGCTTGACAAAGACGGTCGGGTTCAATGGGTGAAAGATAGCGCGTTAACCCAGCAAGAGGTGCAGCAGGTGGTCGACCTGCTGCATAAGCTCCTCAGTAAATAGTCACCCGGAAGCCGGGGTTAAGGAACGATTCACGAGGGGTATAGTCCAGCGTTTTTCCCTGCCAGTCGTGAACGTGCGCCCCGGCGGCAACGGCAATGGCATGACCAGCGGCAGTGTCCCAGACGCTGGTCGGCCCAAATCTGGGGTAAAGCTGCGCCTGGCCTTCCGCCACCAGACAGAATTTCAGCGAGGAACCAATAGAGGTCGTCTGATGCTCGCCGAGCTGTTGGAGATATTCGGTGAGTTCATCATCCGTATGCGAACGGCTAATCACCACCAGCGGCGGGCGGGCATCCCGGACCTGAATCTGCTTACGCACCCCGCACTCCTCTTTCCAGGCCTTACCTTCCGCCGCGCAGTACATCACTTTCAGCACCGGCGCATAGACAACGCCCAACACCGGCTTACCCTGCTCAATCAGCGCGATATTGACCGTGAATTCTCCATTGCGCTTAATGAATTCTTTGGTGCCGTCGAGCGGATCGACCAGCCAATAACGCTGCCAGTGCTGACGCACTTCCCAGGCGGGCGGATCTTCCTCTGAAAGCACCGGAATATCCGGTGTGAGCGTACATAACCCTTCGAGAATCACGGTATGTGCGGCGATATCCGCCGCAGTGACTGGAGAATCGTCCTGCTTGCGGGCGTACTCCATCGGTTTGGCTCCATCATAAACCTGCATAATGGCATCGCCCGCGTTCCGTGCAAGCTGGCATACTTGTTCTAACATTCTCCACCTCTTTATGACAGGGGCGTTAACTCGTTGTTTTACTTATACCCGATCGTTAAGGGTTCCGCCAACTGTGATACCGTCTGCGGTTTTGATAATACCTTTCATGGCATCATTCACCATTCTGTGGACACTCGCAAAAAATCGGCCGGATGGGACGGTTTCGCCTTCTCCTGGCGACGGTCGGAACGATATCGGGTTTCACTGTTTATCATCGCTATTTTTCACTATCCGGCTTTTGTAGTGCGTTCTTAAAAGGTGCCTCTGATGATTAAGTTTAGTGCAACGCTTCTGGCTACGCTGATCGCCGCCAGCGTGAATGCGGCCACCGTCGATCTCCGTATCATGGAAACTACTGATTTACATAGTAATATGATGGATTTCGATTATTACAAGGATACCGCAACCGAAAAATTCGGATTGGTACGTACCGCAAGTTTGATTCATGCCGCCCGAAATGAAATCAAAAATAGTGTGCTGGTGGATAACGGCGACCTGATTCAGGGGAGCCCGCTGGGCGATTATATGGCGGCAAAAGGACTCAAAGAAGGCGATATTCACCCGGTCTATAAAGCGCTCAACACTCTGGATTACGCGGTTGGAAACCTCGGCAACCATGAGTTTAATTATGGTCTGGACTATCTGCATAACGCGCTGGCCGGCGCGAAATTCCCTTACGTTAACGCCAATATTATCGACGTTAAAACCCAAAAGCCGCTCTTTACGCCTTATCTGATTAAAGAGACGAACGTTATTGATAAAGACGGCAACCCGCAAACCCTGAAAATCGGCTATATCGGCTTTGTGCCGCCGCAGGTAATGATCTGGGATAAAGCGAATCTGAGCGGCAAAGTTACCGTAAATGACATCACGGAAACCGCCCGGAAATATGTGCCCGAAATGCGCGAGAAAGGCGCTGATATAGTGGTAGTCATTGCCCACTCAGGCCTTTCTGCCGATCCGTATCACAGCATGGCGGAAAACTCGGTTTATTACCTCAGCGAAGTTCCCGGCGTCGACGCTATTATGTTTGGCCACGCCCACGCCGTCTTCCCCGGTAAAGATTTTGCCGGTATCAAAGGCGCGGATATCGCCAAAGGTACGCTTAACGGCATTCCTGCGGTAATGCCTGGCATGTGGGGCGACCATCTGGGCGTGGTCGATCTGGTGCTCAATAACGACAGCGGCAAATGGCAGGTTACACAGGCGAAAGCGGAAGCGCGGCCCATTTACGACGCCGCCGCTAAAAAGTCGCTGGCAGCGGAAGACAGTAAGTTGGTCGGTATTCTGAAAGCCGACCACGATGCCACCCGCGAGTTTGTCAGCAAGCCCATCGGCAAATCCGCCGATAACATGTACAGTTATCTTGCTCTGGTGCAGGACGATCCTACCGTACAGGTGGTGAATAACGCGCAAAAAGCGTATGTGGAACACTTTATTCAGGGCGATCCGGATCTGGCGAAACTGCCGGTGCTTTCCGCCGCCGCGCCGTTTAAAGTTGGGGGGCGTAAGAACGATCCTGCCAGCTTTGTCGAAGTGGAAAAAGGCCAGTTGACCTTCCGTAACGCCGCCGATCTTTATCTCTATCCGAATACGCTGGTGGTGGTGAAAGCCAGCGGCAAGGAGGTAAAAGAGTGGCTGGAATGCTCTGCCGGACAGTTTAATCAGATTGATATGCACAGCAACAAACCGCAATCGTTGATCAATTGGGACGGCTTTCGCACCTATAATTTCGATGTCATTGACGGTGTGAATTATCAAATCGATGTGTCACAGCCCGCCCGCTATGATGGCGAATGCCAGATGGTGAATCCGCAGGCGAAACGTATTAAAAACCTCACCTTTAATGGTAAACCTGTCGACCCGAACGCTACGTTCCTGGTCGCCACGAATAACTATCGCGCTTACGGCGGCAAGTTTGCCGGCACTGGCGACAACCATATCGCCTTTGCGTCTCCGGATGAAAATCGCGCCGTGCTGGCGGCATGGATTGGCGCAGAGTCAAAACGCGCGGGCGAAATCCATCCGGCGGCGGATAATAACTGGCGTCTGGCGCCAATCCACAGCGATACGGCTCTGGATATCCGCTTTGAAACATCGCCAGGCGATAAAGCCGCCGCCTTCATTAAAGAGAAAGGGCAATATCCGATGAATAAGGTTGCCGTCGATGATATCGGTTTTGCCATTTATCAGGTGGATTTGAGCAAGTAACGTGAGTACCGTATGGCGCTGCGTTTATTCGGCCTGACTGGCAGGCCGAATAAAGCGCTAGCCGCCATCTGATAAACAGTCCCGCTGCGCCAACACCTGCGATAAATTCAGTTCTATCCAGTCCGCCAGCGCGGCGACTTTATCGCTCACCTGCTCGCCAAGCGGCGTCAGACTGTACTCCACATGCGGCGGAACAACTGGATATGACACCCGGTTGAGAAATCCGTCCTGTTCAAGCGCCTGTAACGACTGCGCCAGCATTTTTTCACTCACGCCCCCCATCTTGCGGCGCAGATCGCTGAAACGGTGTGTACCGTCGCGTAATGCCACCAGGATCAGTACACCCCAGCGACTGGTGACATGTTTTAACACCTCGCGGGACGGGCACTGTTCAGCAAAGAGATTGCCTTCACGCAACTGCCGGGAAAGAGAATGAGCGCGCATTGATACTTACCTTTTTGTACGTACTTACTAAAAGTAAGTTTAGGTGGTAGCGTAATAAAACACAAGACCAACACTGAGGAGTTCACCATGATTGCTATCACTGGCGCAACGGGCCAACTGGGCCAACACGTTATTGAAAGCCTGCTAAAAACAACGCCCGCTCATCACCTCGTCGCGATTGTCCGTAACCCGAAAAAAGCCGCCCCGCTCAGTCAGCGCGGGATCGCCGTTCGCCAGGCGGATTACGCAAACGAAGCGGCGCTGACCACCGCCCTACAGGGCGTTGATAAACTGCTGCTTATTTCATCCAGCGAAGTCGGGCAACGTACCGCGCAGCACCGCAACGTTATTCAGGCCGCCATTGCCGCGAAGGTGAAATTCATCGCCTATACCAGCCTGCTACATGCGGATAAATCGCCGCTGGCGCTCGCTGAGGAGCATATTGAAACTGAAAAGATGCTGGCTGCGTCAGGTATTCCTCACACGCTATTACGTAACGGCTGGTATACGGAAAACTACCTGGCGAGCGTCCCTGCTGCGCTGAAGCATGGCGTCTTTATTGGCGCGGCGGGAGAAGGGAGAATCGCCTCCGCAATGCGCGCTGACTATGCTGCCGCCGCCGCGCGCGTCATCAGTGAAGAGGGTCACGCCGGGAATGTTTACGAGCTGGCGGGTGATGATGCCTGGACATTAAGCCAGTTGGCGGATGAACTTACTCATCAGAGCGGAAAAAAAATCGCCTACCAGAACCTGAGTGAAGTCGATTTTGCCGCCGCGCTGAAAGGCGCAGGCCTGCCTGACGGACTGGCGGATATGTTGGCCAATTCTGACGTTGGCGCGGCGAAAGGCGGCCTGTTTGATGACAGCCATACGCTGCGTAAACTCATTGGTCGCCCGACGACGACGCTCGCAGAAAGCCTTCGCGCCGTACTATAACTGTTAAAATTTAGTTAATTTAGGTGGTATCCTCATAAACCTTCTCTGATAATGACGGGATGGTTTATGAGGAGATTCTGATGATTAGCGGCGTGCTATACGCCCTGCTGGCAGGGCTAATGTGGGGATTGATTTTCGTCGGCCCGTTAATCGTGCCGGATTACCCGGCCCTCTTACAGTCAATGGGACGCTATCTGGCGCTGGGGCTGATTGCCCTGCCGATTGCCTGGTTAGGCCGCACGCGGTTACGCCAGTTGACGCGCAAAGACTGGTCCACCGCCCTGTCGCTGACCCTGATGGGCAATTTAATCTATTACGCCTGCCTCGCCAGCGCCATTCAGCGAACCGGCGCGCCGGTTTCGACGATGATCATCGGGACATTGCCGGTTGTCATTCCGGTTTTCGCTAACGTTCTCTATAGCCAACGAGACGGCAGATTATCCTGGCTGCGCTTAGCGCCCGCGCTGGCGCTTATCGGTTTTGGACTGCTGTGCGTCAATATTGCTGAACTTAGTCAGGGGTTGTCCAATGTTAGCGGCTGGCGCTATGGTTCAGGCATTGTGCTGGCGCTGATTTCCGTAGCGTGCTGGGCATGGTATGCGTTGCGCAACGCCCGCTGGCTGCGGGAAAATCCCGACAAACATCCCATGATGTGGGCAACGGCGCAGGCGCTGGTCACGCTACCGGTCTCGTTAATCGGCTATGCGGCGGCCTGTCTGTGGCTGAGTATTCAGAAACCAATATTTGCCCTGCCCTTTGGCCCGCATCCCACGCTGTTTATTGGACTAATGATCGCCATCGCGGTGCTGTGTTCCTGGGTGGGCGCGCTATGCTGGAATATCGCCAGCCAAAAATTGCCAACCGTTATTTTAGGGCCGCTGATTGTTTTTGAGACGTTGGCGGGACTGCTCTATACCTTCATTCTGCGCCAGGAAATCCCGCCATTCCTGACGTTAAGCGGCATTGCGCTCCTGGTGGCGGGCGTGGTCATTGCCGTGAGAGCGAAACCGGAAAAAGCGACCGTCGTTCCGGTCACGGAACGCTAATCTCATGCTGGCTTAAATCATACGCACCCCGAAAGAGTTATAGCCTTGACTTAAAGATGCATTTAAAATACATCTTATATTATTGCAAATGAGGTAACGGCTATGGCTTATCGCGATCAACCTTTAGGCGAACTGGCGCTCTCTATTCCCCGCGCATCGGCGCTGTTTCGCCAGTACGATATGGATTACTGCTGCGGCGGAAAACAGACGCTGGCGCGCGCCGCCGCGCGTAACGACGTCGATATTGACATCCTTGAAGCGCAACTCGCGCAGTTGGCTGAACAGCCCATCGAAAAAGACTGGCGCGCCGTTCCACTGGCGGACATTATTGACCATATCGTTGTGCGCTATCATGACCGACACCGCGAACAACTGCCGGAGCTTATCCTGCAGGCCACCAAAGTGGAACGCGTTCACGCGGATAAGCCAAACGTCCCACGCGGTCTGACAAAATATCTCACCGCACTGCATGAAGAGCTTTCCAGCCATATGATGAAAGAAGAACAGATCCTGTTCCCAATGATCAAACAGAGGATGGGTCGCCAGGCAACGGGCCCGATAAGCGTAATGGAAAGCGAGCATGACGAGGCGGGAGAGCTGGTAGACGTCATCAAACACGTCACCCAAAACGTGACGCCGCCGCCAGAAGCCTGCACCACCTGGAAAGCGATGTATAACGGCATTAATGAGATGATTGATGATCTGATGGAGCACATCAGTCTGGAGAATAACGTGCTGTTCCCACGCGCGCTGGCCGGGGAGTAATCGGTAACACCGGCACGCAGCTTTGCCGGATGGCGGCTACGCCGCATCCGGCCTACAGTTCAACGCTATGCCACAGGCCCGGTAAGCTTCAGCGCCACCGGGCAAGACAATTAACGCATTCCCGCCATCCGTTTCTTACCTATTAACAGCCAGCCCAGACCCAGCGCAATAAACCACAGCGGCGTCACCATCAGCGCCTGGCGCGTATCGTCTTCCAGCGTCAGCAATACCAGCACGAACGCAAAGAACGCCATGCAGACCCAGCACATCAGCTTACCGAGCGGCATCTTATAGATGGATTTTTCATGCAGGTGAGGACGCTGTTTGCGGTACACCAGGTATGAACACAGAATGATGGTCCAGACAAACATAAACAGGATGGCCGAAACCGTCGTAATCATGGTGAATGCGCCAATCACGCTCGGGTTGACCATCAGCATAACCACGCCGCCCAGCAGGCAGATACAGGAGAAGGTCAGTCCTTTCGCCGGTACCGCGCGTTTCGACAGCTTAGCGAACGCTTTTGGCGCCACGCCTTCTTGCGCCAGGCCAAACAGCATACGGCTGGTCGAGAAGACGCCGCTGTTGGCGGAAGACGCCGCCGAGGTCAGCACGACAAAGTTGATCACGCTCGCGGCGGCAGGCAGCCCTACCAGCACAAACAGCTCAACGAACGGGCTCTTATCCGGCACCACGGAACTCCACGGCGTCACCGACATAATAACAATCAGCGCAAAAACGTAGAACATGATGATACGAATCGGTATTGAGTTAATCGCGCGCGGCAGCGATTTTTCCGGATCTTTGGTTTCTGCGGCGGTAGTGCCGACCAGCTCAATCCCGACGAAGGCGAACACCGCAATCTGGAAACCGGCAAAGAACCCGCTGATACCTTTCGGGAACCAGCCGCCGTCATTCCACAGATGCGCGAAAGACGCTTCTACGCCGGTTGGCGATTTAAAGTGCATCGCAATCATGACCAGCCCGACCACAATCAACGCCACGATGGCGACGATTTTGACCATAGCAAACCAAAACTCCATTTCACCAAACATTTTAACGGTGGCGAGGTTGAGGCTTAGCAGCAGGATCACTACCGCCAGCGAGGCTACCCAATCGGAAAGGCCGGGAAACCAGAACTGCGCGTAGGCGGTAATCGCCACCACATCAGCCATACCGGTCACTACCCAGCAAAACCAGTACGTCCAGCCGGTGAAATATCCCGCCCAGGGGCCAAGCAGGTCGGAGGCAAAATCGCTAAACGATTTGTATTCCAGATTCGAGAGCAGCAATTCCCCCATGGCGCGCATCACGAAGAAAAGCATAAAGCCGATGATCATATACACAAAAATGATCGACGGTCCGGCGAGACTGATCGTTTTACCCGATCCCATAAACAGACCGGTACCAATAGCGCCGCCGATAGCGATAAGTTGTATATGACGGTTTGTAAGATTGCGCCGTAGCGACTGTTCAGCCGGAGCCGGTTCGTCGGCTGCGACTTTTACCTGATCTACCATGTTTTTCTTCCTGTACCTGTCTGTGTTGTGCGGGCTCTACGGCCTTTGGTCTATGATACGACGATCCTGTTATCAGGACTCATCGATATTAGGTAAGAATCGGCGGGATGAATACTAAGTTTTAAATACAATGTTAATTTTATGTTTAAAGTGAGTGTTATATCACTTTGATAATGCGAATTAGCTCACAAAAATACACGTAACGACGCCATTTGCAAAATAAAATATTGGCATCTACTGAAATCAGGGCTGCCGGATAAGACGTTTACGCCGTCATCCGGCAAACCCGGGGCGCTTACAGAATCTCCAGCAGCTCCACCTCAAACACCAGCGTGCTGAATGGCGGAATAGATGCCCCGGCCCCACGCTCACCATAGGCCAGCTCCTGTGGGATAGTCAGTTCCCATTTGGAACCTACCGGCATCAGAGTCAGCGCTTCAATCCAGCCGGCGATCACGCCATTTACCGGGAATTCAGCCGGTTCGCCGCGCGCGACGGAGCTGTCAAATACGGTGCCATCAATAAGCTTACCGGTATAATGCACGCGTACGCGGTCGGTACGCGCCGGAATCGCGCCTTCGCCCTGCGTCAGAACGCGGAACTGTAAACCGGATTCAGTGCTATTTACACCGTCTTTTTCGCGGTTTTCTTCCAGGTATTTCACGCCTTCGGCCGCCATCGCTTTGAAACGTTCACGGCGCACTGCGTCCGCACGCTCATGAATTTCACGCAGCGCACGATGCACCACATCAACAGGAACCGCCGGATGTTTACCTTCCAGCGCATCAGCAATGCCAGCAACCAGCGCTTCAGGCAACAGCCCTTCAAGCCCGGATTCGCTAAGCTGCTGCCCTACCTGCAAACCAATGCCGTAGCTCGCTTGCGCTTCGATAGTGTCAAAAGTCGGGGTGGCCATTATTTTTCCTTCATCGGATATTAAAAAAGTAGCGGGCAGCATAACAGCCACGCTTCTTCTGGTAAAACGTTGTCTCAGGGAGGATGACAAATCGCAGAGAAAAAGAAACAATAGATTATCCGTATTGACGTCACGAAAGCGGATAGCACTACCAGTATCATAGCGTTAGCCATCTATACTCTATGATTAAGGAACGAGATGCGGAGCAGGAGGTAAACCATGCCCGGGCGCTTTGAACTAAAACCAACCCTGGCGAAAATCTGGCACGCGCCGGATAATTTTCGCATCATGGAGCCGCTGCCGCCGATGCATCGTCGTGGCATTATCATTGCCGCTATCGTGCTGGTGATTGGTTTCCTGCTGCCCGCCAGCGAGACCAGCGACGCGCCTGTCGTCACGCGGGAAGCGCAATTAAACCTACAATCGCCATCCCGGGCGCCTGACGAAGCGCAAATTCAGGCGCAACTGGTCGCGCCGCAAAACGATCCGGATCAGGTGGCGCCCGTTGCGCCGGAACCGATCCAGGAGGGCCAACCGGAAGAACAAAGCCAACCGCCAACGCAGCCTTTCCAGCAGGATAGCGGTATCGGCCAGCAATGGCGCTCATACCGGGTAGAGTCCGGCAAAACTCTGGCGCAACTGTTCCGCGACCACGGGCTGCCCCCGACAGACGTTTATGCAATGGCGCAGGTAGAAGGCGCTGGCAAGCCGCTGAGTAATCTCAAAAACGGTCAAATGATTAAAATTCGCCAGAACGCCAACGGCGTAGTGACCGGTTTAACGATAGAGGGCGATAACGGTCAACAGGTGCTATTTACGCGTCAGCCTGACGGCAGTTTTATTCGCGCGCAGTAATGCCGACTGCGCCTTACCCCGTCTACACCATATTCATTCAGGTGAAGCATTACTGCTTCACCTGATTTACCCACCAGATCCCTGAGCATACCAGTACCAGCGCCACCATGTATTTCCACTCCAGAATATTCTCGCCGAGAAAAATAGCCGAAAGAGCCGCGCCGGAAACCGGGATCAGAAAGTTAAACGGCGCAATCATCCCCACGCGGTTATATTTGAGTAAAATGCTCCATAGCGCAAAAGCGACCGACGAGAGCAGCGTCAGGTAGCCCAAAATCGCCACCGACGAGAAGCCATGTATCGTCAGCGTACCGCCAAAAACGTAACCGCCAATGACCAGTACCAGACCGCCAATCCCCAGTTGATAGCCAGTCATGACCATCGGATCGACCGTCTGCGAGAGACGTTTGCCATACAATGTGGCCGCAGAAAGAATAAACGCCGCCAGCACCACGGAGCCCTCTCCCGGCAGATTAAAGCTGAAATCCAGACTGCTGCTGACGTTCACCGCCATGACGCCCGCAAAGCCCAGAATACAGCCGAGCGTTTTGTTGTAGCTCAATCGGTCATTCTGATAAATAAAGTGCGCCAGCAATACGCTGAAGAATGTGCCTGTGGCGTTCATGATTGAGCCTTTCACGCCAGTGGTGAACGCGAGGCCGATATAGAAAAAGAGATATTGCAGCGACGTCTGGGTCAGCCCCAGTAACGTCAACTGACCAAACTGGCGCGGACGAAACCGGCCAATCGGTTTACGCTGAAGCAGCGCGAACAGTAGCAGCACCCCACCCGCAAACAAAAAACGATAACCAGCAAAAACAATTTTAGAAGGGATATCGTCGGTGGCTATCTGAAAGAGGTCATAACCGCTTTTGATGGCCGGATAAGCGCTGCCCCACAGCAGGCAACAAAATGCGGCACACACATAAACGACGTTTTTGCGGGCAAACGGGGAGGCCTGGCGCTGGGTATCCATTCTTTCACCAAGAAATTAAAATAATGTTTTATTTTTTGATTATCGCGAAAAGAGGGAGAGATAGCCAGTCGAAAAGTGATGGGGTTATAAAAGCAAAACGCCGGCGCTGGGCCGACGTTTCGTTGCTAGCAAAAACGAGAATGACTGATTACTCAGCAACCACGTTGATGATAACTTTCGCGAATACTTCGCTATGAACCTGGAAGTTCACTTCGTGTTCGCCAGTGGTACGCAGAACGCCGTTCGGCAGACGAACTTCGCTCTTAGCCACGTCAACGCCAGCTGCAGTAACAGCGTCAGCGATGTCGCGAGTACCAATGGAACCGAACAATTTACCTTCGTCGCCTGCTTTAGACGCGATAGTAACGGTTTCCAGGGCGTTGATTTTCTCTGCGCGTGCATTTGCAGCAGCCAGAACGTCAGCCAGTTTAGCTTCCAGTTCAGCGCGACGTGCTTCGAAGTATTCAACGTTTTTCTTGGTAGCCGGAACAGCTTTACCCTGTGGTACCAGGAAGTTACGAGCATAGCCCGCTTTAACGTTAACCTGATCACCCAGGCTACCCAGGTTTGCTACTTTATCAAGCAGAATAACTTGCATTACCTTATCCTCTCAAAGTCGTATTAATGGACCGTGACCGATTACTGATGGCGATCAGTGTACGGCAGCAGAGACAGGTAGCGAGCGCGTTTGATAGCGCGAGCCAGCTGACGCTGGTATTTTGCACGGGTACCGGTGATACGGCTTGGGACAATCTTACCGCTTTCGGTGATGTAGTTTTTCAGCGTAGCGATATCTTTATAGTCGATCTCTTGAACGCCTTCCGCGGTGAAACGGCAGAACTTGCGACGACGGAAATAACGTGCCATATGGCTAGTCTCCAGAATCTATCAATTCAATCTGCTCGGCATGCAGAACCATTTTGCTCAGGCCGTTCTTTGCCTTGTGGCAAGAGATGAACCCCTGAACGGTTATGCGACTGCCGACCGTTATACTGTGAGTAATGGCCTGGTTTTCGTGTCCGCTAACAATAACGGGCATTTGGCACCACGCCTGCCGGTGAAAGCCGGCTTCCTCTTGCACAGAACGATGCTCAAGCACGAACTGGCAATGCGGAATTCCTGATGGACTGACCTTACGAAGGGGCATCCTGCACACGGTGCCGGACAACGCCAGACGGTTGGTCATCAGAAATTACTCTTCAGAATCCCCAGCTTCAGCATCATCTGCGGTTTCGTTAGCGAAATCATCGCGACGCTCACGGCGCTCGTCTTTCGCTTTAACCATCGGAGATGCTTCGGTAACAGCGTGCTTAGTACGCATCACCATGCTGCGGATAACGGCATCGTTGAAGCGGAAGGTAGTTTCCAGCTCATCGATCACTTCCTGCGGCGCTTCAACGTTCATCAGAACATAGTGCGCTTTGTGCAGTTTGTTGATCGGGTAAGCCAGCTGACGGCGGCCCCAGTCTTCCAGACGGTGGATCTTGCCTTCTGCGCCAGTGATGGCGGCAGAGTAACGCTCGATCATGCCCGGAACCTGTTCGCTCTGGTCAGGATGGACCATAAAAACGATTTCGTAATGACGCATCGAATTGCTCCTTACGGATTATTCAGCCTCCTGTCTGGGTCAGCCGCGGCCCATGGAGGCAAGGAACGTGTTAAAGGTCGGCTGAAAAATGACGCGTTATAATACTGGCGCCTGCGGGCAAACTCAAGGTGATTGTACGATTATTTATCGTGCCGAACGTAACACCTATCCCGTCGCATTTTGCTGCTAATGTGTTTTCTTTATTATCATAAAGTTAACTTTATATCGCACGCCACTATAAACGGCCTGTTCCGACAGAGAAATTACCAATGTGGTAAGCGCACTGATTTGCCACACAGGTTTTCTTAAACATAGCGGCATACATCAACGGGTTGTTCATCAGGCAAAAAACGACAATGCGATAATTTTTTGAACAACAGCATCAGAAAAGGTCGCCATCTCTGCGGCGGGTTATGGTTAAAATTAAACCAGTAGAGATTCACTAACGGGAGATATCGCCAACCAGACCACGCTGCTGAGGAGGTACACTATGCGAGCCCGGATAATGCTATTTCTGGCTGCGCTTTTGCTTAGCGTAACGGCAACGGCAGCCATCGAGTTAAATAATCACCAGGCCAGAAATATGGATGATGTGCGCAGCTTAGGCGTGATCTACATCAACCATCACTTCGCCACGGAAAGTGAAGCCCATCTGGCGCTGAATGAAGAGGCCGAAGCGCGAAACGCAATGTATTATCACGTCATACTTATCCGGGAACCGGGTAGCAACGGCAATATACACGCCAGCGCGGATATTTATCGCTAGCATCAGGAAAACCAACGAAAAAACCATCGTTTGATTTGCCCCCTGAACAGGGGGCCTTTTTCTCTGAAAGATGGCTCCGGAATTAGACCTGTGACATCCCGATAATATTCACATTCCGGAGCACATATTTCACTTCTGCCCGTAATACGCATCCGGGCCATGCTTACGCATGAAGTGTTTATTCATCAAATAATCGTCGATGGGATTGAGGCCAGGGTTAATGCCGCGGGCAATCCACGCCATTCGCGCAACCTCCTCCATGACGACCGCATTATGTACCGCATCGTGCGCATCTTTCCCCCAGGCGAACGGCCCGTGTTGATATACCACAATGCCTGGCGTATGCAGCGGTTCCACGTCACCCAGCGTTTCGATAATCACCTTGCCGGTGTTTAGCTCATATTCACCCTGTACTTCCTTTTCGCTTAACGCTCGGGTACAGGGAATATCGCCAAAGAAGTAGTCTGCATGGGTCGTGCCCAGCGCCGGAATCGCCTTCCCTGCCTGCGCCCATGCCGTGGCGTGGGTTGAATGGGTATGAACGACGCCGCCAAGCGACGGATAGCGTTGATACAGCGCCAGATGGGTAGCGGTATCGGAAGAAGGACGATAACGCCCCTCCACCACCTTGCCATCCATATCCACCACCACCATGTCATCTACCTTCATGGTTTCATAGGCGACACCGCTTGGCTTAATCGCCACCAGCCCGCGTTCGCGATCGATAGCGCTGACGTTGCCCCAGGTAAACGTCACCAGTCCATAACGGGGCAAATCCATGTTAGCGTCAAATACCTGTTGCTTGAGCTTTTGCATTAGGCTGCCTCCACCAGACCGGCGCTGGCCATGCGCGCTTTCACCCAGTCACGCGCTTTCGCTACCTCTGCCGCCGGGTTCTCTGCTGTTTCACTCCACATCTCAATCAGATAGGGCCCGCAATAGCCACTCTGTTTAAGCGTTTCGAAGCAGCGTTCGAAATCGACAACGCCTTCGCCAAACGGTACATTTTTGAACACGCCGGGTTTAGTATCTTTGACGTGTACCGCGACGATATGCCCGATTCCCGCTTGTAGCTCCATCTGAACGTCGTTATCCCAGGCAGACAGATTGCCGATATCTGGATAAAGCTGGAACCACGGGTTATTCAGATAATGGGCGTAACCCAGCGCTTTACTGATGGAATTCATCAGCGGGTAGTCCATGATCTCCATCGCCAGCGTCACCTGGGCGCGGCTGGCCATATCAACGCTCTCTTTTAACCCATCGCGGAAGCGACAACGCGTTTCGTCATTGGCCTGTTGATAGTAAACGTCGTACCCCGCCAGTTGAATGACGCGAATCCCCACGTCCTGCGCAAACTGAATCGCTTTACGCATAATCTCCAGCCCCTGCGCCCGTACCGCATCATCTTCGCTACCGAGCGGAAAACGACGATGCGCGCTCAGACACATGGACGGCACGCGCACGCCGGTTTCAGCAACCGCGCTCACCAGCGCCAGGCGCTGCTCGCGACTCCAGTCGAGCCGCGCCAGTCGGGCGTCGGTCTCATCCACCGACATTTCAACGAAGTCAAAACCCAGCGTTTTCGCCAGCCGCAGGCGCTCCAGCCAGCACTCCCCGGCAGGGAGCGCTTTTTCATAGATGCCGAGCGGAATTTGTTTCGACAGCATAGCCGCTCCTTAGCCCCACAGTTGGGCAATGGAGCGTTTGAACTGCCGCGCGGCTTCTACCGGCGATTCGGCATCGCGAATGCTACGCCCCGCGATAAAGACATGGATCGGAATGCCTTTGAACAGCGGCAGGTCTTCCAGCGCCAGCCCGCCGGTCACGGTCACTTTAAAGCCCATATCGGACAGCCGTTTGATCGCGGTGATATCCGCCTCGCCCCACGCTACGCCCGCAGCCTGCGCATCGCGGCTACGGTGATAAACTACCTGCCCAATGCCCGCATCGCGCCACTGCTGCGCCTGTTCCCAGGTCCAGTAACCGGTCAGTTCGATCTGCACGTCGCCATTGAACTCTTTCGCCACATCCAATGCGCCTTTCGCGGTATTGATATCGGCGCAGCAAATGACCGTCACCCAGTCCGCGTTGGCTTCGAAACACATACGGGAGAGGATTTTACCGGCATCGGCAATTTTGGCGTCCGCCAGTACGATTTTGTGCGGATAGAGCGCTTTCAGGTCACGAACGGCACGAACGCCTTCGCCAACGCACAGAATGGTGCCTACTTCAATAATATCCACCTCTTCGGCAATCAGGCGGGTGGTTTCATAGGCGCTATCCATCGTCTGGTTGTCCAGCGCGACCTGCAACATCGGTAATGACATTTTGTTTCTCCCTTAAACAGCCGCCGCAGTGGCGTTATCGATTAAATCCAGTACATCCTGCTCGGTGCGGCAGGCGCGTAAACGATCAAAATTGGCTTCATCTTCAAACAGATTAACGATCTGCATGATGCCCACTTCCTGATGGGTATTGGCGTCTACTGCCGCCATGGTGATCAGAATATCGACCGGGTCGTTATCTTCGTGGTTAAACGCCAGCGGCTTTTTCAGCGTCACCAGAGCAAAACCGGTTTTCTTGACCCCTTCTTCCGGACGGCCATGCGGCATCGCCAGGCCGGGGGCAATCACAAAATAGGGGCCAAACTGCTCAACGCCATCGAGAATGGCCTGGTAATAGCGCGGCTCTACCACGTCGGCAGCCACCAGTAAATCGACGCCGATCTTGACGGCCTCCTGCCAGGTGTTAGCTTCCGCCTGTAAACGAATGGAACGGTTTTGCGCCAGCGAATCACGTAATTTCATGTTGCGTCCTTACTTCACGTCCTGTGGAAAATGCGCTTTGATCACTTCCAGCAATTTCGGGCCGAAGTCAGCGGGCGATAGCATGTTGCGCACGCCTACCACATATTTGTTGCCCGTCACGCTGATTTCGCCTGCAATATGTGTGGAAGCGATGATGATGTCCGCGCCGTTCAGCTCACTTTTGTACTCCCCTACCGCGCAGCTGTTTACCGTGTGGTCGATATTGGATTGAGTTAAAAACTGATCCACTTTCATTTTCATGATCATGGAACTGCCCTGCCCGTTGCCACATACAGCCAGAATACGTACGGTCATAATCCAAACTCCTTATTGAGCAGAAACCTCTGCCAGTTTTTTTTGTGCGTCTTCTTCAGCACGCAGCGCGCGTCCTGCGAAGACCATATAAACCAGTGCAATGACAATGATGACGGCCATAAAGGCGATGCCGAGGGAGAAGACGCCCTGCATCATCGGCGGCGCCAGAATCGACCAGTCCGCCATGCCCATCCAGGCGCTCATACCAGTGAGTTTTACCGCCCAGACGCAGCCAAAAATTTCAATCATGCCCATCACCAGACAAATCTTGAGCGCCGCGCGCCAGCCGCCAAAGTGGTTGGCAAAGACGCCGATAGTAGCGTTAGAGAAGAACATCGGGATGAAACCGGGAATGATCAGAATGGAAGAGCCGCAACCGACCAGGATGCCAACGGCAATCAGTTGTCCGATGGTGCCCCACATAAAACCCCAGACCACAGCGTTAGGCGCGAAGCTATAAATAGCGGCGCAGTCAATCGCCAGTACCGCGCCCGGAATCAGACGCTGGGAGATACCGTTAAAGGCCTCAGAGAGCTCGGCGACGAACATACGCACGCCCTGAGTAATGATGAAAATCGCCACGGCGAACGAGAAGCCGGTTTGCAGGATATAGATTGTCCAGTGGGTTTTACCCGCCATCGCCTGTACGGTATCGATACCAAAGGAGAGTAGGATCGCGCCAAAGAAAATGGTCATCACAATCGCCGTAGAGACGATGTTGTCGTGGAAGATATTCAGCCAGCCCGGCAGTTTGAGATCTTCAACGCTTTCCTCTTTTTTGCCCAGATATGGCGCAACTTTGTAGGCAATCCAGGAAGCAAATTGCTGCTGGTGGCCAATAGAGAAACCGCAGCCATCGGTCACTTCCTGGGTGGGCTTATACATCATGTTGGAGGTGATGCCCCAGTACAGGGAAACCAGTATCGCTGTGCAGATAATGGTGGTCCACATGGAATAGCCGAAGATATAGAAAGAGACCGCAATCAGCCCCGCCTGCTGGAACATGATGTGCCCGGTCAACATGATGGTGCGAATACCGGTAATGCGTCGCAACAAGACATAACAAATATTCAGCGCCAGCGCGAGCAACACCGCGTAGCCTACCCAACTATACGCATCGCCCATCCGTTCGATCGTTGCCATCATCGAAGCATAGGTATCGGAAATCGCGCCGTTAATGCCGTAGACCTCGGACATCTTCTCCACTACAGGCTTAAAGGTGCTGGTCAGAATACCGGACCCGGCCTGTAGCAGCATGAAACCAATGATGGTTTTGATCGTTCCTTTGATGATCACGCTGACGCTTTTGCGCAGCAGGATATAGCCCAGACAGGTCACAATACCCAGTAATAGCGGGGCATTGGTCATTACCTGATTAAAAAAAACGGTAAAGATGTTGTAGAGGATATCCATAACGATCTCCGGTAGACAAGGTTGCTGAGTCGCAGGCGCTCAGGATAGTGTCCCTTCACTGTAATTTTCAAAAGTAATCACAACAAGATTGAATTTGATTAAATGTGACGTAGCGCGCAAATAATTAGCGCACTTAATACATGGTTTACTTATAGATAACTCATCTTTTCATTAAAATAAGTAAAATCATAAAGATGAACACATCTCCATGACGCCAGATAAGTTTAAATTTTCTCCTGACTGCGTTCTCCTCTGCCAAAAAGTCAAAAAATAGCCCATTGCCTTCTTGAGAAAATAGTGTCAGGATTAATCAAAACAAATCACAACTTGAACTATTTTGAACAAACATGAAGGTAAATGCGATGAGTAAAGTACAAAGCATCACGCGTGAATCATGGATTCTGAGCACGTTTCCGGAGTGGGGAAGCTGGCTGAATGAAGAGATTGAGCAAGAGCAGGTCGCGCCGGGCACGTTCGCCATGTGGTGGCTGGGTTGTACCGGTATCTGGCTAAAATCTGAAGGCGGCGCTAACGTATGTGTCGATTTCTGGTGCGGTACCGGTAAACAAAGCCACGGTAATCCGTTGATGAAAACTGGCCATCAGATGCAGCGTATGGCCGGCGTCAAAAAATTACAGCCTAACCTGCGCACCACGCCGTTTGTTCTCGATCCTTTCGCTATCCGTCAGATTGACGCCGTACTGGCGACCCATGACCATAACGATCACATTGACGTCAATGTAGCGGCTGCCGTAATGCAGAATTGCGCCGATGATGTTCCATTTATCGGTCCGCAGACCTGCGTGGATTTATGGGTTGGCTGGGGCGTCCCGAAAGAACGCTGCATCGTGGTAAAACCGGGCGATGTAGTGAAAGTGAAAGATATTGAAATTCACGCGCTTGATGCTTTTGACCGCACCGCATTAATCACGCTGCCCGCCGATCAGAAAGCCGCTGGCGTACTGCCGGACGGCATGGATGTACGCGCGGTTAACTATCTGTTTAAAACACCGGCCGGCAACCTCTATCACAGCGGCGATTCTCACTATTCCAATTATTACGCAAAACACGGCAACGAGCATCAAATTGATGTCGCGCTCGGTTCCTATGGCGAAAACCCGCGCGGTATTACGGATAAAATGACCAGCGCGGATATTCTACGCATGGCGGAATCGCTGAATACCAAAGTGGTGATCCCGTTCCATCACGATATCTGGTCGAACTTCCAGGCCGATCCGCAGGAGATCCGCGTGCTATGGGAAATGAAGAAAGATCGCCTGAAGTATAGTTTTAAACCGTTTATCTGGCAGGTTGGCGGCAAGTTTACCTGGCCGCTGGATAAAGACAATTTCGAATACCACTATCCGCGTGGTTTTGACGATTGCTTTACGATTGAACCCGATCTACCGTTCAAATCCTTCCTGTGAGTCGACATCATGCCGGGATTACCCGGCATTTTTTCCCATTTACTTTAGTATTTCCAGGCTATTTCAAATATCATCTTTTCAAATCAATTTGTATCGGAATAGCTCATGACTGAAGCACAAAGACATCAAATACTGCTGGATATGCTGGCACAGTTGGGCTTTGTTACCGTCGAAAACGTGATTGAGCGTCTGGGGATCTCCCCAGCGACGGCGCGCCGCGACATCAACAAGCTCGACGAAAGCGGTAAACTTAAAAAAGTACGCAACGGCGCAGAGGCCATTACCCAACAGCGGCCTCGCTGGACGCCGATGAATCTGCACCAGGCGCAAAACCACGATGAAAAAGTACGTATTGCGAAAGCGGCGTCGCAACTGGTGAACCCGGGTGAAAGCGTAGTGATTAACTGCGGCTCCACCGCCTTCCTGCTGGGACGCGAAATGTGCGGGAAGCCGGTACAGATCATTACCAACTATCTGCCGCTGGCGAATTATCTGATCGATCAAGAGCATGAAAGCGTGATTATCATGGGCGGTCAGTACAACAAAAGCCAGTCGATTACCCTGAGCCCGCAGGGAAGTGAAAACAGTCTCTACGCTGGTCACTGGATGTTTACCAGTGGCAAAGGCTTAACCGCGGATGGCCTGTACAAGACCGATATGCTAACCGCCATGGCGGAACAAAAAATGCTCAGCGTCGTCGGGAAACTGGTCGCGCTGGTCGATAGCAGTAAAATTGGGGAGCGCGCGGGAATGCTGTTCAGCCGCGCCGATCAGATCGATATGCTGATTACCGGCAAAAATGCCAATCCGAAGGTTTTGCAACAGCTTGAAGCCCAGGGGGTAAGCATACTCCGCGTTTAAAGATGCTGTCGGAAAAACGCTACCGTCGCCGACAACGCTTCTGGCGTAATGCGATGCCGCACGCCTGCGGCCCATAAACAGGTCACATGCTTATCCAGCTTCGCCCTGGCGAGTGCCTGCTGGAGCCGGAAGGTTTCGATAGCAGGCACCACGTCATCCTCCTGACCATGCCACAACAGAAGCGGCCTGTCGGCCAGTCGTTCCAGTTGGTGTGTGACTTCCCATTCACGTAGCGGCGCGATGATATTGTCGAATTCCGCCTGCTGCGCCGGGTTCTGCGGGGATAACGGCGGGAAAAGCGTCCGGGCGAGCTCGGTAAAATAGCCCGCCCCCATTAAACTGGCCCCGCATTTTACCTCACGGTGACGCGTCATAATGCCCAGCGCCGTCATACCGCCCATGGATGCGCCGCCCACCGCCAGACGTCCGTCAAGTAGCCAGTTTTCCGCCTGAATCGCCGCACGTAACGTCGTAAATTCCTGCATATTTTGTTGCAGAATCTGCCAGAATCGGTGTATGCGTCCCTGTGCGTCGCCGCCGAAGCGAGCGCCATGCTCCGGCGCATCCGGCATGATCACCCTGAATCCTGCCTGCGCCAGGGCAACGGCAAAATAACTATAAACCAGGCTGGAGGAGGTGAAGCCATGATAGAACACCACACAGGGAAGCGGCACGGCGAGTTTCCCTTCCGGGAAGGCATGTAGTACAGCGCCTCCGGCTAATTGTCGTGTTTCAATCGCTATCATTATTCTCTCCTTTTTATCCGGTATGCCACGGAGAAATACTTAACGCAAGTTTATGGATAGCGCAATAATTCATAATGTTTGAGAACTGGGTTACGCTTTTGCAACATTTTCATTCGAAAATCGCGTGACAGGTAACACTTCGGGAACATTCCCCCTAAAGGGAAATCAATAAGGCATTACACTATGGTTATCAGGAAACGAGATAGGGTTATGCGTCGGTTTGCTTCATTGATGGCAGCACTGTTATTAAGCGCGTGTAGCGTGCTGCAAGGTACGCCGCAACCTGCGCCGCCTGTCGCCGAGCACCCGCAAGAAATCCGTCGCGATCAAACGCAAGGACTACAGCGGATGGGGACCGTAAGCGCGCTGGTTCGGGGTTCCCCGGATGATGCAATAGATGAAATCAGAGCGAAAGCCGCCGCTGCGAAAGCCGATTATTACGTTATTTTAATGGTTGATGAAACGGTTGTAACCGGACAGTGGTATTCACAAGCCATTTTGTATCGTCAATAACAGTAGATTGATTTTTAGTCAGTTTTACATTGCTTTGCGCCCCTATGCGTTTACCTGTGCACAATAAACAAACAGGTTTACCGTGACGGAGCGTCCTGTTAAATGCGGGGTATGTAATAAGGAGCTGACGATGAAACAAGAACTTGCCTTATCCTCACTGCTGCTTTCTGCCGGACTGGTGAGTACGACGGCACAGTCTGCCGAATTCGCCAGTGCTGACTGCGTAACGGGTCTGAATGAAATCGGCCTGATCTCGGTCAGCAATGTTGCAGGAAACCCACAGGATGTAGAGCGGATTATCGCCCTGAAAGCCGATGAACAGGGCGCGTCCTGGTACAGAATTATTCAAATGTATGAAGAACAACAGCCGGATAACTGGCGCGTACAGGCGATACTCTACGCCTGATTCCGCGTAGCTCACGCCGGATGGCGACGCCAGCGTCTTATCCGGCCTGCAGGATCGGCATGAACTACAGGCCAAACATTACCGCAGTCCCCCGGTCGCCCTTAACAGTAAATCATTTTGCACCTGGACAGACAGCGGCATTTCGCCGCGTGTATCCAGCATCATTTGACACCACGCCTGCGCCAGCGGCGGCGAGGCATGACGAAGCATTTCCGCTCCGCATCCCAGCAAGAAAAGCTGCTGCGTAATCTCTCTGCCCATTGCTTCGTCCGGTTTGCGTAAACGTTGCTGTAGCTGACGTACCGCGCGGTCGTAATGGCGATCCTGACCTTTGACTTCCGCAAAAACTTCACTCAATACATCATAGGCGCCGTGTTGTTTTGTCAGCACCCGAAGCACATCCAGACACATGATATTGCCGGAACCTTCCCAGATACTGTTCACCGGCATTTCACGGTACAGGCGCGGGAGTTCGCTCTCTTCGCAATACCCCATTCCGCCGAGAACCTCCATCGCTTCAGCCACAAAAGGGATTCCCTGCTTACAGATAGCGAATTTCGCCGCTGGCGTGAATAATCGCGCCCATAATGCCTCTTTCGCCTCGCGATGTTGCTCCCAGGCGCGCGCCAGCCGAAACAAAAGCGCTGTCTGCCCCTCCAGGCATAGCGCCATACGACTTAAGATTTGCCGCATCAACGGTTGCGCGATCAGCGGCTTACCAAAAGCCTGACGCTGATGAGCATGGTAAATCGCGACTGAAAACGCGCGCCGCATTAAGCCATGACTCCCTAGCGCGCAGTCAAGACGCGTCATACCGCCCATTTTTAAGATATGCCGAATCCCTTCGCCCTCTTCTCCCAGCCGCCAGCCGACGGCATCCTGAAACTCGACTTCGGCGCTGGCATTAGATCGATTACCGAGTTTATCTTTCAGGCGTTCAAGACGAACAGAGTTCCGTTGCCCGTCAGGCAGGAAACGCGGCACAAAGAAACAGGATAGTCCTCCTTTTGCCTGCGCCAGCACGAGGTGCGCATCGCTTTGCGGCACAGAGAAAAACCATTTATGTCCCACCAGCCGATATGCATCATCCGCCAGCCGCTCTGCGCGAGTCGTATTACTGAGCACGTCAGATCCGCCCTGCTTTTCCGTCATTCCCATACCGATGAGCAGACCCCGTTTTTGCCCGCCCGGCAGCAAATGCGAATCGTAGCGATCGCTGCGCAGCGGCGCCAGCCAGTCATGGAGAGTGGCGGGAAGCATCTGCAATAGCAACGGTGTCGCGGCAAAGGTCATAGTGACAGGACAGAGTGTTCCCGCTTCTACCTGAGCATGTAATACAAAACGCGCCGCCCGGGCGACAAAACTTCCCGCCCTTGCATCCTCCTCCCAGGCCAGATTATGTACCCGGTTAGCGCAAAGCCCCTGCATCAACAGGTGCCAGGCGGGATGAAAGCGAACGTCATCCAGACGCTGTCCCTGTGGATCGTAACGCAGCAACTCAGGAGGATACGCGTTCGCCAGACGACCCAGTTCCAGTGATTCCGCCGTTCCCAGTTGTTGGCCAATGCTGGCGAGAAGATCGCTATCCCATCCCGCGCCTTCCCGGGAAACCGCTTCACACAGCGCGCCATCAGACAGGAATAAGTTACTGTTATTGAGCGGAGCAGGTTGATTAAAAACGGTATGTGTTTGCCAGGACATGGTGTCTCCCTCCTTCAATGGCGGTGAAATCAAGTATGGTCATGACCGCGCCATTGACGCCGGAGGAAGATCACAAAAGTATGATTAACCGGCAATATAATGTGGGACGAAACGGGAAGTGTCTTTGGTAATCAGCGTATAGCTAAATGCCAGTATATCCCGCGTGAAGCCAGCGTTAAGATGTAATGAAAATATTGCATCATAGGAGAATCACTCTCAAGCCAGGTAAGCTGGATAAATGACGCTGGTAGATTTTGACTATCCACATAAAGCGCATTACTCGCCTTGTTGACGCTGCAAGCGCGCCAGCGCATCCTGGGCGCAGCTTTTGTTGGTTGCGCCAATACCGGACTGCGCCAGTTTTTCGTCCAGGTCGTGTCCATCGGCGACTTTTTCCAGCTGCGCGGCGGCATCCAGCCGGGCCTGGCGTTCAGCCTGACGCGTCTGTAAACGTTTAAGCGACTCCGCCGCCGTAGACACATTCGAAGCGGCTCCGACAGTCGAGGTCGTCACCGCCTGCTGCGTGCGCAGCATGGCTTCTGTCGCCTTAACCACTTCAAGTTGCTGCTCAAACTGCGCAATTCGTTGGCCTTCCGCTGTTACCGCCTTTTCCACCGCATCACGCGAGGCTTCCTGGTTAGTCAACACCTGTTCTTCGGCAAGAATGGTGTTTTCCAGCCGTGCTATTTCCTCCGCCACTTCGTTGAGTAAAGTGGCATCGACATTCTTACTCATTGCCGCCAACGCCCGCGTTTCAAGGCTGGCTTTTGCGTCGCGAATATGCTGCTCCAGCATACGTACACCCTGTGCTTCATCAATGGCTTCTTCTGTCTGTTTTACCCGGATAATACCGACTGAAGACAGCGGTAAAAACTTCTGGTTTCTCAGCAAGAAAAGATTAAATTCCGCAGTATCTCTTATCGTATTTACCGGAAATATATAAGTCTCGATAACTATTTGTTGCGAGGTAAATAAAACTGTCAGTGGTAAATCGCCATAATCATTCATTTTATTATTAATGAAGATTCATTATTTATTATATCAATATCTAATTCGGCGATGGTGTTTAACGCATCCGCCAGCGTCCGTGGAGTCCATGCCATATTCTTATTTCTATCTCATTTTTTATAAATAAAAGAAATTACAGGATAGGTTTTGCTTTTTATATTACCAGCCAAAGATAAAAAAAAACCATCCGATTATGGATGGTTTTTTCTGAAAAAAATAATAGTAGCGTCAGGCTCGCTGGCGAACGGCTTCAAACAGACAAATCCCGGTCGCAACAGAGACATTCAGCGACGACACGCTACCGGCCATAGGAATGCTGATCAGCTCATCGCAGTGCTCACGGGTCAGACGACGCATCCCTTCACCTTCAGCGCCCATCACCAGCGCCATGCGGCCAGGCATTTTGCTCTGATACAGCGTATGGTCAGCCTCGCCCGCCGTCCCGACAATCCAGATATTCTCTTCCTGCAACATGCGCATCGTGCGCGCCAGGTTGGTGACGCGGATCAACGGCACGCTTTCCGCTGCGCCGCAGGCGACTTTCTTCGCCGTCGCGTTGAGTTGCGCAGAGCGGTCTTTCGGCACGATTACCGCATGTACGCCTGCGGCATCGGCGCTGCGCAGACAGGCGCCAAGATTATGCGGATCGGTGACGCCATCGAGGATCAACAAAAAGGGACGATCGTGTAATGCGATCAGATCCGGTAGATCATTTTCCTGATATTGCCGGCCTGGTTTCACGCGGGCGATAATGCCCTGATGTACTGCGCCTTCGCTTTTCTCATCCAGAAACTGGCGGTTTGCCAGTTGAATAACAACGCCCTGCGCTTCTAAAGCATGGATCAACGGCAGCAGGCGTTTATCTTCACGCCCTTTTAGGATAAAGACATCCTGAAAGCGTTCAGGAGCACGCTCCAACAGGGCCTGCACCGCGTGGATGCCGTAAATCATTTCACTCATTGATGGTTCTCATTCATGACGTTTGCCGGGGGCGCTACGCTTACCCGGCTTATAAAGGAAATTTACTCCGCGGATTGCTTTTTCGCGGCGCGTTTTGCTTTAGTAGCCGCGGCGATTTTGAGCGTTTTTGCCGACGGCTTTTTCGCTTTTTTATCGCCTTTTTTCTCCGCTTTCGGCTTTGCCTTACCTTTTTTCTCGCCGCGGAAGGCGCTATCAGGCTCGAAGTTAACTTTTTTACCTACCTGTCGACGTTTACCGGCGTTTTTACTTTCACCTTTTTTCGCTTTTTCACGCGCCGTTTTGCCGACGTTACGCGGCGCGCGCTCGCTGGAGATAAGGCTAAAGTCAATTTTCCGTTCGTCCATATTCACCGCTTCAACGCGTACCTCGACCCGGTCGCCCAGGCGATATGTCTGTCCGCCGGACTCGCCAATCAAACGTTGCCCTACCTGATCGAAGCGATAGTAATCGTTGTCCAGTGAGGAAACGTGTACCAGCCCATCGATAAACAGTTCATCAAGACGGACAAAGAAACCGAAACCGGTGACGCTGGCAATCACGCCCTTAAAGACGTTGCCTACCTGATCCAGCATAAAGTCACATTTCAGCCAGTCGGAGACATCGCGCGTCGCTTCATCAGCGCGGCGTTCCGCCATCGAACAGTGCTGACCGAGCTGCAACATCTCTTCCATCGAGTAGTGATAGCCGCCCGTTTCTGTGGTGTTGCCCTTATTCCCCTGCTCTTTTGCCAGCAGGTACTTAATGGCGCGGTGCAAAGAGAGATCCGGATAGCGGCGAATCGGCGAGGTAAAGTGCGCATAAGACTGCAACGCCAGGCCAAAGTGCCCGCGGTTTTCCGGATCGTAAATCGCCTGCTTCATTGAACGCAGCAGCATAGTTTGCAGCATCTCGGCGTCGGGCCTGTCGGCAATTGATTCAAGCAGTTCGGCATAATCGCGCGGTTCCGGTTTATTTCCGCCCGGCAGTTCCAGCCCCAGCTCTGCCAGTACGGAGCGGAATGAGGTAATCGCTTCGGTGGTGGGCTTATCATGAATACGGAATAGCGCCGGCTCTTTGGCTTTTTCGACAAAGCGCGCCGCCGAGATATTCGCCATGATCATGCACTCTTCGATAAGCTTATGCGCGTCATTACGCTGGGTCTGTTCGATACGCTCAATGCGACGCTCGGCGTTAAAGATAAACTTCGCCTCTTCGCTCTCAAACGAGATCCCCCCGCGCTCTTCACGCGCTTTATCCAGCACTTTGTAGAGGTTGTGCAGCTCTTCAATATGCTTCACCAACGGCGCATATTGTTCACGCAGATCCTGGTCGCCCTGCAGCATATGCCAGACTTTGGTATAGGTCAGACGCGCATGGGAGCTCATCACCGCTTCATAGAATTTGTAGCCCGTCAGCCGGCCTTTCGCCGAGATGGTCATTTCACAGACCATACACAGCCTGTCAACCTGCGGGTTCAGCGAACACAGGCCGTTAGAGAGCACCTCCGGCAACATTGGGACAACCTGTGACGGGAAGTAAACCGACGTACCGCGATTGCGCGCCTCGCGATCCAGCGGCGTTGGCGGCCGTACATAATAGCTCACGTCAGCAATAGCGACCCACAAACGCCAGCCGCCGCCGCGTTTTTTCTCACAGTAGACCGCGTCGTCAAAGTCACGAGCATCTTCGCCATCAATAGTGACCAGCGGCAGATCGCGCAGATCGACACGCCCCGCTTTCGCCTCTTCCGGCACCTCTTCTTTCAGCCCGGCGACCTGCTGCTCTACCGCCTGCGGCCAGATGTAAGGAATTTCGTGGGTACGCAGCGCCATATCAACCGCCATACCGGTGCCCATATTGTCGCCCAGCACTTCGACGATTTTCCCTACCGCTTTGGTGCGGCGGGTTGGACGTTGGGTCAGTTCAACCACCACCACGAATCCCATCCGCGCGCCCATGACGTCTTCTGGCGGGATAAGAATGTCGAAGCTTAGACGGCTGTCGTCAGGCACCACAAAGCCGACGCCCGCATCGGTGAAATAACGCCCTACTATCTGACTGGTTTTCGGCACCAGTACACGGACGATACGCGCTTCGCGGCGACCTTTACGATCGGCGCCCAGCGGCTGCGCCAGCACCTGATCGCCATGAATACAGGTTTTCATCTGCTCGCTGGAAAGATACAGATCGTCTTTGCGGCCTTCGACACGCAAGAAACCGTAACCGTCACGATGACCGATCACGGTGCCTTTCAGCAGGTCGAGGCGTTCCGGCAGCGCATAGCACTGACGGCGGGTAAAGACCAGTTGTCCGTCGCGCTCCATCGCGCGCAGGCGGCGACGTAAGGCTTCAAGCTGCTCTTCGCCTGCAATATTCAGTTCAACGGCCAGTTCTTCGCGACTGGCCGGTTTTTCACGTTTCGTTAAATGTTCGAGGATAAATTCCCGGCTCGGGATAGGATTCGCGTATTTTTCTGCTTCGCGTTCCTGGAAAGGATCTTGTGACATTGAGGTTCCTCCATTGTCATCTCTGATGAAGTTTACTTCACTCCACCAGTAATAATTTATAAAGCGGTTGATTCTCTTCAACCAAATCGGCAAGCGTGTAGTTATCCAGCTCCTTGAGAAAACTCTGCACGGCCTTAGAAAGCGCCTGTTTCAGACGACAGGCAGGGGTGATGTGGCAAAATTCGCTGCTACAGTTGACCAGCGATAAGGGTTCCAGCTCACGCACCACATCGCCAATACAAATAGTATTAGCCGGTTTACCCAGGCGGATACCGCCATTTTTTCCCCGAACGGCAGTGACAAAGCCCGCACGGCTAAGCTGATTGATAATTTTGACCATATGATTACGGGATACGCCGTAGACTTCTGTCACCTCAGAAATACTGGTCATTCGTCCATCTGGTAACGACGCCATATAGATTAGCGCACGTAAGCCGTAATCGGTGAAACTCGTTAACTGCACATCAACCTCAGGAAAAGGGAAAACGGGATATAACTTATCTGTATTGATGATAAACCAGCCACCTGTCAGGCTGCTAATTTATTTCGGTTCAGGAAGGAAAAAAGCGGGGAACAATGACGCATTTGAGCCGAAGGACGATGCCAGGCATCTTATCCGGCCGACAAATGCGTACTCATCATAGACCCGGTAAGCGTAGCGTTACCGGGCATAATCCATCAATTACGCGTCGAACGGGTCGCGCAGAATCATCGTCTCAGTACGATCGGGGCCGGTAGAAATAATATCAATCGGCACGCCGGTCAGTTCTTCGATACGTTTGATGTAGTTCAGCGCAGCAGCCGGCAGACCGCTACGATCTTTCACGCCAAAAGTGGACTCGGACCAGCCAGGCATAGTTTCGTAAATCGGCTCGATGCCTTTCCAGTCGTCCGCCGCCAGCGGAGTAGTGGTCACTTCGCGACCGTCCGGCATATGATAAGCCACACAGATCTTCACCTCTTTCAAACCGTCCAGTACGTCCAGTTTGGTCAGGCAGAAGCCGGACAGGGAGTTAATCTGCACCGCACGACGTACGGCAACAGAGTCCAGCCAGCCGGTACGACGACGACGACCGGTAGTGGCGCCGTATTCATTGCCCTGCTTGCAGAGAAACTCGCCGGTTTCATCAAACAGTTCGGTTGGGAACGGACCCGCACCTACGCGCGTGGAGTAGGCTTTGATGATACCCAGAACGTAATCCACATAACGCGGCCCCAGGCCGGAACCGGTCGCCACGCCACCCGCAGTGGTGTTAGAAGAGGTTACGTACGGATAAGTACCGTGGTCGATATCCAGCAGCGTACCCTGCGCGCCTTCAAACATCACGAAGTCGCCGCGCTTACGCGCCTGATCCAGCAGATCGGAAACATCCACTACCATGCCGGTCAGGATGTCGGCAATCGCCATCACATCATCCAGCACTTTCTGGTAGTCAACCGCATCGACTTTATAGAAATTCACTAACTGGAAGTTGTGATACTCCATCACTTCTTTCAGTTTTTCAGCGAAGGTGGCTTTATCAAACAGATCGCCAACGCGCAGACCACGACGCGCTACTTTGTCTTCATAAGCCGGGCCGATACCGCGCCCCGTGGTGCCGATCGCTTTCGCGCCACGCGCTTTTTCACGCGCGTTATCCAACGCAACGTGATAATCAAGGATCAGCGGACAGGCTTCAGACAGCAGCAGGCGCTCACGGACAGGGATACCACGGTCTTCCAGTTCCTGCATCTCTTTCATCAGCGCGCTCGGAGACAGCACGACGCCGTTACCAATGATGCTGGTAACATTCTCACGAAGAATACCTGATGGAATAAGATGGAGGACGGTTTTTTCACCGTTGATTACGAGAGTATGGCCTGCGTTGTGACCGCCCTGATAGCGTACAACATATTTAGCCCGTTCAGTCAGAAGATCGACGATCTTTCCTTTACCTTCGTCACCCCATTGGGTGCCCAGTACGACGACGTTGTTACCCATTTTTCAAAATCACCGTTTGCTTAAAAATGGATTCTACCATCGCTTTTTCAGATATACAGCACTTTTTGCACTCAATCTGCGGCAAATCCGGCCACTTTTTGTTCAGCCAATCGTTTTCCTCAACATGTAGTAGACCACAACGCCCGCAACCACAAGCCCGCCGCCATAACGACGTAAAACATTTTCCGGCAGTTGCGCCAGTGCCGAAACCATTTTTTTCCATGCGCCGGGATATAACATTGGGCCTAAGCCTTCCAGCACCAATACCAGGGCGAGAGCCAGCCAAATTGTGGAATTCATTGCGAGTCCTTATTGTGAGAAACCTGCCTGTTACCAGGCAGGCCTGGCAATTTATACGCTCATTCCTCCATCAACCACCAGACATTGGCCGGTAATCCATTGACTCTCTTCATTCAAGAAAAATCGCACAGACGATGCCACATCAGCGGGTTGGCCAATACGTCTGAGTGGGATTTGACGGGAAAGGGCTTTAAGCTTATCCGCTGGAATGCTGTTAAGCAATTCGCTGTTAATAACCCCCGGTGCGATGCAGTTTACCCGGATGCCAAACCGCCCGGTTTCAAGCGCCAACGATCGGCACAATCCTACCATTGCCGCTTTACTGGCGCTGTATGCCGTTTGCCCCGCATTCCCTCGGACAGCGCCAGAAACCGAGGTAATGAACACGATAGACCCCGATTTCGCCTCAAACATGGCTGGCAGCAGACTCTGATGCCAATAAAAAAGCGCATGCAGATTCGTATCCATAACCTTTCGCCAGCGCTCGGCCGTTTGGTGAATGTGTAAAGCATCCATCGGTACACCCGCATTATGCACAATGCCATAAGGAGCGCCGTATTGCTCAAGTAACCGTGTTGCCGTTTGGTGAACCTGTTCCTCACTGGCGCCATCGCACTGAATCGCCTCCACCAGACACCCTTGCCTGCGACAGTGATCCACGACTTCTGAGGCGGCAGTCGCGTTGTTCTTCCAGGTGAAAACCACACGCCAACGCTCGGATAGCGATAGCACCAGCTCCCTGCCAATGCCCCGGCTACCGCCAGTAACCAAAATCCATGGCTGACTCATACTTACCCCAATTACTCACAAATATGCTGACATAGTTCACCGAGAGTAATATCGGGATTATTAATAAACAGCTCGGCTTCCAGCGTAATTCCATAGTTACGTTTAATAGTAACCATCATCTCGACATAATCGAGACTATCCAGTTCCAGAGTTCGCAACATCGTTTCTGCAGACAGATCATCCACAGCCACATCCTTCACATCGGCAATTAAATTAACGATATTTGTCCAGACATCCTGAAAATTATTCATTCCTGTTCCCTCATCCGTTTCTATTTACTAAAGGCCAAATTTTTAATGTCACCGTCGTCGACATGATTAATTTTTGTTGCTGTAAGCACGCAGCGCTCATTTGTAAAATAAACCCGCTCTGACGATCGCCCATTACCAGCGAAGGCAGGATCGCACCTTTGATATCTTGATCTGCCCAGGTTTGATGTAATAAATTTGCCGACAACCAAACATCATGATGTGTTTGCACGATCGGCAGTTGAACAAAAACGTCACCTAACGTTTTTGCGGGAAGTTCAGGTAAAACGCTATGCACGACTTCCATGGATTCAGGGGCATCAACAATCATCCTGAATAAAAGCGCATCCAGAAAACACCAGTCATAGCCAGGAAGCGGATAATGACTTTTTTGCGAACGCCCGAGGATAAGGCGGGGAGCTAAGCCTATTTCATCAAGCACTGGCAGCGGGCTTTTTGATAATTTTCCCGAAAAGCAAATGGCAGAACTGTTGGCGTCAATAATCTCGCCACGCGCGCAGTCAGCCCCCGCTTTCACCTTCAAACAATAATTACGTCCAATAAGGAGTGGGCTACGTAGCCGAATGGCGCAGTGTAGCCCTTCTTCTTCTGAAGAACGTGGCAACTTTTCAGCAAGGGCTTGCTTGAGATGCCACATCGACCTCATCCCATGTACCGTTATGCCATTCGCGCCAGTGGTTATTGCGGCATCGTTGTCAAAATGTATCGGGTTTTCATCCCCGGAAAAGATGGCCCACAGGCGGGCGTCCTTAGCGCTCCATTGCAACATCAGGCTTCTCCACGGGAGATAACCAGCGCCGCATTCGCGCCACCGAAGCCAAAACTTAAATTCAACGCATGGTGAATATCTACCTGTCTATGCCCTTGGGCGACAAAATCTAAATCGCAGTCGAGATCGGGGTTATAAAGATGATGCGTGGCTGGAACCCGGTGATGATGCATTGCCTGTAGACAGATAATCGTTTCAAAACTACCTGCCGCGGCGATTAAATGGCCAGAATAAGACTTTGTACTGGAGACAGGGATAGAAAATGCAGCCTCACCCAATGCGGTTTTAATTGCTTCACATTCATTTTTATCATTAAGCGGCGTAGAGGTACCATGCGCGTTAATATAATCCAGCATGGATGCCTCAATTCCTGCCTGGCGAAGCGCATAGTCAATGGTTTTAACACGTGCGATTTTATCCTCCGCCGGAGCCGTAAAATCCGTGGCATCGGAGAAATTACCGTAACCGGTAATTTCTCCTAATATTGTAGCCCCTCGGGCAATCGCCGATTCGCGCTCTTCAAGGCAAAGGACCGCGGCGCCTTCTGATAATACAAAGCCGTTGCGATCTTTGCTAAATGGGCAGCAAGCTTTTGTAATATCGTCCTGCTCACGCGTCAGGGCACGTAATACATCAATATTCCATATTGAGGTATGACTGCGTAATGACTCTCCGCTGCCCGCCAGCATCATATCCGCCCGCCCCGAACGAATAGCTTCGAACGCATCACCAATAGCTATCGTACCCGTAGCGCAAGCAGCAATCGGGGTATTTTGATAACCACGCAGGTTCCAAAATTGACTACAGGCAGCCGTAGCGACGTTTGGCATAGAGAAAATGCAGCCAAAGGTTGAGCCCAGGCCTGTATCACGGTATTGGTCGTGATTTTGAATCGATTCATCCTGGCCGGCCCAACCAGTGCCAATAATCACCCCACAGCGACAGGGATCATAATAATCCTTAATAGCCCGATCGCCATATGACTGCTCAATAGCTTCTTTAGCAGCAAACATCGCTAAACGGGCAAAGCGCGGTAACCGTCTGCGGATACCCGGCGGTACAAATCGAATACTGGGCTCGTCTTCAATTTCACCATAAAACGCCGATTTGATCCCGGCACATTCCAGCGAGCGGTGTTTGTATCCCAGCCGATAATCCATGATGGCTTGCCAGCACTCATTAACGCTTTGCCCCAGGCTGGTGATCGCGCCCTGCCCTGTTATGACAACTCTGCGATATTGTGTCTTCATGTTCCCTCACTTTTTACTGTACCGGCGCACCGGTTTTATCACTATCAAACGTGAGCCACAGCTTCATAATCCCGGAAAGATAGTCGTAGTTCACATTCTGAATGTCGTTCTCAGCCTGAAGCCAGCTACTTTCTGCATCCAAAACATCCTGGAGACTTGAGTCGCCTTGCGTAAAGCGGATTTGTTCCTGCTGCCACAATGCATGGCTCAACTGGAGATAATGGCCGCGCATCTCATATTGCGCTAAAGCATGTTGGCTCTCGGTGAGGGCATCCTCTGTTTCAGAGAGCGCTTTCCAGACCTTAGTGCGAAAATCAGCCTCTGCCGCTTTTACATCCAGATCAGCGTTCTCAATGGTCAGCATGATGGCATCCCATTGCAGAAAAGGGAGCGCCAGGTTTGCCGACACGCTACGAGACGGATGAGCAAACCATTGTGAAAACACCGCGTTTGCCGCTCCTACAGTGCCGCTCACGGAGAGGGTGGGATAAAAATTGAGTCTGGCGATATCAGACCCCGCCAGCGCCGCCCGCAGTTGCATCTCCGCACTGCGCACGTCTGGTCGTTCGGATAATGCGCTTACAGGAATCGCTTTTGGCCCGGGCGTGGCGCCAGCATTGGGTAAAGAAAGTTTTTCTGGGCGTTGTTTGCGCGGACTACTGTCAAATAAGATAGCCAACGCATGCCTGTCTTGATCACGTTTTGCCACCAGCGCGTCATAAGAAAGCCTCATCTGTAATACGCTCTGTTCCGCGCGAAAGCGATCGCTCGCTGAAACTGCGCCTGAATGATATTGACTTTCCACCAACTGTTTCAATTGCTCACTGATGACCAGTTGCGACTCATAGTTTTTCAGTTGCGCATTACTTAATGCGATCGACCAGTACAGTTCCGCTGTAGTCTTAATTAATGACAGCGCTGTCGCCAGACGATCCGAATCACTGGCCTGCGCCTGCCAGACGCTTTGATCATGCTGGCGAGCAACCTTGCCCCACAAATCAATCTCCCAACTCAGCGAGGCGTCACTTTGCCAACTTTCCGTGGAAGGTTGTTTGGGTTTGAGCTGTTGGCTATTCGTAGCGCCACCTGAGGCGGTCAGGCCGGGAAAGCGTGTTTCATCAATTAACCCGGCAGCCAGCCACGCCTGCTGTAGATGGAATCCGGCAACGGCCAGATCATTATTGTTAACCAGCACGTCACTAACCAACTTCGTCAATTGTGGATCGTTAAAATGATTCGTGACGCGCATTGCACGGGCCATTACGCTTCTTCCGCTCACCGTGGTTAACCACTCCCCTTTAGCGTTATTTAATGACGACGGTTCAGAGTGAATACAGCCAGCCAGTAAAAACACGAGGATCAAGAAATAAAATTTCATTCTCTTGCTATCGCCTCTACAGGATTTAGCTTCGCAGCATTACGGGCGGGGAAAAATCCGAATACCAATCCGGTCAGGGTAGAGATCGCAAACGCGCCCAGAACCGGTAGCAGTCCGATTTTCATAACGATGGTGGTGGCAAACATCCCAATCGCCAGTGACGTCAATAACGACAGTAACACTCCCAGTGCCCCACCAAGCAGGCAAATAACCACCGACTCGGTGAGGAACTGGCGCAGAATATCGTGTCGGGTGGCTCCGACAGCCAGACGTATACCAATTTCACGGGTACGCTCAGAAACGGAGACCAACATAACGTTCATGACACCTATGCCGCCAACGAACAGAGAGATACAGGCAATCGCGGTGATTAATAGATTAAGGGATTGCGAGGCGTTGCTTACCGCTTTCAGTACTTGCTGATTGGTTTTCACCTGGATATTCCCGGCACCATGTCGGGCCTTCATAGCCACAGCAATTTGTCTGGAAGCATCCGTTTCATCAACGTTTTCAGCTACGTGAACATCTATCTGGCTTACTGTAGCGGATGGAGAGATACGCTCCATAAATGAGGTAAACGGGACATAAAGTTGCCCTTCTCCCGTTACAAGACCATTACTCACCAGGCCAGTGACACGCCACAGCGAGCCACCGATATTAATGAGCTGTCCTATAACGTCCCCCGATGCGTCGGGAAAGAGTTTCTGACGGGCGATCTCATCAATAATGACAGCCTGCGCGGCAGACGATTGTTCGAACAGAGAAAACAGATTACCACTAAGAATATGTTGGTTATTCAGCGCGAACCACTCCCTGCCAACGCCACGAACGCCCATCACACCTGCTTTTTTCAGGCTGGCTACGGCCATATGCTGGCTAACAAAAGCTGAAACCTCTGTTACGAACGGAAGGCTTTTGAGATAGCGCAGATCGTCAGCGCTCAGTATTCCATAAAGCGGATTGCCGCGAGTATCAACTCCTGGCTGAATTTCAATTTTATGCGCCCCCAGGCGCGCAATATCATTAAGGACTTTTTGCCTGGCCCCCTCACCGATGGCAACCGTATTAACGACGGACATAATGCCGATAATAATGCCGAGCATAGACAGGAAGGCGCGAACGCGATGCCCCATCAAGGCAAGCCAGGCGGTAAAGATAGCGTCTCGCAAGCGGAAACGGGCGCACTGTACCTGCGTTAAAAGCGCTGGCAAAGAGACATCCGGCATGTCTGTTGTATGCTGGCAAACGATTTTGCCATCTTCCAGATGAATCTGCCGCTGGGTCTGGGCGGCAATTTCCGCATCGTGAGTCACTACCACGATAGTATGGCCTTCGCGGTGCAGCTCTTTTAGTAAGGCCATCACCTCCTGACCATTTTGTCGGTCCAGGGCACCGGTAGGCTCATCCGCCAGAATAATCGGCGCACCGTTCATCAATGCACGGGCAATCCCTGTACGCTGCTGCTGACCACCCGATAACTGGTTGGGTAAATAGCTAAGCTTGTCAGCCATACCCAGCCGGGCCATCAGCATGCGCGCTCGAATCAGCGCCTGCTGATGCGTTTGTGTAGTATAACGAGCGGGCATCATCACGTTATCAATGACACTAAGCCAGGGCAACAACTGGTAACGTTGAAAAATAAAGCCGATATATTTTTGGCGACACTCAGCGAGGCGATCGTGGCTAATTTCAGCGGTATCCCTGTCAAATAAGGTCAATCGGCCCGCGTCAGGTTTATCCAGGCAGCCAATAATATTCATCAGCGTGGATTTCCCTGAACCTGACGGACCAACAATTGCCACCATTTCGCCCTGGTGAATGGTTAAATTAATATCTGCCAGAACCGTATTAGAAACATTATTGATAACGTACTCTTTGCGGATACTTTTAAGACAGATAGCGGCAGGTAAATCATTACTCATTACCGTCTTTCCCTGGCCCGTTAACAATTACCAGATCTTTCTCCGAAAGCCCTGAAGTTATTTCTGCGTAGCTCTCATTTTGGAGCCCAACCGTTACTGGTGTATCTATAATCTGGTCGTTGACCTTTTTTCTGACATAATCTTTTCCAGATGATTCGATTGTTGAAAGAGCAGCCAGTGGCACCAGCAATACATTTTTCGCCTCCGCGCTGGTGACAAAAACGTTAGTCGTCATTGAGGTCTTAAAACACCGACACGCATTATCGACTTCAAACGTGCCCGTGTAATAAATCGGATTATTTTTCCCGGACGAACTTGTAGATGGGTCGTCCTCTTTATTTATATCATCGGGTGAGCTTTGGATTTTGCCCATTTTTCCCTGCCACACTTTTTTGGCGTCAGCAAGGGTATAAAACGAGAGTGATTGTCCGGTATGGATCTTTAAAATATCCACTTCGGGAATATTCACGCCCACGCTGACCTTACTCAAGTCAGCAAGAATAAGAATGGTGGTTGCCGTTTGAGAAGAAACAATGGTTTGTCCCTCTTCTGTTACAATAGCCAGCACTTCACCATCCATCGGTGCATGAATTTTTGTATAGCTGAGATTGGTTTTAGCGCTTTCAACTTCCATTTGCGCCTGAACCACGCTGGCTTCTTCTATACGTACCTGTTGGATTTGCGATTCATACTGGCTTTTTGCCTGTTCAAGCGTTTTCTCAGGCGTTGCGTCATCGCGTTTCATGTTTTGCTGGCGTCTATATTCCGCCAGGTACTGCCAAAGCAATACCTTTGCCGCCTCCTGCTGTGCCAGAGCACGGGATAAACTCGCTTCGGCTTTTTTGAGATCGGCTTCCTGAATAGAAGGATCGATCTCCGCTAATAATTCCCCTTGCTTAACATGCTGCCCGTCCTGCACATAGAGTCGCTTTAACTGCCCGGTGACTTGCGCCCCCACTTTCACTTTGCGAAAAGGTTTAACTATGCCAGTTAGCATCACAGTTTCTTTAATATCGCCGCGAATTACCGACTGCGCCGCAAAACCCTGAACAGAACCCTCGTGGCTGTTCGGCACGGCAAGATAGATGCCGAAGCAGACGACAACCAGTACTGCGCTAAGGCAGAATGCTTTAGCCTTACTGCTCATGAGCGTAGCCTTCTCTCAATAAACGCCCCTGGGAGAATTGATAAACCGCGTCGAATGCCCCAAGTAAAGCAGGATTATGCGTTACGGTAATAAGCGTTTTATTCTGCTGCCTGCAGTGTTCAACGATCGCCGTCATAGTCTGCTGCGCCGCAGTCACATCCAGATTAGCGGTTGGTTCATCAAGGATAATCAGTTCATGGTTACAATAGAGGGCCCGCGCGAGCAGCAATCGCTGATGTTGTCCTGCAGACAGTCCGCTATTACCCTCCCGGATTCGTGCATTGAGCCCGCCGGGAAGATGCTCAATCACATCGGCAATACCCAGCGCGTCGAGTATATGGCTAATCTGACGATCTTCTTTAATGGTGTAATCACTCCTGAACAATGTAATGTTGTCCCGGATACTACCTTGCAAAAGAATATGATCGGTGCTGTTCATAAAGGCCATGCTCGCCCATTGGCCCGGCGATTGCACCACATCGTCAATAGCGATCTCCCCACTGTCTGCCATCAGCAACCCAGCAGCAATCGACAGAAAGGTGGTCTTACCCTCTCCGGACTCACCAATAATAGCCACGCATTCTCCTTTATGGAGCGTTAACGTCAGCTCATTGATCACATTACACTCTGGAGTCCAGGCAAAACGTAAATTGTCAAAACGAATACTTCGTTGGAAATGCTCAGTTGTACCTGTGCTGTTTGTCGAAGCATCTTCGCTAAATAAAAAATCTTGCGCTCGCTTATCAATGACACCAATTTCGTTTTTCTGTAATACGGTAAAAAAAAGTTTTGACATATAGTTACCATATATTTGTTTAATCAGACCATATGAAACAAAAGTACCAAAATGCATCGCGCCACTTTGTAACAACGGCAGTGATATAGCAATATATAGAATGGTTTCACCATTACCCGTCAATTGGTAAAGATTACTTTTTATTTTATTATATACGGCATAGTTGCGTAATGCCTGAACCATTCTTTTATTTTGCTGTGCAAAAGCAATCTGTCGATGTTCATGCAGCCCGGCAGATTTTATTGTATGAATACCACTCACCGTTTCCATAATAAAATCATTCTGCTCGGCGCTCAGCATTTCAATTTTCTGGGTATAGATTCTGTCTTTCCAGGCTGCCCATAAACTGATTAAGCCCATCAGCGTGATACTGAACAATGACACCAAAGACAGCAGAGGATTAACCCAAAACATCACGCCGAAGGAGAGTAAGGCAATAAGCCAATCGATGCGTAACGTATTATCCAGCGCTATTTTTCCTCTTAATGCCCCGCACCAATGGCTAAAACGACTATAAATATCACCAGCATTACGTTTCTGAAAGTAACGTAACGGTTGATGTATCAAACGCCTGAACCCTGAGGTATTGCTGATATGAGAAAATCGTTTCACAACATTTGCAGAGAAAATGCCGTTTAGCAGATCTATACCTGCAATTCCGATAAAAGAAATAATATAGAGCCACCATGATACCTCAACCTGTTTCTGACTGTATAAGGCATTCAGTGAGGAGCTCATCACGACAGGAATGATAAATACTGCCATTGAGATAACAAAAGTTGTTACCATTAATATATAGATATAGGGTACGTTTGACGTTGCCTTAACACTTAGCCAGGAAGGAAGCCAGTTTTTATTTGTTTTGGCTTTTCCGTCCCCAGGAGGCACTCGTTTTTCTTGTTCATCAATAATTAAGGCAAAGCCACTTATTTCACGTTTTAAGGCATCGAAAGTCAGGAGCTGTTTACCAAAGGAAGGATTCAGAACGCAGACATTGTTGCCGCTACGCCAGGCTAAAACCACATAATGTCCGGCACCATAATGCAAAATAGCCGGTAACGGGAGTGCATCTAATTCATCATAATCAAACTGTACGGGTACGCCTGGAATCCCCATCTCGTTTAGAATTGTGCTCAAACGAGCCAGTGTGAATCCATGCAAAGACGTGGGGTATTTAAGGCGCAACTTTTCTAATGGAGCCTCAATACCATAGTAATCCGCAAGCATAGAAATGCAGGCCAGACCACATTCACTGACTTCATTTTGCATGACCATCGCTGGGATTTCATTTCTCACAACTTCTACCTTCTATCAAAACATTTTCAGTAAAATTAAAATATAATAAATAATTATAACAATACCCTGAGCAGTAAATTAAAAATAAAAACTGCACAACATATGTTGTGCAGCTTACTATTTTAATTATTGACAATCATACCAGAACAAATCATCTTTACGTGTGCTGGTAGGTTCACCATGTTTATCGAAGCATTGGTAAATACCAACGCACGCCTTAGTACCGTTACTTCTATATTCAACATACTTCTGTGTGTAATAGCAGTCATCACCACCAACAATCACCGTAGCTTGTTCATTTGAAATTTTCTTCATAAAATATCCTTACTTTAAGTTGCAACACATATTGAACATATTTTTGATTAGACTCATAAAATATGTCTAGCTATTCCATGATGAAAGTATCATGGATAATCCGGTAAAGTGCATTTCAATCGACAAATAAAATCTAATTATTCATTAATAAAATAAAGACAGTGTTGATGCCATAATAACCAATCCTGCGGAAACTGAGTAATTGCTTGTTCAATCACTCCAGGCAATTCATTTCTTACATTCTTGTAGCTTATAGCAGGCAAAACTCTTATTTTTATTTGTTGATCGTAATAAAGATGAAAAAATATAACATCGGCTTTCGTCACTTTTGACAGGCGTATTAATCCATTATGCAAATAAGAGGGACGATTAAACATCCGGCACAGAAACTTGTCCTGAGCCTTATCGGAGCTGCGCATTGAGTAATCAGGCACCATATCGGCAAACACGATCAATCCTCGCGTCCCCTCGCTCACATCAATGCACGCCGTAGCAAGACTCAAACCTATACCGTGCGTATTCTGCTCTACAGAGCAATAGTCTACGTCAATATTCCCCTGCGCTCTTGCTCGCGCATTCCACTCATTGGCGTTGGAAGAAACAACTACCGTTGACTTTATGGGATTCGCTCTACTTGCCACTATCACGGCCGCAACATCGGACATCATATGCAAAGGTGCTAGTATTAATGGCGTACCCGCATCAACTACTTCTTTGGCAACTCTACGGAGTTCCTCTGCACAGCAATCAATTTGTTGGAGAATTTGAGTATCCTGTCCCCAGGTTGAATAGAACTCAATAATCTCACGTCTGTTTGCCGTCAAGGTGTAATTTAGCGACGATTGCGGCAATAAGCAGCGCTGATTCGCGTTTGCAACACATGCCCTTAATCGATATCCCTTTGCATACAGCCCTGTTAACCTCTTAATGTATGCCCATGCAAACACATAGCGAACAGGTATTCGTAGAGCCACACGGAATTTTATTACACTGAATTTCCTATGTGTTATCTGCATCAGGGCGTTGAACTTGCTTACTGCATGATTATATAAGGCCCATACATGCAGGATGAAAATATCCATTATTTTTCAAGCGGCTTATCATTCATCAGTAATGACATGAGCTGTTTACCCATAGCTGGCCATTCTCTGTCTGTAAACGTTACCCACTTCTTGCCCACGATATATTCCGGCGTTCCATTGACGCCGTAAACTTCGGTTAGCTGTTTAGAAAGCTGTAGCAGCGCTTTAACCTGCGCTGATTTCTCAGTTTTTTCATACTCGGCAACGTCTACACCATTAGCAATAAGCCACTGATTACGTATCGTCGGTTCGGCAAGATCTTTTCTTTCTTGTATCACGGCATGAAAAGCAGCTACCCGTAATTTAGACTCCAGCCCCATGACATTCAGCGTTGCATAAAGCGGTGCAAAACGCCCCAATCCACCATTATTACTCACATGCATTCGGATAAGTTTCTTCGATGCCGGGAGCATTTTCTCAAATTTATCGAGTTCCTTCTCTGACTTCTCACAGTAGCCACAGCCATAAGAAAACATCTCAACAATAGTATCAGGGGAGATTTGTGTTATTTGCGCAACCTGCTTATTGTCAATACGGCGCAGCGCATCCTGATTAGAAGATAAAACCACTTTAAATATATACTGGGTTGTAATAACGGATGATAATAATACAATTAATAATGTATATATTATCAGAAATAGATAAAACTTCCTTTTTTTTACAGTCAACATCCTATACACTCAAATAATAAAAAGAACACTACTATTTGGTTGCTTTATATAACAAAAGCAACATTACTTCTATTAACCCCAGAAACAACCAAATATTTTTTAGTGCTATCGGTACCGATAATGTACATGTGAATTAATAAAAATTCACTTGGTGAAACATAAAATATATTAAATACATAATTAAGCATAACTTTATTGGTAAGAAAAATCCTAACATTTTAGATTAATCTAAAATAATTAATAAACCATAATAATGAAGAAAACTAAATTATAATCAAAACATAATAATTAAAAACTATTTCAGTTTAACGAACCCTTTATGAAAAAAAATTATTTTAACTATTAAATAAGAAAATGTTGCTGAAGACGCAGCGATTAGTGTCAAGACAGGGAGAGGCGCACCGCTCCTGTTTGATTGTTAGTATAGAAGATTTACCTGCAGGCAAAAAAAACCAGCTCTATTAGAGAGCTGGTTTTCTGTTTCCAGTGATACGTTAGCGTGTCGTCGAACTCGGTGTCTTCATGTAGCGGAAGAAATCGCTGTCCGGGCTCAGCACCATCACGTCCTGATTACCTTCGAAGCTATTCTCGTAAGCGCGCAGGCTACGAATGAACGCGTAGAAATCAGGGTCCTGGCTGAACGCGTCGGCAAACAGCTTCGCGGCTTCAGCATCCCCTTCACCACGCATGATACGCCCCTGACGCTCAGCTTCCGCCAGAGTTTTTGTCACCTCATAGTCGGCAGCCGCGCGCAGTTTTTCCGCTTCTTCCTGACCTTGTGAACGATGACGACGCGCGACCGCTTCACGCTCGGCGCGCATACGGTTGTAAATCGCCTCAGAAACCTCGGTCGGCAGGTTGATCTGCTTAATACGCACATCGACCACTTCGATACCCAACGCCGCCATACTGTTCGGGTTGATAACCGGTACTTTACCTTTGGTTTCCGCCGTGACGCGTTCCGCCGCTTCGGCAATGGCGTCATCCGCCGCCGGGGTCGCCACTTCATCATCCGTACCGGCTGAACCGGAGTTCAGCGCGTCGCGCACTTCCAGAGTCAGGCGACCACGAGAATCGGTCACAATGTCTTTTACGTCCAGGCGACCAATCTCAGAACGTAAACGGTCCGAGAATTTACGTTTTAACAGCACTTCGGCTTGCGAAATATCACCGCCGCCGGTCGCCAGATAGTAACGACTAAAGTCGCTGATACGCCATTTGATGTAGGAGTCGACAATCAGGTCTTTCTTCTCTTTGGTAACAAAGCGATCGGCCTGGTTATCCATCGTCTGGATTCGCGCATCAAGCATTTTCACTGATTCAATAAACGGGATCTTAAAGTGCAGACCCGGCGCGTAAACCAGCGGTTTGTTCTCATCGTCACGCAGAACTTTACCAAAACGCAGCGTAATGCCGCGCTCGCCCTCTTTGACCACAAAGACGGACATGTAGAGCACTACCAGCACGATGATGATAATCGCAATAACTGACTTACGCATCGTTATTCCCCCTGACGCTGGTAGTCGTTACGCTGCGCATTCGCGCGGCGTTGGTCCATAATATCGCCCTGATTTGAGGACGACGTGTTGCTTGCTCCGCTGGCGTTAGACTTTGTGGACGGCGGCAGACGCAGCAGGTTGCTGGCGCTATTGTCGCTCTTTGCCGCCGGCGCATTCCCGCCTTTCAGCATCTGATCTAACGGCAGCACCATTAAATTACCGCTCTTGTCGTTAACCAGTACTTTACGGGTATGGCTCAGCACTTTTTCCATCGTTTCAATATACAGACGCTCACGCGTAATCTGCGGCGCGGCTTTATATTCCGGCAAAATCTTCGCAAACCGGGCGACTTCACCCTGCGCTTCCAGAATAGTCTGGGTTTTATACGCGCGTGCTTCTTCCAGAATACGCTGCGCCTGACCGTTGGCGCGCGGCTGGACTTCGTTGGTGTACGCTTCCGCTTCACGAATGTACTGCTGCTCGTTTTCACGTGCGGCAATCGCATCGTCAAAGGCGGCTTTTACCTCTTCCGGCGGACGCGCAGCCTGGAAGTTCACGTCCAGCAGGGTAATCCCCATGTTGTACGGTTTAATGGTTTCTTCCAGCTCGCGTTGGGTATCGCTACGGATAACGGTACGACCTTCGGTCAGGATACGATCCATCGTGTATTTACCAATGACGCCGCGCAGCGCGCTGTCGGTGGCCTGACGCAGGCTATCGTCCGGGCTGGTCACGCTGAACAGATATTTCTGCGGATCGGTGACGCGGTATTGCACGTTCATTTCAACGCGCACGACGTTTTCGTCAGACGTCAGCATCACGCCTGACGCCGCCAGTTCGCGCACCGCTTCGACGTTCACCGGCGTGACGTTGTCAATAAATGTCGGCTTCCAGTTCAGACCGGGCTCTACCAGATGGCTGAATTTGCCAAAACGCGTCACAACGCCGCGCTCGGCTTCTTTAATGGTATAGAAACCGCTGGCCGCCCAGATAATGACGACTGCCGCCGCGGCGATGGCGACGACACGACCGCCTGGTTGCGGACGCGGGCCTTGCGATGCGCTACCGCCACCGCCACCGGAGCCGGTGCCTTTACCGCCGCCAAAACCACCGAGTTTTTTGCTCAGTTTACGGAAAATATCATCCAGATCGGGAGGTCCCTGATCGCGGCCACCTTTGTTTCCATTTCCCCCAGAGTTGCTGCCAGGCTTGCTGCTTCCCCACGGGTCGCGGTCCTGTCCGTTATTACCGGGCTGATTCCACGCCATGTTTGTGCTCCATATTTGTTATGCGGTGATCCCCGTTGTCTTTCGACTCCAGAGGATAAGGCGAAATTACTCCATGCTTCAGACGAGCCGCCGTTACAGGCGTCATCTCTCAGGCCGCTCCTTGAGTGGCTGCTACTTTCACCCCAGTCACTTTACAGTTGTAAGCTCCTGAGATTCTCTCAGCTACCGCTTCAATGCGACCTGAATGACCCCGCTCTAGATCACGTATTCGATCAACGCCGGTTCTTGTTTACAGAGGCGACGCCAGTCGACAATCGGCATTCGTACCTGCAGACTGACGCTACCGTCTTCCTCCATCCACTCTTTTTCTATTGCCTGAAGCTGATAAAACCGGCTTCTCAGACGCCCTTCCTGCGGCGGCAAACGCAGCGTGCGCTGCGCCACCTCGCCGGAAATACGCTCCGTCAAAGCCTGAAAAAGCTGTGGTATTCCCACGCCGGTTTGCGCCGAAAGCCAAACGCGGATGGGGTTATTCTCTTCATCTCTGTCGATACGCGGTGCAAAGTCGTCCAGCATATCGATTTTGTTCATCACCATTAAGGTGGGGATTTCGTGAGCGTCAATCTCTTCGAGAACGGTGTTTACCGCCTCGATATTTTCCTGCACACGAACATCCGCCGCATCAACCACATGCAGCAGCAGCGTCGCCTGACGCGTCTCCTGCAGGGTAGCTTTAAAGGCAGCTACCAGATCGTGCGGTAAATGGCGAATAAAACCTACCGTATCCGCCAGCACGGTTTCACCGACATCCGCCACATCAATACGACGTAACGTGGGGTCCAGTGTCGCAAATAGCTGATCTGCCGCATAGACCCGCGCTTCAGTGATCTGATTAAAAAGGGTGGATTTTCCGGCGTTGGTATAGCCCACCAGCGATACCGTCGGAACGTCGGCCTTGATGCGCGACTGCCGCCCCTGCTCACGTTGCTTCTCAACTTTCTCCAGGCGCGACTGAATCTGCACAATGCGATTACGCAGTAAACGACGGTCGGTTTCGAGCTGGGTTTCACCCGGACCGCGCAAACCAATCCCGCCTTTCTGACGTTCAAGGTGGGTCCAGCCACGCACCAAACGCGTAGCCAGATGGCGCAACTGCGCCAGCTCAACCTGCAGCTTACCTTCATGGGTACGCGCACGTTGGGCAAAAATATCTAAGATAAGACCGGTGCGATCGATAACCCGGCACTCGCACAAACGCTCCAGGTTTCGCTCCTGGGCTGGACTCAATGCATGATCAAACAACACGACCGCTGCGCCAGTCGCTTTCACGGCTTCCGCAATTTCAACTGCCTTACCTTCACCTACAAAGTACTTCGGGTGCGGTGCTTTACGGCTACCGGTAATCACCTGCATTGCGTCGACACCGGCGGAAGAGACCAGAGATTCAAACTCCTGGAGGTCTTCCATATCTTTGTCTTGCGAAAAATAGATGTGTACCAGTACCGCCTGCTCACCGGCATCATAACGGTCAAACAAGCGTAAACCCTCTTAATAACCAGCGGGGGCGATTATCCGACGCCCCCGACATGGATAAACAGCGCGTGAACTTATTCAGTCTCTTCGCTGTCCTGTTGCGCAGTAGAACCCTGCGCGTTGCTACCGTGATGGTAGTTACTGCTGGTGCCGCCACCGGCATTGTTGCTGTGATGGGAAACCGGGCGAGACGGGACAACAGTAGAAATCGCGTGCTTATAAACCATCTGGCTGACCGTGTTTTTCAACAGGATCACGAACTGATCAAAGGACTCGATTTGACCTTGCAGCTTAATACCATTCACCAAATAAATAGAAACTGGAACACGTTCCCGACGCAATGCGTTCAGGAACGGATCTTGTAAAGATTGCCCCTTAGCCATTCTCTTTTCCTTATATGCTTATTTGTACTTTGAACCTTTCGATTCTGAAAAATTGCGCACGATACGTCTCAATTGTACACATTCAGTCTGCGATAGCACCAACAACCTGTAATACTTCTTTTCGCGCCCGCTCGGGATTTTCACTGTCAAGCCAGCGCACCCCTTCCCAACCGCGCAACCAGGTTATCTGGCGCTTCGCCAACTGTCTCGTGGCGCAAACACCTCTATAAACCATTTCATCATATGAAATTTCGCCCTCAATGTATGACCACATCTGGCGGTATCCCACACAACGGATGGAAGGCAAGTCCGTATGCAAATCTCCACGGGCAAAAAGCGCCCGGACTTCTGCTTCAAATCCTGAAGCCAACATCTGATGAAAACGCAATTCAATGCGCTGATGGAGCAGTTCACGGCTCGCCGGGGCGATAGCGAACTGATGCACCTGGTACGGTAGCGCGTCTCCTGACGTTTGCGTTAGCTCCGTTAAAGTTTTACCCGAAATGAAAAAAACTTCCAGTGCCCGGGAAAGTCTTTGCGGATCATTTGGATGAATTCGCGCGGCGGCAACCGGATCTATCTCCTGAAGTTGCTGATGCAACGCCTCCCATCCAAGCTCCGCTGCTTGCTGCTCTATCCGGGATCTGACTTCCGGATCTGCTGAAGGCAGCGGCGATAACCCTTCAAGCAATGCCTTAAAATACAGCATGGTACCGCCCACTAACAGCGGGATACGCCCCGCGGCGGTGATCTCCGCCATTTGTGCTAACGCGTCGCGGCGAAAATCCGCCGCCGAATACGCCTGCGACGGGTCGCGTATATCCAACAGTCGATGCGGCGCCGCTTTCAGCTCATCGGCATTCGGCTTAGCCGTGCCAATATCCATTCCCCGATAAATGAGGGCGGAATCAACGCTTATCAACTCTACTGGCAAAACTTTACGCAGTTCTATCGCCAGTGCCGTTTTGCCGGAGGCCGTCGGCCCCATCAAAAATATCGCCTTAGGCAGGCTCGCCTTGCTTACATCATTCATGCTTCAGGGCGTTCATCGCCGAATGTAAATCAACAAGTTGTAACAGGCCACCCGGCGGCGCTTTTACCAGCTGCGGACATAGCCGCTCAACATCCGCCAGCAGCGATATGGCCTGCGCCATCGACCACTGCGGATGTTCGCTCTGCACATTACGCGCTATCCACTGTGCAATATTGACCGTTGCAAATGTGGTCTGTTGCGCCAGGTAGCCTATCAGTTCAGGAATCAAGATTTGTAAATTTTGTTGTCGTAAGGGTAAAGGCACTGCACGAATGGTCACATGCTGCGCATCTGACTGAAATTCAATACCTAATTCCCCCAACAAAGATTGGGCTTTTTGCAGCGCGGCTTTTTCATCGGCGCTCACTTTTAAACGCAGTGGAATCAGCAGCGGCTGTGCGCAAACCGGACTTTGACCCGGCGTAAGCTGCGCCTGGCGCAGCCAACGTTCCGCAACCGGCAACGACAAGAGCTGGATAGTCCCCGCATGTTCCAGCAACGCGCAGTCACCGCCGACTATCGTCAGTACGCGGCCAAAACTCTGGCGATGTCCGTCAAGCGCAGGCGCAACCGGTTCCGGCGCGGAGCTCGTCGCAGGCGTCTGTAAAAGCGCGCGATAAACCTCGCCCTGCTGCTTCTGATACCCCGGCTGCGCGTGGGGCCAACCGCCAGCGGACTGACGCCCGCCGTTACCGCCCGATGCGCCGCCGGAATAACGCGGTGTCGCGGGCTCGCGCGCCGTAGCTGGCGCGGCGGGTTCAGCAAAATGGTTGCGCCCGGCGGCGATACGGTTTTCCGGGACATGCCGCGGCGCTGGCGCAATATCCTCCAGCGGCAGCGTCGTTTCCGTCTGCTGTTGCAGGACGCTCAGCACCCCTTGATAGATGAAGTCGTGCACCAGCCGGGATTGATGAAAGCGCACTTCATGCTTGGCGGGATGAACGTTGACATCCACCTGATGCGGGTCAATCTCCAGATACAGCACAAACGCAGGCTGTTGGTCCGCGCCCAGGTTATCTTCACAGGCCTGGCGAATGGCATGGTTGATCAAGCGGTCGCGCATCATGCGGCCATTCACATAGCAGTACTGGATCTCCGTTAACGCCGTGGTAGTGTGATTCGGATCGGCGACCCAGCCGCGCAAAGTCAGATCGCCATGCTGCCACTCGATCGCCAATGCCTGTTCGAGAAACGGCGTGCCGCAGATGGCGCCTAACCGGCGCTCTTTTTGCCCGTCCCTGGCGACAGCGCGATACTGCCGTACCAATTTGCCGTTGTGCGACAGGCTAAGAGTGACGTCAAAACGGGCCAATGCAATACGACGGATGATCTCATCGATATGATTAAATTCCGTTTTTTCGGTACGCATGAATTTGCGCCGGGCGGGCGTATTATAAAAGAGATCCAGAACTTCCAGGGTGGTGCCGACCGGATGCGCGGCGGGTTTTACCGTCACGTCCATGTCGCGCCCTTCCGCATACGCCTGCCAGGCCTCCGCCTGTTCCGCCGTGCGCGACGTTAGCGTCAAACGCGAGACCGAACTGATACTCGCCAACGCTTCGCCGCGAAATCCCAGACTCATAATCGCTTCCAGATCGTCAAGCGAGGCGATTTTACTGGTGGCATGACGGGCCAGCGCCAGCGCCAGCTCCTCTTTTTTAATGCCGCAGCCATTGTCGCGAATGCGAATAAGCTTCGCGCCGCCACGCTCAATGTCGATATCAATGCGGGTGGCGCCTGCATCCAGACTATTCTCTACCAGCTCTTTAACAACCGACGCAGGGCGTTCCACCACTTCGCCAGCGGCGATTTGGTTCGCTAGCTGCGGCGGCAGAACCTGAATCGGCATGAAATCTCCTTAATTCGCGGCGGTTATACCGCCAGGCTGGTTGGTACTAACCGTCTGGCCTGGGCCGCCCTGCGGCGCAGACTGGATCGGATGCGCTGCAAAGTACTTACGCAACCCCTTGTATATAGCGTCAGCAATCTGCTGCTGATAGCGATCGCTCGCCAGCAATCGCTCTTCGCCGTGATTACTGATAAAGCCCGTCTCCACCAAAATGGACGGGATATCCGGCGAACGCAACACGCCCAGACTCGCATGTTCCGGGCGACGTTTATGCAGAGACCCCACGCCGTCCAGTTGGCTTAGCACGTTCGTCGCCACATCATACCCTACCCGCTGCGAATGACCGAACTGCAAATCCAGTACCGCCTGGCTCAGATAAGGGTCCGACTGACTGTTCGCCAGCACATCGCCAGCGCCGCCTAACAGTTCGGACTGTTTCTCATGCTGCTCAAGCCAGTTTGCCATTTCGCTGTTCGCGCGACGATTGGACAATACCCAAACGGAGGCGCCAGTGGCGTCGCGATTTGGCGCGGCATCCGCATGAATGGAAACAAGGAAGTTGGCGTTTTGCTTACGCGCCACGTCAGACCGCCCCATTACCGAAATAAAATAGTCGCCGTCACGCGTCAGCACGCCTTTAAACATCGGATCGTTATTCAGCAACGTACGTAACTTACGCGCGATAGCGATGGTGACATTTTTCTCGCGCGTACCGCCCGGCCCTATCGCGCCAGGGTCCTGGCCCCCATGCCCGGCATCAATAGCAATCACCACTTTATCGCCAGCGCCTGCCGACGCGCGCGCCGCAGGCCGCGTGACGGTCTTGCTGCTGGTTACGCCGGTTAGGCGATCATCAGAAGATTTAAACGGATTACGGACAGGCTCCGTCGGGCGGGGCGCACTTTCAACCCGTTTCGCGACGACAGGCGGTGGCGGCGGCGGTGGGACATCGGCATTAATGGTGAAAATGACCGTATAGTTGCCGCCGTTTTGTCGCTTCACAGCTTCGGTTTTACCATTTTCCGTTAGATCGACAAGCAACCGTAAAGATTGCGCATCTTTCGGCGTCCCGGCACGGATCGTTTTCACCAGATTGTTACCGCTAAACTGAAGCGGCAGCCCCTGAATCACGCCGGTCTGCCTGATATCCAGCGCCACGGTACGTTTACCGTCCTGTGAGTAAGCATATTCCGGCTCACCGATAAAACTGAGCGTAATGCGCGCCTGCTGCTCGCCGTTGGAAACCTGAATATCAGAGAGACTGGCGGCGCCCGCCTGCGCGCACAGCAGGATTAAGGCTGCTATTACGGCATTTTTGATGCGATAAATCATCCCGCCACCTTTATAGCTAATCGGCTAAACGCGCCAGTAACGAATAACCCGATGAGGATACCGCGCTTACGCGCGCCTCACGCCCCTGCGCCTGGTAATCAATATGGATTTCGACGTCCGGGTCGGGGAGAACGCCTTTACCTTGTTGCGGCCATTCCACCAGGCAAATGGCGTCGTTGGCGAAATAATCGCGAATGCCCATAAACTCCAGCTCCTCCGGGTCCGCAAGACGGTATAAGTCGAAGTGATATACCATTATGTTATCAAGCGCATAAGGCTCTACCAGCGTATAGGTGGGACTTTTTACATTACCGTTATGGCCTAACGCCTGTAAAAATCCCCGGCTAAACGTCGTTTTACCGGCGCCTAAATCGCCATACAGATAAATAACGGTCGCGCCATCGCAGGCGTTGGCTACCCGTTGCCCCAGGTCTAGCGTCGCCTGTTCGTCAGGTAGCGGAATTACTCGATTCATCATGGTTTACGTCAATCACATCAGGGTTAACAATACGCCGCAGCGTAGTAAAAAGATCGGTCGCCAACATGCCGCGAGCGCCATAACGCGCAGCCAGTAAGTCCGCCGCCGCGCCGTGAGCCACACATCCCACACATGCCGCATCATACGGGGTAAACTTCTGTCCAAGCAATGCGCCGATGATGCCGGACAAGACATCGCCCATCCCGCCGCTCGCCATCCCCGCATTACCAGCGTCAATGATAGCCAAAGGGTGGTGTTCAGCGGCGATAATCGTTCCTGCGCCTTTTAACACGACCACACCTCCGTACCGTTTTACCAGACGCTGTGCTGAAAGTAAGCGATCACTTTCAATTTCTGCCACAGAACATCCTAACAGGCGGGCAGCCTCTCCCGGATGCGGCGTAATCACGCGATTGTGACGTTTATCAGGATTGATTGCCAGTAGGTTCAACGCATCCGCATCCCACAGCATAGGTTTACGGACGTTTTCTACTCTCTGTAAGGCTTTTTTGCCCCATTCCTGCTGCCCAAGCCCCGGGCCGATAACCACAACGTCAGCCCAGGCCAGGCTCTCTTCCAGCGACTGAGGCGTCAGTGCATGTACCATCAGTTCCGGGCGGGCCGTCAGCAACGGCGCAATGTTTTCACCACGGGTCAGTACTCTGACCAACCCAGCTCCCGTACGCAGCGCCGCCTCGCCAGCCATCCGAATCGCGCCCGCCGTTCCCTGATCGCCGCCGATAATGACCAGGCGACCATGATCGCCCTTATGCGAGGTCGGTCGACGCGGCGTCAGCCATTGCCCCAACTGCGTCGCGTCAAAACGCCGGAGCAGCGGCGTCTGGCTCGCCAGCCAGCCTTCCAGTCCCAACGCGTCATAATGCAGTATGCCGGTAACGTCACGCGCTTTGCCGGTCAGCAGGCCTGGTTTCAGGGCGATAAATGTGACCGTATGCGCGGCACTTATCACCGCGCCGGGCGTGGCGCCCGTTTGCGCCAGCAGACCTGACGGGATATCGACGGCGACAACCGGCGCAGGATGGGCGTTCGCCTGTTCAATCAGACGGGCTACCGGGTCGCGCGGCGCCTGGGCTATGCCCGTGCCAAGCAGCGCGTCGATTATCAGATCTGTCGTTTCCGGCCAGATAATATCGCCAGCATGAATAATGCCGCCGGCATTTAGCCAGGCGTTGCGCGCCTGCGCCGCTTCTTCAGGCAACGGTTTATCGCTCTCCTGCGCCAGCAACGTCACGCTAATGCCCGCCGCTTGCGCTAAACGCGCCACGACGTAACCATCGCCGCCGTTGTTGCCATGACCACACAACACCAGCCAGTGTCGGGCGTTAGGGTAGCTGTCACGGGCTACCCGGAACGCCGCGTCGCCGGCACGCAGCATCAATTCATAGAGGGTGAGTCCGAAGGCATCCGCCGCATCGCGTTCCAGCCGTTTGATGTCATCGGCGGGCCAAAGGGAGTGTGGTATACTTACAGGGTTTTTCTTCATGTTATGGTCCATCATGTCAAAGCCCCTCGATCTCAATCAGTTAGCGCAAAATATTAAGCAGTGGGGACTGGAGCTGGGCTTCCAGCAGGTCGGTATTACCGATACCGATCTGCGCGCATCCGAACCTGCGCTGCAGGCGTGGCTGGACAAACAATACCACGGCGAGATGTCGTGGATGGCGCGCCACGGTATGATGCGCGCCCGGCCTCATGAACTCTTACCCGGTACGCTACGTGTCATCAGCGTGCGCATGAACTATCTGCCCGCCAACGCCGCGTTTGCCAGTACGCTGAAGAATCCCATGCTGGGCTATGTTAGCCGATATGCGCTGGGGCGTGATTATCACAAGCTATTACGCAGCCGCCTTAAAAAACTGGGCGAGCAGATCCAGCAGCACTGCGGTTCGCTGAATTTTAGACCGTTTGTCGACTCTGCGCCTATTCTTGAACGTCCATTAGCGGAAAAAGCCGGGCTTGGCTGGACGGGTAAGCACTCACTTATCCTTAATCGGGACGCGGGATCGTTCTTTTTCCTCGGTGAATTGCTGATTGATTTACCACTGCCAATCGACCAGCCAGTCGAGGAGGGTTGCGGCAAATGCGTCGCCTGTATGACCATTTGCCCGACCGGGGCGATTGTCGAACCGTATACGGTGGACGCGCGACGCTGTATTTCTTATCTCACCATTGAGCTGGAAGGCGCTATTCCAGAAACATTTCGCCCATTGATAGGCAACCGTATTTACGGCTGCGATGACTGCCAGCTTATCTGTCCGTGGAACCGTTACTCTCAGTTGACCGACGAAGAAGATTTTAGCCCGCGCAAAGCGTTGCACGCTCCGGCGTTGATTGATCTGTTTAGCTGGAGCGAAACGCAATTTCTGAAAGTCACCGAAGGTTCCGCGATTCGGCGCATTGGACATTTACGCTGGCTGCGCAATGTTGCCGTCGCGCTGGGGAATGCGCCGTGGAGTAATGCCATCATTGCGGCGCTAGAAAGCCGCAAGGGTGAACACCCACTTCTTGATGAGCACATCGAATGGGCGGTTGCGCAACAAATTGAAAAACGGAACGCCTGCATCATTGAAGTGCAGCCGCCGAAAAAACAGCGTCTGGTCAGGGCGATTGAAAAAGGGCTGGTGCGCGATGCCTGAATTATTCACAGGTTGTGTATAAAAATAAAAACACATTGCGATTCAAGAGGGAAAAAAGGGACAAGCAATAACGTCTGCATTTTGAAATCTTATTTTTTATATAAATTTCAATTAATTATAAAAATTCCACCCGTTGCGTATGATTTTTTGTATTCCAGGAGTAATGGGCCACTCTGTGGATAACTCTGTTTACAAGGTTCGGACGAAAGCGGAACAAAACGTTCCCCAACGCGATATTCGTTGTGGATAATTTTACTGTAGATAAGAATTGGAGCGGGAAACGAGACTCGAACTCGCGACCCCGACCTTGGCAAGGTCGTGCTCTACCAACTGAGCTATTCCCGCTTGGGTGCGTCTGTACTTAACAAGGACTTTCAAATTTGGAGCGGGAAACGAGACTCGAACTCGCGACCCCGACCTTGGCAAGGTCGTGCTCTACCAACTGAGCTATTCCCGCTTGGGTGCGTCTGTACTTAACAAGGACTTTCAAATTTTGGAGCGGGAAACGAGACTCGAACTCGCGACCCCGACCTTGGCAAGGTCGTGCTCTACCAACTGAGCTATTCCCGCAAATTTGGTGCTGTCGTAATTCGCATTTCTGCGTCGTTACGGGAGGCGCATTATACGAGAAATCCATTTAGCTGCAAGCCCCCAAACGCATTTTTTCGCGATTTTTGTTTGAATGCTGATTAAATCACCAAACAAGACAAAAAACGAGCAAAGCGTGCGCCATTCAACAAAAAACTTTTCACGCCACGCCTAAAGGCACAAAATCAGAATAGCACCCTGCGCCAAAAAAAGAATAGCAAGGTGACCACAACATCCAATTGATATCAGGGATCAAGATGAAAAAAAAGCTTATTGTCATGCTGTTAGCTAGCCTCTCCGTTCACGCCGTTTCCGTTTCCGCCAGAACATTACATTTTGGCACCTCCGCCACCTATGCGCCCTATGAGTTTGTCGATGCCGATAATAAAATTGTTGGTTTCGATATTGATGTCGCCAACGCGGTCTGCAAAGAGATGCACGCGGAGTGCTCATTCACTAACCAGAGCTTTGATAGTCTGATCCCCGGCCTACGCTTCAAAAAGTTTGATGCGGTGATCGCCGGTATGGATATGACGCCCAAACGTGAACAGCAGGTCTCCTTTAGCCAGCCCTATTACGAAGGTTTATCGGCGGTAGTCGTCACGCGTAAAGGGGCTTATCACACTTTTGCCGATCTGAAAGGCAAAAAAGTCGGACTGGAAAACGGTACAACGCATCAGCGCTATTTGCAGGATAAACAACAAGCAATCACGCCAGTCGCCTATGACAGCTATCTGAACGCCTTTACCGACCTGAAAAATAACCGCCTTGAGGGCGTGTTTGGCGATGTCGCCGCGATTGGTAAATGGCTAAAAAACAATCCGGATTACGCCATCATGGATGAACACGCCAGCGATCCTGACTACTACGGTAAAGGGCTAGGCATTGCGGTACGCAAAGGCAATGACGCGCTATTGCAAGAAATTAATGCCGCGCTCGACAAGGTGAAAGCGTCGCCGGAATATGCGCAAATGCAAGAGAAATGGTTTACGCAGTAATACAGTATCGGGAGAACTGCCGGATAAAACGCTCTGGCGTCGCCATCCGGCATGTTACGCTTCACAGCTTAATGAAATGCTCGCGGTAGTAAGCCAGCTCCGCCACCGACTCGCGAATATCATCCATCGCCTGGTGCGTGCCCTGCTTGGTAAAACCGGCCAGAATCTCCGGCTTCCAGCGGCGCGCCAGTTCCTTGAGCGTACTGACATCCAGATAGCGATAGTGGAAGTAAGCTTCCAGTTCCGGCATATATTTAAACAGGAAACGACGATCCTGACCGATGCTGTTACCGCAAATCGGCGACTTCCCCGCAGGCACCCACGTTTTCAAGAATTCAAGCGTCGCCAGTTCAGCGTCACGTTCGCCCATCGTACTTGCCTTAACGCGATCCACCAGGCCGCTGCCAGTATGGATGCGCACGTTCCAGTCATCCATTAACGCCAGTTGCGCATCGGCTTGATGTACCGCAATAGTCGGCCCCTCCGCCAGAATATTCAAACTGGCATCCGTCACCAGCGTGGCTATCTCAATAATGCGATCGCGCTCGGGGTCCAGGCCTGTCATCTCAAGATCGATCCAAATCAGGTTGTTTTCATCGGCACTCATGCTATTTTCCACCTTTCAGAGGTCACATTCACTGTGACTATATTCATCTACAATTGCGTGTATCATAGATGTTTTGCCCACTATGGGCGACCAGGAGCCAGTACGATTGAGCAAAAATAAACTCTCCAAAGGCCAGCAGCGCCGTGTGAACGCTAATCACCAGCGTCGTTTAAAAACGTCTGCGGAGAAAGCCGACTACGATGACAACCTGTTTGGCGAGCCTGCTGAAGGTATCGTCATTAGCCGTTTTGGTATGCATGCCGATGTGGAGTCTGCTGACGGTGAGGTTCACCGTTGTAATATCCGTCGCACCATCCGTTCGCTGGTAACGGGCGATCGCGTCGTCTGGCGTCCGGGCAAAGCCGCTGCAGAGGGCGTCAACGTGAAAGGTATCGTTGAAGCGGTGCATGAACGCACCTCGGTATTGACGCGTCCGGACTTCTACGACGGCGTGAAGCCTATTGCCGCCAACATTGACCAAATCGTTATCGTCTCGGCCATTTTGCCAGAACTGTCGCTGAATATTATCGACAGATATCTGGTCGGCTGTGAAACCCTGCAGGTTGAGCCGCTTATCGTACTCAACAAAATTGATCTGCTGGACGACGAAGGTATGGACTTCGTTAATGAGCAGATGGATATCTACCGCAATATCGGCTATCGCGTGCTGATGGTCTCCAGCCATACGCAGGATGGTCTGAAACCGCTGGAAGCGGCATTAACCGATCGCATCAGTATTTTTGCCGGGCAGTCCGGCGTCGGAAAATCCAGTCTGTTAAATGCCCTGCTCGGCTTACAGGACGAGATTCTGACGAACGATGTGTCGAATATCTCCGGTCTGGGTCAACATACCACTACCGCCGCTCGTCTGTATCATTTCCCGCATGGCGGCGATGTCATTGACTCCCCCGGCGTGCGCGAGTTCGGCTTATGGCATCTGGAGCCGGAACAAATCACGCAGGGCTTTGTCGAATTTCATGACTATTTGGGACATTGCAAATACCGGGATTGCAAGCATGACGCCGATCCAGGCTGCGCCATTCGCGAGGCGGTAGAGAACGGCGCTATTGCGGAGACCCGTTTCGAAAATTATCACCGAATTCTTGAAAGTATGGCGCAGGTAAAAACGCGTAAAAACTTTTCTGATACGGACGACTGACAGATACGCTAGGCGTCGTTAGAATCGTCCCCTTTTTTCAGGATGCCGGTATAAATGCCGGTTCAGGAACAACAATGGCCTGGAGGCTACCTTGTTAAACTCATTTAAACTTTCGCTACAATACATTCTGCCGAAATTATGGCTCACTCGCCTGGCGGGCTGGGGCGCAAGCAAACGAGCAGGATGGCTGACAAAACTGGTTATCGATCTCTTCGTAAAGTATTACAAGGTCGATATGACAGAGGCGCAAAAACCGGATACCGCCAGCTATCGTACGTTCAATGATTTCTTCGTGCGTCCGCTGCGTGATGACGTGCGCCCGCTCAATACCGATCCTAACATCCTGGTTATGCCTGCCGACGGCGTGATAAGCCAGTTGGGTCGTATCGAAGAAGATAAAATTTTGCAGGCCAAAGGCCATAATTACAGCCTTGAGGCGTTGCTGGCGGGTAACTACCTGATGGCGGATAAGTTCCGCAACGGCACGTTTGTGACCACTTACCTCTCTCCTCGCGATTACCATCGCGTGCATATGCCATGCAACGGCATCCTGCGCGAAATGATCTACGTACCGGGCGATCTGTTCTCCGTTAACCATCTGACCGCGCAAAACGTACCCAACCTGTTTGCCCGCAACGAGCGCGTTATCTGTCTGTTTGATACCGAGTTCGGTCCTATGGCGCAGATTCTGGTCGGCGCGACGATTGTCGGCAGTATCGAAACCGTCTGGGCGGGGACGATTACCCCGCCGCGCGAAGGTATCATCAAGCGCTGGACCTGGCCAGAAGGCGAAAATGAAGGGTCTGTCGCCTTGTTGAAAGGCCAGGAGATGGGGCGCTTTAAACTGGGTTCCACGGTCATCAACTTATTTGCGCCGGGGAAAGTGGATCTGATCGAATCGCTGGCAAGCCTGTCCGTTACCAAAATTGGCCAACCGCTGGCAACTTCGACCGAAACATTCGTCGCGCCGGAGGTGGAACCTGCTCCGCTGCCGGAAGAAGAAATTAAAGCCGAACACGACGCCAGCCCGCTGGTTGACGATAAAAAAGACGAAACCTAATCAAGAGAGAATGCTGACGTGCGCCTGATTATCGCTTTTCTGATGGCCTGGTGCCTCAGCATGGGGGCGTTCGCCGCAACGGCCCCCGACGCCAAACAAATCACGCAGGAACTGGAGCAGGCAAAAGCGGCGAAGCCCGCTCAGCCGGAAGCCGTTGAGGCGCTCCAGACCGCGTTAAACGCGCTTGAAGAGCGCAAAGGCTCGCTTGAGCGCGCGAAACAATATCAACACGTTATTGATAATTTCCCTAAGCTATCCGCCACCTTGCGCGCCCAGTTGAATAATCTGCGCGATGAACCTCGCAGCGTACCGCCAGAGATGTCCACCGAGGCGTTAAATCAGGAGATCTTGCAGGTTAGCAGCCAGCTACTGGATAAAACCCGCGAGGCGCAACAGGAGCAGGAGCGCGCCAGGGAGATCGCCGACTCGCTCAGCCAGCTTCCCCAACAACAAAACGACGCCCGCCGCCAGCTTAATGAGATTGAGCGACGGCTCGGCGCCGCGGGCGGAAGTGCCGCGCTTAGCCAGGCGCAAAGTCTCAGTATGCAGGCGGAGTCCGCTAAACTAAAGGCGTTAGTCGACGAACTGGAGCTGGCGCAACTGTCCGCCAACAACCGTCAGGAGCTGGCTCGTCTGCGTTCCGAACTGGCGGAAAAACAGAGTCAGCAATTGGATGCGTATCTTCAGGCGCTGCGTAATCAGCTTAACAGCCTGCGACAACGTGAAGCGGAACGCGCGCTGGAAAGCACTGAGCTGCTGGCGGAAAACAGCGCCGGTTTGCCGGAAGGCATTGTCGAGCAATTTAAAGTCAACCGCGAGCTGTCACAGGCACTCAATCAACAAGCACAGCGGATGGATCTGGTCGCCTCGCAGCAGCGACAGGCCACCAGCCAAACGTTACAGGTGCGTCAGGCGCTCAATACGCTGCGGGAGCAATCGCAATGGCTTGGCGTGTCCAACATGCTTGGCGAAGCGCTGCGCGCGCAGGTTGCCCGTCTGCCGGAAATGCCTAAACCGCAGCAGCTTGATACGGAAATGGCGCAGCTACGCGTTCACCGTATGCGCTATGAAGAGTTACTCAATAAGCAGCCGCAGCTACGGCAAATACGTCAGGCCGATGGACAGCCGCTGACCGCCGAGCAAAACCGGATCCTTGACGCCCAGCTTCGCACTCAGCGTGAGCTGCTCAACTCCTTGTTACAGGGCGGCGACACGCTGATCCTGGAGCTGACCAAACTGAAAGTCTCCAATAGCCAACTGGAGGATGCGCTTAAAGAGGTTAATGAAGCGACCCACCGTTATCTGTTCTGGACCGCTGACGTTAGCCCGCTATCGCTCTCCTGGCCTGTTGATTTGGTTCAGGATTTACGTCGGCTTATCTCATTAGATACGTTTAATCAGTTAGGTAAAGCCAGCATCATGATGCTGACCAGCAAAGAGACGCTACTGCCGTTATTCGGCGCGCTGGTGCTGGTCGGGTTTAGCCTCTATTCGCGCCAACACTTTAACCGGTTCCTTGAGCGCTCGGCCTCGCGCGTCGGGAAAGTCACCCAGGATCACTTCTCGCTGACGCTGCGAACGGTGTTCTGGTCGATTCTGGTCGCCTCGCCGCTGCCCGTCTTGTGGGCGACGCTCGGTTATGGCCTACAGGAAGCCTGGCCGTATCCGCTGGCCGTCGCCATCGGTGATGGCGTGACGGCGACAGTACCGCTGCTGTGGGTAGTGATGATTTGCGCCGCTTTTGCCCGTCCTAACGGCCTGTTTGTGGCGCATTTCGGCTGGCCGCGCAACCGGGTAGCGAAAGCGATGCGCTACTACCTGATGAGCATTGGACTGATTGTGCCGCTCATTATGGCGGTGATCATGTTTGATAATCTTAACGATCGGGAGTTTTCCGGCTCGTTGGGCCGCCTTTGTTTCATCCTGATATGCGGCGCGCTGGCGCTGGTCACGCTGAGTCTGAAAAAAGCGGGCATCCCGCTCTATCTCGATAAAGAAGGCAACGGCGACAATATGGTCAACAGCCTGCTGTGGAATATGTTGATGGGCGCGCCGCTTATCGCGATTCTGGCGGCGGCGGTGGGCTATCTGGCCACGGCGCAGGCGCTACTGGCGAGACTGGAAACCTCGGTCGCCATCTGGTTCCTGCTGCTGGTCATTTATCACGTAATTCGCCGCTGGATGCTGATCCAACGACGCCGACTGGCTTTTGACCGCGCCAAACATCGTCGGGCGGAAATGTTGGCGCAGCGCGCGCGCGGCGAAGAAGAACCGGCGCACTCCTCCAGCCTGGAAGGCGCGGTCGACATCGATGAAAGTGAAATCGATCTTGACGCTATTAGCGCTCAGTCGCTACGTCTGGTCCGCTCAATTCTGATGCTTATCGCCCTGCTATCGGTAATTGTACTGTGGTCGGAAATCCACTCGGCATTCGGCTTCCTGGAGAATATTTCGCTGTGGGATGTCACCTCTACGGTGCAAGGCGTGGAAAGCCTGGAGCCGATTACCCTGGGGGCGGTGCTCATTGCGATTCTGGTGTTTATCATCACCACGCAGTTGGTGCGTAATCTGCCTGCGCTGCTGGAACTGGCGTTATTACAGCATCTCGATTTAACGCCAGGTACCGGTTACGCCATCACTACCATCACCAAATATCTGTTAATGCTGATTGGCGGGCTGGTCGGTTTCTCGATGATCGGCATTGAGTGGTCGAAGCTACAATGGCTGGTTGCCGCGCTCGGCGTTGGGCTTGGTTTTGGCCTACAAGAAATTTTCGCTAACTTTATCTCCGGCCTGATTATTTTGTTTGAAAAGCCGATTCGTATCGGCGATACGGTGACCATTCGCGATCTCACCGGCAGCGTGACCAAAATCAATACCCGCGCCACCACCATCAGCGACTGGGATCGTAAAGAGATTATCGTGCCGAATAAAGCCTTTATCACCGAACAGTTTATCAACTGGTCGCTGTCTGACTCCGTGACGCGCGTGGTGTTAACCATCCCGGCGCCGGCGGATGCCAATAGCGAAGAGGTGACGCAAATTCTGCTGACGGCGGCGCAGCGCTGTTCTTTGGTGCTTGATAACCCGCCGCCTGAAATCTTCCTGGTGGATCTCCAGCAGGGCATTCAGATTTTCGAACTGCGTATCTATGCCGCGGAAATGGGACACCGTATGCCGCTACGTCATGAGATCCACCAATTGATTCTGGCAGGCTTCCATGAACATGGTATTGATATGCCGTTCCCGCCGTTCCAGATGCGTCTGGAGAGCCTGGGAGGTAAGCAAACGGGAAGAACGTTAAGTTCTGCGGGCAAAGGCAGTCGCCCGGCGGGAAGTTTATAAACCGGAAGGAGCATTCTATATCGGCCACTTTTTGTGGCTGATTTCTTCCCGAAACTATCAGAAGCAAATCTGATATCGGATAAAAAAACGCCATAGCCAGTAGAAGACCATTGTAGCAATAACAGAATATTGCCAAAGAGAGCGCTGCCTCTTCCAAATAACAACATAAATATATGGAATGAATAATGGTAAGGTCATTATAACACCAACTGGGCGAATATCATCATTTTCAAGGTATGTCATCACATCACAAATATTATTAATTCCTCTACCATCGATAAACCACTCTTTGTCTTGAACAGATAACATATCTATCCAAAATATGCTTATAGCAAGCCAGATAAAGTTAAGAACAAATGATTTCCAGCTCATCATAGACCTTTCATTATTTTCATTAAGGCGATTTTCTTTTCAAGAATACGCCGACCATATTCACTGTATTCTCTCTGATGAGATCCAGTAGGTGCTGTAATGGAATCAATGATGTCTTGCTTATTTCTTTCGGTGCCGCGGTTGTATCGGGAGCCTACAACAATTATCTGCTCATCGGTTAAGTTTGTGGTATCACCTATTTCAGGATAATCATAATGTATAAGGTCTCGTAAATGAAAGGCTACCACTCTAACGTTGAAACGGTCGTTTAGTAAGCACTGGGAGAGTTGGAACTGCTCAAAGGATGATAAAAGATCTGGTCGGATTCCCATAGTCCTGGCGGCAACCCCTAATTGTATAGCGACAGAACCTACTGAAGTAGAGTTTGAGTAGGTATTGCCTCCTCTCATTGAAACAGCCTCCAGGATATTTTTAATTTGTAGCACCACTGGTTTAAATCTTTCTGGCATTCCGCCAACCTCAGCAGCCGCAACACCGGCAAGTAACAATAAAGGTATTTGAGCCTCTCTGGCATATTGCCGAAGCATATCGCGATGGTAAATCAACCAAGATGTTTTATATAACCATAAATGTGCCGTCCCCGTACTGAACGTCCAGTTAGAAGGAAGATAATGCCATCTAAAATAATCAACACCATTCCATTTAGGAAAGCCTAATTCATCAACCTGCCAAAATATAAGGTTACTCATTCTCTCCTCACTTAAATCTGCTCTTGAATCTAGACACAATACTATCAGCAAATAAAAAATTTGTGATGGAGAAAACAAAAAACAACCACCAAAGAACACAATGATTTTATATAAAGATACAAAGCATAAAAAATATGAATGTTTATTATAAATAAAAATGTTAATCCGGCTTACAGAGTAGACTGAGAGCCGGATTAAATATAAATTTGATTACTCCACCGACCACTCAGGGTCGTTGGCCATACGGCGGCTGTAGTTCTGGTAAATCGCCATCGCCAGCAGCGAGAAGAAGATCGGGCCGCCAGTCATCCACAGAGCGCTATTCCAGTCCCCGGCCTCAATCACTGGCTGGATGATGGTAAAGACGTTGGCAAACGTCACCACCAGCACTACAACACCCGTCGCGACCAGGGTAGAGACTTTGGTTTTAAAGAGAACAAATGGCCGCTCCAGATCCTGACGCGCTTTAAAGAAGGGGAATGCCAGCGCAAGGAACAGGTATGGCAAGGTCATTGAGACATTCGCCATCAGCGTGAGTTTGTTATAAAACGCCGATGCGGTATCACCGCCAAAAGAGACCAGCAAAATAAACAGACTCACCAGCACGCACTGTAGCCACATAGCGGTCGCCGGCATACCGTTAGCGTTCAGTGTCGTCATCGGCGCGGGCCACAGCGCTTTTGGCGTCCCCTGAATAATGGCTTTCAGCGGTGAATAGCTCAACGTGAAAAATGCGCCGGTATAAGCCAGAAACATAGAAAGGCCGGTGATACGCGCAAACCAGACGCCCACCGTCATCGCGGTTTCCGGAGAAAGGTTTAACGCGTTACCTAATGTCGTGCCTAAACTGGACATCAGAATATAGGTGATATTCCCTAGGTTAACGGCGCTATTACTTAATATCTGTTGCCAGTTAGTGCTGACGCCCCATAAAAAGATCGCCAAAGAATAACCAATTGAAATCACTATTGCCGCGAAGACAATGCCTTTCGCAAAATTCTTTTCCGGTTTCTCGGTTTTATCCACCAGTCCGCCAACAGCCTCAATACCGCCGTAAGCAAAAATAGCAAATACCACAAATGACAACATTGCCAGGCCGGAATGATAACCCGGATTCGGTGACGAGGTAAAATTAATTTCTTGTGCAAAATGTCCACCATTTAATAACAAAATGGCGACACTCACTAACAATAAAACTAAATTAAGACACATTACGGCAATACCGCCGACCGCCGTAATTCGCGCAATTTTATTGATCCCTCTGACGGCAACACACGTCACCAGAATCATCCAGCCCACGGCCAACAATCCGACAACCTGGGTAGCTTCAAGCCCGGCGAAACCCCAGTGCTGCGTCATATCGGCGCCGAAAACAAAAGTAGAAAACGGTACCCAAATTTTTGCCGCCGTACTTACCATCCAGATGACATACGATGAAAACCACATAAACGTGCCGATAAACGCGTAACGCGGCCCCACGCTATTATTCATCCAGGAATAGATTCCCCCCTCTTCTTTGCGATAAGCGGAACCCATTTCAGCCATCATTAAGGCGAATGGAATAAAAAACAGCAAGGCAGAAAATATATACCACGGGATTGCGCTATACCCCATTAAATAAAACGCCGAAGGGCTATTCGCAAAACCAAAAACAGAAGTAAAAATCATCAGGATAAGCCCAATAAGGCTCATCTTTTTTATCGTGTGGGTCATTCAACCATCCCTTACGCTCGAGCACGTTTGCCAGACGCCGCTCACCGATTGACGCCGCCTTCTTTTTTACAAAGGTCAGCGATAAAAAAATCAACACAGGATTGATACCTAAATGGCATCAAAGATCCAGCCTTATGTTGTGGCAACCAGAGGATAATTGAAAAAATATGCTACAAAATGGCGCTTATTGCGCCATTTTATCTCGCAGAAGAGTGAATTTCAGATTTACGCCCGATCGACCGTAAAAGCAATCACGTCCGCCAGGCTTTCCGCCCCCAGCGCCAGCATCACCAGACGATCAACACCCAGCGCCACGCCGGAACAATCCGGTAGACCTGCGGCCAGCGCATCCAGTAGATTTTGGTCAATCGGCTGCTGCGGCAGCCCGCGCGCGGCGCGCTTACGATTATCCTGTTCAAAGCGCTGTTGTTGCTCACGTGCGTCCGTCAGTTCGTGGAAACCATTCGCCAGCTCAATACCTTTGTAGTACACCTCAAAGCGCTCGGCGACGCGATGATCCTCGGTACTGATTTGCGCCAGCGATGCCTGACTTGCTGGAAAGTGATAAATAAAGGTCGGCTTTTCTTTACCTATATGCGGCTCAACCCCCATCGTGAACAGCAGTTGCAACAACGTATCACGGTCTTCTTCCGTATCGGCGATATTGCTTAAATCAAGCTTTGCCGCCGCCTCACGCAGTTGCGTTTTATCTGCTGATAACGGGTCAATCTCCAGATGGCGCTGAAACGCCTGTTGATAGGAGAGACTTTCTGCAGGTTGACAATCCAGCACTTGCTGAAGCAAATCATCCACTTCATTCATCAGGCGGTACATATCGTAATGCGGACGATACCACTCCAGCATGGTGAATTCCGGATTATGATGTCGTCCCATCTCTTCATTACGGAAACTACGGCATAGCTGGAAAACCGGACCGCACCCTGCCGCCAGCAGGCGTTTCATATGGTATTCCGGACTGGTCATTAAATAGAGGTTAATTCCCTGGGAATGGCCTGGTCCGACGAAACGCGTTTCGAACGGGAACAGATGAATGTCTGTGACCGTCGCCTGACTCATGCAGGGCGTCTCAACCTCAAGCACTCCACGATCGGCAAAGAAACGACGGATTTCCGCCATAATCGCCGCGCGTTTCAATAAATTGGGGATGGACGCGCTCGGCTGCCAGGTTGCCGTTTCGCTCATGATTCTTTCTCCAGTTTAAGACAAGGTCACGAAGTCTACTCGCAACGCGCGGGCGAAACAAATTTTGCGCGGGCGTATCGGGCGCCTTCTGGAGGGTAAAAAAAGTGATTTCAGATGGTTTAGTAATTAAATTAATCAAAATCAATGATAATTCATCCCTCTGATACGCTAAAAAAATCGAACACGTCAAATTTCCCTGACATCCCTGAGACTATACTGTTGTACCCATAAAGGAGCAGTGGAAACGCATTCATACTCCGCAGAACCCAGAGGCTTTATCTGGCTGCGCGAGGGTGAAATTACAATAATCTGGAGGAATGTCGTGCAAACCTTTCAAGCCGATCTTGCCATTATAGGCGCCGGTGGTGCGGGATTACGTGCTGCAATTGCTGCTGCACAGGCGAATCCCAATGCTAAAATCGCACTGATCTCAAAAGTGTACCCAATGCGCAGCCACACCGTCGCTGCCGAAGGGGGGTCAGCCGCTGTCGCCCAGGATCATGACAGCTTTGACTACCATTTTCACGATACGGTAGCAGGCGGAGACTGGCTGTGTGAGCAGGATGTCGTGGATTACTTTGTCCACCATTGTCCCACTGAGATGACGCAGCTAGAGCAATGGGGCTGCCCGTGGAGCCGCCGTCCGGACGGTAGCGTTAACGTGCGTCGCTTCGGTGGTATGAAAATCGAGCGTACCTGGTTCGCCGCGGATAAAACCGGCTTCCATATGCTGCATACCCTGTTCCAGACTTCCCTGCAGTTCCCACAAATCCAGCGCTTTGACGAACATTTTGTGCTGGATATTCTGGTTGATGACAATCATGCGCGCGGCCTGGTGGCAATGAACATGATGGAAGGCACGCTGGTGCAAATTCGCGCCAACGCCGTGGTAATGGCGACAGGCGGCGCAGGTCGCGTATACCGCTATAACACCAACGGCGGCATCGTCACCGGCGACGGGATGGGCATGGCGTTGAGCCATGGCGTGCCGCTGCGTGATATGGAATTCGTTCAGTATCACCCAACTGGTCTACCGGGTTCCGGTATCCTGATGACCGAAGGCTGCCGCGGCGAAGGCGGTATTCTGGTCAACAAAAATGGCTACCGTTATCTGCAAGACTACGGCATGGGTCCGGAAACGCCGCTGGGCGAGCCGAAAAACAAATATATGGAACTGGGGCCGCGCGACAAAGTATCCCAGGCTTTCTGGCACGAATGGCGTAAAGGCAACACGATCTCCACGCCGCGCGGCGATGTGGTTCACCTCGACCTGCGTCATCTCGGCGAGAAGAAACTGCATGAACGTCTGCCGTTCATTTGCGAACTGGCGAAAGCCTATGTCGGCGTCGATCCGGTTAAAGAACCGATTCCAGTGCGTCCGACCGCGCACTACACCATGGGCGGTATCGAAACCGATCAGCATTGTGAAACCCGCATTAAAGGTCTGTTCGCCGTCGGCGAATGTTCCTCTGTTGGTCTGCATGGCGCGAACCGTCTGGGTTCCAACTCTCTGGCGGAACTGGTGGTCTTCGGTCGTATGGCCGGTGAGCAGGCGGCAGAACGTGCAGCAACGGCTGGCGCGGCAAACAGCGCCGCGCTCGACGCACAGGTTGTTGGCGTTGAAAAACGTCTGAAAGATCTGGTTAATCAGGAAGGTAACGAAAACTGGTCTAAGATCCGTGACGAAATGGGCCTGTCCATGGAAGAAGGTTGCGGTATCTACCGTACGCCGGAACTGATGCAGAAAACCGTCGATAAGCTGGCCGAGCTTCAGGAACGTTTCAAGCGCGTACGTATCTCCGATACCTCCAGCGTGTTCAATACTGACCTGCTGTATACCATCGAACTGGGTCATGGTCTGAACGTGGCGGAATGTATGGCGCACTCTGCGCTGGCGCGTAAAGAGTCCCGCGGCGCGCATCAGCGTCTGGATGAAGGCTGCACCGAGCGCGACGATGTGAACTTCCTCAAGCACACCCTCGCCTTCCGCAATGCTGATGGCACGACCCGCCTGGAATACAGCGACGTGAAAATCACCACCCTGCCGCCAGCCAAACGTGTTTACGGCGGTGAAGCGGAAGCAGCCGATAAGAAGGAGAAGGCGAATGGCTGAGATGAAAAACCTGAAAGTAGAGGTGGTGCGCTATAACCCGGAAACCGATACCGCACCGCACAGTGCTTTCTATGAAGTTCCTTATGATGAAACAACGTCGCTACTGGACGCGTTGGGCTACATCAAAGATAACCTGTCGCCAGACCTGAGCTACCGCTGGTCCTGCCGTATGGCGATCTGCGGCTCTTGCGGCATGATGGTCAACAACGTCCCTAAACTGGCATGTAAAACCTTCCTGCGCGATTACACCAACGGCATGAAGGTGGAAGCGCTGGCGAACTTCCCGATTGAGCGCGATCTGGTTGTCGATATGACGCACTTTATCGAAAGCCTGGAAGCGATCAAACCGTACATTATTGGCAACTCTCGCACGCCAGATCAGGGCCCGAACGTCCAGACCCCGGCGCAAATGGCGAAGTATCACCAGTTCTCCGGTTGCATCAACTGTGGTCTGTGCTACGCCGCGTGCCCGCAGTTCGGTCTGAATCCTGAGTTTATCGGACCGGCTGCGATTACGCTGGCGCATCGCTATAACGAAGACAGCCGTGACCACGGTAAGAAAGAGCGTATGGCGCAGTTGAACAGTCCGAACGGCGTATGGACCTGTACTTTCGTGGGCTACTGCTCCGAAGTCTGTCCAAAACATGTCGATCCGGCTGCGGCCATTCAGCAGGGTAAAGTGGAAAGCTCGAAAGACTTTCTTATCGCCACCCTGAAACCACGCTAAGGAGTGCAACATGACGACTAAACGCAAACCCTATGTGCGGCCGATGACGTCCACTTGGTGGAAGAAACTGCCGTTTTATCGCTTTTATATGCTGCGCGAAGGCACAGCGGTGCCGGCAGTCTGGTTCAGTATTGAACTGATTTTCGGTCTGTTTGCGCTCAAACACGGCGCGGAATCCTGGATGGGATTCGTCGGCTTTTTACAAAACCCGGTAGTAGTGATCTTAAACCTCATCACCCTGGCGGCCGCGCTGTTGCACACCAAAACCTGGTTTGAACTGGCGCCGAAGGCTGCCAATATCATTGTAAAAGACGAAAAAATGGGGCCAGAGCCAATCATCAAAGGGCTTTGGGTGGTCACTGCGGTAGTCACCGTAGTCATTCTGTATGTTGCCCTGTTCTGGTAAGGAGTCCCGGATGATTAATCCAAACCCAAAACGTTCTGATGAACCCGTATTCTGGGGACTGTTTGGCGCAGGCGGTATGTGGGGCGCGATCATCGCGCCGGTGATCGTGCTACTGGTTGGCATCATGCTGCCGCTGGGGCTATTTCCGGGCGATGCCCTGAGTTTTGAGCGCGTACTGACGTTCGCCCAAAGCTTTATTGGTCGCGTTTTTCTGTTCCTGATGATCGTGTTGCCGCTATGGTGTGGCCTACACCGTATGCACCACGCGATGCATGACCTGAAAATTCATGTGCCCGCGGGCAAATGGGTCTTCTACGGTCTGGCGGCAATCCTGACCGTTGTGACGGCGATTGGCGTTATCACTCTCTGAGTTGCCACGATGCCCTCTTATCTACCCGATTAAGAGGGCGTTTTTACTTTTCCTGCCCCTCATTTTCCCGCCAGGTTCTACACTTAGAAAAAACACTGGAAGGAAAAACGCTATGCGCTTGCTGCCTGTCGTTGCTGCGGTTACCGCGGCATTTTTGGTTGTCGCCTGTAGTTCGCCTACGCCGCCTAAAGGGGTTACCGTGGTCAATAACTTTGATGCCAAACGTTACCTCGGTACCTGGTATGAGATTGCACGTCTCGATCATCGATTTGAACGTGGACTGGAGCAAGTCACTGCCACCTATAGTCTGCGTAACGATGGCGGGCTTAATGTCATCAATAAAGGCTATAACCCGGATCGGGGAATGTGGCAAAAAACAGAAGGCAAAGCGTATTTTACCGGTAGTCCAAACCGCGCCGCGCTCAAGGTCTCTTTTTTCGGCCCGTTCTATGGCGGCTATAACGTAATTGCGCTTGACCGGGAATACCGTCATGCTCTGGTTTGCGGCCCGGATCGCGACTATCTGTGGATACTCTCTCGCACGCCGACGCTCTCTGAGGAAATAAAACAGCAGATGCTGGCCGTCGCGACCCGGGAGGGGTTTGACGTCAATAAATTAATCTGGGTAAAACAACCCGGCTCGTAACATATTAATGGGTGCTGAGCTTAAGCCCAATAATACCCGCCACGATCAATCCAAGACTGAGCAGGCGGGCCGGCGTGGCCGACTCGCCAAGTAAAATAATACCGGTAATGGCCGCCCCGACGGCGCCAATGCCAGTCCAGATAGCATATGCGGTACCAACAGGCAGCGTCTTCATCGCCCAAGAAAGCATGGCGATACTGACGATCATGGCGGTGATGGTAATAATACTTGGCGTCAGACGAGAAAAACCGTGGGTATACTTCAGGCCGACGGCCCATACCACTTCGAGTAAACCAGCGATTAATAAAATGATCCAGGACATAGCAGGCTCCAGATAATTAATGGGGCCGTCCCCGGTGAGAATAGCGTTTACAGGTCGTCCTGTAACGTATACGGATGAAAAGCCATTCTTGCCTGAGAGAAAATGAATTTCAACCTTTTTATTTTTTTCCGTCTAAAGGCGGGAATTGACCCTTTTAAGCCGCGTAATTTTCGCATTTAGCGCCCACAGGAGTTCTCTATGATGGAACGCTTTCTGGGATCAGAAAGTGCTTTATCTACTTCCGGGTGCAAAAAAACAATGTTGAAAATTTTAGTGATAGACCGATGCCATTTTACCCGTACGGGAATGGAGGCCTGGCTTAATCACACTGATGTGCTCAGTTCTTCACTGCTGGTATCCGGGATGAATAACCTTATACTGGCGAAAGAACATATTCTACAATGGAAGCCCCATCTGATTATCGCTGATTTATATGGTTTTCTCAACGATACCTTACCCGCGCAGCCTGTCAATGCGTTTTTTGCCGCCTGTGGGATGACGCCATTGGTATTATTACAGTCAGGGGATATGCCGTACAGATCGCAATATGCCAGTCATGCGGTGTTATCTAAACACACGCCTTTACATGAGCTTGCACAACGAATTAAAGGCGCGCTATATACTCATCCACTGCAGGAAGCGCCGGAAAGCGCAACGCCATTGCTCTCGCCACAGGAGGAAAAGGTGCTCGCGATGTGGACAGAAGGCACCAGCAATAAAGAGATTGCGTATGCGCTTGGCATTCACGGGAAAACGGTTTACACCTATAAGCGTAATATCCGTATGAAACTTCATATGGATAATCGGTATTCTCCCTTTCTTATGCTTCCGGAGAAAATCGATTAACGGTACGACGCCATGCCGTACCGTTGATGATTACTGCTGAGCTCTGGTTGCAGCGCCAGAGATCGCACTACCACCGTCCGAGATGTCCTCGCCCACGCCGCGCGTGGTATTACAAGCAGTTAATACAGTGGAAAGTACCAAAACAGAAAAGATCGCTGCAATTGTCTTTTTAACCATAATGTCTTCCTTTTCTAGCCAATGTTGTTTGTGTATAGCAACTTAATAATAGACAACATCCCAGAAAATGACGGGCGATCGACTAATTTTAGGAAGACGAGAAGTGATTAGCTGGCTGCGCGGGAGATGGCATGGCCGGGATGCTGAATATCTTCGCCGAAGCCGCGGGCGGTATTACATGCCGTTAATAATGTGCCGGTAAGAAGAAGCAGCGCGACAAGGCTGATAAAGCGTTTCATCATTGAGGCGCGAAAAATAGGATGGCGCAGCATACGCTGCACCATTCTTCCCGATAACGTAAATTATTTTACGCGGGATACGTATTCGCCGGAACGGGTATCGACTTTGATCACTTCGCCAATCTGCACGAACAGCGGAACTTTAACCACTGCGCCAGTAGACAGCGTGGCTGGTTTGCCGCCAGTACCTGCGGTATCGCCCTTCAAACCCGGGTCGGTATCAACAATTTCCAGTTCAACAAAGTTCGGCGGAGTGACAGAGATAGGCTGACCGTTCCACAGAGTCACGATACATTCCGCCTGATCCAACAGCCATTTTGCATTGTCGCCGATAGCCTTGGCATCTGCAGACAGCTGTTCGAAGGTTTCGTTGTTCATGAAATGCCAGAACTCACCGTCGTTGTACAGGTAAGTCAGGTTCATATCGACCACATCCGCGCCTTCAGCGGAATCGGTCGATTTGAAGGTTTTCTCAACGCGCGTGCCGGTCAGCAGACGGCGCAGCTTAACGCGGGCAAACGCCTGGCCTTTACCCGGTTTCACGAATTCACTGGATTCAACCGCATAAGGTTCGCCATCCAACATGATTTTAAGACCGGAACGAAAATCGTTGCTATAGTAAGTCGCCATAAGGCCCTCTGAAATTGTTAACTGGTAGCTAAGCCACAAAATGGCGCATATTGTAACCCTAAATACCCCATTGCGAGAAGATTGGTTAGCGCAACTTGCCGATGTTGTGACCAATCCCGACGAACTGCTGCATCTTTTACAGATTGAAGCTGATGAAAAACTGCGGGCAGGACAGGACGCCAGGCATTTGTTTGCCCTCCGCGTGCCGCGCGCTTTTATTGCGCGCATGGAAAAGGGCAACCCTGACGATCCTCTTTTACGTCAGGTACTGACGTCCCTGGACGAATTTATTGTCGCCCCCGGTTTCTCCACCGACCCGCTGGAAGAGCAACACAGCGTGGTGCCAGGATTATTGCATAAATACCAAAACCGGGCGCTATTGCTGGTAAAAGGCGGATGTGCGGTAAATTGCCGCTACTGTTTCCGTCGTCACTTCCCGTATGCGGAGAATCAAGGCAATAAGCGCAACTGGAAAGTCGCGCTGGAGTATATCGCCGCACACCCGGAACTGGATGAGATCATCTTTTCCGGCGGCGATCCGCTGATGGCAAAAGATCATGAGCTGGACTGGTTGCTCACGCAACTGGAAGCCATTCAGCACGTCAAGCGGCTACGCATCCACAGTCGGTTGCCTATCGTCATCCCGGCACGTATTACTGACGAACTGGTCGCCCGCTTTGACCAGTCGCGTCTGCAAATTTTGTTGGTGAACCATATCAACCACGCTAATGAAGTGGACGAGGCGTTCTGCCTGGCGATGAAGAAACTGCGGCACGTGGGCGTCACGCTTCTCAACCAGAGCGTCCTGCTGCGTGGCGTGAATGATAACGCGCAAACCCTGGCGAATCTGAGCAACGCGCTATTTGATGCCGGAGTGATGCCCTATTACCTGCATGTGCTGGATAAAGTGCAGGGGGCCTCGCATTTTATGGTCACTGATGACGAAGCCCGGCAAATCATGCGCGAACTGCTCACGCTGGTATCCGGCTATATGGTGCCAAGACTGGCGCGTGAAATCGGCGGCGAACCGAGCAAAACACCGCTGGACTTACAGCTTCGGCAACAATAAATGCGCGTCAGGGACGACGAAAAATATTACCGCGCAATATCACGAGGAGATTCGATCCGCGATTCTCCTCCCCCTCTGGCGACGATAAAATAGCGCTCGTTAAAGACACCATTTCAACTCCCCTCAATTCAATAAAGTCCGTTTCAGGATTCGTTTAGCGCGTTCTGTATTTTCGAATTATACTGGCTCTCCTTTTTATAGAGCAGCATAAACAATTTATATATTAAATATATTGCAGTTAAACATTTAATTATTTTATATTTGTGGAGAATCAACATGGCCTTAACGATTAAGGGACTAAATACCGGCGTTATTCGTCACAATGATAAGTTTATCGCGCTGGCGCTTAAGGTGAAGTCGCTGAGAAATAAAGAGACACTGCTTTTCTTTCCTGTGCTTGCGTTGCGAGACCTGTTAATTGGCCTTGAACATCGGCTCTACTTGCCACATTCGCTCCCGGACCAAGAGCAGGAAAAACGTCAGAAAGCCAAAAATAGTCATGTGCGTAAAATGCACGAAAATATTCCGGCAATACTCCGTGAAGAGCTGGAAAAGGCCGATATTAATCAGCGCGTTGAATCTTTATCGCTTAGCAATAATGCAGAAGAATTACTAACATTTACGTTAAATTTGCATAATGGTAGTTACCTGGATTTACAGGTCGGTGAATGGCAGGTTGAAGTTCTGGTGATGGCTATTATTCATGCCATTAATAATGCCGAAATGCGTGAGCTCGCATTGCGTATTACTTCAATGCTGGACTTTTTACCATTATACGATGCTGACTGTCTGGAAAATGGCAACCTGGAATTCGATAGCTATGACCAGCCTGACTGGAAGCATAATCTGTATAACTATTATTTAGCGCTCGTTTATCGTTATACGGATGAAGCAGGACAATCGCATGATTGCGGCACCATCATTAAAACCCGTAGTCAGTCAGGCTCTAAAGAAGCTGAAGCGATATCACGCCGTTTGCTGAATTTCAGCCCACGTCTTAAAAAGCTGGAAGGAAAACCGTGTAAGATTTTTGTCAGAACGCTTGGAACCGGTAAAGCAGCGCGGCTGACGCAAGATCAATGTATGCGCGCGTTGCATAATCTACGCATAGCGTCATCGCAGGAAAAACGTTAACCATATCGCCCTCTGAATCGTTCAGAGGGCGTTACGATTCAGACATATCAGTTCGGACATTTATAAACCTGGCCGTTCATCTCGCTGGCCGTCGGGACAAAGCTGGACAACATGCCCTGTGACGGACTACTTACGCCATACAGAACGTTTCCGCCCATCGCGGCCGCCTGATTACGCAGATCATTCGCTGCGCCACGCATTGACCCCCCCTCTTCGCCGTGCTGGCCTGAAAACCAGTTACTCTGTTTACCGGTTGCCGTACCAATAAGCTGGCATTCCGCGCCTGGCTTATCTTCGACAAAGCGCACATTTTGGCCAGCAGCGGTGAGTTCGTTGCTGGAGCTACAACCCGCCATCAGCAGCGCGGCGCCAACGATCCCTGCTAAATATTTTACGTGCATGTTATTCCCCATAATCAATGAGCTGGACGTTTTGTCCGTATCTGAATCTTATACTAAAAAGATGACGAAAAGAAAAACCCCCGAACATTTCTGCCCGGGGGTTTCTCAATTCTGGGAGATGAACACCCAAATCATTCTGGTTGCAGGAAGGCGGCAAGTTTGTTAATCCCCAGGAGCTTACTCAAGTAAGTGACTGGGGTTAACAAACGCAGCCAACGCATCTGCAGCCTGAAGGATGCAGGGTGTGGGCAATTACATCATGCCGCCCATACCACCCATGCCGCCCATACCGCCAGCAGCACCTAAATCAGGCGCATCGCTTTTCGGCAGGTCGGTCACCATGCACTCGGTGGTGATCATCAGACCAGCCACAGAAGCCGCGTACTGCAGAGCAGAACGCGTTACTTTGGTTGGATCCAGGATACCCATGTCGATCATGTTGCCGTATTCTTCGGTCGCCGCATTGTAACCGTAGTTGCCATCGCCCGCTTTCACGGTGTTAGCCACTACAGAAGGCTCTTCGCCGCAGTTCAGAACGATCTGACGCAGCGGAGACTCCATTGCACGCAGCGCAACTTTGATACCCACGTTCTGATCTTCGTTCTGACCTTTCAGACCGGCAATTTTGCTTGCTACGCGGATCAGCGCTACGCCACCGCCAGCAACCACACCTTCCTCTACTGCGGCACGGGTTGCGTGCAGAGCATCTTCAACGCGGGCTTTCTTCTCTTTCATTTCAACTTCGGTAGCAGCGCCGACTTTAATAACCGCAACGCCGCCTGCCAGTTTCGCTACGCGCTCCTGCAGTTTTTCACGGTCATAATCAGAGGTAGCTTCTTCGATCTGCTGGCGAATCTGCGCGACACGCCCCTGAATTGCCGCTTCTTCACCCACGCCATCGATGATGGTGGTGGTGTCTTTGTTGATCACAACGCGTTTCGCCTGACCCAGGTCTTCCAGAGTTGCTTTTTCCAGCTCCATACCGATCTCTTCAGAGATAACGGTACCGCCAGTCAGGGTTGCGATATCCTGCAGCATCGCTTTACGACGATCGCCGAATCCAGGTGCTTTAACCGCAGCCACTTTCACGATGCCACGCATGGTGTTCACTACCAGGGTAGCCAGCGCTTCGCCCTCAACATCTTCAGCGATGATCAGCAGCGGTTTGCCTGCTTTCGCAACGGCTTCCAGTACTGGCAGCATTTCGCGGATGTTGGAGATTTTCTTATCAGCCAGCAGGATGAACGGGCTTTCCAGTTCTACTGCGCCAGTTTCTGGCTTGTTGATGAAGTAAGGAGACAGGTAGCCGCGGTCAAACTGCATACCTTCAACCACGTCCAGTTCGTCCTGCAGACCGGTACCGTCTTCAACGGTGATCACGCCTTCTTTACCGACTTTATCCATCGCTTCCGCGATCAGTTTACCTACGGTTTCGTCGGAGTTAGCGGAGATGGTACCAACCTGAGCAATCGCTTTAGAGTCAGAGCACGGTACAGACAGGGTTTTCAGCTCTTCAACCGCAGCAGCGACAGCTTTGTCGATACCACGCTTCAGATCCATCGGGTTCATACCCGCCGCAACGGCTTTCAGGCCTTCGGTGATGATGGACTGAGCCAACACGGTTGCGGTGGTGGTACCGTCGCCTGCCGCGTCGTTCGCTTTAGAGGCCACTTCTTTCACCATCTGTGCGCCCATGTTTTCGAACTTGTCTTCCAGTTCGATTTCACGTGCTACGGAAACACCATCTTTAGTGATGGTCGGCGCACCGAAAGATTTATCCAGAACCACGTTACGGCCTTTCGGACCGAGGGTAACTTTCACTGCATCTGCCAGTACGTTTACGCCGCGCAGCATTTTCACACGAGCGTCGTTACCGAATTTTACGTCTTTAGCTGCCATTTTCTCTTTCCCTTAAATTCGTATGTTCAGTGTCGTTCGCGGATTAGGCTTCAACAATTGCCAGGATGTCGCTTTCAGACATGATCAACACTTCTTCATTGTCGATCTTCTCAGATTTCACACCGTAGCCATCGTTGAAAATAACGATATCGCCGACTTTTACGTCCAGCGGCTGTACGGTACCGTTGTCCAGGATGCGACCCTTACCGACAGCGATGATTTCGCCACGAGTTGATTTACCGGCTGCGGAACCAGTCAATACAATGCCGCCAGCAGATTTGGATTCAACTTCTTTACGTTTGACGATCACACGATCATGTAACGGACGAATACTCATTGATAGCTCTCCTTTGAGAAAGTCTTTATCAGTTATGGGCGACGCCGGCCCGTAAACGGTTTCCCGGCTGGTGACCAGAGAGATGGGGATGGGGTTTTGCCCCTTCAAGGGGGGAGATGAAAAAAAATTCTTCTGAGCGAAAAAAGCTGTAAAAACGCTACTTACCTCACGTTTACCCGAGGTTTAGAACATCCTGCTAAAAGAAAAGAGGTGTGTGATACGCTTAAAAATGTCTGTCGTCGCCTGACGTTACAATGCCGCCGGATAATTAGCTTATGAATGAACTAAAAAAAGAGCTTGGGCTGGTTAAGGGCGTTATCTTGTTAACCACGTCATTATTAGGAACTGGCGTTTTTGCGCTTCCGGAACTGGCGGCGCTAGCGGCAGGCAGCATCAGCCTTTGGGCATGGCCGTTGCTCATTATTTTGATTTTCCCTATTGCCATAGTCTTTGCTGTGCTGGGACGTCATTTTCCTCACGCTGGCGGCATAGCGCATTTTGTCGGAATGGCATTTGGCCCTCGTCTGCAACGGGTGATCAGTTGGTTATTTTTATCGGTAATTCCCGTCAGCTTTCCCGCAGCCCTGCATATTGCGGTGGGCTTCGGTCAGGCACTGTTTGGCTGGCGGAACGAACAGCTCTTATTCGGAGAGTTGGGAACTATAGGATTACTATGGTTTATGGGATCACGCGGCGCCAGCTCCAGCGCCAACCTGCAAGCCATTATTGCTGGATTAGTCATCGCGCTTATTGTCGCCATTCTGTGGAAAAGCGCGTTCAAACCCACAGATATCACCTTTCCAGCCGCAAGCGAAATCACTTTTTCCCGGCTGTGTACCGCTCTGGCGATCATGTTCTGGGGATTTGTGGGCATTGAGGCTTTTACGCATCTGTCATCTGAGTTTAAAAATCCTGAGCGTGATTTTCCGCGCGCGTTGATCATTGGTCTAATGCTAGCCGGCTCCATTTACTGGACCTGTACCGCTGTCGTACTGCATTTTGGCGTCTATAGTGAAAAAATAGCGGCGACAGCATCGCTACCGCTTATTATTGTTCATCTCTTCGGAATTCAGGCATTGTGGGTAGCTTGTATTATTGGTTATCTCACCTGCTTTGCCAGCCTGAATGTGTATGCGCAGAGTTTCGCGCGTCTGATATGGACGCAAATGCAATATAAGCCCGATCACTATTTGGCTCAACTCTCTTCCGGACGCCTTCCCCTACACGCGTTAAACGCCATTCTAACCTGCTGTTGCGTGAGTTCCCTGGCCGTTCACATACTGAGAATTAATCTCAATGCGCTGATTGTCTATGCTAACGGTATTTTTATTATGCTCTACCTGCTTTGTATGCTGGCAGGTTGTCGGCTGTTGAAAGGGCACTGCCATGCACTGGCGGTGACAGGTTGTCTACTGTGCCTGGTGCTGCTGGTAATGGTGGGCTGGAAAAGCTTATATGCCATTATTATGCTGGCAGCGTTATGGCTGTTTTTACCGAAGCGAAAACGGATGGCGTGAGAAGCCTCCGTCGGCCGGATAGTGCCGCTCACGCGACGTATCCGACCTGCATATTCACCTTTAATCCCGACGATCGTCTTTATGTTCAATACGATCGCGATCATCGTCTTTACGCTGATATTCGCCGTCAAATGTTTCGCCACCGCCAGTACCCGCGCTAAACCCGCCTCCCGGCATCCGGGAAAAACGTAAATGCGGCAGCAACTTCAGCGTCAAATGCTTTTGCACTGGCGGTAATAAAAGCAGAAGGCCGAGAAAATCGGTGAAAAAACCCGGCAGCAGGAGCAATAAGCCAGCAATGATCAGCGACACGCTTTTAATCATTTCCGCCGCAGGGCTCTCACCGGCCGCCATTTTTTGTTGCATTAGCAAAAAGTTTTTAAAACCCTGGTTACGTACCAGCGACATACCGATAACCGACGTAAAAATCACCAGGATTAACGTCATCAGAACGCCAAGTACATGAGCAACCTGGATAAAGATAGAAATCTCAATATAAACATAGAGAAAGACAGCTAAAAAGGGTATCCAGCGCAAAGGACTCTCCTGTAGGTCATAGCCGTCTGCGACGACCATTTGAATGGGTTTGCGATTCGCATTGATCCGATATGGTGGTGCTTAGCAAAATTTCAAGCAGTTTGTACACTTATTTTAAGTAGTAATCCTAAAGCGGTGACCTATTTCACAAAATAATAAATAAGGGGTAAATTCCCACACTTTAAGTGATCCAGATTACGGTAGGAATTCTGAACCAGCATATGATCTCGTTTATCAGGCCGATGGAGGGGATAATCGTCGGTCAGAAAACATTCGAAATCACATATATCCTGTGTGTTTTAAAGTAAAATCATTGGCAGCTTGAAAAAGAAGGTTCACATGTCAAACAACATTCGTATCGAAGAAGATCTGTTGGGTACCAGGGAAGTTCCAGCCGAAGCCTACTATGGTGTTCACACTCTGAGAGCGATTGAAAACTTCTACATTAGCAATAACAAAATCAGCGACATCCCTGAATTTGTGCGTGGCATGGTTATGGTAAAAAAAGCGGCGGCGTTGGCCAACAAAGAGCTGCAAACCATTCCTAAGAGTGTGGCGAATGCCATCATTGCCGCATGTGATGAAGTCCTTAATAACGGTAAGTGCATGGATCAATTCCCGGTAGATGTCTACCAGGGCGGCGCGGGCACTTCCGTCAACATGAATACCAACGAAGTGCTGGCCAATATCGGGCTGGAACTGATGGGTCATCAGAAAGGTGAATATCAGTACCTGAACCCGAACGACCACGTGAATAAATGTCAATCGACTAACGACGCCTATCCGACAGGCTTCCGTGTAGCGGTTTACGCCTCTATCGTCAAACTGATCGATGCCATCAACCAGTTGCGTGAAGGTTTCGAACGTAAAGCGGTTGAATTCCAGGACATCCTGAAAATGGGGCGCACCCAGTTGCAGGACGCCGTACCAATGACGCTTGGCCAGGAATTCCGTGCTTTCAGCATCCTGCTGAAAGAAGAAGTGAAAAGCATCGAGCGTACTGCTGAGCTGCTGCTGGAGGTGAACCTTGGCGCAACGGCAATCGGTACCGGCCTGAACACGCCGAAAGAATACTCTCCGCTGGCGGTGAAAAAGCTGGCTGAAGTGACCGGTTTCGCCTGTGTTCCGGCTGAAGACCTGATTGAAGCGACGTCTGACTGCGGCGCGTATGTCATGGTCCACAGCGCGCTGAAACGCCTGGCTGTGAAGATGTCCAAAATCTGTAACGACCTGCGCTTGCTCTCTTCTGGTCCTCGTGCCGGCCTGAACGAGATCAACCTGCCGGAACTGCAGGCGGGCTCTTCCATCATGCCAGCTAAAGTGAACCCGGTCGTACCGGAAGTCGTAAACCAGGTATGCTTTAAAGTCATCGGTAACGACACCACCGTTACGATGGCGGCGGAAGCCGGTCAGTTACAGTTGAACGTTATGGAACCGGTTATCGGTCAGGCAATGTTCGAATCTATCCACATTCTGAGCAACGCGTGCTACAACCTACTTGAAAAATGCGTTAACGGCATTACCGCGAATAAAGAGGTGTGCGAAGGGTACGTTTATAACTCCATCGGTATCGTCACTTACCTCAACCCGTTCATCGGTCACCACAACGGCGACATCGTCGGTAAAATCTGTGCCGAAACCGGTAAGAGCGTACGTGAAGTTGTACTGGAGCGCGGCCTGTTGACGGAAGCCGAGCTGGACGATATTTTCTCCGTACAGAACTTGATGCACCCGGCTTATAAAGCTAAACGTTATACTGATGAAAGCGAACAGTAATCGTACAGGGTAGTACCAAAGAGGCACGTCACGATGACGTGCCTTTTTATTGCAAGAAGTTACCAAATAACAACAATTTAATATCAACTTGTTAAACAACAAGGAAGGCTAATATGATAGTTGTCGAACTTATCATTGTTTTGCTGGCAATCTTTTTGGGCGCCAGACTTGGGGGCATCGGTATTGGATTCGCAGGTGGGCTGGGTGTTCTGGTACTTGCCGCCATCGGCGTGAAGCCAGGGACAATTCCATTCGATGTCATTTCCATCATCATGGCGGTTATCGCCGCGATCTCTGCCATGCAGGTAGCGGGAGGTCTGGATTATTTGGTAAACCAGACGGAAAAACTGCTGCGTAAGAACCCGAAATACATCACCATCCTCGCTCCGATTGTGACCTATTTCCTGACTATCTTCGCGGGTACGGGCAACATCTCTCTGGCAACGCTGCCGGTCATTGCCGAAGTCGCGAAAGAGCAGGGAATCAAACCTTGCCGTCCGCTCTCGACCGCCGTGGTATCTGCGCAGATCGCGATTACCGCCTCGCCGATTTCTGCGGCCGTGGTGTATATGTCTTCTGTCATGGAAGGCCATGGCATCAGCTATATTCACCTGCTGTCTGTGGTTATCCCCTCCACGCTGCTGGCGGTACTGGTGATGTCCTTCCTGGTCACGATGCTGTTCAACTCCAGGCTGTCGGACGACCCGATTTACCGCAAGCGTCTGGAAGAAGGACTGATTGAACTGCGTGGTGAAAAGCAGATTGAAATCAAACCGATGGCAAAAAACTCCGTCTGGCTGTTCCTGCTGGGCGTTATCTGCGTCGTTGTTTATGCGATCGTCAACAGTCCGAGCCTCGGCCTGGTTGAAAAACCGCTGATGAACACCACCAACGCTATTCTGATCATCATGCTGAGCGTCGCAACGCTGACCACCATTCTGTGTAAAGTGGAAACTGACGCTATCCTCAACTCCAGTACCTTTAAAGCAGGGATGAGCGCCTGTATCTGTATTCTGGGCGTGGCGTGGCTGGGCGATACCTTCGTATCCGCTAACATCGACTGGATCAAAGATACTGCGGGTAGCGTTATTCAGGGTCATCCGTGGCTGCTGGCCGTGATCTTCTTCTTTGCTTCCGCGCTGCTCTACTCTCAGGCGGCAACGGCGAAAGCGCTGATGCCGATGGCGCTGGCGCTGAACGTCTCTCCGCTGACGGCAGTCGCTTCCTTCGCCGCCGTTTCCGGCCTGTTCATTCTGCCGACCTACCCGACTCTGGTTGCGGCGGTGCAGATGGATGACACCGGTACAACCCGTATCGGTAAATTCGTCTTTAACCATCCTTTCTTCATCCCAGGCACCCTGGGTGTCGTTCTGGCTGTCTGCTTCGGCTTCCTGCTGGGCAGCGTTATGCTGTAAGTGTTTCCCCCGCGGGGCGTATCACGCCCCGCATTCTCCTTCCCTTTGACTAACATCCTGCCCTCGTCCGTTGTATAGTGACCATTCGCTTGCGGGTCTTTTTGTTCTTTCGAGGTGTTTATGCTTGATGTTAAGAGTCAGGATATTTCCATCCCCGAGGCCGTTGTGGTGCTTTGTACCGCCCCGGATGAAGCTACCGCCCAGGATCTGGCCGCCAAAGTGCTGGCGGAAAAACTGGCCGCCTGCGCCACCCTCCTCCCCGGAGCGACATCGCTGTACTACTGGGAAGGCAAGCTGGAGCAGGAGTATGAAGTTCAAATGATCTTAAAAACCACCGTTTCACATCAGCAAGCGCTTATCGACTGCCTGAAGTCTCATCACCCGTATCAAACGCCCGAACTTCTGGTTTTACCTGTTACTCACGGAGATACTGATTACCTCTCATGGCTCAACGCATCTTTACGCTGATCCTGCTGCTGTGCAGCACATCCGCCTTCGCCGGGTTATTCGACGCGCCGGGTCGCTCGCAGTTCGTCCCTGCCGACCGGGCGTTTGTTTTTGATTTTCAGCAAAATCAACACGACCTTACCCTCTCCTGGCAGGTAAAAGAGGGTTACTACCTTTACCGTAAACAAATCAGCATCACGCCGACGAAAGCGGATATCGCCGCAGTCCAACTCCCGGCAGGCGTCTGGCATGAAGATGAGTTTTACGGAAAAAGCGAAATCTACCGTAAACGGCTAAACGTTCCGATAACGGTTAACCAGGCGGCGGCTGGCGCGACATTAACGGTAACGTACCAGGGGTGCGCCGATGCGGGATTCTGCTATCCGCCGGAAACGAAAACGGTGCCGCTAAGTGAAGTCGCCGCGGCAATAGACGCCACGCCGACACCTGCTGTCTCCCAGACGGGTGAGACGTCAAAACCCGCCGCCCAGCTACCTTTTTCCGCGCTCTGGGCGCTGCTGATCGGCATCGGCATCGCCTTTACCCCCTGCGTTTTACCCATGTATCCGTTGATTTCCGGTATTGTCCTGGGGGGAAGGCAACGTTTGTCGACGGGGCGCGCACTGCTGCTGGCCTTTATCTATGTACAAGGGATGGCGCTGACCTATACCGCACTGGGTCTGGTCGTCGCCGCGGCGGGATTGCAGTTTCAGGCGGCGCTGCAGCACCCTTATGTGTTAATCGGTCTTGCCATCGTGTTCACCCTGCTTGCGTTGTCGATGTTTGGCCTGTTCACACTACAGCTCCCCTCTTCACTGCAAACCCGGCTGACATTAATGAGTAATCGTCAGCAAGGCGGCTCGCCCGGCGGTGTCTTTGTTATGGGGGCGATTGCCGGATTAATTTGCTCTCCCTGTACCACAGCGCCGTTAAGCGCGATTCTGCTTTATATCGCTCAGAGCGGGAATATGTGGCTGGGCGGCGGCACGCTGTATCTGTATGCATTAGGTATGGGTCTGCCGCTGATGCTGATCACCGTGTTTGGCAACCGCCTGCTGCCGAAAAGCGGCCCGTGGATGGCGCATGTCAAAACCGCTTTTGGTTTCGTGATCCTCGCGTTACCGGTCTTTTTACTGGAGCGGATTATTGGCGAGGCCTGGGGTTTACGTCTATGGTCGCTGCTGGGCGTCGCTTTCTTTAGCTGGGCCTTTATCACCAGCCTTCAGGCCAGACGAGCGTGGATGCGTATCGTACAGATTATCCTGCTGGCAGCAGCGCTCATTAGCGTACGACCGCTACAGGATTGGGCGTTCGGATCGCCATCCACGCAAGCGCCAGCGCACCTCAATTTCACGGCTATTTCTACCGTGGACGAACTCAATCAGGCACTGGCGCAGGCCAAAGGCAAACCCGTTATGCTGGATTTCTACGCCGACTGGTGCGTGGCCTGTAAAGAGTTTGAAAAGTATACCTTCAGCGATCCGCGGGTCCAGCAGGCGCTCGGCGACACGGTGCTCTTGCAGGCTAACGTCACCGCTAACAATGCGCAGGATGTCGCGCTATTAAAGCATCTGCAAGTTCTGGGGTTGCCCACCATTCTGTTCTTTGATGCTCAAGGTCAGGAACAGCCGCAAGCGCGAGTGACTGGCTTTATGGACGCCGCAACCTTTAGCGCGCATTTGCACGATCGCCAACCGTGAGCGACACTTGCAAAAGCAAAGACGGAGGAGAATACCGTGCAACGTGAAGATATTCTGGGAGAAGCCCTGAAATTACTGGAGACGCAAGGGATAGCCGATACTACGCTGGAAATGGTGGCGGAGCGCGTAAATCACCCACTCGACACATTACAGCGTTTCTGGCCAGATAAAGAAGCCATTTTGTATGACGCGCTTCGTTATCTTAGTCAGCAGGTAGATATCTGGCGACGCCAGCTTCTTCTTGATGAGACCCTTTCTGCTGAACAAAAGCTGCTGGCACGCTACAGCGCGCTCTCGGAATGTGTCAGTAATAACCGTTATCCTGGTTGCTTGTTCATTGCCGCCTGCACGTTTTATCCCGATCCAGCCCATCCTATTCATCAACTGGCCGATCAACAAAAACGTGCAGCCCATGATTTTACCCATGAGCTACTGACCACGCTGGAAATTGACGATCCGGCGATGGTCGCAAGGCAGATGGAGCTGGTGCTGGAAGGCTGTCTCAGCCGAATGCTGGTCAATCGAAGTCAGGCTGATGTAGATACCGCTCAGCGGTTGGCGGAAGATATTCTGCGTTTTGCACAGTGCCGCCAGGGTGGCGCGCTAACCTGACGGGTACTGATTTTACGCATTTTGCCTGAAAAGCAGGCAGTCAATGCGCTTTTATCACTTTTTTCGTGTAAAGCCGTTGACGACCGCGCCCCTTTACGGTTTAATGCGCCCCGTTGCCCGGATAGCTCAGTCGGTAGAGCAGGGGATTGAAAATCCCCGTGTCCTTGGTTCGATTCCGAGTCCGGGCACCACTATTCTAAAGAACCCGCTCAAAAGGCGGGTTTTTGCCTTTCTGCATCCGGACTCTTCATCGAACGAATTCGATCATTCGCAAAATTTCACTTATCCACTTCCTCCCCAACAAACGCTTACTCAGCCTATCAAAGCGCGTTCAGCACTTCCACCTTTACCGTTTTTATCGCCTGTTTCATCTGTTTAAGCTGCTCACGCAGGGCCTGCACTTCATCGCCATCGGGGATGTGGGTTGCTGATGCAGAGCAGAACTGTCTGCCACTGGCAGAGTCGGTGTGACGATCGGGCAATAACACTGCGCATCAGGGAAATTGTGGAAACACGAATACGCTACGGCTGTCCGCGCATTCACGTCCTGCTGCGACGAGAAGGCTGGCTAATGAACTATAAGGAAACACACCGGATTTATTGTCTGGAAGGCCTGAATTTGCGCAGGAAACGTCCCCGCAGGCATATCAGTGCGGCACACCGTCAGCAGCGTCCGGCCCCGACGTACATCGATCAGTGCTGGAGTATGGATTTCGTATCGGATAGTCTGTTTAATGGGCGGCGCTTCCGGGCGCTGACTGTAGTGGATAACTTTAGTCGGGAATGCCTGGCGATCCATGCCGGAAAATCATTGAAGGGTGAGGATGTGGCCCGCGTAATGGAAGCGCTGCGGGTGTTGGATAAGCGTTTGCCGGTACGTATTCAGACAGATAACGGCAGCGAGTTATCCCGAAAAGCCTGGATAAATGGGCGTATGAACACGGTGTGACGATGGACTTCTCCCGCCCCGGAAAACCGACAGATAACCCGTTTACTGAATCGTTTAACGGAAGCCTGCGGGATGAATGCCTGAGTATTCACTGGTTCCTGTCGCTGGAAGCTGCGCAGGATAAACTCGATAAATGGCGCAGGGAATATAATCATGAGAGGACGCATTCATCATTAAATGACATGACTCCGGCAAAATTCATCCGAAGTCTCCAGAAAAACAAAGCTCTCTGATCTAGTACTATACTGATTTTCGGCCAGGGTCATGGAAGGATATGTAACATTACTTTCTATACATTTGACTGAGGGTGAAAATAACTTAATTAATTGATTGGTTTTTTACTTTGTGGAGCACGGCCCCTTCATTGAACTTCTCTCAATTATTCTTCGCTGACAACTCCCCCTTCCGGGGCCAGCGCAGCAAAAGCTGCATTCAATACTACCCGTCCCCAAAACTCGCTACATTATGCAATCCAATAAAAGCATAAACCTAACGGATACACACAGTAAAAAACCTAATAGCGCGCTACACGATTTTTCACGAAGTCAGCCATTCAACACAATCCTTCTCATCCCTCGCAAACTTCCGGATATCGCTACACCTTCTACCCGCCGCAGTATATATTTACCGCTTTGTATGCCCCTTCCTAAACGAGATCGTTAATATTTACTCCCAAGATAAAACTTATCACAAATTAACATCAGATCTTATACCTCATACTAACTACCTCCATAAAATTAAAGAGCTATCTTCTAAAAAATTAACTGTGATTATTACTTAATTCAAATTTCAAATAAATAACTTGATAAGAATATGAGCCAATTCTTGTACATTTCCATCTTTTTTTTATACGCGCCATAATTTTTTAACGATATTATAATATATAACAGTAGAATATAAAATATCATTTCTCATAGAAAATGAAAAGATTAATGGCTAAACCTTAAGATCGCCAATACGTATCACTATATATCTACCAGTTCTCTTTTAAAATATTTGTCAGCATAAATTTTAACTTACACACTGAATAAAAGGAAATTATCATGCTAAAAGTCTTTAATCCCTCACCTGTGCCGGTGGGGAACATTGAATTTTTACAATCAGCACAAGACTGGAAGAGGAAGTCCTTATCGCTTCAGGGATTAAATTTACTACAGTCTGTGCTCATCAAGCTTACCACGGGTAGAATTTCAATTACGACATCATCCGGAGAATATATTACAGCATCAGGCCCAACGTTAATATTTTTAGCCAAAGAGCAAACTATTCATATCACTCTGGAAGAGACCAATGAAAAGTTAAATTATAATTTAATTGAATTAGATTCAGCATCAATCAAAAATGCTTATAACTTTTTTCTGTATGAACATGCAGAGTTTTCAGCCCCCCTGACAAAACCGACAACAAAGCATTTATTAGCGCCAATAGAAACAGGAGTGGCAAGAGTATTCAACCTATTACACTCTTCAAATAAAAGTCAGAAATTGCCACAAGATAAAAAAGAATATTTAATAAGATTTCTACTTTCAGAGTTCATCTGTGAGACTGAAGCATTTTCTCTCTTTAGAGAATTATCGCAAAACTCAGTAGCCGAAAATATCTATAATATTATTATAAGCGACATAAGTCGAAAGTGGACGCTCAAGGATATTTCTGATTCACTTTATATGAGCTGTTCCACATTAAAGAGAAAATTAAAACAAGAGAACACCTCATTCAGTGAGGTTTACCTTAATGCGCGAATGAATAAAGCGGCAAAACTTCTACGCAATAGTGAATATAATGTTACTCGAGTGGCGTATATGTGTGGCTATGATAGTGCTTCTTATTTTACATGTGTTTTTAAAAAGCACTTTAAAACGACGCCATCAGAATTTCTATCGTTCCTGTCTTCTTCTCAACATCAATATGTCAATTGAGATATTTAACAATGCAGTATAAGAATAAACCAAAACATATTAACATAAAAAATGGCATCCTCTTACTTACTAAAAAATTTAATTTAACGCAGTGTGAGAAAAAAGTTATTTATTATATCGCAGCAGGATTAACGGTAAAAAGCTGCTCAACTCTATTAGATCGAAACATTAAAACCGTTTCTACGCAAAAAAGATCAGCTTATAGAAAGATGGCTATCACCACCGACGTGGAATTAATCCATTTAATGTTAAATGAATTTTCCATTTCAATTGAAATAACTTGATTTGTTTATAAAATTCAGCAATCTCTATGATTAAAAAAACTAATGGTAACACACTGAATTAATTTATTGAGTCAGACAAAATAGTTTTACAGTGAATAATATTCATATTACTACCCGATGTATCTTATCACCTGACTCAAGCATTATGGTTTTAATCCAGTAGTGGAAGTATGGATAACAGAGTGATCATACAGATACTGGCACAACAGCGGACAATGCTACGATTGCCACCACGGCTTTCGAGCATTTAACTGACGAGATCGATATCACCAACGGAAGCGATAGGGGCTACGGCTGATCAGAGGGTCAGTAACACCCGCCCACGCTGTCGAACAAAACTGCGCCCGGTATCGATTGTCGCTATCGCCGACGGAAAATCCGGTTAACCAGAGTTCCGGCGCAGATGAAATGATTTCGCTTAGTGAAGTGACTGGCATTTGCTAAGCGTTGAGGATAATTATTATGCCTTATAACTAAACATCTCCGTAACGAGGCTTCTTCGAAGGCCTCCTGAAAAAACAGAATAATAATATTTATTCTCTGTTAATTATTACAAACAACAGTTATTCTAATAAAACAATAAAAAAACGGCAGACTACGCTGCCGCAAATATGAGGAGGACAATTACCGTTACGCTACACCACAAAGTAATCCGTTACTGAGGTAAGTAAAACATAGCCTCCCCCAACAATGAATCAACCAATCTGCAAATCATCGCATCAATAGCTTTGTTCCCCTTTATCGTGATGAGACAGCAAAAATAAATCTTGATCATGCTGCGTATCACGAGAAAACTTATAAAAGAGGTTTGGCTCACTCACAATATAGAGATTATCGTCATCGTCCATGGCAATTCCCTCTGGCTGGGGGATATCTTCTCTGAGCCCTGACCACTCCGCCGTCAGGAATAGTCGATCACGCACCCGCCACTCGGAACTGACCTCCAGAATCATTTTTGACTCGTCCGACAACACCAGCAGTGAATCCGTTGGGGCATAATATTCCAGCCCGGAGACATCGCTAATACTCGCGGTGACGGTAGAGGGCAATGAACTAGTGATAGCATTTTTTCTCACCTCTACTTCTTTGATCACAATGGGCTTTTTTTCTTTTGCAGCATACAATCTCTCATTTTTCGCATCCCATGCCGTACCTTCCAGCCCTTTATTTTTTGCTTTGTCATAGCCCTCAAGCTTAACCATGGAGATTATTTGCATGACGCCACGCTGAATATCTACCTGCGTTTTATATACCGCACCCTCTTCCTCACTGCCGATCTGAAACTGGTTGCCTCCACTCCACGCGATAGATTCCGGGTCGTGGATTCCCTGGAGCGGCATCCGCCCCACTAATTGCCCTTCTGTCGTTAGCCAGACCAGTTCAGGGGGATTATTAATAACGGCGAAAAGCATCCTGTCTTCGGCGGAGTAGGTCAGACCTGAAAGGTTACTCTTAATTCCTGCGATTGGTTTTTGCTGAATAACCGCTTTATAGCCACTCAGTGTTAGTGCCGAAGGTTTATCACCATATTTCAGAATCAGTTGATAAACATAGCGAATATCATCCCTGACCATAAATAAAATCACGCCAAAGAGTACAACCACAATACAGCGTTTTAGTAATCTCATAAAAAATCCATAGCAGATCACGTCACGACTGGTGCCGTAACGCATTTCTTAAAAATAGAGCCGATGCCCGACAGCATCGTTATCCGGTTATGGCGAGCGCCACCAGCATAGACAAAATGGTATAGTGAGCGTTATCACAAAAAGACCAATTTTAATCACTAACGTATCTTTTTTGTAAATTGACATAATCAAGAGGAGGGGAGTTTCGGTTAATTATTTAAATAGTAAGTCTGCAAATTCGCTCCTGTATGCAGGGCGAATGACAAAAAGTGATAATTAATGAGATGTAACACCGCGATCGGATCTGCTATTGCTGCGCTCACTTCTATTCAACCGGACAGCAAAAAAATGAAACTCAACCTTATTACCGCCAGCCTGGCAACGCTTGTTGCTGCTGGCGCATTCCCGGTCCATGCCGGTCCTCAGGCGCATGTCGTGTGCGGCTATCACCACATGCTGGGCGATGACGCGATTATGATGTTTGGTAAAGCGAATCAGGCGATGTGGCATGACTTTTTTGGCAACACCCACACCGACGCGATCTCTACCTACCAGACGTTGCGCGCGCAACCAGATACTACCTGCGATAATAAAGCCGACAGCTCCGCTTACTGGGCGCCGTCCATGAAATTACCCGATGGTGAAATCGTAAAACCGGCCTACCAAAAGACCTATTATCAATCCACAAATGTTGCACAATATCCGCTCCATCCATTCCCGGCGGGACTGGAATTACTGGCAGGCGATCACCACGGAACCGGCCCCAGTTCAGCTATTACCTTCTTATGCGCCAATGGCAAAGGTTACACCGGGAAAATAGGCGAAATATGCGGCCTGCGTAAAGCGGGCGATGCCGTCCAGTTTAATATCGGGATTGCGTTCCCCAACTGCTGGGATGGCGTCAACCTGAAGCCGACCCACAGTCACAATAATGCGGCCTATGCCGACCACGGGAAATGTTCCGCAGACTATCCGGTCAAAATCCCGACGGTTAATATGAACATCGCCTGGGTACTCCCGCAGATCTCCTCGCTGGATACGTCCAAAGTGGAACTGTCGATGGACCCGGTAATGCATGGCGAAACGCGGGAAGAGCGCTGGGGAAGCCTTTATACCGCCCATGCCGATTTTATGAATGGCTGGACGGAAGATGGCGCGCGTTTTCTGACGGATCTGTGTATGAATCAGGGGCTGGATTGCGGCACTACGGTTCCTTACGCCTACAGTAAAGCGGAAGAAAATACTTGGGTAAGCAACGAAGACGACAGGCCTCATGCCAACGTCGATACCTTATACGTACAGGATGACTGGACAAATGGCGGCCGCACGCAACATCCGGAAACGCTCACGCTGGTGAAATTTAAGATCCCGCCCCTGCCGGCCAATATGGATACCTCGCTATTCAAATACCGTATTCGCCTTTATGGCGGCAAAACGGAAATGAACGGCGCCGATCAGATCTTCTTTTACCCGACCAGCAACGACTGGCACGTCAGTACCGTGGCATGGAACAATAAACCGGCGCTCAACTACCGCTCCGATGCCGTGTTATATCTAAATCATTCGCATGAATATCGCATGGTTGATGTCGATAAAGCGGTGCGCAAAGCGCTGGCAGAAGGGAAAACAGAAATATCCTGGTATATCGGCGGTGATCGCCAGGGAAATCGCTACAATTTCACGCCAACAGACACCAAACAGAGCCTGGTGCTGATGCTGACCGGTTTTAAAAAGTCGCCGGAACTGTAATGTATGACTGTGCCCGCTGGCGCGCCAGCAGGCACGATTGCTACACAAATATTACGGAGCGTTATCAAAACTTGATAGTCGGACAGACGCTGCGCCTGGCGGCAAAATTGATCCAGCCACTGTTTTGACAAAAAACACTTGATGAGAAAGCTGATCTTTATGATAATCATAATCGTTATCATTTATATAACGGATCGGCCTGATATGCATAACACACTGGCAACCACCAAAAAGGCTAATGCGCCGCTCTCCCCTACCCGTACTAAACGTCAGATTGATAGCAGAACGTTGCTTGGCGAAGAGGGATGGGCGCTGATTGAACATAACGGTCAGCATTACCTGCTGCGCCAGACGCAATCCGGAAAACTGATCCTGACTAAATAAATCCCCCTTAGCGCTCCCCGCCATCAGGCGCAGAGGGGTAAGGGATATAACAGATTTCGCCAGCCACCCAGGTCATTCCCAGGCAGCCAGCATTTTTCAATTTCCTTATGGAGAATTGTTATGTTACGCCTGCAATCTGGCTTTATGCGTCCATCGCTACTGGCGCTGGCTATCACCAGCGCCTTCTCCGGCGCGGCTTTCGCGACTACTGACACGCTTACCGTTACCGCGACAGGAAATCCCCGCAGCGCCTTTGAAGCGCCAATGATGGTCAGCGTGATAGATACCGCCGATCCGGAAAATCAGACCGCCGCCTCCGCCGCCGATCTTCTGCATTCCGTTCCAGGCATCACGTTAAGCGGGACGGGAAGAACCAACGGTCAGGATGTCAATCTACGCGGCTACGATCGTCGCGGCGTGCTGGTTCTGGTAGATGGCGTTCGTCAGGGCACTGATACCGGGCATCTCAACAGTACATTCCTCGACCCGGCGCTTATCAAACGTGTTGAAATTGTGCGCGGCCCTTCAGCGTTGCTTTATGGCAGCGGCGCGTTGGGCGGCGTGATTGCTTACAACACCGTCAATGCCAGCGACCTGCTGATGGAAAGCCGGCAGTACGGCTTCCGCGTGTTTGGTACGGGCGGCACCGGCGACCACAGTTTGGGCATGGGCGCCAGCGCTTTTGGTCGTACTGATAACCTGGACGGACTGATCGCATGGTCAAGCCGCGATCGCGGCGACCTACGTCAGGGCGACGGGTCCACGGCACCAAACGATGAGTCCATCAACAATATGTTGGCAAAAGGCACCTGGAAAATTGACGGAGCGCAAGCGCTAAGCGGTTCACTACGCTATTACAACAATGCCGCACAGGAGCCGAAAAATCCGCAGGAAGTTGCGGCGACCAGCGCCAGTAATCCAATGACAGATCGCTCAACTATTCAGCGCGATATGCAGCTCTCTTATAAGCTCGCGCCGCAAGGCAATGACTGGCTGAGCGCGGAGAGCACAGTGTACTGGTCCGAAGCGCGCATCAATGCGCAGAATCTCGACAATACGAATGAATATCGCGAGCAGACCACCAAAGGCGGAAAAGTGGAAAACCGCAGCCGCCTGTTTACGGATTCGTTTGCCTCACATCTGCTGACCTATGGCGGGGAATATTATCGTCAGGAACAGAAGCCAGGCGGCGCAACCACCGGTTTTCCGGAGGCGAAAATCGACTTCAGTTCCGGCTGGCTACAGGATGAGATCACCCTACGCGACCTGCCGGTCACCTTGTTGGGCGGCACTCGCTATGATAACTATCGCGGCAGCAGCGACGGATATGCCGACGTAGATGCCGATAAATGGTCATCCCGCGCAGGCATGACCATTAGCCCTATCGACTGGCTGATGTTGTTTGGTTCTTATGCTCAGGCCTTCCGCGCGCCGACAATGGGAGAGATGTACAACGATTCAAAGCACTTTTCGATTGGCCGCTTCTACACGAATTATTGGGTGCCAAACCCTAACCTGCGTCCGGAAACCAACGCAACGCAGGAATATGGCTTCGGTCTGCGCTTTGACAATCTGATGCTGTCTGATGACGCGCTGGAGTTTAAAGCCAGCTATTTTGATACCAACGCCAAAGATTACATCTCCACTACCGTCGATTTTGCTGCAAGAACGACCATGTCTTATAACGTGCCAAACGCCAAAATCTGGGGCTGGGACGTGATGACGAAATATACCGCCGATCTATTTAGCCTGGACCTGGCCTATAACCGCACCCGCGGGAAAAATACGGATACCGGCGAGTATATCTCCAGCATTAACCCCGATACCGTCACCAGTAAACTTAATATTCCTCTCGCTCATAGCGGTTTCTCCGTTGGCTGGATCGGTACTTTTGCTAACCGCTCCACGCATGTCAGCAGCCAATACACGAAGCAGCCGGGCTATGCGGTAAACGATTTCTACGTTAGCTATCAGGGACAGCAGGCGCTGAAAGGTATGACCACCACGCTAGTGCTGGGCAACGCCTTTGACAAAGCGTACTGGTCGCCGCAAGGCATTCCGCAAGACGGACGTAACGGTAAGATTTTCGTAAGCTATCAATGGTAATCCCTGCCCCCGGCCTGCCGGGGCTAATCTCTGGAAGGAAGAGACAATGAATCATTACATCCGCTGGCTTGAACTAAAAAAACAACATCCGGAAATGTATGCGCGTGATATCGCAAAACTGATGCGCATCAGCGAAGCGGAACTCGCCTTCACCAGAGCCGGTCATGATGCCCGGCGGCTACGCGACGAGATACATGAGATTATCGCTGCGCTGGAGTCTGTGGGCGAAACCAAATGCATTTGCCGCAACGAATACGCGGTCCATGAACAGATTGGCGCCTTTACTCATCAACATCTGGGTGACCATACCGGACTGGTGCTGAACCCGCGTGCGCTCGACCTGCGCCTGTTTCTTTACCAGTGGGCCAGCGTATTTCATCTCCGGGAAACCACCGCCCGCGGCGAGCGCCAAAGTATTCAGTTTTTTGACCACCACGGAGACGCGCTACTGAAAGTGTACATGACGGAGAATACGCATCAGCCGGCCTGGAAAGCGCTGCTCAAACGCTTTAACGCGCCAGGGAATACGCCACTAACGTTGAAAGACGCCGATATGCCCACAACGCCTTTAACTGTCGATGCTGCCGCCGTTGAGCGTGAATGGCGCGCAATGACCGACGTACACCAGTTTTTTACCCTGCTAAGACGGCACAACCTGACTCGCCAGCAGGCTTTCGGGCTGGTTGCCGACGATCTGGCCTGTAAGGTGCCGAATAACGCGCTGGCGCAGATCCTTGACGCAGCCCTTCATGCGGGTAATGAGATTATGGTGTTCGTCGGTAACAGCGGCTGCGTGCAAATCTTTACCGGCGCGATTCAAAATGTCACGCCACTGAAAGGCTGGCTGAATATCTTCAATCCCACCTTTACGCTCCATGTGCGGGAAGAGAACATTGCTGAAACTTGGGTCACGCGTAAACCAACCGCCGATGGGCACGTCACCAGTCTGGAATTGTTTGCTCACGACGGCACACAAATCGCCCAGCTTTATGGGCAACGTACTGAAGGGGAACCGGAACAAGCCCAGTGGCGACAACAAATCGACGCTCTGATGCTAAAAGGACTGGCGGCATGAAAGCGTTGCTCGCCCTGGTTATCGCCTTGCCCCTTGCCGCGTTGGCCGCCGCCCAGGAAAGAATGATCGCGCTCGGTGGCGATGTGACGGAAATTATTTACGCTCTCGGCGCGCAGTCGTCACTTGTCGCCCGTGATAGCACCAGCCAGTGGCCGCCAGAAGCCGCCACTTTTCCGGATGTCGGTTATCTGCGCCAGTTGAATGCGGAAGGCATTCTCGCCATGCGGCCCAATCTGGTGCTGGCCAGCAGCCAGGCACAGCCATCGCTAACGCTCAAACAGATAGCGCAAAGCGGCGTCAACGTTATCACTATACCGGGCGATAACGACCTCAGGGCGATCGACGAAAAAGTGCGTATCATCGCCCAGGCGACAGGCCGCCCGGCAGAAGGCGAATCTCTGCGCGCGACGCTGCGCAAAACGATTGCTGCCCTGCCGACTACGACGCTCAATAAACGCGTGCTGTTTATTCTTAACCACAGCGGTATGAGCGCGATGGCCGCCGGACAACACACAGCGGCGGATGCCGCTATTCGCGCCGCCGGGCTGCAAAACGCTATGCAAGGCTTCTCGCGCTATCAACCGCTTACCCAGGAAGGCGTTATTGCCAGCCGCCCCGATGTGGTCGTGGTGCCGAGAGAAGGACTCGCGGCTATCGGCGGCGAGGAGGCTCTCTGGGCATTGCCAGGACTGGCGCAAACGCCGGCAGGGCGACATAAACAAGTACTGGCAGTGGATGATATGGCGCTGCTCGGTTTTAGCGTGCGCACGCCACAGGCTATCCAGCAATTACGAGCCAAAGCGGAGTCGTTGCCCTGATGAAGCGGCGGATCACGTTTTCGTTATACGCGCTTGCCCTGTTGTTGACGCTAGGAACAGTGGCGGCAAGCGGGTTTGGCGCGCTGCGTCTACCCATCAGTCTGATTTGGCACGATGACGCTTTGCGCCAGATCTGGTTTACCATTCGCCTGCCTCGCGTACTGCTTGCTCTGGTGGTCGGCGGTTCGCTGGCGCTGGCGGGGTGCGTGATGCAGGGATTATTTCGCAACCCTCTCGCCGACCCGGGTCTGCTTGGGATCAGTAGCGGGGCGGCGTTGGCCGTTGCGCTGTGGGTGGTTTTACCGCTAACTCTGCCACCGCTACTGATGCTCTACGCCCCGATGCTGGCTGCCTTCCTCGGTGCACTGGCGGCCACGGCGGTGATTTTCCTGCTAAGTCGACAGCAAGACGGTACGCTATCAAGGCTATTACTGATTGGTATCGCGATAAATGCGCTATGCGGCGCGGCGGTTGGCGTATTGTCCTGGGTGAGCAATGACACTCAGTTGCGCCAGTTTTCCCTGTGGGGGATGGGCAGTCTTGGGCAAGCCCAGTGGTCAACGCTGTTGGCAGTCGCGTCATTTATGCTGCCGACGGTATTAATTATCTGGCGACTTGCCGCCACGCTTAATCTACTGCAACTGGGGGAAGAAGAGGCGCACTATCTGGGCGTTGATGTACGAACGATACAACGTGTCTTGCTGACAGGCAGCGCTCTGCTGGTCGCTGCTGCGGTCGCCGTCAGTGGAATTATCGGTTTTATTGGTCTGGTGGTACCGCATCTGATTCGTATGTGGCTGGGCGCCGATCATCGCGCGACGATCCCCGGTTGCGTGCTGGCGGGCGCTTTTTTACTGTTAATGGCCGATACCCTCGCCCGTACTCTGGTGGCGCCGGCGGAAATGCCGGTTGGGCTATTAACCAGTTTGCTGGGAGCGCCGTGGTTTCTGTGGCTTATTTTTCGTCGGGGAGCATCGCATGGCTGAACAGCTTATTGCCGAGCATATCCGCTACGCCGTCGCTGGCAAACCCCTTATTCACAACGTTTCTCTTACCCTTTCGCCGGGGGAGCTTGTCACGCTGATCGGCCCTAACGGCGCGGGTAAATCGACGCTACTGCGATTACTGACTGGCTATCTCCCGCCTGCTGACGGGCGTTGCATTCTGGCGGGAAAAGCGCTGACGCAGTGGCCGGCGCAAACGCTTTCACGCCGTCGGGCCGTAATGCTGCAACACACGCAGATGGGTTTCGACTGGCCGATAGAGGCCGTGATCGGCATGGGGAGAATGTCCTGGACGCCGCATCCTGAATCGTCAGTTATTCAGCAAGTTATGCAGCTCACCGGCTGTCTACCGCTGGCGGGAAGATATTATGCCGCCCTTTCCGGCGGCGAACGACAACGCATACAATGCGCCCGCGCTCTGGCGCAGCTATGGGATCAGGACGCGCCGCGCGGCTGGCTTTTTCTGGATGAACCGACCTCAGCTCTGGATCTCTTCCACCAACAGCACCTGCTGCGACTGCTGAAATCGCTGACTCGTCAGGGGCATCTTCACGTCTGTATTGTGCTACACGATCTTAACCTGGCGGCGCTCTGGGCGGATCGCATTATTTTGCTGCATGGCGGCGCGATTGCCGCACAAGGATCGCCAAAAACGGTTTTACAGACTCGTACGTTATCGCGTTGGTACGGCGCCGATGTTCAGGTCGGCGTTCACCCGCAGACCGACACGCCGCAGGTCTTCCTCGCGCCCTAACTCCTGCCTGTTCTACTACCTTTGAATTAGACGCTTCATCAGGGATAATAACCTTACGATTCATCAGTTCAGGTCCGCTATGAAACACTCCCTGCCATGCCGGGCGTTACGCAAACGCCCCATGAAACTCGGCACGACCGTCATTCTGATGGTCAGCGCCGTTTTGTTCTCGGTGCTCGTTGTGGTCCATCTGATCTATTTTTCGCAAATCAGCAGCATGACGCGCGACGCGCTGGCAGATAAAGCGCTGGCGGTAGCCCGCTCGCTGGCGGACTCTCCGGCAGTTCGCGAGGGGCTGAAAAAACCGCCTGCGGAAAGCGGCATTCAGACGCTCGCCGAAGCGGTGAGCCAGCATAATGGCTTTTTGTTTATCGTGGTGACCAATATGCAGGGCATCCGTTATTCGCACCCAGAAGCGCAGCGAATCGGACAACCGTTCAAAGGCGATGATATTCTGCTCGCACTGCAAGGAAAGGAGAATATCGCCATTAATCGCGGCTTTCTCGCCAAAGCGCTGCGCGTTTTCACGCCAGTTTATGATGAACGCCACCGACAGATAGGCGTAGTGGCGATTGGCCTGGAACTCCGTCACGTTACGCAGCAGATCAACAATAGCCGCGGCAGTATTATCTGGTCCATTCTGTTCGGCGCTCTGGTGGGGTTATTAGGCACGTATGCGCTGGTCAAGGTGCTAAAACGTATCCTGTTTGGCCTCGAACCCTATGAGATTTCGACCCTTTTTGAACAGCGCCAGGCGATGCTACAGTCGATCAAAGAAGGCGTTATCGCCGTAGATGATAGCGGCGAAGTCACGTTGATTAACCCTGCGGCGCAGGCGCTGCTCGATTATCGAAAAACGCAGGATGACGCTAAATTATCCACCCTGAGCCATGCCTGGTCTCAGGTAGTAGATATTAGCGAAGTGTTGCGTGACGGTACGCCGCGCCGCGATGAAGAGATCATTGTTAAAGGCCGTCTGCTGCTTGTGAATACCGTTCCAGTACGCAGCAACGGTGAGATTATCGGCGCGATATCCACCTTCAGGGATAAAACAGAAGTTCGCCAACTGATGCAACGGTTGGACGGAATGGTGAACTACGCAGATGCGCTCCGTGAACGCTCCCACGAATTCATGAACAAATTACATGTGATTCTGGGATTATTGCACCTGAAGAGTTATAAGCAGCTTGAAGCGTATATTATCAAGACGGCCAATAACTATCAGGAAGAGATCGGTTTGCTGCTGGGTAAAATAAAGTCGCCGATTATCGCTGGCTTTTTGCTTAGTAAGATTAATCGTGCCTCCGATTCCGGACACAGCCTGGTGGTAAGCAGCGACAGCCAATTACCGGATAATAACAATGAAGATCAGGTCACGGTGCTGATTACGGCGCTGGGTAATTTGATTGAAAACGCGCTGGAAGCGCTGAGCCAGGAATCTGGCGGCGAAATCAGCGTCTCGTTACACTACCGTCATGGCTGGCTGCATTGCGAAGTGAGCGATGACGGTCCGGGTATCGAATCGGAGCGCATCGACGCGATTTTTGCAAAAGGCGTCTCGTCAAAAGGCGCCGAGCGCGGCGTCGGTTTAGCGCTGGTTAAACAGCAGGTTGAAGCGCTTGGCGGCGTAATTTCCGTGGAATCTGAACCTGGGATCTTCACACAATTTTTTTTACAGCTACCCTGGGATGGGGAAAGGACCAGCCTATGATCAATGTATTAATTGTCGATGACGATGCGATGGTCGCGGAATTAAATCGCCGCTACGTCGCGCAAATCTCCGGTTTTCATTGCTGTGGAACCGCTTCGACGCTGGAAAAAGCGAAAGAGTTTATCTTCAACAGTGAGAATCACATTGACCTGATCCTGCTGGATATCTATATGCAGCAGGAAAATGGACTGGATCTGCTGCCTGTCCTGCACAGCACAGGCTGCAAAAGCGACGTTATTGTCATTTCTTCTGCCGCTGATGCCGCCACGATTAAAGATTCGCTTCACTACGGCGTGGTGGATTATTTGATCAAGCCTTTTCAGGCCACGCGCTTTGAAGAAGCGCTGACCGGCTGGCTACGTAAGAAAACGGCGATGGAAAAACGTCAGTATTACGAACAGTCTGAGCTTGATCTGCTTATTCACGGCAATTCTTCCAGCGAGCAGGAGCCTCGCCGATTGCCAAAAGGGCTGACGCAACAAACGCTACGCACATTGTGCCAGTGGATCGATGCGCATCAGGAGCAGGAATTTTCTACCGACGAGCTGGCCAACGAAGTGAATATCTCGCGTGTCTCCTGCCGTAAATATCTTATCTGGCTGGTGAACTGCCATATTTTGTTTACCAGCATTCATTACGGCGTGACCGGCAGGCCGGTTTACCGCTACCGTGTTCAGCCAGAACATTACTCTTTACTTAAACAATATTGTCAGTAAGGATACCGCATAAATCCAATGCTAAGCGTTATATATTGGTAACAATTATTATAACAATGCAATTAAAAACGCTATCACATTAATAACAAACCAGGGAATTTGTGTCAGATCAAATATACTTACCCCAGGCCTGTTAACGTTATTTTCTATTATTACAGCGCCATGCGCTGTTTTTAATTTCAAAACGATAACAAAAGTTAATTAAGTATTATCCCCTGCAGAGAGTGTGTATTTTTATTAAAAAAGGGATTTGTCCGGAATTTTCCTGACACTTAAATAAAATGACGTTTGTAGCAATGGAGCTGGTGCTACGCCTATGGACAATATGTATATTGGTGAGCAGATACGCGTCTCCACACGCTATACTAATAATTTAAAAAAATGGCGTGACAATGATCACATAAGTCACACTCTGTTCGATTTACCCCGTGATTTATATGATGGCGAGACACAAAAATTAAATAATAAGCGCCTGTTTTTCAAACAGATAAATCATAATCCACTGCTCCCATTTACTCCACCTGCCCATCGTCAGAGGGCGACACCCTCTGAACATCGCTATCGCAAGAAAATAATGACTTAAAGCAACTCTGTAAAACGCTTAACCATTAATCGTCGCCATCGGCGCATTGAATATTCGCCACTTCATGATGTTCATTCATAAAAATCAGAAGATGGCTGTGATCCATTTATCAAAATTGACTGGGTTTATCGCGAGGGTAAATAAAAATGTTATTTAGTATACAGCTTCTCATAATATTAATATGTCTGTTTTATGGTGCCCGAAAGGGTGGGATCGCGCTCGGGTTGTTGGGCGGTATCGGTCTGGTCATTTTAGTGTTTGTTTTCCATCTCCAGCCGGGTAAACCGCCCGTTGACGTCATGCTGGTAATCATCGCGGTCGTCGCCGCGTCGGCAACGTTACAGGCGTCAGGCGGTCTGGATGTAATGTTGCAGATTGCTGAAAAGCTGCTGCGCCGCAACCCCAAATACGTCTCTATTGTGGCGCCTTTCGTTACCTGTACCCTGACGATTCTGTGTGGGACAGGCCACGTGGTCTACACCATTTTGCCGATTATCTATGACGTGGCGATCAAGAATAATATCCGTCCGGAACGTCCAATGGCGGCCAGTTCTATCGGCGCGCAAATGGGTATCATCGCCAGTCCGGTTTCCGTCGCCGTTGTTTCTCTGGTGGCGATGCTGGGTAACGTAACATTTGATGGAAGACATCTGGAATTCCTCGATCTGCTGTCTATCACCATCCCATCCACCCTGCTTGGCATCCTGGCGATCGGCATTTTTAGCTGGTTCCGCGGTAAAGATCTGGATAAAGACGAAGCATTTCAGAAATTTATCTCCGTACCGGAAAACCGTCAGTACGTGTACGGCGATACCGCGACGCTGCTGGATAAAAAACTGCCGAAAAGCAACTGGCTGGCGATGTGGATCTTCCTGGCAGCTATCGCCGTGGTCGCTATCCTGGGCGCAGACTCCGACTTACGCCCAACCTTCGGCGGCAAACCGTTGTCGATGGTGCTGGTCATTCAGATGTTCATGCTGCTGACCGGGGCGCTCATTATTATCCTGACCAAAACCAATCCTGCGTCTATCTCAAAAAACGAAGTCTTTCGTTCCGGTATGATTGCGATTGTTGCGGTATACGGGATCGCCTGGATGGCGGAAACCATGTTCGGCGCGCACATGTCGGAAATTCAGGGCGTACTGGGCGAAATGGTCAAAGAGTATCCGTGGGCTTACGCCATCGTTCTGCTACTGGTCTCCAAGTTTGTTAACTCCCAGGCGGCGGCGCTGGCGGCGATTGTTCCCGTCGCGCTGGCTATCGGCGTCGATCCGGCGTATATCGTGGCCTCTGCGCCGGCATGTTATGGCTACTACATCCTGCCGACTTACCCAAGCGATCTGGCAGCGATTCAGTTTGACCGTTCCGGCACGACCCATATTGGTCGCTTCGTCATTAACCACAGCTTCATTCTGCCGGGTTTGATTGGCGTGAGCGTCTCCTGCGTCTTTGGCTGGATCTTCGCCGCAATGTACGGATTCCTGTAATGGCAGCGCGCGCCCATGTACGAGCGGCGCGCGTCTTAATAAATCTTATTACTCGTAGGCTGGAAGCACATGTCGAAAAAAGAGTTCATCTATCAGGCGCCTTTCCCGATGGGAGAGGACAAAACAGAGTATTATCTGCTCACTTCCGATTATGTCAGCGTCAGTGAATTCAACGGAGAGCCCATCCTCAACGTTGATCCGCAGGCGTTAACGTTGCTGGCTCAGCAAGCCTTCCACGATGCATCTTTCATGCTCCGCCCTGAACACCAGCAGCAAGTCGCCTCTATTCTCCATGACCCCGAAGCCAGCGAAAACGACAAATACGTGGCGCTGCAATTCCTGAGAAACTCTGATATTGCCGCTAAAGGCGTACTGCCGACCTGCCAGGATACCGGCACGGCGATTATCATGGGTAAAAAAGGCCAACGCGTCTGGACGGGCGGCGGCGATGAAGCCGCGCTCTCCAAAGGCGTGTTTAATACCTATATTGAAGAGAACCTGCGCTACTCGCAGAACGCGCCGCTGGATATGTACAAAGAGGTCAATACCGGCAGTAACCTGCCAGCACAAATCGATCTCTATGCCGTCGACGGCGACGAATACAAGTTCCTTTGCGTGGCGAAAGGCGGCGGTTCAGCAAACAAAACGTATCTCTATCAGGAGACCAAAGCGCTGCTCACCCCTGGCAAGCTGAAAAACTTCCTCGTTGAGAAAATGCGCACGCTGGGCACCGCGGCCTGCCCGCCATACCATATCGCCTTTGTAATTGGCGGCACCTCGGCGGAAAGCACGCTAAAAACCGTTAAACTCGCCAGCACCCACTATTACGACGCGCTACCGACGGAAGGTAACGAGCACGGCCAGGCATTCCGCGATCGTCATCTGGAACAGGAACTGCTGGAAGAAGCGCAAAAACTTGGCCTCGGCGCCCAGTTCGGCGGGAAATATTTCGCCCACGATATTCGCGTGATTCGCCTGCCGCGTCACGGCGCTTCCTGCCCGGTGGGGATGGGCGTCTCCTGCTCGGCAGACCGTAACATTAAAGCGAAAATCAACCGCGAAGGCATCTGGATCGAAAAATTGGAACACAATCCAGGCCAGTATATTCCGCCAGCGATGCGTCAGGCGGGCGAAGGCGACGCGGTGAAAGTTAATCTCAACCGTCCGATGAAAGAGATCCTCACCCAGCTATCACAGTATCCGGTATCGACTCGCCTGTCGCTGACGGGCACCATTATCGTAGGTCGCGATATCGCCCACGCGAAGCTAAAAGAGCGTATCGAATCCGGCGAAGGTCTGCCGCAGTACATTAAAGACCATCCCATTTACTACGCTGGCCCGGCAAAAACCCCGGCAGGTTATCCCTCTGGCTCATTAGGCCCCACCACCGCGGGCCGAATGGACTCTTATGTCGATCTGCTGCAATCCCACGGCGGCAGTATGATCATGCTGGCGAAAGGCAACCGTAGCCAGCAGGTCACGGATGCCTGTAAAAAACACGGCGGCTTTTATTTGGGTAGTATCGGCGGCCCGGCGGCGGTACTGGCGCAGCAGAGCATTAAGCATCTGGAGTGCGTCGAGTATCCGGAACTCGGCATGGAAGCTATCTGGAAAATTGAAGTAGAAGATTTCCCGGCCTTTATCCTGGTGGATAACAAAGGCAACGATTTCTTCCAGCAGATTGTCAGCAAGCAGTGCGCTAACTGCGCGAAATAACGTACTCACCGAGGGATCGACAGCAAACTTTTGCCATCGGTCTCTCGTTTTACGTTATCGGTTAATTGTCGAATGGCGCTAACGCTTTCACGCCTTTATATCGCCAGCCGCTACTGCAGGAACTGTCGTAACAGGCGTCGACTCGACGGATAACGGCACTTTCCGGTATTTATCCAGCAGGTGGATCTGAATCTTGCGCAGCATATCGCCATTCAAACGGTAATAGCGGAAGTAGAGAACCAGCGTCATCATGAAAAACAGCACTGGCAAGACAATCATAATAAACTGCATCCCCTGCAGGGTCTGTGCAGACTGCGCCACATTTGGCGTATAGCCAATCACCCCCAGCACCAGGGCGATAAAGAACGCCGCAAACGCCGAGCCGCCCTTCACGACCATTGTCTGTACGGAATAAGCGATACTCTCACAACGAATATTGAGCTTAAATTCCCCATAATCGACGGTATCCGCCACCATGATCACCTGAAGCACCCAGAAGAGCGCGGTCCCGATATTAAGGAAAATGCCCGCCGCCACGATTAAAACGGCATTATGGACATCCGCCCACGCCATCGCACAAAGCCCTACGCAACTCAGAACGGGCATCACGGAGGCGCCCGCCCACAATATCCGCCGCGATAATATTTTCACCAGCCGGGGGAAAACAATCAGCGTCAGCAAATTCGCCGCGCCAGCGTAAGAAAGATAATAGGGAAAAAGATCGGCATCGCCAATCACATAGGTAAAGTAGTAGATCGCAAAGCCATTGATAATATTGGAGGCAATGTTATACGCCAGCGCCATTCCCAGCAGACAGGAGAGCTGATCGTTTTTGTATATCAATCCAACGATCGTTTTTAACGTCAGGTGTTGGCGGCCCGCCGTTACGCCGTTGTCGGAGGAGTACACCTCATGTACGTTGCGTAATGTCACGATGGTCGATGCAATAAAGAATGCAATCAGCACCAGAGTGAACATCTGAAAGCCGAATCCGCGATCCGCGCCGCCGACATAGTTCACAAACGGCAGCGTAATACCCGCTGTGACGAAGCCAGCCAGACTGGCGAAGAAACGCGGAAACGGCACCAGTTGCTCACGTTCCCGCTTATCGAGCGTAATAGTCGGCACCAGCGACCAAAATGGGATATCCATAATGGTATACGTCATGCCCCACAGGATGTAGGTCACGCAGACAAATACAACCTGCGCGGTTCCCTCAAAAAGATGGGCGCTGAACAGCAGGAAAAGCACCAGCGAATTGGTTAAGGTGCCGATCAATATCCATGGCTTAAATTTCCCCCACCGCGAACGCGTGGCGTTGACAATCCAGCCCATGATGGGATCGTTTATCGCATCCCAGATTCGCGCGACCAGAAAGAGGGTGCCGACGAGACCGACCGAGAGTCCCACCACATCGGTGTAGTAATACATCAGGTACATATACACAATGCCGATGGCGAAATCCTTACCAAACGCGCCGAACCCGTAACTCAGCTTTGTTGTCAGAGAGATGCTCATAGGGTACCGGGTCGCTGTTACCAGCGCCCGCCTTCTGTTAGTAGAGGTTAAACGCCGGATCTGCCGTCCAGCGCGGCTGGAGATTAACGACGTAACCAGGCCGGAAGCCAGTCGCCATGCGCGGCGATCAGATCGTCAACCAACGCATAGATTTCTTCGATACCCAGTACCGCCGCGGTATGCGGATCCATCATCGCCGCGTGATACACGCGATCGCGGTTTTCCGTGAGGATGGCTTCGGTCAACAGCGTTTGTACGTTGATATTGGTCTGCATCATCGCCGCCAGATGAGAAGGGATCGTCCCCACCTTCGTCGGCTGGATGCCGTTGGCGTCCACCAGGCAAGCCACTTCTACGCAGCTTCCCTGCGGCAGGTTATCAATCAGCCCCTCATTACGTACGTTGCCATAAATCACGCTCGGCTCGCCGGTCCAGAGAGCGTTCATAATGGTGCTGGCGTATTCGCGGGACGGTTTGATGTCGATACGCTCGGCGGTTTTATACTCTTCCAGTTCTTTATGCCAGTTCGCCAGTTGCTCTACGCAGCGTTTCGGATATTCATCCAGCGGCACTTTGTAGCGCGCAATCAGATCCTCGCGTCCCGGTTTAATAAACCACGGCGTGTACTCGGCAAAATGCTCTGATGACTCGGTGACGAAGTAGCCCAGCTTTTTGAACATCTCGTAGCGCACAATGTTCCGGCAGCGTTCATTGCCGTGAATATTGGGCTTCGGTGCCCGTCCGGCTTCATAAGCCGCCAGTAATTCAGGATAGAGATTGACATAAGTCCCATCAGCTATTTTACGCTCCAGTTCCAGGTAAAACGCCATGTGGTTAATTCCGGCGCAACGGTAGCGCAGCGAGGCGGGATCGATATTCAGATCGCGCGCCAGTTCCTCTGCGGTTCCCTGTACGGAGTGGCACAGGCCGACCTGTTTGATATGCGGATAGCGGGCGTACATCGCCCAGGTATTCATCGCCATCGGGTTGACGTAGTTGAGCATGGTGGCCTTCGGGCAGACTTCCATCATGTCTTCGCAAATTCGCCACAGATGCGGGATGGTCCGCAGAGCGCGCATAATGCCGCCCGGCCCCAGCGTATCGGCGATCGTCTGTTCCAGGCCATGACGCTTACAAACCTCAAAATCGGTCACGGTGCAGGGTTCATAGCCGCCAATCTGAAAGGCGACCACCACAAAATCCGCATCCTGTAGCGCCGCTTTCTGGTTGGTATGGCAGGTAATCCGGCCAGAGGCGCCCGCTGAGTCCATCAGTTTCCGTACCACAATGTGCGACTCTTCAAGCCGGGTTTCGTCAATATCCATCAGGGCGACATGCGCTGACTTTAGCGCCTCGCGGTGAAACACATCGCCGAGGATATTTTTGACGAAAATCGTAGAACCTGCGCCGATAAAGGTAATTTTGGGTGCCGTCATCATGACTCTCCAGACCAGTAGTGAACATCTTCATGGTGGCACGCGTTCCCGGTGAAAACCTCCGTCTTCCCCGATGAGCATTCCCGAAAACTCAGATCGTATGCTGACGCGCGGAAGATCTGAGTTTTTGGGACAAAATGGCGTAAAAAGCAGAGTATTCGGCCTGATAGCCAGGCTACGCTCTACAATATCGACGGATTCTGTGTCCGGATTCCCGGTTTCCTTCCTGCTAAGCGAGCATAATTCTGATAATTCAGGAAATGGAGTGACGATGAGTACACAGCCAATCACCTTTCTCCCGCCCGACCCGCATATGTGCAATGGCGATGAAAAGCAAACCCGTAGCCCACTGTCGCTCTATTCTGAATATCAACGACTGGACGTTGAACTGAGAGCACCACACAGAATGGCCAGCAGCCACTGGCATGGACAAGTGGAAGTGAATGTTCCGTTTGACGGCGATGTGGAGTATTTAATCAACAATGAAGTCGTACAGATAAAGCAGGGACATATCACCCTGTTTTGGGCCTGTACGCCACACCAGCTTACCCGCCCCGGCAACTGTCGCCAGATGGCGATTTTCAGTTTGCCGATGCACCTGTTTCTCTCCTGGCCGCTGGATCGCGATCTTATCAACCACGTCACGCACGGGATGGTGGTTAAATCGCTGGCGACCCAGCAGCTTAGCACCTTTGAAGTGTTGCGCTGGCAACAGGAAACAAGCAGCCCGAATGAGCAAATTCGCCAGTTGGCGATCGATGAAATTGGCCTGATGCTTAAACGTTTTAGCCTTTCCGGCTGGCAACCCATTTTGCTCAATAAAACATCACGTACCCACAAAAATAGCGTCTCACGCCATGCACAGTTTTACGTAAGCCAGATGCTGGGATTTATTGCCGATAACTACGATCAGGCGCTAACCATTAACAACGTCGCGGAGCATGTCAAACTCAATGCTAATTACGCGATGGGAATATTCCAGCGGGTCATGCAACTGACGATGAAGCAGTACATCACGGCGATGCGCATCAATCACGTACGCGCCTTATTGAGCGATACGGACAAAACGATCCTTGATGTCGCTCTGACCGCCGGGTTTCGATCCAGCAGTCGTTTTTACAGTACTTTCAGCAAATTTGTCGGCATGTCGCCACAACAATACCGCAAGCTAAGCCAGCAACGGCGCCAGACGATGCCCGGCTAAAAACGGATACCACTATCAGCCAAAAAAATAATTCACCTGTCGATAAACCGTGGGTGAAATCGCACGCCATCAATATTTAACTTACTGTTTTTTAATGAATAATATCCATAATCGCCTATTATCCAACCACTTTACACCCCCATTTGACGGGGTAATACTTGCCCACGTCACATTCATACGGTGGGTCTACAAGGCGTAAATTGTAGAGCCTCCATAACCGGGTAAAAGATGATGAAAGTATTAATTGTTGAAAGTGAGTTTCTGCATCAGGACACCTGGGTTGGCAACGCGGTCGAACGTCTGGCGGATGCCTTAAGCCAACAAAATGTTACCGTCATTAAATCGACATCCTTCGATGACGGTTATGCCATCTTGTCCGCTAACGAAGCCATTGACTGTCTGATGTTCAGCTATCAAATGGAACAACCAGATGAGCACCTGAGTGTCAGGCAATTGATCGGTAAGCTTCACGAGCGTCAGCAAAACGTGCCCGTTTTCCTGTTAGGCGACAGGGAAAAAGCGACGGCATCGCTGGACCGCGACCTGCTGGAGCTTGTCGATGAGTTCGCCTGGATTCTGGAGGACACCGCTGACTTTATCGCCGGACGCGCCGTTGCCGCCATGACCCGGTATCGCCAGCAACTGTTACCGCCGCTGTTTAACGCGTTGATGAAATACAGCGACATTCATGAATATTCATGGGCAGCGCCGGGACACCAGGGCGGCGTCGGTTTCACTAAAACGCCTGCCGGTCGCTTTTATCACGACTATTATGGCGAAAATCTGTTCCGCAGCGATATGGGGATTGAGCGTACCACGCTCGGTTCACTCCTCGACCATACCGGCGCGTTTGGCGAAAGTGAGAAAAACGCCGCCCGTGTATTCGGCGCAGACCGCTCCTGGTCCGTGGTTGTCGGGACGTCCGGTTCTAACCGCACTATTATGCAGGCCTGTATGACGGATAATGATGTCGTCGTACTGGATCGTAACTGCCATAAATCCATCGAGCAGGGGCTGATCCTCACCGGGGCCAAACCGGTCTATATGGTACCAAGCCGTAACCGTTACGGCATTATCGGGCCAATCTACCCGCAGGAAATGCAGCCTGAAACCTTGCAGAAGAAAATCAGCGCCAGCCCGCTGACCAAAACCAAAGCCGGACAGAAACCCTCTTACAGCGTAGTGACCAACTGTACCTATGACGGCGTATGCTATAACGCCAAAGAGGCGCAGGATCTGCTGGCAAAAACCAGCGATCGCATTCACTTCGACGAAGCATGGTACGGCTATGCGCGCTTCAACCCGATTTATTGCGATCACTACGCGATGCGCGGCGAGCCAGGCGACCATAACGGTCCGACCGTTTTTGCCACCCACTCCACTCACAAACTGCTGAATGCGCTTTCACAAGCCTCCTACATTCACGTCCGTGAAGGCCGCGGCGCGGTGAATTTCTCCCGCTTCAACCAGGCGTATATGATGCATGCCACCACCTCTCCATTGTATGCCATCTGCGCATCCAACGATGTGGCAGTATCGATGATGGACGGCAACAGCGGCCTGTCGCTCACTCAAGAGGTGATTGACGAAGCGGTCGATTTCCGTCAGGCGATGGCGCGTCTCTATAAAGAGTTTACCCACGAAGGCGACTGGTTCTTTAAACCGTGGAATAAAGAGGTCGTCACCGATCCACAAACCGGTAAAACGTACGACTTCGCCGACGCGCCGGCAAAACTGCTGGCAACCGATCAGAACTGCTGGGTCATGCGCCCCGGGGAAACCTGGCACGGTTTTAAAGACTTGCCGGATAACTGGAGTATGCTGGACCCGATTAAAGTCAGTATTCTGGCGCCGGGTATGGGCGACGATGGCGAACTGGAAGCATCCGGCGTACCTGCTGCGTTGGTCACGGCATGGCTTGGCCGCCACGGTATCGTGCCGACTCGCACCACCGACTTCCAGATTATGTTCCTGTTCTCTATGGGGGTAACTCGCGGGAAATGGGGAACTCTGATCAACACGTTGTGTTCCTTCAAACACCACTACGACGCGAATACGCCGTTGGCACAGGTAATGCCGGAACTGGTGCAGGATTATCCTGACACTTACGCGAATATGGGTATTCATGATCTGGGCGATAAAATGTTTGCCTGGCTGCGTGAAAATAACCCTGGCGCCCATCTCAATGCCGCCTATTCCACCCTGCCGGCTGCGGAGATCACCCCGCGCGACGCCTACAACGCGATCGTGAACGACAACATTGAAATGGTGGCGATTGAAAATCTACCGGGTCGCATTGCAGCGAACTCCGTTATTCCTTACCCGCCAGGAATCCCGATGCTGCTCTCCGGCGAAAACTTTGGCGATGAAAACAGTCCGCAGGTGGGTTACTTACGCTCGCTGCAATCCTGGGATCATCACTTCCCTGGCTTTGAGCATGAAACCGAAGGCACAGAAATTATTGACGGCGTATATCACGTTATGTGCGTGAAAGCCTAATCACAGATAGTCTTTTTTTGAGGATGGCATGTATTCCCTGAGTATTGCTGCAAAACAATAATACTGTCATACCTTTTTGCGCGGGCCCCATCCCGCGCTTTTTTTATACAAAAATTACAGGTTGCCACTCGCGTACAACTTTTTGTACACCCTAATTCATCGTATAAATATTGTAATATTATTCAGGAAAGTTATTTTAGTGCAGTTTCAATTCATCACACAATTGAACCAACCCCCATTGTCTCTCCCGTTTGGCGAGACAGGTTTTTTTATGTTCATATTCCAGGAGTTCGGGTATGAGTATTTGCAGCAACGAGCCTTGCATCGTGATATTAACAGAGAAAGACACATGGTTACGTATAAACGGTAAGGAGCCGCTCAATTTAAAAGCAAATTATATGGCCATCCTGGCTTGCGAAAATAACATCATTGATATCTCATCACTAAATAGCGTGCTAGTAATTCAGGTGAGTCGCGAAAACATCAAAGACTATTTACAATTCCTGAATAAAGATCTCTCACACCTTCCCGTCTGGCAACGCAACGCCGATCCCTTATTGACCGCCACCTGTCTGACGCCGGATATCTTCAGGGTCGCCGCCCGCTACAGCGCGATGGAAACACAGGATGAAATTGTTATTGAACGTACCCGCGCGCTCCTTTTCACCGTCTTATCTCGCTTTCTTGACCACAAAAAATTCATCTCCTTGTTAATGCATATGCTGCGTAGCCGCATCAGCGACAGCGTTTATCACATCATTCAGAGCGATATTCATAAAGACTGGAATCTGAGCGCCGTCGCCAGTTGCCTATGCCTGAGCCCAAGCTTGTTAAAGAAAAAGCTAAAAAATGAGAATACCAGTTATAGTCAAATAATCACCACCTGCCGAATGCGTTATGCCGTAAATCAGTTATTAATGGATGGAAAGAATATCTCGCAAGTCTCACAGCTTTGTGGGTATAACAGCACGTCGTACTTTATTTCCGTGTTTAAAGAGTTTTATGGTATGACCCCTTTACATTATGTTAGCCAACATCGGGAACCATCAGCCGCCTAATTTTTACACACTCAACGATAAGACACGATAATATCAGCATTGGCGATAACCCGTCTCCGATATAATTCAGCAGTATTCTGAGGGGGTATGATACGACGTAATTTATCGTAACGAAGTCACCTTTCAGGAGTCCAAATTATGTCTTCGGATGCTGATGCTCACAAAGTGGGCCTAATCCCCGTCACCTTAATGGTCTCGGGGAATATTATGGGGTCAGGGGTATTCTTACTGCCTGCCAACCTGGCAGCCACTGGCGGGATTGCAATCTACGGATGGCTGGTCACTATCATCGGCGCCCTGGCGTTGTCGATGGTGTATGCCAAAATGTCGTCCTTAGATCCCAGCCCCGGCGGTTCCTATGCCTACGCACGCCGCTGCTTCGGCCCGTTTTTAGGCTATCAAACGAACGTATTGTACTGGCTGGCATGTTGGATCGGTAATATCGCGATGGTCGTTATCGGCGTCGGCTATCTGAGTTATTTCTTCCCGATTCTGAAAGATCCGCTGGTATTAACGCTGACCTGCGTCGCAGTACTGTGGATTTTCGTTCTGCTGAACATCGTCGGGCCGAAAATGATTACCCGCGTGCAGGCCGTCGCCACCGTACTGGCGTTGGTGCCTATCGTAGGGATTGCGGTCTTCGGCTGGTTCTGGTTTAAAGGCGAAACCTATATGGCGGCCTGGAACGTGAGCGGCATGAATACTTTCGGCGCGATTCAAAGCACGCTGAACGTCACGCTATGGTCATTCATCGGGGTAGAAAGCGCCTCCGTTGCGGCCGGGGTGGTGAAAAACCCGAAACGCAACGTGCCTATCGCCACCATCGGCGGGGTACTGATTGCCGCCGTCTGCTACGTGCTCTCCACGACAGCCATTATGGGGATGATCCCCAACGCGGCGCTGCGTGTGTCGGCATCGCCTTTCGGTGACGCGGCGCGTATGGCGCTGGGCGATACCGCAGGGGCTATCGTTTCCTTCTGTGCGGCAGCGGGTTGCCTGGGCTCTCTCGGCGGCTGGACGTTGCTTGCCGGTCAAACCGCAAAAGCGGCGGCGGACGATGGTCTCTTCCCGCCGATCTTCGCCCGGGTGAATAAAGCCGGTACGCCAGTGGCCGGGTTGCTCATCGTTGGCGTGCTGATGACTATCTTCCAGTTCAGCAGTATGTCGCCGAACGCCGCGAAAGAGTTTGGTCTGGTCTCCTCCGTGTCGGTTATCTTCACCCTGGTGCCTTATCTTTACACCTGCGCCGCGCTGTTGCTGTTGGGTCACGGTCACTTTGGTAAAGCCCGCCCACTGTATCTACTGATTACCTTCGTCGCGTTTGTGTATTGCATCTGGGCGGTCATCGGTTCCGGCGCCAAAGAGGTGATGTGGTCATTCGTCACGTTGATGGTTATCACCGCACTGTATGCGTTGAACTACAACCGTATTCACAAAAACCCGTATCCGCTGGATGCGCCGGTCAAACAGGATTGACCACGTCGTTAATGTTATCGCAACAGGCCGGATAGCAAAGGTTATCCGGCCTCTACCAACATTAAGTTCTTAAGGTTCACTTAATTTTACTTTGTCACGATTAGCGTCATTGAATCGATGGACGCATCAAAATGTTAAAGCGCTTTCTTAAAAGACCTGTTTTCGGGCAAATCGCCTGGCTTCTGCTTTTTTCCTTTTATATTGCCGTCTGCCTGAACATTGCGTTCTATAAGCAGGTACTGCAAGACCTACCGTTAAACTCCTTGCGCAATATGCTGGTGTTTATCTCCATGCCGGTCGTCGCATTCAGCGTGATCAATAGCGTGCTGACACTGGCCTCATTTATTTGGCTAAATCGACTGCTGGCCTGCGTTTTTATTCTGGTCGGCGCTACCGCGCAGTACTTTATTTTGACTTACGGCATCATCATCGATCGTTCCATGATCGCCAATATGATGGATACCACACCTGCGGAAACCTTTGCGCTGATGACGCCGCAAATGGTGCTGACGCTGGGATTAAGCGGCGTTCTGGCAGCCGTGATTGCTTGTTGGATCAAAATCCGCCCTGCGACGCCACGGTTACGTAGCGGGCTTTACCGCCTGGCCAGCGTCCTGCTCTCTATCTTATTCGTTATTCTGGTCGCCGCCTTTTTCTATAAAGATTACGCCTCGCTATTTCGAAATAATAAACAGTTGATCAAAGCGTTAAGTCCATCGAACAGTATTGTCGCCAGTTGGTCATGGTATTCGCATCAACGGCTGGCGAATTTACCGCTGGTACGCATTGCCGAGGATGCCCATCGCAATCCATTAATGCTGAAAGGCGATCGCAAAAACCTGACGATACTCATCGTTGGCGAAACCTCGCGCGGCGATGATTTCTCTCTTGGCGGTTATCCGCGCGACACCAATCCGCGGCTGGCAAAAGACGATGTGATCTACTTTCCGCATACCACCTCTTGCGGCACGGCGACGGCGATCTCCGTTCCCTGCATGTTCTCTGATATGCCGCGCAAACATTATGATGAAGAGCTGGCGCATCACCAGGAAGGACTGCTGGATATTATCCAGCGCGCGGGGATCAACGTGCTGTGGAATGATAATGACGGCGGCTGTAAAGGCGCGTGCGATCGTGTTCCGCATCAAAATGTCACCGAGCTAAACCTGCCCGGACAGTGTATCGATGGCGAGTGCTACGATGAGGTGTTATTTCACGGTCTGGAAGACTATATCGACCATTTGAAAGGCGATGGCGTTATTGTGCTGCACACCATTGGCAGCCACGGTCCGACGTATTACAACCGTTATCCGCCGCAGTTTAAAAAATTCACCCCAACCTGTGACACCAATGAAATTCAGAACTGTTCCCAACAGCAGTTGGTCAATACCTATGATAATACCGTGCTGTACGTGGACTATATTGTGGATAAAGCTATTAACTTGCTGAAATCTCATCAGGATAAATTTACGACCAGTCTGGTCTATCTTTCCGATCACGGCGAATCATTAGGCGAAAACGGCATCTATTTACACGGTCTGCCGTATTCCATTGCGCCAGATACGCAAAAACATATCCCGATGCTTATTTGGCTTTCCAAAGATTATCAACAACGTTATCAGGTAGATCAGTCCTGTCTGCAAAAACGGGCGAGCACGCTGGATTATTCACAGGACAACCTTTTCTCAACCATGCTGGGATTAACCGGCGTACAAACGAAGTATTACCAGGCCGCAGATGATATTCTGCAACCGTGCAGGAGACTAAGCGAATGAAGATTCTGATTGTTGAAGACGACACGCTACTATTACAGGGGTTAATACTCGCCGCGCAAACCGAAGGCTACGCGTGTGATGGCGTTTCGACAGCGCGTGCCGCCGAGCGCAGCCTGGAGTCAGGCCATTATAGTCTGATGGTGTTGGATTTAGGGCTGCCCGATGAAGATGGGCTGCATTTCCTGACGCGAATGCGGCAGAAAAAATATACCCTGCCGGTACTCATTCTGACCGCCCGCGATACGCTCAACGATCGTATTACCGGGTTGGATGTCGGCGCGGATGATTATCTGGTTAAACCCTTCGCCCTGGAAGAGCTGCACGCCCGTATTCGCGCTCTGCTGCGCCGCCATAATAATCAGGGTGAAAGTGAACTGGCGGTTGGCAATTTGACGCTCAATATGGGCCGCCATCAGGCATGGAGGGATGGACAGGAGCTGACCCTGACGCCCAAGGAGTATGCGCTGCTTTCACGGTTGATGCTCAAGGCGGGCAGTCCTGTGCACCGGGAGATTCTTTATAACGATATCTACAACTGGGATAACGAACCCTCGACTAACACTCTGGAAGTGCATATTCATAATTTGCGCGACAAAGTCGGCAAATCGCGCATTCGCACGGTCCGCGGGTTTGGTTACATGCTGGTTGCCACTGAGGAAAGCTAAGTGAGGCTGATGCGTTTTCGGCAAAGAGCGATGACCCTTCGCCAGCGTTTAATGCTGACAATCGGTCTTATTCTACTGGTGTTCCAGTTAATCAGTACCTTCTGGCTATGGCATGAAAGCACCGAGCAAATCCAACTGTTCGAGCAGGCGCTGCGGGATAATCGCAACAACGATCGCCATATCATGCACGAAATTCGCGAGGCGGTCGCCAGCCTGATCGTCCCCGGCGTATTTATGGTTAGCCTGACGCTGCTGATTTGCTACCAGGCAGTACGGCGCATTACCCGTCCGCTCGCCGAATTGCAAAAAGAGCTGGAAGCGCGGACGGCGGATAATCTGGCGCCGATCGCCATTCACAGCTCCACGCTTGAGATTGAGTCCGTCGTCTCGGCGATCAATCAACTGGTGACGCGTTTAACCACCACGCTCGACAATGAACGCCTTTTTACCGCCGATGTGGCCCATGAGCTACGCACGCCGCTGTCAGGGGTGCGTTTGCATCTGGAATTATTGTCAAAAACCCACCATATTGATGTCGCGCCGCTTATTGCCCGTCTTGACCAGATGATGGATAGCGTCTCCCAGCTTCTGCAACTGGCGCGCGTGGGCCAGTCATTCTCTTCCGGGAATTATCAGGAAGTAAAACTACTGGAAGATGTGATCCTCCCCTCCTACGATGAGCTGAACACCATGCTGGAAACGCGCCAGCAAACTCTGCTGCTGCCGGAAAGCGCGGCGGACGTGGTGGTGCGCGGTGACGCGACGTTACTGCGTATGTTGCTGCGAAATCTGGTGGAAAACGCGCATCGCTATAGCCCTGAAGAAACCCATATCACTATCCACATTAGCGCCGCCCCCGACGCTATTATGGCAGTCGAAGACGAAGGGCCGGGTATTGATGAAAGTAAATGCGGGAAGTTAAGCGAGGCGTTCGTACGGATGGACAGCCGTTATGGCGGAATTGGGCTGGGGCTAAGTATCGTCAGTCGCATCACCCAGCTGCATCAGGGACAGTTTTTCCTGCAAAACCGTACGGACAGAACAGGCACCCGAGCCTGGGTGCTGTTGAAAAAGGCATAAACAAGAACTAATACGTAGTGACCCACACATAGATAAAACTGCTGACAATCAGCACACTACACAGGGTCGTCAAACTTTTATAAATATAGCTTTTCATGACGCTCTCCTCCAAAGATATGGAGGAGAGTGTGCCAGCGAGAGATTAAGCGAACCTTAAGCGCGACATTTATTCATCGATGCGCGGATGTTGCTGTACCAGACGCGAACGTTTAACCTGCAACTCCGCAATTTCCTGATCGATGTCGTCGATTTTCTGCTCAATATTATCGTAATGCTCGCCCAGAATTTCCTTCGCTTCCTGGATATCCGACGCCGCTGGCGTTGCGCCTTTTAGCGGGCGATTGGCCGTCTCTTTCATGGAAATACCGGTAATCAAGCCTATCACCGCGATGACCATCAAATAATACGCCGGCATCATCAGATCCTGCGAACTTTCCACCAGCCAGGCCGCCAGCGTCGGCGTCAGACCGGCAATCAATACAGAGATGTTAAAGGCCGCCGCCAGCGCGCTGTAGCGAATATGCGTCGGAAACATCGCCGGCAACGTCGAGGCCATCACCCCGGTAAAGCAGTTCAAAATCACCGCCAGCATCAACAAACCGGCAAAAATCAGGCCAATAACGTTACTATTAATCAAAATAAAGGCCGGAATTGCCAGCGCAAACAGCGCAATGCTGCCCATAATCACAAACGGACGACGACCGAAACGGTCGCTCAGCAGCCCCATCACCGGTTGCACAAACAGCATCCCGATCATAATGGCGATGATAATCAACACGCCGTGATCTTCAGAATAGTGCAGGTTATGCGACAGGTAGCTTGGCATGTAGGTGAGCAGCATGTAGTAGGTCACGTTGGTGGCAATCACCAGACCGATACATGACAACAGGCTACGCCAGTGTTTGGTGGCGATCTCTTTAAAGGAGACTTTCGGCCCATCCTGCAACCCTTCGCGGTCGCCCTGCTCCAGTTTATCCACGTGTTGCTGAAACGCTGGCGTCTCTTCCAGCGCGTGGCGTAAGTAGAGGCCGATAATCCCCAATGGCAGGGCGATAAAGAACGGAATACGCCAGCCCCACTCCAGGAAATTCTCCTCGCCGACAATCGTCGAGATTAAGACCACCACGCCCGCGCCCAGTACGAACCCTGCGATGGAACCAAAATCCAGCCAGCTTCCCATAAATCCGCGTTTACGGTCCGGCGAATATTCAGCGACAAAGATCGACGCGCCGGTATATTCCCCGCCAACCGAGAAGCCCTGGGCCATTTTACACAGCAACAACAGTACTGGCGCCCAGATACCGATCGTCGCGTAAGAGGGGATTAACCCGATACAGAAGGTACTGATCGACATAATCACAATCGTGATCGCCAGGATCTTCTGGCGCCCGTATTTATCGCCGAGCATACCAAAAAATAACCCGCCGAGCGGCCGAATCAGGAAGGGAACGGAAAACGTGGCCAGCGCGGCAATCATCTGGACGCTGGGATCGGCGCCGGGGAAAAAGACTTTACCCAACGCATAGGCAACAAATCCATAAACGCCAAAATCAAACCACTCCATCGCGTTGCCCAGCGAGGCGGCGGTAATCGCTTTGCGAAGTTTACCGTCATCAATGATGGTCACATCGCCCAGTGTAATCGGTTTTATTTTTTTCCTTTTCAGCATAGCTGTCCTCATAGGCTAAGCCCTGTAGCGCTATATACGGCGGGCACTGGCGTACTGCGCCAGCGTCGCCGTCGAGCGGAGGGAGGGCGCGAACGCTATCCCTCATACAAGCGTAGCAGGTTTACTTACACTGTCCGGCTACGGACTGTACAACCGAACCTGTTGACGCCTGAATGGGCAGTTAATGACCTCTTTACCCTAACAGTGTTTAAATATGTGATCAACTTCACACATATATATCAATCTGGTCAAAAGGTGTAAACAAGGACGCCCTCATGCGCTGTGGTGACAGTAAAAAAGCGGTTATTCGAGTGTAAACCATTGCTGACTGACGTTGCGCAGGCCGCTTTTATAAAAGCGGCAATAGTCCCGACAACGATAAGGATTTTGTGTATAATTGCGGCCTTTTTCGGCGATCTGCCATTTTTGGGCGCGTTTGCCCCTGCTGACTTTTTGAGGAAACCAACATGTCATTACCCCACTGCCCGCAATGTAACTCCGAATATACCTACGAAGATAACGGCATGTTCATCTGCCCGGAATGCGCCCATGAATGGAACGATGCGGAACCCGCTCAGGAGAGCGATGAACTGATTGTCAAAGACGCCAACGGCAACCTGCTGGCAGACGGCGATAGCGTCACTATCGTGAAAGATCTGAAAGTAAAAGGCAGCTCTTCCATGCTGAAAATCGGCACCAAAGTGAAGAACATTCGTCTGGTTGAAGGCGACCATAACATCGACTGCAAAATCGATGGTTTTGGCCCGATGAAACTGAAATCCGAGTTCGTGAAAAAGAGCTGATTTACCGTGTCATTGCCCGGTAACGCCTCGCTTACCGGGCCTGAGAGGCCCTTCCACCGACAATATTGTACAAATTTCGAACTACACTTAACGAGCATCTCTTACCTGAGGTAACCATCATGCCGTTAAGTCCCTATCTCTCTTTTGCCGGCAACTGTGCCGACGCCATCGCGTATTATCAACAAACGTTAGGCGCAGAACTGCTTTATAAACTCAGCTTCGGTGAAATGCCCCCCTCGGCGCCGGATAACGAAGAGGGCTGCCCGTCAGGAATGCGCTTTCCCGATACTGCTATCGCCCACGCCAACATGCGCATTGCGGGCAGCGATATCATGATGAGTGATGCCAGCGCGTCGGGAACGGCGCATTATTCCGGCTTTACGCTGGTGCTTGATACCCAGGATGTAGCAGAAGGGAGGCGCTGGTTTGATAACCTTGCCGCACAAGGGCAAATCGAAATGGACTGGCAGGAGACCTTCTGGGCGCAAGGTTTCGGCAAGGTCAGCGATCGTTTCGGGGTGCCGTGGATAATTAACGTGGTTAAACATCAGCCTGCCACCTAACTCCCCGGGAGCTCGCCCTCCCCCTTGTCATCAGATTGATCTTTGGCTGCGCGCTGGTTTTGCCGTATCGGTCAACGGGGCGTGCGCACATCTGCCGCAAATGCGCGGGGGAAAATGCTGCTGACATCGCCACCCGCCTGGAGCGAGCAGCACATTATCCGCCGTTTAACTGCCATAGAATAAATAATGACGGTAGTTTGCTACAGTCTGTCGAAAGATGGTTGATCCTGATGAAGCGTCGGGAGGACATTATGTCAGTCTGTGAATTACGCCACGCAACAACAGAGGATACCGATTCTGTTTACGCGCTTATCTGTGAGTTACTTAAAAATGAGCTTGATTATCAGGCTTTCAGGGATGGGTTCGCCGCTAATTTACTGGACCCCAACTTTCATTATCGTTTAGCGCTGCGTAACGGAGAGGTAGTCGGCATGATCAGCCTGCATATGCAGTTTCATCTCCATCATGCCAACTGGATTGGCGAAATTCAGGAGCTGGTGGTATTACCGCAGATGCGGGGACAAAAAGTTGGCAGTCAGCTTCTGGCCTGGGCAGAAGAAGAAGCACGTCAGGCGGGTGCGGAGCTAACGGAACTTTCCACAAATATTAAACGCCACGATGCACACCGTTTTTATCTTCGCGAAGGTTACAAGCAAAGCCATTTCCGGTTTACGAAAGCATTGTGATCTGGCAGCCGCCATCGCCAATATCGGCCCATGCCGGTAGCGTCGTCAGAGTCAACAGCGCAAGGAAAAAGAGCAGAGAATGGCGTTTCATAAGCCAGCCTCATCGGGAGATAAGGCATAACGTAATCAACCGTCACCGGGTGAAGTAGCGGAGTCATCTCAATTCTACTGTCGGCAAGCCTGGATAAAGGTTAAACGGGCTGACTCGCTTCTTTAGCAAAAATGGCCCTTTTAAGTTGTAGAAATGTAAATTTATTGTCAAAGAACTACACTTTTCTCTTTGGCATCACCGGGAGGGTTGCCTGAAAATCCCGGGATGAGGTTTTCTTAGAAGGACAGTGACGTTATGTTCGCAGCAATCATTATCGGTATTTTTATTATCAGCGTCATTTATGCGCATTCACGCGGTGTGGAAAAACAAAAACTTTCCCGCCAGCTCTTTGACCACTCGACGTTTATGGCGCCGATCAATATGTTCATGACGCACTTCTCAACGTTACCGGCAAAGCAGCCGTATTTTGATACCGAGGTGTTTCCGGAACTGCGGAATCTGACGGAAAACTGGCAGGCAATTCGTGAAGAAGCACTACGACTCCAGCATCACATCAAAGCCGCGCAGGCCAATAACGACGCCGGATTTAATACCTTTTTCAAACGCGGCTGGAAACGGTTTTACCTTAAATGGTATGCCGACGCCCACCCGTCGGCGGAAACGTTATGCCCGATAACAACAAAGCTGGTCAACGAAATCCCCTCCATCAAAGCGGCGATGTTCGCCGAGTTGCCTCCCGGCGCCTACCTTGGGAAACATCGTGACCCCTATGCCGGCTCAGTACGTTACCACCTGGGATTAAGCACGCCGAATGACGACCGTTGTTTCATCGAGGTTGACCGACAGCGCCATAGCTGGCGCGACGGCGAAGCCGTCATCTTCGACGAAACCTACGTACACTGGGCGGAAAACAAAACGGAACAAACGCGTATTATTCTCTTTTGCGATATTGAACGGCCAATGAAATGGCGCTGGGCACAGACTGTAAACCACTGGGTCGGCGCGTCATTGATGTCTGCCGCCAGTTCGCCAAACGATGAGAACGACCGTACCGGTGCTATTAATCGCATCTTCAAGTACATTCACGCGGCGCGCGATGCCGGGCAGAGACTGAAAAAGAAAAACCGCACTCTTTATTATGCGTTGAAATATCTTGTTATTGCATCGATTTTTGCCGTTATTATTCTCTCCAGCGTCTTCTGAAGATGGGCCGCGGTATGAAACTGTTCGCCGCGGCTTAAAAAGTGTTTTTTGCTCTAATGCTTTAATTCCCCCTGTATTGGGCTTACTCCGTCATAATACATTGGATAAGAAAATAATAACTATAATAAATGTTCAGCTCATAAATAAATTAACCTACAGTTAATGACTGTTGCGCACAAATACCTAAGGAAAATAGCTGCCCAGCTCACATTTCTTATTCTAAAAATAACAGGTTCAGTTTTATGATAGCAGGCAACGTCAGACCGAACTCCCTCAGAATAAATAAATTCACCACACAGATATTAAATGGAGATTTATATGAATAACGAGACGTTATTCCGTTTAAGCAGGACGTTTATTGCTATTACCGCCGCATCTGGTTTGCTCTTTCATACAGCTTTTGCGGCTGAATCAGCAAAAGATGCCACCCAATACACTCAGCAAATTAACCAGCAGTACATCAAAAACCTGCCGTTTAGCGATCGTCAGGATTTTGCCGATGCGCAACGTGGCTTCATTGCGCCGCTGCCGGATCAGGGCATTCTTAAAAATGCCGATGGTAAACCCTATTACCGTGCTGACGATTATAAATTTGATATCAACGCGCCAGCCCCGCAAACCATCAACCCCAGCCTGTGGCGCCAGTCGCAACTCAATGGTATTTCCGGCCTGTTTAAAGTTACCGATCGTATGTATCAGGTACGCGGCCAGGACATTTCCAACATCACGTTTATTGAAGGGAAAACGGGCCTGATTGTTATCGACCCGCTGGTCACGGCAGGCGCGGCGAAAGCCAGCCTCGATCTTTACTATCAGAACCGCCCGCATAAGCCGATCGTCGCGGTCATTTATACCCACAGCCACACCGATCATTATGGCGGCGTTAAAGGTATTGTTTCCGAAGAAGAGGTGAAGTCAGGCAAGGTGCAAATCATCGCGCCGGAAGGTTTTATGGAAGAAGCGATCAGTGAAAACGTGCTGCTTGGCAACATTATGAGCCGCCGTGCACTCTACTCTTATGGTCTGTTACTCCCCCATACGCCCCAGGGTAACATCGGCAATGGTCTGGGCGTTACGCTCACCACTGGCCTGCCGACCATTATCGCCCCTACGAAATTAATCACCAAAACCGGCGAAAAGATGACCATTGATGGTCTGGAGTTCGAGTTTCTGATGGCGCCGGGCAGCGAAGCGCCGGCAGAAATGCACTTCTACATCCCGGCGCTGAAGGCGCTGTGTACGGCAGAGAACGCCACGCATACGCTACATAATTTCTATACTTTGCGCGGGGCAAAAACACGCGACACCAGCAAATGGACGGAATACCTGAACGAAACGCTGGATATGTGGGGCAACCAGGCCGAAGTCCTGTTTATGCCTCATACCTGGCCGGTGTGGGGCAATCAGCATATTAACGACTATATTGGCAAATATCGCGACACCATAAAATATATCCATGACCAGACGCTGCATCTGGCCAATCAGGGCTATACGATGAATGAAATCGGCGACATGATTAAGTTGCCGAAGAACCTGGAAAATAACTGGGCTAGCCGCGGCTACTATGGTTCAGTCAGCCATAACGCCCGTGCGGTCTATAACTATTATCTCGGTTATTACAATGGCAACCCGGCAGACCTGCATCCTTATGGCCAGGTAGAAATGGGCAAACGCTATGTGAAAGCGTTGGGCGGCTCCGCACACGCCATAAACCTCGCCCGGGACGCCTACCGCCAGGGGGACTATCGCTGGGCAGCAGAGCTTCTCAAACAGGTTATTGCCGCGAATCCTGGCGATCAGGTTGCGAAAAACTTGCAGGCGGATACTTTCGAACAACTGGGTTATCAGGCCGAATCCGCTACCTGGCGTGGTTTCTATCTGACCGGCGCGAAAGAGCTGCGTGAAGGCGTACATAAATTCAACCACGGCACAACCGACTCTCCGGATACCATCAAGGGGATGACGGTAGAAATGCTGTTTGATTATATGGCAGTTCGCCTGGATAGCGACAAAGCATCAGGGAAAGTTATCAGTCTGAATTTCAATCTGAGCGATGGCGATAACCTAAACCTGACGCTGGAAAACAGCGTCCTTAACTATCGTCAAAGCCTGCAACCAAAAACCGATGCCTCGTTCTATATGAGCCGGAGCGATCTCCACGACGTTCTGACCGGTCAGGCGAAAATGGCCGATCTGGTGAAAGCGAAAAAAGTGAAAGTGATTGGTAAGGCAACAAAATTGGATGAGATTATCAGTTGTCTGGATAATTTCGATCTGTGGGTGAATATCGTTACGCCAAATTAATGGCGTTTGCGTCCGAAGAAAACCGTCTTCGGACGCATTTCAATTCATATTAGAAATATAATCAAATGAGAAATATAAATTACAAATAAGTTATAAATGCGGTAGAAAAACAAAGCTATTTTTATCCTCCTGAAAAATAGCCATACTGTGATCCCCAATTTTATTTCACATTCACCCCGGATATTGTTCGCAATAAACAGGATGTATTTTATTATGCAAATAGATAAATCCAGGATTGTGATGCAGCTAAAAAAACGCAGCTTGCTCGTTTCAGCAATATTACTCACGGGGTGCTCACTGCCTCCGGCTATTCCTGTTATTGGCGCCTATTATCCCGACTGGCTTTTCTGCATTATTGCTGGCGTCATTCTCACGCTCATCACCCGGCGAGTCATGCTACGTAAATATCAAACGCCGTCGTTGGCGGGCGTCATATATACCGCCCTTTTTGCCCTCTACTCCATGCTGTTCTGGCTGGTATTTTTCTAATTCATATTGAGATGCGCTTATGGAAAGCTCGCCGAAGAAAATTCCTCGTAACAACGTTCCCGCCCTGGTTCTGGTTCTGCTCGCGCTGGTCGTCATGGTGTTTGTCATCTGGCGGGTAGACAGCGCGCCCTCGACGAGCGATGCCTATGCATCCGCCGATACCATTGATGTGGTTCCGGAGGTAAGCGGTCGTATCGTCGAGCTGGCGGTGGTGGATAACCAGCAGGTGAAAAAAGGCGATCTCTTGTTCCGTATCGACCCCCGTCCCTACGAAGCCAGTCTCGCTAAGGCGGAAGCCTTGCTCGCCGCGCTGGATAAACAGATTATGCTGACCCAACGTAGCGTTGACGCGCAAAAATATGCCGCCAGTTCCGTTGAAGCGACGGTCGCCAAAGCGCGTGCGGCGGCGAAACAGGCCAACGATACGCTGCGCCGTACCGAGCCGCTACTGTCGGAAGGGTTTGTTTCGGCGGAAGATGTCGATCGCGCAAGAACCGCGCAGCGTGCTGCCGAAGCCGATCTCAATGCGGTTTTATTACAGGCGCAACAGGCCGCCAGCGCCGTGAGCGGCGTCGATGCGCTGGTCGCGCAGCGCGTCGCGGTACAGGCGGATATTGCTCTGACTAAACTGCATCTCGACATGGCGACGGTACGTGCGCCCTTTGATGGCCGCGTGGTGTCCTTAAAAACCTCGGTCGGTCAGTTTGCTTCCGCGATGAAACCCATTTTCACGCTTATTGATACTGACCACTGGTACATTATTGCCAACTTCCGCGAAACCGAGTTGAAAACCATTCATGCTGGAACGCCCGCCACTATCCGCCTGATGAGCGACAGCGGTAAAACGTTCCAGGGCAAAGTAGACTCCATCGGCTTTGGCGTACTGCCGGACGATGGCGGTATGGTGATTGGCGGCCTACCGCGCGTATCGCGCTCCATCAACTGGGTACGCGTAGCCCAGCGCTTTCCGGTGAAAATCATGGTCGAAAAACCCGATGCGGCGCTATTTCGCATTGGGGCTTCGGCGGTCGCCACCCTTGAGCCGCAAAAATGAACGCGCTTAATTACCTGCCGTTACCGGTCGTTAAACTGCTGGCTTTTTTTCATGAGGAGCTCAGTGAACAGCGGCCTGGTCGATTCACACAGATAGCCCAGTTGTGGGTCGGTTGTTTGCTGGTCGTGCTGATCTCTATGACCTTTGAGATCCCGTTTCTGGCTATCTCTCTGGCAGTGCTATTTTATGGCGTACAGTCGAACGTATTTTACACTAAATTCGTGGCGATCCTGTTTGTGGTCGCGACGGTACTGGAAATCGGCAGTCTGTTTCTGATCTACAAATGGTCCTATAGCTATCCGCTAATGCGCATGATTATCGCCAGCGTGGTAGTGCTGGTCTGTATGTTTATGATGCGTACCCACCGTCTGGGGCTGCTCTTTTTCGCTGTAGCTATCGTCGCCGTATACGGGCAAACCTTCCCCGGTATGCTCGACTATCCGGAGGTAGTGGTTCGTCTCACGCTGTGGTGTATCGTTGTTGGGCTCTACCCAACGCTGCTGATGGTACTGATCGGCGTACTGTGGTTCCCCAGTCGCGCGGTAACGCAAATGCGGCACGCCTTGTGCGCCCGGCTCGACGATGCCGGCAGCCATTTGCTGACCAACGTTGCGCCGCAGGCAGAAAAATACGTTGAGCGAGACGTGCTGGCGCTGCAAAAACTGAATGTATTTTGCCTGGCCGATGATACCGACTGGCAAGCGCGTAGCACGTGGTGGCAAAACTGCGTTTCCACCGTTACTTATCTGTACACTACGCTCAACCGTTATTCTGCCGACGCCGCGTCGCAATATCCGGCGCTGGTGCAAAAGATACGAAATGAGATCGCCTCGCTGCAACAGGCGGTCGCTCAGGGCGAACCCTGGCAGAGTACATGGTCGCTCAGTGCGCAAGAGCGCGTCGCCGCCCGGGCGTGCGGGCTGGAAACTATCTGCGACCAACTACGCCAGCTTGGACAGATGTCGCCCGACACGCCGCCAGCGCCTGCCGCCAAGCCCCCCGCCATGACGCCGGATGCCTTCCGTAACCCGGTCTATATACGCTACGCGCTGAAAACGCTGCTGGCCTGCATGATTTGCTACACCTTTTACTCCGGCGTCGACTGGGAGGGCATTCACACCTGTATGTTGACGTGTATTATCGTGGCCAACCCAGGCATCGGCTCATCATATCAGAAAATGTTGCTACGCTTTGGCGGAGCGCTTTGCGGCGCGCTACTGGCGCTACTGGTCGCCATTTTCGCCATGCCCTGGCTGGATAACATTGCCGAGCTGCTGTGCCTGTTAGCGCCTGTCTTCCTGCTCGGCGCCTGGATAGCCACAGGCTCGGAGCGTTCGTCCTATATCGGTACGCAAATGGTTGTCACCTTTGCCCTGGCGACGCTCGAAAACGTTTTTGGCCCGGTTTACGATCTGGTAGAAATCCGCGATCGCGCGATGGGGATTTTAATCGGCATTGCGGTTTCAGCCGTCATTTATACGTTTATCTGGCCAGAAAGCGAAGCGGACGCTCTGCCGCAAAAACTGGCTGGCGCGTTAGGCATCCTGGGCAAACTATTGCGTGTCCCGCGCCAGCCTGACCCTACGTCGCAACGGACATACCTTCAGCTACGTATCGGTTGCCATGCGGCATTTAATGCCTGCGAAGAGATGCGCGAACGCGTCGCGCTGGAATACCAACTTAGCGCCAAAGAACGCGCGTGTCTGCTCGCCGACAGCCTGGCCGTCATCGATCTGGGGCGTGAAATGCTCTATCGCTGGGATACAACCTGGAATAGCGCCACGCCTTCAGACCACGACCTGCGGCAAACGCACGCTGAGCGCATTGCGCAAGCATTAGAACATTACGCCGCCGGCCTTGCGAGCCGTACCAGCCGCTCGCCTGCGCTCGCGTTGACGGTGTCGCCTACATTACCTGAACAAGAACAAAGTATCGCGCACCTCATATCCTGCTTACCAGACTGGACGGCCCCGGAACACACGTCAGTCGAAAATCCGCAGCAAGGAACTCCCCCATTATGATTCGAACCTCTTCACGCCTATTCCTTTGCGGCCTGCTTGGCAGCGCCACGGCGCTTTCTGGCTGCGCGCTAATTCGCAGCGATTCTGCGCCGCATCAGCAGCTTCAGCCGGCGCAGATCACACTGGCCAATGATATTCATCTGGCCAGTTCCGGCTGGCCGCAGGCGCAGTGGTGGCGGCAATTCAACGATCCGCAGTTGGATGCGATTATCCAACAAACGTTGGCGGGCTCCCATACGCTTGCTGAAGCAAAGCTGCGCGAAAAGAGAGCGCAGTCGCAGGCGGAACTGCTGGAGGCGGGTTCACAGCTACAGGTCGCCGCGCTGGGGATGCTTAATCGCCAACGGGCATCGGCAAATGGCTTTCTCGGCCCCTATGCGCTGGACGCGCCGAGGCTGGGTATGGATGGCCCTTATTATACGGAGGCGACTATTGGTCTGTTCGCCGGAATTGATCTTGATTTTTGGGGCGTACATCGTTCCGCCGTCGCGGCGGCTCTCGGCGCGCAAAACGCCGCGCTTGCCGAAACCGCCGCCGTGGAGTTGTCGCTTACCACCGGCGTTGCGCAGCTTTACTACAGTATGCAGGCCAGCTATCAGATGCTCGATCTGTTACAACAAACTCATGATGTCGTTGACTATGCGATACAAGCGCATCAGAGCAAAGTGGCGCACGGACTGGAAGCGAAAGTGCCCTACCACGGCGCAAGAGCGCAGATGTTGGCGGTCGATAAACAGATCGCCGCAGTCAAAGGGCAAATCAAAGAAACGCGCGAGTCGCTGCGCGCGCTGATGGGCACGGAGGCGATGCCGGACATCAAACCCGTCTCGCTGCCGCAAGTCAACACCGGTATACCTTCCACGCTCTCTTATGAGCTGCTCGCCAGACGCCCGGACCTGCAAGCGATGCGCTGGTATGTTCAGGCGTCGCTGAACCAGGTGGACGCCGCCCGCGCCCTGTTCTATCCCAGCTTTGATATCAAAGCCTTCTTTGGCCTCGATTCTATCCACCTGGATAATTTGTTTAAAAACACCAGTAAACAGATCAACTTTATTCCGGGCTTACGCCTGCCGCTTTTCGACGGCGGACGTCTTAATGCCAACCTGGCAAGCACCAGGGCCGCCAGCAATATCTTGATTGAACGGTATAACCAGTCCGTACTCAACGCCGTGCGTGATGTGGCGATCAACGGCACCCGTCTGCAAACGCTTAATGATGAGCGCGCCATGCAGGCACAGCGGGTAGACGCCACGCGTTATACCCAGTCCTCCGCCGAGGCGGCGTTAAAACAGGGGCTGGGAAGTCGATTACAGGCCACCGAAGCCAGACTTCCCGTGTTGAGTGAACAAGTTTCGCTGCTGATGTTGGATACCCAGCGCATTATTCAGAGTATCCAGCTTATCAAATCACTGGGCGGCGGCTATCAGGCCGCAAAAACCGAGCAGGACGGATAAATGTCATGCGGCATTTTCTTTCGACACGTCAAAACTGACGATAGCCTGTTTTTCGTCAGGGTTTTGAGCAAAATACGCCCGTAATATCAGGGGAAGTCCACACTAAAAAAGTGGCATAAAACATGCATGCTGAGGGCGACAGCGCGTATGCGCGATTTGATTAACTGGAGCGAAACCGATGAAAAAAGTCGTCACGGTTTGCCCGTATTGCGCATCAGGTTGCAAAATCAATCTGGTGGTCGATAACGGCAAAATCGTCCGGGCTGAGGCGGCGCAGGGGAAAACCAACCAGGGTACCCTGTGTCTGAAGGGCTACTACGGCTGGGATTTTATTAATGATACCCAGATCCTGACCCCGCGCCTGAAAACCCCAATGATCCGTCGCCAGCGTGGCGGCAAACTGGAATCTGTTTCCTGGGATGAAGCGCTCAATTACGTCGCTGAACGTTTGAGCGCCATCAAAGCGAAGTACGGTCCGGATGCAATCCAGACGACCGGCTCCTCTCGCGGTACCGGAAATGAAACCAACTATGTAATGCAAAAATTCGCACGCGCCGTTATTGGTACTAATAACGTTGACTGCTGCGCTCGCGTCTGACACGGCCCATCGGTTGCAGGTCTGCACCAATCGGTCGGTAACGGCGCAATGAGTAATGCGATTAACGAAATTGATAACACCGATTTAGTGTTCGTCTTCGGGTATAACCCGGCAGATTCCCACCCTATCGTGGCGAATCACGTGATTAACGCTAAACGCAACGGGGCGAAAATTATCGTCTGCGATCCGCGCAAAATTGAAACCGCGCGCATTGCTGACATGCATATCGCGTTGAAAAACGGCTCGAATATCGCGCTGCTCAACGCCATGGGTCATGTCATTATTGAAGAAAACCTGTACGACAAAGCGTTTGTCGCCTGCCGTACCGAAGGTTTTGAAGAGTACCGTAAGATTGTCGAAGGCTATACGCCGGAGTCCGTCGAAGAGATTACTGGCGTTAGCGCACAGGAAATTCGTCAGGCGGCGCGGATGTATGCCAGCGCGAAAAGCGCGGCGATCTTGTGGGGTATGGGCGTTACCCAGTTCTATCAGGGGGTGGAAACCGTACGTTCACTGACCAGCCTCGCGATGCTGACCGGCAACCTCGGCAAGCCAAGCGCGGGCGTTAACCCGGTTCGCGGCCAGAACAACGTTCAGGGCGCGTGCGATATGGGCGCGCTACCGGATACTTATCCGGGCTACCAGTACGTTAAGTTCCCGGAAAACCGTGAGAAATTTGCTAAAGCCTGGGGCGTAGAAAGTCTGCCTGCGCATACCGGCTATCGCATCAGCGAGCTGCCGCACCGTGCGGCGCATGGCGAAGTACGCGCGGCATACATTATGGGTGAAGATCCGCTGCAAACCGATGCGGAGCTCTCTGCGGTACGTCAAGCGTTTGAGGATCTGGAACTGGTCATCGTGCAGGACATCTTCATGACCAAAACCGCGTCGGCGGCGGATGTGATTTTACCGTCTACCTCGTGGGGCGAGCATGAAGGCGTCTTCTCGGCGGCTGACCGTGGTTTCCAGCGCTTCTTTAAAGCCGTTGAGCCTAAGTGGGATCTGAAAACCGACTGGCAGATTATCAGTGAAATCGCCACCCGGATGGGCTATCCGATGCACTACAACAACACCCAGGCGATCTGGGATGAGTTGCGTCATCTGTGCCCGGATTTCTACGGGGCCACTTACGAGAAAATGGGTGAGCTGGGCTATATCCAGTGGCCATGCCGCGACACGTCGGATGCCGATCAGGGAACCTCGTACCTCTTTAAAGAGAAGTTCGATACCCCCAACGGCCTGGCGCAGTTCTTCACCTGCGACTGGGTAGCGCCTATCGATAAACTCACCGACGAGTATCCGATGGTGCTGTCGACGGTGCGCGAAGTCGGCCACTACTCCTGCCGCTCGATGACCGGTAACTGTGCGGCGCTGGCCGCGCTGGCGGATGAACCGGGCTATGCGCAAATCAATACCGCCGACGCCGCGCGTCTGGGCATTGAAGATGAAGCGCTAGTGTGGGTTCATTCGCGCAAAGGCAAAATCATCACCCGCGCGCAGGTCAGCGATCGCCCGAACAAAGGGGCGATTTACATGACCTACCAGTGGTGGATTGGCGCCTGTAACGAGCTGGTGACTGAAAACCTAAGCCCGATTACTAAAACGCCGGAGTACAAATACTGCGCCGTACGCGTTGAGCCGATCGCCGATCAGCGAGCCGCCGAGCAGTATGTCATTGATGAGTACAACAAGCTGAAAACCCGCCTGCGCGAAAGCGCAATGGGGTGATACGTCAATCGGCGTTCACAGCAGGCCGGATAAGGCGCTCACGCCGCCATCCGGTACTGTAATGCTTGCCTACAGCCTCCCTCGCGGAGGCTGTTTTTTTATCCATACGATCTCTTTATACTGTCTCTTCCGTACCCTAAATAAAATTCAAAATGAAACCACTTCTTGCATTGATGTTGTTTATGACATTCTTTGCCCATGCCGCAGATCCTGAGCCGGGTAGCCAGTATTTGCAGGCAGCAGAGGCAGGTGACAGACGCGCGCAATATTTTCTGGCCGACAGTTGGTTGAGCTATGGCGATTTGAACAAAGCCGAATACTGGGCGCAAAAAGCCGCCGACAATGGCGACGCCGACGCCTGCGCGCTACTGGCGCAAATCAAAATCACTAATCCGGTAAGCCTGGATTATCCCGATGCGAAAAAGCTGGCTGAAAAGGCGGCAAACGCGGGCAGTAAAGCGGGAGAAATTACGCTGGCGCGGATCCTGGTCAACACCCAGGCCGGGCGCCCGGACTACCCAAAAGCCATCTCGCTGCTGCAAAACGCCTCTGAAGATCTGGATAACGACTCCGCGGTGGATGCGCAAATGTTGCTTGGCCTGATTTACGCCAACGGCGTGGGCATTGCCGCCGATGATGAAAAAGCCGCCTGGTATCTCAAACGTAGTTCCGCCATTTCCCGTACCGGCTATTCAGAATACTGGGCGGGAATGATGTTTTTAAACGGTGAACCGGGCTTTATTGAAAAGAATAAGCAGAAGGCGTTGCACTGGTTGAATCTAAGCTGTCTGGAAGGGTTTGATACCGGTTGCGAAGCGTTCGAAACGCTAACGAATGGTTGATGTTTATTGCCGGATGGCGGACTGCCATCCGGCGCTCTCCCCCCATTACCGGGCGGTCTTATCAAATTTCCCCAGCACCTCGCGCTCGTAGGCCAGCGCTTTTTTGCGGTCAAACTTGTGTTCCCACTTGGCAATCACCAGCACCGCCAGCGCATTCCCCACCACATTTAGCGCAGTACGCGCCATGTCGAGGATACGGTCGACACCGGCGATAAATGCCAGCCCCTCCAACGGAATGCCCACGCTGCCCAGCGTCGCCAGTAACACCACGAAGGAAACACCCGGCACGCCGGCAATCCCCTTCGACGTCACCATCAGCGTCAGTACCAGTACAATCTCCTGCCACAGCGACAGGTCGATACCATATAGCTGCGCGATAAAAATGGCGGCGATGCTCTGATATAACGTGGAGCCATCGAGGTTAAACGAGTAACCGGTCGGCACCACGAAGCTGGTGATAGAGGCTGGCGCGCCATAAGCTTCCATCTTCTCGATAATGCGCGGCAGCACGCTCTCAGAGCTGGCGGTCGAGTACGCCAGAATCAATTCATCTTTCAGAATGCGAATCAGAATCCAGATACTTAACCCGCACAGGCGCGCCACAATGCCCAGCACTACCAGCGCAAAGAAGATAATGGCAAAGTGTACCAGCAGCACCAGTTTCGCCAGCGGCCACAGCGACGCGAAACCAAAATTCGCCACCGTGACGGCGATCAGCGCAAAAACGCCCACTGGCGCATAGCGCATCACCATATGAGTAACTTTAAACATAGTCTCAGAAATGGAACGAAATACAGTCACCAGCGGTTCGCGGTGCGTTGCCGGCAAGGACGATAACCCCAGCCCAAACAGGACCGAGAAAAAGATAATCGGCAGCATATCCCCTTTGGCCATCGATGCGATGATATTGGTCGGCACCAGCGACAGTATCGTCCCCATCAGCCCATGCGCATGACTTTGTACTTCCGCCGTGGTGTTCTGGTATTTCGAAATATCGACGGTCGCCAGTTGCGACATATCAATGCCTGAGCCTGGCTGAAAGACATTCGCCAGCGTAATGCCGAGGATAATCGCCACCGTGGTGATCAGTTCAAAATAGAGAATGGTTTTTGCGCCGATGCGGCCTAGCTGCTTCGCATCGCCAACGCCGGCGATGCCGACAATCAGCGTCGAGATCACGATCGGCACGACGATCATTTTAATCAGATGGATAAAGATATCACCGGCAGGCGACAACAGATTGGCAATCAGCCATTCACGGCTGTCACTGTGATAATGCAGATAGCTGCCCAGCAGAATGCCCAGCACCATAGCCAGCAAAATTTGCCAGGCCAGGCTGACTTTCAAATTTTTCATAACAACAGACTTCCTCGATGAAGCGTTGCCCTCCGCCGAAAGCATGAGAGCAATACATACTGAAAGGGTATGATTTGTGTTGCGTTGGTTTGTAGAGTTTTTTAACGCGCATAATCAGTATCATTTGCATAGCGTCTTGCGCAACCCTTTCATAACAGGGCTTTTGGCTGTTTTTATGCATAATAACGCGAGTTTATGGTGTTAATGATGAATAACTATTTGTTATGGAACGTTTTTTATTTCGACAAAAACGAATAATACACTGAGGTAATTAATTTTTACCCGTGATTCATTCGCCGTTTTTTTAAACAGCGAGCACGACGAAAATCACAAAAAAGAAAAAATTATTTCTGCCGATTTTGTAACAAATTTGCCAAATTAATGGCCTCTACCAGTTGCGCGCGGTTCACTCGCGGCGAGTTTGCATCCAGTAAGGTTTGCCACAGCGACACGGCTCGCGCATAATCCGCCTGCATAAACGCATCCGCCGCCAGCAGCATCTGCGCGGTCACTTCTGTCGCATCCAGCGCTAACGCTTTGTTAATCATTTCACGGGTCGCAGGCGTCATATGCTGCCCGGACTGGTAATACAGCACCGTTGCCAGCGCGGCGAAAAGCTGCGCGTTATCTCCTCGCAGACGCAACGCCTGACGATATGCCAGCAGCGCATTGTCATACGCATTGCGATAGAGATAATACTCGCCCAGCCGCGCCCATTGCTCGCTATTCTGCGGATTGGCGCGGATTTTTTCTTGCAGCCTGGCAAGCTGCGCCTCTGGCGTTTGCGGGTTCGTAAAGTCACGTAGCGGATCGGCCCGACGCTGTTGCTCGCTACGCACAGCCTGCCATTTCGGCGTCAACATATAGCCGCCGATACAGGCGGCCGCCATCAACACCGCCGCAGCCGCCAGACGCTTTACGGGTAGCGGGCGTAATGGCGTCGTGACATTCGCTGGCAAACTCATGTTTCCTCCTTCTCTGTGCGCTGACAAATGCCGACTCGCCAGAGAATCATCCCCACCAGCAACAACAATAGACACGGCAGCGCCCATAGCAGAAGCGTTTGCGCGGTCAGCGGCGGATCGTAGCGAACAAAATCGCCGTAACGCTGAGTCATCCAGGCAGTAATTTCCGCGTCATCTTTACCTTCCGCCACCATGGTATAGATCTGATGGCGCATACTGACCGCGACCGGCGCATTGGATTCCAGTAAGTTTTGATTCTGACACTGCGGGCAGCGTAGCTGGCTGGCAATGCGCAGGGCTTTTTCCTGCTGTTGCGTGTTCCCGAAGCGCCAGGTGTCCACTACCTGGGCGTGAACGGCGAATGACAGGCAGCTCAGAAACGCCAGAAGCCACAGGGTTTTGCCGAATATCCGGCTTACCCATGGCGCTCGCAAACCGGATAAGATGTTTACGCCCTCTGGCAATAATCTCACATCATTATGCATCGCGTCTTCTCCCTCGCCAGCCGCTCAGCAATGCCCCGACTATCATTAATACCCCGCCGCCCCAGACCCAACGGACGCCGGTCTGCACATAAAAACGCATGGCATATCGCTCCGCTCCCGTTTTCTCGCCCATCACCGCATACCAGTCATGTAGCAAGTTCCAGTGAATCCCCGGCTCCATCATTTGCTGGTGCCGCGCGGTATAAAAGCGCCGTTCCGGCGCAAGACGGCCAATCACCTGGTCATCTTTCGAAAGGGTAATCAGCGCTTTCTCGGTGGTGTAATTCCCGTGGGCCGCCAGATCCAGACGCTCGAAACGAAAGGTATAGCCCGCCAGTACCACCTGCTGACCGGGGCTGAGGTTAAGGCTGATTTCATGTCGACTGCCGCTGGAAACCATGATCCCGGCGGCGAAGATAAATACGCCCGTATGCGCCAGCAGCGCCGGAAGCTGACGATGCAGAGAACGAGTCCGGCAGCTTACCGTAGCAAACAGGATAACCACCAGCATCAGCAGGCCAAACGGCAGCGTGACGCGATTAAAATAGGGCGCGCCCACCGAAAGCCTTCCCCAGCCCATCAAACTATAAATCATGGGGTAGAGCGTCCCGACCAGTACGATCAACAAGACGGCGCTAAAGAGCAACAGCGTCGCCAGAATGAGCGTTTCGCGCGATCCGCCGCCCAAACGCGTCGCCGGATACGGCTCCCGCGCCCGCCAGCCGTACAGGCCAAGCGATGCCAGACTTAACGCGGCAAAAAGGGTAAACAGCGGCACCGCGCGCACGTTATCTAACGCAAAAGCATGGACGGAAAGCAGAATGCCGGAACGCACAATCAGTGTTCCCAGCAGCGAGAGGATCAGCGTCAGTATCGCCAGCAGCAACGACCAGTGGCGGAAGCTCCCGCGCTGGCGGCTGACATACAGACTGTGCAGCAACGCGCTGGCGGCAAGCCACGGCAACAAAGAGGCATTTTCCACCGGGTCCCAGAACCACCAGCCGCCCCAGCCCAGTTCGCAATACGCCCACCACGATCCGAGAATGATACCCAGCGTCAGAGCGCACCAGCCGGGTAACGCCCAGCGCCAGCAAACCCAGGCGGTTGCCGCGTTAAAGCCACCGCACAGTAGCGAGGCCAGCGCTACGCTCGCCGCGGTCATCAGTCCGCCATAGCCCAGATAGAGCAGCGGCGGATGTAAGATCAGCCCCAGATGTTGCAGCATGGGGTTAAGGTCGCGCCCTTCCATGGCGGGAGGGAAAATACGCTGGAACGGATCGGACCACAGCATGATAAACAGCAGCAGCGAGGCCATAATGAGGGACAAGATGCTCAGGGTCAGCGGAAAAAGCGCGTCAGATTCATGCCGGGAGCGCCAGGCGAATAGCGCTGTCCACCCCGAAAGAAGCAGCGCCCACAGCAGGAGAGAGCCTTCATGACCGCCCCATACCGCCGCCAGTTTAAGTCCCCATGACAACTGGCTATGGCTATGCTGCGCAACATAAACGACCGAAAAATCGCTGGTCAGAAAACCGCTGACCAGAATCACAAACGCCAGTAGCAGCAGCGTGAACGCCGTCCACGCGCCGCAGGTCGTCAGGCGCATGACGCCACGCCAATGCTGACCAATCCCGCACCACGTCGCCAGCGGGGTCAACACGTTGACCCCGAGACTCAACAACAGCGCCAGAAATCCGGCTTCAGGAAGGAAGATGTCCAGATTATGCAACCGTTAGCTGTCCCGCATAAAGAATGAAAAAGCGCAGCAGCAGCACGCCGGTCAAACTGGCGCCGCAAACGGCCAACACGCCGTGAAACGTTACGCTACGGTTTGCCCAGGGTTTCAGCAGCATCGGGATAATCAATCCCAGTCCTACGACGCCAAGCCAGAACCACCAGCTCCAGAATCCGCCGCCCAACGCGGCCGCCAGCGCCCGCATTTTGCCGTCATCGCCCAGCGCCAACCCGATAAAAAAGGCCGCCAGCAGGAAGATTTCCAGCCACACCACCGGGGTTTCCATGCGGTGTACAAAGCGCGCCTCGACGCTGTGCGGATTACTGTTGTGACGTAACGCCATCGCGATCAGCGCTACCGCCGCGCCGGAGGAGATGCCGGAGAACAGAAACAGCGCCGGCAGAATCGGATTATTGAGAAACGGATAGGATTTCAGCGCCGACAGCAGAAAGCCGGTATACGCGCCGAGCAGTACCGCCAGTACCAGCATCACAGTCTCAAGGGCGCGATGGAGCGGTGTCAACAGGGTTAACATCCTTTGCACCAGTCCCAGCCGCGGTAGCCAGCGCTGTTGGAGGGCAATAACCTCTTTTTCAAAGATTTTCGCCAACCACAGTATCAGTACCACCATGTAGAGCTGGAACAGCATCACGCCCATCGACATCACCGAGGTAAAGCTGTAGTGAAACATCAGCTTCCAGAAGGTCCACGGGCGCGTCAGGTGGAATACCAGAATCAGCAGGCCAAGAATAATCGCCCCGGGTCCGACGACCAGTGTAGTGCGCAGTAAGGTACTGTCTGCCCCGCCGGCTTGCGGATGGAAGCGGCGCAGTAGAATCGCCAGCGTGACCAACCCGGCGGAAATACCAATCAGAAACAAATAGATGGCAATGGGCCAGTCCCAAACCAGCGAGTCAAAATGAAATGCAGACGCGTTTGTCATTGGCTCACCTCCCCATAGTTAAAGGGAACGCGATAAACCTTCGGTTTCGTCCCCAACGCCAGCTTGTAGCGATAAGTCGGTTTCTCACGCAGCAGACGGGAGATCTCACTATCAGGATCGTCCAGATTGCCGAAAGTCAGGGCTTTGGTCGGACAGGATTCGACGCAGGCAGGCAACCGGCCCTCTTTTAGCCGGGTTTTCCGGCAGAAATCGCACTTATCCGCCGTCTTACTGACCGGATGGATAAAGCGCACGCGGTAGGGGCACGCGGCGATACAATACTGGCAACCGACGCAAAGGTCCGGGTTCACGTCGACAATACCGCTGGCGACATCGCGGAATGATGCGCCGGTTGGGCAGACATCAACGCAGGGCGCATGGTCGCAGTGCTGGCATGAGTGACGAAAGAAACGGTACTTCACCTCCGGAAACGTCCCCAGCGGCTCGCTGCGGATAATGGTCAGGCGCGATACGCCCTCCGGTACCTGATTCACTTCCCGACAGGCATCCATACAGGCGGTACAGCCAATGCATAGCGATTCGTCATGCACCATGCCGTAACGCACGCCGTTAATATTCAACGTGTTCGCTACAACGCGTCCTGCCATCCCACTGACCGCCGCCAGCGCGCCGACGCGGGTAATAAATTGACGTCGGGTGCAACTCATGGCTGCTCCTTAAGCAACGGAACGGACGCCGGATTAAAGTGCGGGTTAGTACGTTGATCGCTGTGGCAATCCACGCATATTTTGATCCGCCCTTTCTCGCTTAGCGTCTGCATCGTATCTTGCTGCGGATGCAGGGAATGGCAACTGGCGCAGGTCACTTTAGTAACATGAACATCGTGCGGCCAGAACGCTTTTTGCAGTTGCTCAGGCAAGTGGCAGGACATACAGACGCTGTTCTGCTGCTCCACCGTATACATCGGGTCGTTAAAACGCATCACATCTTTCACCCCTTCACGGTGGTGAAGCGATGGTTGACCATGGCAGTTGGTACAGGTTACCGGCAATTTATTGTTCGGGTTGATAGCGCCCGTATGTTTACCGTGCATACCTTCGGTGTCCGGCTTGTGGCAGTCCAGGCAGGCAGCATCCGGATTACGCTGCTGGGTGACCGTCCAGCGTTGTTCAGGTTGCTGGGCGGCGGGGGCGGCAGTTATCCCATTCAGGCTCCAGAACAGGCCTGACGCCAGCACCCCGGCAGTTAATAACGAACGTAATACGCTCATATTCACTCCATTGCGTTATCCGCCCCTTGCGAGGCGGAAAGGGGTTATTGGCTTAACAGACCGTTTTTACGCGCCTGATCTTCCCACTGCGGAACGACCGTTTTCAGGAAGTCCTGCTTCTCGGCGTTGATTTGTTGCATATTCAAACCAATCGCTTTCTGCGCCTTCTCTTTCGTCGAAATATCCGGCAGCGGGATTTCATGGGTAATACCTTTAGTTGCCAGCAGTCGCGCCAGTTTAGTGCGGGCATCCGCGGCTTTATCCATCGCACTGCCTAACATCCGTAGACCTTCTTCCGGGGCATGCATATGAATACCGTGTGACGCAATCGCCAGATCCCAACGCCACTGCGCGTGGCGAATATCGTTCAGAATCGGTTTCATTTCCGCGTCTGTCGCCCCCGCATCCCACGCGACTTTCGCCTCGAAATGGGCATGAACCAACTGATCTTCTACTTTGATTTTCAGATCGCGAATCGCCTGCTTGCGTTCGGCCACCACATTTTGCAGCGTGGCTTTATCCTGGGTATGGCAGTTGGCGCAGGTTTGGGCGAAATTGTCGAACGGGTTGCCGATTTTATGGTCGGTATAGAGTTTGCCTTCGGCATTCTGTACTTTCGGCATGTGGCAGTCGATACAGGTCACATTATTCTTGCCGTGAATGCCCGCGCTCCAGGTTTCATATTCCGGGTGCTGCGCTTTGAGCATTGGCGTTTTCGACAGCGAGTTTGTCCAGTCGGAGAAAGCGATGGCGTCGTAATATTTCTCCATATTTTCGACCTTCATGCCTTCGTCCCACGGGAATTTAACGGCTTTATTTTTACCCTCAAAGTAGTACTCAACGTGGCACTGTCCGCAGACCATCGATTGCTGATCAAACCGTCCCGCTTTATCAAACGGTTTGCCGATAGCCTCCATCGCCCGTTCGGCATAGGGGCGTGACAAAGTTAACGCGGGTTTCCCTTGGGCGAAATCGTCCGAAGCGGTGTTATGGCAGTCGGCACAGCCCAAATCGTTAACAATTTCCGGGCCGCCGCGCGCCCATTTGCCATGAAAGTAGCCATCTTCGCCCTCTTGTTGGATAAGGCGCGCGACATCAGGGCTTTTACAGCTCCAGCAAGCCATCGGCAGCGGGCCATCTTCCGCCGTTTTTGGCGCGCCGGTACGCAGCGTTTCGCGCACGTCAGTGACCGCATACGCGTGGCCGCGTGGTTTGTTGTAATCACGGGAGAAGGGATAACCCGCCCACAGGATCACCAGACGAGGGTCTTCCGCCAGCGCATCTTCACGGGCAGACTGTTCTGACGTCGCTTTCCATGACTGATAGTGGTCGGGGTGCTGAGGCGCGAACGTTTCATTTTTCGCTTCAACAGTAACGTTTTTTGCAGATACAGACGTTTGCTCAGCGTAAACAGAGGTAATGAAGAAAAAAGGAAATATAAGGCTGAAGAAACGGCGTGCGCGTAGTGTTTTCCTTGCCATAGAGGTCTCATCCAGATTGCGCCATTATCTTTAATAGCGATTTTTTATCGTTTTCCATAACAGCAACCGCACAAATACTGTTATTACATTGCTCCTCTCTATGTGTAACAAATAACCACACTTAAAATGTTGTCTTTAATCAATTGTAAGTGTATGTAAAATACCACTTTAGAGTTAGTGGCCTGAGCAAAACTTCCTCTCTTTTGTGATTTCCGGACCCGGATCACTTTTTTAAAAAATTTCATATAACGTCATGTTATCCCGAAAATTTATCTAATTTTGCGGGACACAATCAAAAAACAGATTGCTGCTTATTTGCACAGTTCCCTTTTTGCGTGATCTGTCGCCCAAATACTAAACAAAACTTATTAAGACCCTACATTTAACTTTTGCGAGACATATTATTAACATCTTACAAGGAGAACAACAGCATGAGCCAAACACATAAACACGCCATTCCCGCCAACGTTGCGGATCGTTGCCTGATAAATCCAGAGCAGTATGAGACCAAATATAAACAGTCTATTCACGACCCCGATACGTTTTGGGGCGAACAGGGAAAAATTCTCGACTGGATCACGCCGTACCAAAAGGTGAAAAACACCTCCTTTGCGCCAGGCAATGTGTCGATTAAATGGTACGAGGACGGCACGCTGAATCTGGCGGCGAACTGTCTTGACCGCCATCTGCAGGAAAATGGCGATCGCACCGCCATTATCTGGGAAGGCGATGACGCGTCGCAGAGTAAACATATCTCTTATCGCGAACTGCATCGTGATGTCTGCCGTTTCGCGAATACGCTGCTGGATCTGGGCATTAAAAAAGGCGATGTGGTGGCGATTTATATGCCGATGGTGCCGGAAGCGGCGGTGGCAATGTTGGCTTGCGCCCGCATCGGCGCGGTGCATTCGGTGATCTTCGGGGGGTTCTCGCCGGAAGCCGTCGCCGGACGCATTATCGACTCCAGCTCGCGGCTGGTGATCACCGCTGACGAAGGTGTACGCGCCGGACGCAGTATCCCGCTGAAAAAGAATGTCGATGACGCGCTGAAAAATCCGAATGTCACTAGCGTTGAGCATGTGATCGTCCTGAAGCGCACCGGCGGCAACATTGACTGGCAAGAAGACCGCGACCTGTGGTGGAGCGATCTGATTGAAAACGCCAGCCCTGAACACCAGCCTGAAGCGATGAATGCCGAAGATCCGCTGTTTATCCTTTATACCTCCGGCTCCACCGGCAAGCCGAAAGGCGTGCTGCACACCACCGGCGGCTATCTGGTCTACGCCGCGACCACCTTTAAGTATGTCTTTGATTATCACCCTGGCGATATTTACTGGTGTACCGCCGATGTGGGTTGGGTGACGGGACACAGTTATCTGCTGTATGGACCGCTGGCCTGCGGCGCGACCACCTTAATGTTTGAAGGCGTGCCGAATTGGCCGACACCCGCTCGCATGTGCCAGGTGGTCGACAAACACCAGGTCAACATTCTCTATACCGCCCCGACGGCAATCCGCACGCTGATGGCGGAAGGTGATAAAGCCATTGAAGGCACCGACCGTTCTTCACTACGCATTCTGGGTTCCGTCGGCGAGCCGATCAACCCCGAAGCGTGGGAGTGGTACTGGAAGAAGATCGGCAATGAAAAATGCCCGGTCGTCGACACCTGGTGGCAGACTGAAACAGGCGGTTTTATGATCACGCCGCTACCAGGCGCTACCGAACTGAAAGCCGGTTCCGCCACCCGTCCTTTCTTTGGCGTACAGCCTGCGTTGGTGGATAACGAAGGCCATCCGCAAGAAGGCGCGACGGAAGGCAATCTGGTCATCACCGATTCCTGGCCAGGCCAGGCGCGCACTCTGTTCGGCGATCATGAACGTTTTGAGCAGACCTATTTCTCTACCTTTAAGAATATGTATTTCAGCGGCGACGGCGCGCGTCGCGATGAAGACGGCTATTACTGGATCACCGGTCGCGTGGATGACGTGTTAAACGTCTCCGGGCACCGTCTGGGTACGGCGGAAATCGAGTCAGCGCTGGTGGCGCATCCGAAGATCGCCGAAGCGGCGGTGGTGGGTATTCCACACACTATCAAAGGCCAGGCGATTTACGCTTATGTGACGCTCAACCACGGCGAGGAGCCATCGCCAGAACTGTACGCGGAGGTGCGCAACTGGGTACGTAAAGAGATTGGCCCGCTGGCGACGCCGGACGTGCTGCACTGGACCGACTCACTGCCAAAAACCCGTTCCGGCAAAATCATGCGCCGTATTTTGCGCAAAATCGCGGCGGGCGATACCAGCAATCTGGGCGATACCTCGACCCTCGCCGATCCTGGCGTGGTGGAGAAACTGCTCGAAGAGAAGCAGGCCATCGCGATGCCGTCATAACCATAAATGCCGGATGGCAACGCGAAAGCGTTTTATCCGGCCTACGACCCTACCCCTGCCCTCTCTCAAACCGGGAGAGGGAAATATAAAAACCCCCTCCCCAAAGGATTTCGCGTTGCAGGAAGGCGGCAAGCGAGCACATCCCCAGCCGCATAGTTCACTATGTGACTGGGGTGCGCGAGTGCGGCCAACGCGCCTGTGGCGTGAAAGACGAAGGGGATACCTCTGGAGACTCTGTGATGAATGACACCATTTATCAGCGGATAGAAGACAGTGCGCGTTTCAGGGAATTAGTTGAAAAACGGCAACGGTTTGCCACGATTCTGTCGGTTATCATGCTGGCGGTTTATATCAGCTTTATTTTACTGATCGCCTTCGCGCCTGGCTGGCTGGGCACGCCTCTACATGCGGGAACCAGCGTCACCCGGGGGATTCCCATTGGGGTCGGGGTGATTGTGATTTCTTTTGTTTTAACCGGAATTTATATCTGGCGGGCGAACGGCGAATTCGATCGTCTGAATAACGCCGTACTGCATGAGGTGAAAGCATTATGAAGAGAGTTCTGACGGCGCTCGCTGCCGCACTCCCCTTCGCCGCTCATGCGGCGGATGCCATTAGCGGCGCGGTTGAACGCCAGCCCACCAACTGGCAGGCGATTATCATGTTTTTGATTTTCGTCGTGTTTACGCTCGGTATTACGTACTGGGCCTCTAAACGCGTACGTTCCCGTAGCGACTACTACACCGCAGGCGGCAATATCACTGGGTTCCAGAACGGTCTGGCGATTGCCGGCGACTATATGTCCGCCGCGTCATTTCTCGGCATTTCCGCGTTGGTGTTTACCTCTGGTTATGACGGGCTGATCTATTCATTGGGCTTCCTTGTCGGCTGGCCAATCATCCTGTTTTTGATTGCCGAGCGCCTGCGTAATCTGGGACGTTATACCTTTGCTGATGTTGCCTCTTATCGCCTGAAACAGGGCCCCATTCGTATTCTTTCTGCCTGTGGCTCCCTGGTCGTGGTGGCGCTTTATCTCATCGCCCAAATGGTCGGCGCCGGCAAACTGATTGAACTGCTGTTCGGCCTCAACTATCACATCGCCGTGGTCCTGGTCGGCGTGCTGATGATGATGTACGTGCTGTTCGGCGGGATGCTGGCGACAACGTGGGTGCAAATTATCAAAGCTGTCCTGCTGCTGTTTGGCGCCAGTTTTATGGCCTTTATGGTGATGAAACACGTCGGTTTTAGCTTCAATAATCTGTTTACCGAAGCCATGGCGGTACACCCGAAAGGCGCGGCGATTATGAGTCCAGGAGGGTTGGTGCAAGACCCGATTTCGGCGCTGTCGTTGGGGCTGGGGCTGATGTTCGGCACCGCCGGATTGCCGCATATTCTGATGCGTTTCTTTACGGTCAGCGATGCCCGCGAAGCGCGCAAGAGCGTGTTCTACGCCACCGGTTTTATGGGCTATTTCTACATTCTGACCTTTATTATCGGTTTCGGCGCTATCATGCTGGTGGGGGCGAATCCAGCCTATAAAGATGCCGCGGGCGCGCTCATCGGCGGTAACAACATGGCGGCGGTGCATCTGGCGAATGCGGTAGGCGGCAACCTGTTCCTCGGCTTTATCTCCGCCGTGGCCTTCGCCACTATCCTGGCGGTTGTCGCCGGTCTGACCCTGGCGGGCGCGTCGGCGGTATCGCATGATTTGTACGCCAACGTGTTCCGCAAAGGCGCAACCGAACGTGAAGAGCTGAAGGTATCGAAAATCACCGTACTGGTGCTGGGCGTGATCGCCATTATCCTCGGCGTCCTGTTTGAAAATCAGAACATCGCCTTTATGGTGGGCCTGGCGTTTGCTATCGCCGCGAGCTGCAACTTCCCCATTATTCTGCTTTCCATGTACTGGTCAAAACTGACCACGCGCGGCGCTATGCTGGGCGGCTGGTTAGGTTTACTGACAGCAGTAGTGCTGATGATTCTTGGCCCGACCATTTGGGTGCAGATCCTCGGTCACGAAAAAGCGATCTTCCCGTATGAGTATCCGGCGCTGTTCTCTATCAGCGTGGCGTTCCTCGGAATCTGGTTCTTCTCAGCCACCGATAACTCGGCAGAAGGCCACCGTGAACGTGAGCAGTTCCGCGCTCAGTTTATTCGCTCCCAAACGGGATTCGGCGTAGAACAAGGGCGGGCGCATTAATCTTACCGTTTCCTCCGGCCCTGTGGGTCGGAGGAAAATCAGAACATCACCATCGCCACCAGCGGGGCCGCCAGCACCATCACCACACCGGACAGCATCATTACCAGACTGGCGACGACGCCCTCATGCTGACCAAGTTCATAGGAACGCGCCGTGCCCGCCCCATGTGACGCCGCGCCGAAGCCTGCCCCTTTTGCCATGCCTTCCCGGATAGAGAGACGCAAAAATAGCGCGTCGCCGACCGCCATGCCAAACACGCCAGTGACGACCACGAACAGCGCCACCAGATCCGGCTGCCCGCCCAGGGGTTCTGCCGCCGCCAGCGCAAACGGCGTAGTAACGGAACGTACCGCCAGACTACGCTGAATCTCATCTGATAACGTGAACAGACGCGCCAGCCAAACAGAACTGGTGACCGCCACCACCGTCGCCGTCACTACGCCAGCGGTGAGCGACATCCAGTGACGTTTGATAATCGCGAGGTTATCGTACACCGGCACCGCAAAGGCAATGGTCGCCGGGCCGAGCAGCCACAATAGCCAGTGCGATTCGCCAATGTAGTTTTGCCAGGAGATATGACCGAACACCAGCATTAACACCAGCAGTGCCGGCGTCAACACTAATGGCATCAACGGTAGTTTGCGAAAACGGCGATACAGGCGCTTATTGGCGAAGTAAATCCCCAGCGTAATAACCAGGCACAGTACGCTTAACTGAAAGTTATTCACGGTTTAGCCTGCTCATCTCATAGCGATACACTTTATCCACCACCCACGCCGTCGCGCCGAGTACCATTAAGGTACTTATCGCTATCACCGAGAAGATGCGCCAGCCGTCCACCAGCAACAGATGGGAATAGTTCACAACCGCCACGACGGCGGGAACAAAGAATAACAACATCTCCGCCAGCAGCCAGCGCGCGCCTGCGCGTACCCAGCTAAGCGGAATAATCCGACAAACGATCAGCGCCAGCATAAGCACCATGCCGACCAGATTCGTGGGTAACGGCAGGCGCAGCCAGGAGACAAGATATTGGGAAAAAATGAATAAACCTGCATATAGCAGTACCTGAACCGGTACCTGGAGTCGTTGCACAACGGCAGGCGTAACGCGGCTTATCGCCACAGCCATGAGGGAATGTCCTGAAAAATAATACGGAGCGCCAGTATAGAGAACCTCCGTTACGGGCAGAAATGAATTAAAATCATTGCAGGCATAGTCGGAAGGAATAATCATGGATATCAGAACGCTGCGTTATTTTGTCGAGGTGGTGCGCCAGCAAAGTTTCACCCGCGCAGCGGAGAAGTTATTTGTTACCCAGCCCACCATTAGCAAGATGCTGAAAAATCTTGAAGATGAGCTTAACTGTACGCTACTGATCCGCGACGGACGTAAGTTATTGCTGACCGACACCGGGCGCGTGGTATTTGAACGCGGTCTGGCGATCCTCGCTGAGTTTCGCCAGTTAGAGGCCGAGTTGAGCGATATTAACCATCTCAATAAAGGCTTGCTGCGGCTGGGCATTCCCCCGATGGTCGGCATGTTGATGGCCGGGCCAATCAGTTTGTTTCGACAACGCTACCCTGGCGTTGAACTAAAAATTTCGGAGTTTGGCGGCCTGACGGTGCAGCAGGCGGTAATGAATGGCGAGCTGGATGTTGCGATGACCGCGCTCCCGGTGGAAGAAGCGAGCGGGCTGACGACGTTATCGCTGTTCAGTCATCCGCTGTGCGTGCTGGTCCCCCGTTCCGGTCAGTGGACAACCTGCGACTCCATCGCGCCTGACGCTCTGGCGGAGCATCCGCTTCTTATCTACAACGAAGACTTTGCCCTGAGCCGCCAGTTGATGACCTTGTTTAGCCAGCATAACGTAAAACCACGGATTGCAGTCCGCAGCGGACAATGGGATTTTCTCGCCGCCATGGTGCAAGCGGGCGTCGGCATCGCCATTTTGCCGGAACCGATTTGTCAGCGTCTGGATAAGGCCACGCTGCGCTGGTTGCCGCTGGAAAGCGATCTCCGCTGGCAGTTGGGCATGATTTGGCGCGAGGGCGTGTATCTGTCGCACAGCGCCCGGGCATGGTTAACCTGTTGCGAAGGGTTTTGGTTAAAATCATAGTCGTGAGGCCCGGTAAGCGAAACGCCACCGGGCCACAAGGACTACTGATTTTCTATCAGTAGCGCTTCCATCAAATCCAGATCGTGCAACAGCTTTTGCAATGTTTCATTGCTGATTTCTCGCGTGGCGCGCAGATGATACAACTCGGCGCGTTCGGAACGCAGCGCAGCAAGACGGAAACGTCGCTCCAGGTTTTCCTCCTGTATAGAGCTTTCGACATCGTTTCGCCCATCAGCACGGCGACGCAAGTTACCAATGACACGCGAGCTTACTTCAGTAAGCAACTGATTATCTATGTTTTCTTCGGTATCCGCCGCCAGACGCTCTTCCATTTTCTGAATGGCGACAATCGCCACTTCCGCCGTCGCCGCGCGGGCGATACGCTCCTCTTTCAACTGTTGCGCATGATCGGCGACTTCCAGATGTTGCAGCAGCAGCGGCAGCATGATCACGCCGACAAATAACGAGAACAGAATGACGCCAGCCGCCAGGAATACCAGTTCATAACGCGCCGGAAATCCGCTGCCATTCGGCAAAAGTAACGGTATAGAGAGCACACCAGCCAATGTGATCGCCCCGCGAACGCCAGCGAAGGAAGCAATCAGAATTTCACGCGACGTCCAACTGGCGAACTCCATCGGTTTCTTCTTCAAAAAGCGCAGGCTGAACTTTTTCATGGTCCACAGCCAGCCGAAGCGAACCAGCATCAATGCCGCATAAATCAGCACGATATCGGTAAAGAGCATCCAGGTTTCGACATTCGGGTCAGCTTCCGCCGCCGCCAGCGAAGATTCCAGAATGCCCGGCAATTGCAGTCCCAACAGCAGAAAGACCATACCGTTAAAGACAAACTCCAGCATCGCCCAGGTACTGTTAGCGCGCAAACGCATTGCCAGCGGCGCGCGGCGCATTACGCCAGAGCGGGTGATGGTCATCCCGGCGGCAACCGCGGCCAGGATGCCTGAGACGCCAATATGTTCGGCAATCAGATAAGAGGCGAAGGGCAGCAGAAACAGCAGGACGATTTGCGTCGCGGGCTCATCGCCGCCCCAGCGGCTCAAAAAACGCAGCGATCGGCCATACAGCCAACTGACCACAAAACCCGCCAGAATACCGCCGATAGCGACCTTAAAAAATTCCAGCGTCGCGCCGCCGACGGTAAATACCATCGTCCCCATCGCCACCGCGACGGCGAATTTCAGCGATACCAGACCGGAGGCGTCGTTCATTAACGCCTCTCCCTGCAGAATGCCCATGATTTTTTTCGGGATACGACCCTCGCCCACAATGCCAGAGAGCGCTACAGCATCGGTCGGTGACAGCACGGCGGCCAGCGCAAATGCGGGGATCAACGGAATGCCGGGCACCAGCCAATAAATCAGAAAGCCGATCCCAACGACCGTCACCAGGACCAGCGCCAGCGCCAGCCCGAAAATCTCCCGTCCATGTTCAAGAAATTCACGGGTCGGTGTTTTCCAGCCATCCGCAAACAGCAGCGGCGGAATAAACAGCACCAGGAAGAGCTCCGGGTCGAACTCCACATGCAAACCAAACGTCGGCCACGCCAACAGCGCGCCAACGGCGATCTGCATAAGGGGTAAAGGAAGCTGAAAGGGTAATACACGCGTAAATACCCCTGATAGCGAGACCACAAGGGTCATGATGAGTATTGTGAAAAAAATTTCCATGCGTTCCCTGTTTGCGATGTTTTTTATGATGGAGAGAGGCATCATGCCTCGGTTTCACCTTCTTCAGATTAACGCAAAAGGTAACGTAATGTGTCCTGAAAATGAAAACGGGCGGCCAATGCCACCCGTTTTTCAGAACGAAGGTAGAACTAGATAGCCCAACCGCCAGCATAAAAAGCGACCAGCGCAACCGCAATGACGACAGTGCCGATATTCAGTTTACGCCATTCGCCGGAAACCAGACGCCCAATGACCAGCGTGGCAAAGCCGATCATAATCCCGGTGACAATGTTACAGGTCAGTACAATAAATACGGCCGTTACCAGCCCCGCCATCGCATCGACGAAATCAGCAAAATCGATTTTCGCCACGTTACTCAGCATCAGCAGGCCGACATACATGAGCGCCGGGGCGGTTGCATAGACGGGAACAAGATAAGAGAGCGGCGAAAGAAACAGGATCAGCAAAAACAGCACGCCCACGGTAATCGCCGTCAGGCCCGTTTTGCCGCCCGCCGCCGTACCGGCCGCAGACTCGATATACACCGCGGCTGGCGCCGCCCCGACCAGGCCGGAGAAAACGCTACTCAGGGAGTCGGTAGTTAGCGCTTTACCGCCATCGATAATTTGTCCGTCTTTGTCCAGCAGATTAGCCTGCCCTGCGACCGCACGGATCGTTCCGGTCGCATCAAATACTGCCGTCATCACCAGCGCCAGTACGCTTGGCAGAACGACAGGGTTTAACGCGCCCATAATATCCAGGCTGCCGATCAGCGAGTTGCCGTTTTCATCGCTCAACGAAGGCATGGCGAAAATGCCGGAAAAATGGACGTTAGGATCGAAAAGCAAACCCACAATAGAAATGCCAATAATGGTCAACAGAATGCCGCCGGGGACTTTCAGCTTCTCCAGACCGAGAATAACAGCCAGCCCCACGAGCGACATAATCACCGGGAAGGTGGCGAAATCGCCCAGCGCGACCGGCAGGCCATCCAGCGGATTTTTAATGACCAGGCCGACGCCGTTGGCGGCAATCAGCAACAAAAACAGGCCAATACCGATACCTGTTCCGTGGGCCACGCCCTGCGGCAAGTTACGCAAAATCCAGCTACGAATGCCGGTGGCGGAGATAATGGTAAACAGTACGCCCATCAGGAATACGGCGCCAAGCGCGACCGGGACACTAATATGCTGCCCCAGGACCAGGCTAAACGCGGTAAACGCCGTCAACGAGATAGCGCAACCGATAGCCAGCGGCAGATTCGCCCATAGCCCCATAACAATAGAGCCGACGCCTGCAACCAGGCAGGTCGCCACAAAGACGGCGGCAGGCGGGAACCCAGCTTTACCCAGCATCCCTGGCACCACGATGACGGAGTAAACCATCGCGAGGAACGTGGTTAAGCCAGCAACGACTTCCTGGCGAACGGTGCTCCCGCGTTGTGAAATTTTAAACCAGGCGTCGAGTGAACCGCCGGTACGCGCTGAAGGCGTAGACATAGAAAACATCCCCTGAGAATTTATTATTCGTCGGTATACGTGGGAGGTAATCCACTAACAGCGCAACGTTATCTTCTTGTACTACATTTACGACAACCGGGGGCGCCGCAAAAAAGCAAACGTTTAGCTCCACGTATACAAAACGGGTGGCAAAAAAAAGCAAACGATTATCCAGCGATCATAAACGCTTTTTCAACTGAACTTTGCCGCTTTTTATGCTTTTCTGCTGAGTATGCTCAATAAATCGCCAGACGATGCGCAAACGTTATCGTCACTGCGCAATCCGGCAACAATTTTTCGCATCGCTGTTAGCAACTACGTTGCGCAATCTGCGCACAAAAACGCCATTATCCACCGGGGATGGTAAACGGACCGCCCTGCTGAATCGCTCGCTGCCAGGCAGGACGCCTTTCTACCCGCGCTTTCCATGCGTTGATATGGTCGAGATGAGCGATCCCGCCTCGGGCAAGCAGCGCAAATAGCGGGAAGCTCATCTGGATATCCGCCATACTTAACTGCTCTCCGGCAAACCAGGGGTGATTTGCCAGATGCCCGTCAATAAAGCGCGCATGGGTTTCCAGTTGCGGATTGAGGTATGCTTTTTGCGCACCTTTACCGATAACGCCGCCCAACGTTCGCAGACCCAATGGTACCGGCGGTTTACCCAGAGAGGTAAAGAGCAGTCTCATCAATAGCAAGGGCATGAGCGAACCTTCAGCGTAATGTAGCCAGAATCGATAATGTTGTTTCCCCTGCGCATCCGCAGGTTTAAAGCGTCCGATACTGTCGTAAGTTTCCTGCAAATACTCCAGGATGGCGCCCGATTCCGCAATAACCATACCGTGATCTTCGATAACCGGAGACTTGCCCAGCGGATGCACTTTTTTCAATGCCGGCGGCGCCAGCATTGTCTTTTCACGCTGGTAACGCACAATCTGGTAAGGCAACGCCAGTTCTTCCAGCGTCCAGAGGATGCGCTGCGAACGAGACTGATTTAAATGATGCACCGTCAGCATGACTGTCTCCTGTAAGGTATGCCAACTAACTATAGAAAATTATGGCTGTTGCCGTAAAAATTTCGGCTAAAAAATCAGCATTTCGCTGGCGAACAGGGAGTTGTCGCTTACACTTACAGTATCAACACAAACCGGAACCTCCACCACGTGCTCGATATGAGGGGTGTTGACGTCGGGGGAAACCCTCCCGTAATCAGCGGGATAGAGCGAAAGACAAAGACCGGAAACAAACTAAAGCGCCCTTAGCGGCGCTTTAGTTTTAGATAAGTTCAGCCCGATGGCCGTCTGCATGTTAATCATCTTCAAGCAGGCGGGCGCCCGTCCCGTGTTCGCCAAGCCTGTCGCCTGGATTTCGCAGCGGACAGTCGCTACGCGATAAACAGCCGCAGCCGATACAGCCGTCCAGTTCATCGCGCAACGCCACCAGCGTATGAATACGCCGGTCTAACTCTTCGCGCCACTGCGAGGAGAGCTGCTTCCACTCTTTCGCGCTTAACGTATGCCCTTCCGGCAAGATACCGAACGCGTCGCCGATAGTTGCCAGCGGAATGCCGATACGCTGGGCGATCTTGATAATCGCAACATAACGCAACACGTCACGCTTGTATCGCCGTTGGTTGCCGCTATTACGGATACTGGTAATTAGCCCTTTGCTTTCATAGAAGTGCAGGGCGGACACTGCAACACCGCTACGTTTCGCAACTTCCCCCGGCGTAAGTAAGGCTTTTAAACGGGGAGATTTTTTTTCCATAAATCGCTTTACCTCAAGTTAACTTGAGGAATTATACTCGCCCGCAGACAACACGACGAATCGAATACTGTTTAAGAGGCAGCAATATGTCGCATCAGCAGATAATTCAGACCCTTATCGAATGGATTGATGAACATATCGACCAACCGCTAAACATTGATGTGGTAGCCAAAAAATCGGGTTACTCCAAGTGGTATTTGCAGCGGATGTTCCGTACGGTAACGCATCAAACCTTAGGCGAGTATATTCGCCAGCGCCGTCTCCTGTTAGCGGCCGTTGAACTACGGACGACCGAGCGCCCGATTTTTGATATCGCGATGGACCTGGGCTATGTATCGCAGCAAACCTTCTCGCGTGTATTCCGCCGCGAGTTTGATCGCACTCCCAGCGATTACCGTCACCGCCTGTAGGACGTCTGCCCGCGTATCGTCAGAGGCGCGGGCGGTTGTTGTAGCCAGACGATGAATTCATGCGGCGGCAACGCTTTCGCAAAGTGCCATCCCTGACAATACTGGACGCCGCGTTTTAGCAACCAGCTAACCTGTTCAGCCGTTTCAACCCCCTCAGCAATGATTTTTAGCCGCAAACTTTGCGCCATTTCAATAATATGTTCCACAATCAAATGGCTGGCGCTATTAGTGGTTAACGTGTCGACAAAAGATTTATCAATTTTTAACAGGTCGACATTTAATGAGTACAGGTTATGCAAGTTCGAATATCCGGTACCAAAGTCATCAATTGCCACCTCGTATCCCGCCTGGCGAAACGCCTGAATAATCGGCGTCATTTTAGGCACATCAATAAATCCGCGCTCGGTTACTTCAACCTTTATCTGTTGCGCAAGCACTGAATGCTGACGCGTTTTTTCATGAATCATCGCAATTAACCGGGAAGAGAGAAAATCGGCGGCAGAGAGATTGATAGAGATATAAAGATGCGGGTGCGCGGCCAGAAAACAACCTAAATCATTAAATACCTCTTCGACGACATAATCGGTGATCTGCTCAATCATCCCCTCTTTTTCCGCCAGCGGAATAAATTCGCCCGGGCTCATCACCGGACCGTTATAACCTGGCCAACGCAATAGCGCTTCGGCGCCTACACACGTCCCGTTTCGGATATCAATGATCGGCTGATAATGAAGGCAAAGCTGATGCCTGGTAATGGCCCGTTGCAGCAATCGACGCGGTGAGTAATATGCCTGCCGGGATCGTGACCACATAAATAAGACGATAATGCTACAGATGATCCCCAACGGTAACGTTAACGTAAGCTGATGAAAGAGGTTCTGGTAAAAACGTTGCTTTGAGGTTGAAACAATCGCGGCAACCGGTCGTTTTGCTGATTTAACCAGAGTATAAAAACGCTCCCCCTGTTGGAACACAGGTTCACTCCGTCGTACCAAAGGTAATAGCTGATCAGCCTGTGCCAGTTCACTCAGGGAGAAAAAGGTGTTGGTCACCGTATCATACATTCCCCAGGCCAACGCCGGATCGTCTGACATCACCTCGCTATAAGATAAGGGATTGATAACCGCGACATAGTTTCCCCGCTGCATATACGTCATTTTATAACCGTTGAAAAAAGGCGTATCACGATAGTAATAAATAGCGATGTCAGGCTTTCGTTTATAGTCAGCGCGGGGAATAAAATAAGGACTTGTTGGCGTCATCACCGTAGAGCATAGAAAACGCTGGCCCTCAGCATAAATCAACTCATTAATGTATAAACGACCGCGGATAATATTCAGCATTCGCCGTTGATGGGCTGGCGTACAGGCTTGTCCCTGATATTGTTCAGCGGCATCGCGGGCTAAATCCGCTTGCAGGATAACCAGCTCCGTTTTATCTAATACCAACTGCGCAAATGAATGTAACTGATTTCTGGTTTCAGAGACTGCCCGGCTATGAGCAAACCATAACGCCAGCAATACAGGAAGTAACACCACAATGATCGTTCCGAGAAATCTCAACACCTTGCGTCGTGTGCTTTGACTCATTTTCAGCCTATTTCCCTGCATTATTTGTGACTATTATTGGCAAAGTAAGACGTGATCCAAACGGAGGTTTACGGTGCATGAATTTATCAATATTAGCAACAGACTTTTACCGATCAACATTTACTATTAATAGCTACGCGTAAACTCTCTCGCATAACAGGCAGGAAGCTAAATATTTTTGATAATATCAGATTTATACCCAAGTAAACGATGGGGTATAAATCTTCACTCCTTTATTTTGATAAATAGCTTGATATTTTTATCAAGGCTAAATTGTACAGTAAAATAAAAGAGTAATAATAATACATCTTTGCTTTCCGGCAATTCCTCTACGAACGCGCAGAAGTCACACAAAAAACAAGGTTATAAACCGCACAAAAAATACATTGTCGATCTGGTGAACAATCAGTATTTTGTGATATAGTTCACAAAAATAATGAAACAGAAACAATGTTTCATTCGATGTTGATGTGACGTCCGTTGATAGCCAGAATGTCCCACGTTTCCCGGGAACAACGCCGCGCTGTCCTGGACAAAGGTCTATTCAGAGGAAATGTTTCATGGCTGCCATAACCACTGGTGTCGTTCTTCTCCGTTGGCAACTGTTGAGCGCAGCGCTCATGTTTTTAGCCAGCACGCTCAATATCCGTTTCCGTAAATCAGATTATATTGGTCTGGCAGTGATCAGTAGCGGTCTGGGCGTGGTATCCGCCTGCTGGTTTGCCACCGGTTTACTCGGTATCACCATGATGGATCTCGCCGCGATCTGGCATAACATTGAAGCCGTAATGGTCGAAACGATGAGCCATACCCCGCCAGAATGGCCGATGGTGCTGACCTGATACGCTATCGCTGCCGGTGAAGTCGCCCATCGGTTATCTCAACGCGGAATAGCGCGCCAGGGGTAGCCTTGCGAACAATCGTGTCCCTCGCATAGCAGTTGATGAGGGCCGCCAAGTGTAGTTATCCAAAAATGGCAAGTACAGTATCAAGCTAAACGTATTGAAGACGTTGCCGACTCGTTAAATAACAAAACAGACCCGTTTGTACAACGAGTCTGTTTTATTAAGTAGTACCGCCTGATAGCAGCGACAAGCACTTCTTATTTTACGTTAATAATTTATCCGGAGAACAATCACGGATTATTTTTCCACCTTTCATTACCAGGACCCGGTCAAAATACTTTATCAGGTATCGACGATGCGTCACCATGATCAACGTTTTCCCATGAATAAACTCATCTAAGTTATCAAAAATTTGCTTCTCGGTATTCTCATCCAGATTTGATGTTGGTTCATCCCACAAAAAGACGCTGGCGTTACTGCTCAGACTACGTGCTAATAATAACTGCTGCTGCTGTCCGGATGACAAGTTTTTAGCCATAAAATTCACCGGAAACTTCAGCCCCATAGGATGTTGCAAGATAAAACCACAGTTCGCCAGATGAAGCGCTTTGAGTACTCGTCCCCGGTCATTTTGCGGTTTCAACGCGAAATTGCTTTCAATTGTTCCGGTGAATAAAACATCATGTGTCGTCACCACACTTAAATGCTGAGAAAAAAAGTTTTGCGATAAATGTCCTAAGTTATATCCATCATATAAGATGGCGCCGTCTGTGGGCGAAAGGTAGCCAGATAGCATTCCCAGTAATGAACTTTTTCCTGCGCCGCATTCGCCAATCACCGCAACACGTTGCCCTGCTGGTATGTCTATAGACAGTCGGTTAATAATCATCGGAGATTGAGCATCATACTGATAACTCACGCCCCGGATAGAGATATCGCCATTGCACTTTGATATTGACTGTAACGCCGGTGTTTTTTCTGCCTGATCTTCATCAAAAAAAGAAAGCAGATCTTTACCGGTTTTTTCTGCTGATAAGATAGAGATTAATGTAGAAGAAAAATTCGAGATGATTCCGGAAATACGTCCGGAGACAATGACAGATGAAACAATTGCGCCAGTAGTCACATCACCTTTAATTACCATAAAAAAGGCTATTACCATAATAGTTATTTGGGTAACAGATGACATACTTCCCAATATCGACTGATAGATAAGATTTAATTTCCTTATCTTTAGGTTAAGATATGATTGTTCATTTGATGTGTTAACCCAATCAAAAAGTAAACCTTGATTATTTAGTGTATGGATCATTTTAATAGATAAAAAGACCTCTGAAATGAAAATATTTCTGTTCTTCTGTCCCTCTTTTTGTTTGTTCATTAACTCATTGGTATAATGATGGTTAACAATGGAAATAATAATAGATACGATAAACATCGTAATCGGTACAATAACGACCAGACCTAAGTTTATATATATAACAATAAGAAATATAATAAATATTGGAATATCGGCTATCCGTTGAAAGATCGAGTTTAATAAAACGGGTTTTATCTTCTGAAATTCATTCCATAGTACAAATGCCGATGACATGGATCTGCCATTTTTCTTTTTACTATAAAGGACCGCCTCAAGAAACGCGATATCTATATCGACATCATCCTGCCTTGCAGTTATAGACTGATAAATATCTTTTGAGGTGCGAAGTATAAATTCAAAAACAATAAATACAGCGACAATGATAGCCACACCAAATAAAGATGAAACCGAAGCGCTTGGAACAAGCTTATCATAGAACAGATTACTAAATACTGGGATAGTTAATGCAAAAATTGCCATAAAAAGAGATGAAAAAAAGTATTTAGTATAAAAAATCTTGTTCATTGACAAAGAATTTTTAATAATATTTTTTACTCTTATGCTATCAACAACTTTATTGAGTGGCATGATGCTAAATGCAGATAATTCTTTTAAATATTCATCTGCAACTTCAACATAACAGAGTTCTCCACGCGCGTTTACCAGTTTTATTTTTTGTCCGCCGCTCACACACACCATCCATTTCATGTCTGGCGTTAATAGCAAAATCGGCATAGGCTCATTTAATAAGTCCTCCCCACTACTAAATAATATATCCTGTAAAGAAAGCCCCAACGACAGAAAGAAATTTTTCATTTGTATAGAATCATCAGTGTTATTTCTGTCGTACTTTTTAAATCTAATATTTATATCATCCTCTTTGATATCGATTTTGATATTGAATTTTTTAGAAACTATAGATAATGCCGTTTCCGCACTTAAATAATAAGGTTCTAGTTTTTTGTCCATAAGTAAAACCCCTCACCAAAAGGTGAGGGGCCTCCGTTATTATGCGTGTTCTTCTTGACTCTCTACCGGTAGAATAACTTCATTAACGGTGAAAATATCAATAGCGCCGTTATTGTTGTGATCTACAGAACTCGTTGAAGGGGAATCATTAATATCATCTTCGGTTTTTCCTCTTGCGTTCATTGCGTTCACAATTTCCGCTGAGGAGTGATCGACTGAGAACGTTTTTTCCTTAATAAGGAAATCCGCGTCCTTATCGATAAATTTCACGTCGATAGTATATTCACCGTCCGCCAAAGATAGCGGAACTTCGAATATTGCTTTCTGGTTAGTTATCGGCAGAGTAAACTCTTCTCCTTCGAACATAACACTAACATTCACAATATTCTCAGGTACTGATATTTCAAAGGAAGGCGTCTGACTAGTTGAACGGTCTGTTTCATCCCCGGCGTCAGCGTTTAACAATGTAATGCTATAGGCCGTCTCCTTCACCACGCTTTCTTCCGCCGCAGACGGCACTGTACGAAGATGCGTATCGCTTTCGGCATTCGCTGTTTCAGACTCCGGTGGAGTAACCACTGTTGGCGTGGCGTCATCGCTCGCATCGTCATGCTGGCTATCCGCTGTTACTGTCACCGTTGAATCAACCGTCACCGCTAGCGAAGCAGATTGCTGTGAATTCCCCGCGCGATCCACCACCGTCACGCTCAGCGTGTAGGTACCGTCATTCCAGGCCGCTGGCGGCGTGAAGGTCCAGCCATCCGCGCCTTGCGTCGCCGGGTAAGTGTCTGTCACTCCATTATGCGCCACGTTTACGGTCACCCCGGTCACATCAGCATCAATATGCTGCAGCGTGAACTTAGGCTGGGTGTGATTCGTCACGTTATCGCTGTCTGAAGCGCCATTGTCTTCACCTGCCGCCAGCGTAATCTCCGGCACCGTCAGCGTTGAATCAACCGTCACCTCCAGCAAGGCAGATTGCTGTGAATTCCCCGCGCGATCCACCACCGTCACGCTCAGCGTGTAGGTACCGTCATTCCAGGCCGCTGGCGGCGTGAAGGTCCAGCCATCCGCGCCTTGCGTCGCCGGGTAAGTGTCTGTCACTCCATTATGCGCCACGTTTACGGTCACCCCGGTCACATCAGCATCAATATGCTGCAGCGTGAACTTAGGCTGGGTGTGATTCGTCACGTTATCGCTGTCTGAAGCGCCATTGTCTTCACCTGCCGCCAGCGCAATCTCCGGCACCGTCAGCGTTGAATCAACCGTCACCTCCAGCAAGGCAGATTGCTGTGAATTCCCCGCGCGATCCACCACCGTCACGCTCAGCGTGTAGGTACCGTCACTCCAGGCGGCTGGCGGCGTGAAGGTCCAGCCATCCGCGCCTTGCGTCGCCGGGTAAGTGTCTGTCACTCCATTATGCGCCACGTTTACGGTCACCCCGGTCACATCAGCATCAATATGCTGCAGCGTGAACTTAGGCTGGGTGTGATTCGTCACGTTATCGCTGTCTGAAGCGCCATTGTCTTCACCTGCTGCCAGCGCAATCTCTGGCACTGTCAGCGTACTGTCGATCGTAACGGTAATTGGTAACGAGTTTTTCTGATTACCCGCGGCATCGCTTGCGATTACCGATATCGTATAGGAACCATCAGCTAACGGTGTACCTGGCATGAAGAACCAAACGCCATCGGCATTTTTTTCAGCATTATATACGGTCCCATTAATATCGACCTGAACTACCACAACATCGCTTTCCAGATTCCCGATAATAAAGGTAGGTTGATTATCTCGCGTAATATTATCGCCCACCGTACCACTGTCTGAATCTACAGATAATGAAATAACAGGAGTCTCTTTCATGATATCGAGAGGGACATCATCACTCCGGTTACCAATCGCATCCACACTCGTAATGGTGAATTTCCCTTCCGATGGGTACGGGATCGCCATGCTCCAGTTACCATTATCAGGAACCGTTAACGTGTAGGTATTTCCCTCGCTATCGGTGATGATTAACTGCGATTTAGCTTCCGCTGTACCCCGCATAATAATCAGATCATTGACAACATCTGAATAATTTACGACTGGAGCGCCTGGCGGTGTTCGGTCAATAAATATCTCATGCACCTCCTCCTTACGGTTTCCGGCGCTATCCTCAATACTCAAAGTGATATCGTATTTCCCTTCCGGAAGCCGATCGGTTGATAGTTCCCACTCACCATTAGCCGCCACAACCGCAGTTGCCAGAGTAACGCCTGCCACGATTAATGATACTGTAGCGCCAATTTCCCCCATACCTCTCATAGTAATAAGGGAACTATTACTCCACCAGTCCGTTTTCGACAACGATTTATTGTCATCAAGCTCACTGGTAAATTCCTTGATCTCCGTATCGACCCAAATGGAATAATTTTCCTGGTTTACGTTACCGGCACGGTCCGTCGATTTGATATCAATATTCAACTGGCCTTCTGTGAAATAAAGAGGATTAACGGGTATCTGCCAGTTTCCTTTGTCATTCACCCAAATCGCTCCAACATTAAAGCCATTAATCGTTAGTTCTACTTTGCTCCCTGGTTCAGCGCTCCCACTAAAAAGTAAGTTATGTGTCGTATCCGTTATATATATCTTCCCGTCACTGGCGGTCATCTCTGCTAACGTTTTACCGTCGATAGAATCAATAACAACAGGCGTCGTATTTGAGGTATCTATCGTAAAGTTTAGCGTTTGCGATGTTGCGGTGTTGCCCGCTTTATCAGTAATCACGTAATGAATACTATGCGTCCCATCACCCAATGGCGTTGTGGGTCGATAAACCTGGTTTCTGTCCTTCAATGTCACGGTATCAACCAGAACGCCATCAATAAAGATCTGAACACTCTGATTCATTTCGCCGCTAAGACTAAATTTAGGCCGGGTCTGACTCGTTGTATTATCATTATTGAATATACCGTTATCAGATCCCGCGGTCAGCGCAGGGTTATCAATAAATGTACTGGTATCGATCGTGACGATTAAGCGTGGAGATTCTGCTGTATTGCCCGCAGGGTCCTCGGCAACGACACGAATAGAATATTCACCATCTTTTAACGCACTATCAAATTGATAGGACCAGTTTCCATCATCGCCGACAAGGACATGGGCCACTATCTTTTCATCCACATAAAAGTGGATTGTCGCCCCTGCTTCTGCGGTACCCACAAACAGTGGCCGGTTATGGTTAGTAATCAGATCGTCAACAGAACCTGAGTTACTCGCATCTTCCAGACTGAGCGTGGGGAATGCGGTTGATGAATCGACATCCACGCTGTAATTCTTACTCACTTCAGTGTTACCGGCGACATCAGTAATGCTGAAATGGATATTAAACGTACCATCATTTTGCAACAGTATTGGCGCGCGCCAGGAGCCATCAGCCTCAACCATGACGACGTTGAATAATTTACCATCGACAAAGATGCTGACCTGCGCCCCCGCTTCCCCGACACCTGAGACTGACAACGCCCGATTATTAGAGAGGGCCGGTAATGAATCTTCATCAATGTCAAAGACCGCGATTTGAGAATCGATTGTCACTGTCGTAATCGCAGATTCAGCTCTGTTGCCAGCGACATCAGTCACAACAAACTGCACCTGGTAGTCACCGTCGGCGCTATTTTCCGGCATAGTATAGGTGATATTACCTGACGAACTCGCCTCTACCGTGGCTTGTAACACGCCATTAATATAAACCTGTACCGTCGCGCCAGGATCGGTCATGGCAACCAGTACCGGAGACTTATCCCTGGTAATCAGATCATATTTATCACCGCTGTTAGTATCCCGGCTTAATGAAATATCGCTGATTTCAATTTGCGTATCGTGTTCTATCAGAAGTTCTTTTTGTTGGCTATTGCCCGCTTTATCTTCCGATATAACAACAAAAGCATTGCTCCCTTCGCGCAGATCTAATTCCGCGCTCCACTTACCATTATCTCCGACCACCAGGGTAGCGATAACCACGCCCTGCTGATTCCTGATGGTTAATGTACTTCCCGGTTCGGCAGTACCATCGATAGTGACATGAGATTCATTGGTGATCCAGTCACCTACTTTGCCGCTGTCATCAGCTTCACGTAATGTCACTGTCAACGGCGCAATTACCGTATCCAGTATGACATTCTGCGGACCAAACTCTCTGATATTTCCGGCAACATCTTCAACTTTAAACGTTAATACATAATTACCGTCATTACCCAAAGCTGGTAATACAACACCCCAGTGCCCTGCGCCTGTCGTATAAGCAATCGCTTTTTCAACGCCATTCACAAAGATAGTGATCTTGCTGTTTGGTTCACTTGTGCCGCCGATCTCCGGCGCCACCGTGTTAATGTATCCGCCCTCATGCATTCCGGATACATTCCATACCAGTTCAGCAACTTCGGTATCAATCGTGACATCAACGGCGGCGGAACGTAGTTCGCTATTATCGCGAGGGTTTACGATACCCACCTGGACGGAATATTGGCCATCATTCATTTCCGGCAACTGGAAGGTATATCGACCAGCAGTATCCGCTGTCGCCTCGCCGACCTTCAAGCCATCAACATAAATACTCACAATCGTATTAGGCAATGTGCTCCCAACCAGGGTCGGCGTTTTATTATTCGTCGTAAAGTCTCCTAAGGCGCCGCTATCGCTCTCCTCGCTAAGCTTTATAGTTGGAGGGGTTACATCAATAACAGGTATTACCACAGGGAAATCGATCTGCGAAGATTCATTACCCGCTTTATCTTTGGCAACAATACTCACGACATAGGAGCCAGGCGCGACTACAGATGGCGGCGTCCAACTCCATTCGCCATTCGCATTTGCGTTCGCTGAACCGACAACTTTGCCATCCCACTGAATCATAATCGTCGAAAAAGCTTCGGCGATACCTTTGAATTCAGGACGCAAGCTGGTTGCTTCATGCAAATCATCAATGGACGGATCTGACAGGCGAATTGTCGGATCGGTTGTAACCGTATCGATAGTGAATCTTTCCTGCGTTTGCGCCGTATTTCCCGCCACATCTGTCGCGACAACGTTGATGGTATAAGTACCATCCGCCAGCATATTCGGCGTCACACTCCAGTTACCATCAGCGCCAACCGTAATCGATTGTTTTAACACCTCTCTGCCTGACGCGTCGTCAATGATGGTAACCACCAGTTTCGCACCGGACTCCGCTGTCCCTTCGAATTTGGGGTTTTGTTTATTAGTAAGGTTATCACTATTCGAGCTCCCCGAATCAGACGCTGGCTCCATTCTGACACTGACATTTGTCGTGGTATCAATGGTAAAGGATAATGTCTTTTCCGACGTATTTCCCGCAACATCCCTGAAGACGACGACGGCATCATATACGCCATCGTTTAACGCAACAGGAACCTGAAATTCCCAGTGGTTATTTCCCGTTACCGTAACCGGATAAGAAACGCCGTTAATTCTGATAACCACGGTATCAATATCGGCGGGCACATTGCCAATAATGAAACGAGGTTTAGTCACATTGGTAATATTATCAACAGCGCTTTCACCGGAGTCATCCGCATCCAGTAAATCAATGCTGGGCTCAGAGACAATGGTGTCTATTGTGAACGATACCTCTCTGGTAATGGTATTGCCTGCGATATCTTCAGCCACAATGTCTATTTTGTACGTTCCATCCGCTAACGGCGTTTCCGGCGTAAATATCCATTTATTTCCCGCCCCCTGAGTCAGGATGCTGGTGTGTCCATTTAACGTTACCGTCACGCTCTGCAGCGGTTCTCTAGCTGAGATCTCAAAACGTGGAGAGGTAATATTCGTAATACCATCAGTGGAATGCTTTCCTGCGTCATCCAGCATAACGACGCTCAGGCCATCAACATGCGTATCCACGATGAAATTCAACGTAGAATCTGCCGTATTCCCCGCCTTATCCGTCGCCTTCACGCTGAGAGTATAATGACCTTCAGGCAGCGCGCTACCTGCCGTAAATTCCCAACGTCCGGCCGCGATTTTATTAATGGGCGTCCAGTTTACACCATCGAAAGAAACCAGGACCGTCGTCACATCGTCAGGCGTCGCAATCTCAAAAGAGGGGCGAGTAACATTGGTGACATTATCATGAGCGCTAACGCCGCTATCTGTTGTTAACGTCACACTGTCTATCTGAACCTGCGTGTCAATTTCAATCTGCAGCTCGGCCGAAGTTTTGGTGTTGCCGGCAATATCCGTTACGGTAACAGAAATCGTATGTTGACCGTCAGACAGCGCTTTGTCTGGCGTAAAGGTTAAAACGCCTCCCGAATTTCCAATGGTGTAATCCCGGCCATCAAGACGAACAATGATATGCGATACATCACTATCCACATTGCCGATAATAAACATCGGTTGGTTAATATTGGTGAGATTATCTTTACTATCATCACCCGTATCCTGACCAGGATCGAGCATAATTGTCGGCTCTTGCAGCGTAGTATCAATCGTAAACTGCAACGTTTCTTGCGCCACGTTTCCAGCGATATCAATGACGTCAACCAGGAGAGAATGTTGTCCATCAGGTAATGCCGAACCGACATTAAATATCCAACTGCCGTCTCCTCCCTTTGTGAGCTCAATCCAGGTGGCGGCGCTATCGATTTTAACGCGCACACGAACAATATCATCGGCGGTAACAATACTAAACTGCGGCTTGTTGACGTTGGTAATATTATCGGCCTGGCTATCACCGCTGTCCGTGACCAGCGTGACGCTTTCAATTTCAGCCGTCGTATCTATCACAACAGGTAATGGTTTCGATGTCGCGGTATTCCCGGCCTTATCTTCAACCGTCACGGTAATATTATAAGAACCGTCCGGAATGGCATTGGCGGGTGTAAACGTCCAGCCAGATCCAACCTTTGTCGCGTTATAATCATGGCCGTCAATCGTCACCACTACGTTGATAACATCGGGATCAACATTACCGATTGCAAAGGTGGGGCGTGAAATATTGGTGATATTGTCGGCGGTATTCGCTCCGCTATCTTGCCCGGCATCTAAAGCGATAGTCGGAACCTGTATACGGGTATCGATATTAAATACTAGCTCTTTATTCGCAATATTACCGGCCTCATCAGTGGCCTCTACGCGAAGGGTATGTACGCCGTCAACCAAAGTGTTCTGGCTTTCAAAAATCCACTGTCCGTCGGCGTTTTTCCGTACCAGACTCCAGCTAGTGCCGCCATCCAGGGTTACGCGTACCTGAACGACATCAGCAGGAACATCAATTCGGAATGACGGTTTCGCGACATTCGTCAATTGATCATCCGGCACGCCGGTATCAGTAAGCAACACGATATTATTAATTGTCGTCGTTGTATCAATACGAACATCCAACGGCGTCGATTCTTTTACGTTCCCCGCCAAATCTTCTACCACAACGACTAGTTGGTAAGAACCATCAGCCCAGTTCGCAGAAGGGCTAAAACGCCATTGACCATTGGTCAATACCGCTGCTTCCTCGTGAGTTTTACCGTTGTAGGTTACTTTGACCATCACGCGCGTAACGTCAGGATCAATCTGGTTGATATCAAATACGGGTCGATCGTGATTGGTGAGACGATCGCCAACGGTGCCGCTATCTTCGCCTGCCGCCAGTTCAATCGTCGGCGTAGCCAGGGTACCGTCTATCATCACCGTTAACGGCGCGGATGTTTGCTGATTACCGGCCACATCCGTTACCGTTACCGTTAATTTGTAGCTACCGTCCCCCCAGGCGGCATCCGGCCGATACCGCCACCCGTCGACTGATTCGGTGAGCACCACCGTTTTAAACGTCCCGTTATGCTCAATATTCAATACAACATGTTGAACATCTTTATCGATATGACCTAACACAAATAATGGCTGAGTGATGCTGGTCAGATTATCGTTCTTAATCTGTCCGGTATCCTGATCGGGTGCTAACTCAATGGTTGGCGTCGACAGCGTGATGTCGATGGCGAAATTGAGCGTTTCTCGCGTCGTGTTTCCCGCAGCGTCAGTAGCTTCCACCGTCAGGGTATGCTGTCCCTCTGGCATATCTGTCGGCCAGGTGTAATCCCAAATGCCCTGCGTCGAACTCTTTGTCGCGCTAACCCAGGTCACGCCGCCATCAATACTCAGAAGAACTTTTTCCACATCCGTTGGCACCGAGATCTGGAACTGCGGACGCGTCTGGTTAGTCATATTATCGCCTGGAGTACCGCTATCATTAACCAATTCAATATGATTAATGGAAACCTGCGTATCCACCACCACCGTCAGCGGCGTAGACGGACGCGTATTTCCCGCCCGGTCTTCCACTGTCACTGTCAGCGTATAATTACCGTCGCCCCACGGCGCTGGCGGCATAAAGCTCCACCCGCCAGCACCCTGCGTCGCGGCAAATGTCGTTGTCACCCCGTTATGCGTGACGCTCACTGTGACGTTGACAACATCCGAATCGATATTCTGTAGAAGAAACGTCGGTTGGGTACGATTGGTCATCCCATCGCCAGGCGTACCGGTATCATCAGTGCTATCCAGCGCAATGGTCGGCGTCGACAAACGGGTATCGATGGTAAAATCGAGCGTTTGCGTCGCCGTATTGCCCGCCGCGTCGGTGACCATCACGGTCAGGATATGTTTCCCATCGCCCAACTCTGTCGGCCAGGTGTAGCCCCATACACCTTTGACGCCCTGCGTCGCACTCACCCAGTTTGTGCCTCCATCAATGCTCAGTTGCACGGAGTTCACATCTACCGGCACGGTTATCTCAAACTGTGGGCGGGTGGCGTTGGTCAGGTTGTCATCAGGTTCGCCATAGTCATTAACCAGCTTAATGTTGGTGATGCTGGTTTGCGTGTCTATTGTCACGACCAGCGGCGTGGACTGACGAACATTCCCTGCGTTGTCCTCTACCTCGACCGTCAGCGTATAGCTACCGTCTGCCCAGTCAGCACCCGGCGTAAAGCGCCACTGCCCCCCAACCTGGGTTAGTTTCACTTCTTGTTTATTGCCGCCCTGTGCGATCCACAAAACGACCGAATGCGCATCGGAGTCAATATTGCCAATGGTAAAGCCCGGCGTTTTGACACTGGTGATATGATCGCCAGGCGCCCCCGTGTCATCCCCGCTATCCATTATGATGGTTGGCGTCGACAGTCGAGTATCAATGGTAAAATCAAGCGTCTGTGTCGTCTTATTTCCCGCCGCATCGGTCGCTTCCACCGTCAAGGTGTATAGCCCGTCAGTCACATCATCCGGCCAGATATAATCCCAGACCCCTGCCGTGCCCTGCGTTGCGCGAACCCATGTATTACCGCCATCAATACTCAGACGTACCTCGTTGACATCCCCTGGCACCGTGACGCGAAACTGTGGACGAACCTCATTGGTCAGGTTATCACCGGGAATACCGTTATCATTGAGCAGTTCAATGTTATTAATAGCGATTTGCGTATCGATAATCACCGTCAGCGGTGCGGAATGGTTTATATTCCCCGCCTCATCTTCCACCTTCACCGTCAGCGTATAACTGCCATCCGCCCACGTGCTGGTCGGTATCACGCTCCAGATGCCGTTTGCGCCTTTAGTGGCTGTCAGCACTTCGCTAATGCCGCCATGTTGTACCTCAACCGTGACAAACCGCGCGTCCGCGTCAATATTGCCCAGGACAAACGTCGGCTTATTTACGTTGGTCAGGTTATCGCCTTTTGTTCCGCTATCGTCCGTGTTGTCCAGCACAATAGTCGGGACTGACAGAGTGGTATCGATGGTGAACTCAAGTTTCTGCGTCGTCTTGTTGCCCGCCGCATCGGTCGCTTCCACCGTCAGGGTATGTTTACCCTCACTCACATCCGCCAGCCAGGTGTAATCCCAGACGCCTGCCGTCGCGCTCTGCGTGGCGTTAAACCACGTCTTGCCGCCATCAATACTCAGACGCACCATGTTGACATCCGCCGGCACCGCTATCTGAAACTGCGGACGCACGTTATTGGTCAGATTGTCATTGGGGATACCGCTGTCGTTAATCAGCTCAATGTTATTAATAGCGATTTGGGTATCGATGGTAACTGTCAGCGGCGCGGACTGGCTGGTGTTCCCCGCCGCGTCCTCGACTGACACGCTCAGGGTATAATCCCCATCCGCCCAGGATGCTGGCGGCGTAAAGGTCCATCCGCCCGCGCCTTTAACGGCGTCAAACGGAGTAGTGACGCCGCCATGCTCCACGTTGACCGTAACGCGAACGGCATCATCATCAATATGCTGCAGGTTAAATGTCGGCTGGGTGCGATTAGTTATACTGTCGCCCGGGACTCCGGTATCATCCGCGCTATTCAGCACGATAACAGGCGTCGACAACGTGGTATCCACCACGAAATCGATTGTCTTCGTCACCGTATTGCCTGCGTTGTCAGTCGCTTTCACCGTCAGCGTATAGTCGCCATCGGGCACGGTGCCTGGCCACGTATAATTCCACACTCCCGCCGTCGCGCTCTGCATCGCCTTAATCCAGGTCACGCCGCCATCAAGGCTCAGACTGACTTCGCTAACATCCACCGGCACCGTAACGCGGAACTGCGGATGGGCGTCGTTAGTCATATTGTCGCCCTTGACGCCGCTGTCGTTGACCAGTTCCACCCCATCAATGGTGATTTGGGTGTCGACAGTGACCGTCAGCGGCACAGAATGTTTTACGTTCCCCGCCTCATCTTCTACCTTCACCGTCAGCGTATAACTGCCGTCCGCCCACGTGCCGGTCGGTATCACGCTCCAGATGCCATTCGTATCTTTGGTGGCGGTCAGCACTTCTTTCGTGCTGCCATATTGCACCTCAACCGTGACATACCGCGCGTCCGCGTCAATATTGCCCAGGACAAACGTCGGCTTATTTACGTTGGTCAGGTTATCGCCTTTTGTTCCGCTATCGTCCGTGTTGTCCAGCACAATAGTCGGGACTGACAGAGTGGTATCGATGGTGAACTCAAGTTTCTGCGTCGTCTTGTTGCCCGCCGCATCAGTCGCTTCCACCGTCAGGGTATGTTTACCCTCACTCACATCCGCCAGCCAGGTGTAATCCCAGACGCCTGCCGTCGCGCTCTGCGTGGCATTAAACCACGTCTTGCCGCCATCAATGCTCAGACGCACCATGTTGACATCCGCCGGCACCGCTATCTGAAACTGCGGACGCACGTTATTGGTCAGATTGTCATTGGGGATACCGCTGTCGTTAATCAGCTCAATGTTGTCGATGGTGATGTGGGTATCGATGGTAACTGTCAGCGGCGCAGAGTGGCGAATATTGCCCGCTTCATCTTTCACCGTTACCGTCAGCGTATAGTCGCCATCGGTCCACGCGCTACTGGGGACAAAACGCCACTGCCCGCCAGTCTGGGTCAGCGTCACCTCCTCGCGATGACCGTCGCGCATCACCTGCACGATAACCTCAACCACATCAGGATCAATGCCGCCGATAGTAAAGCCAGGCGTTTTAACGTTAGTCATATTATCGTTAGCGATACCGCTATCGTTCACGCTGTCCAGCGCGATGGTCGGCACCGATAGCGTGGTATCGATGGTAAAGCCCAGCGTTTGCGTCGCCGTATTGCCTGCGACATCGGTCGCTTTCACCGTCAGAGTGTACGACCCTTCGGCCAGATCTGCCGGCCAGCTATATTCCCAAACGCCATTAGACGTCAGAGTTGCGCTAACCCAATGAGCGCCGTTATCAATACTCAATTGCACCGAGTTCACATCCGTCGGTACAGTGATATGAAACTGTGGACGCGCCTCGTTGGTCAAATTATCGCCGGGAATACCGGTGTCATTGATGAGTTCGATGCGATTAATGGTCGTTTGCGTATCGATAGTGACCGTCAGCGGCGCGGAATGATTTATATTCCCCGCCTTATCTTCTACCGTCACCGTCAACGTATAATCACCATCGATCCAGGCGGCGCCTGGCGTAAAGCGCCACTGTCCGCCAGTCTGGGACAGTTCTATCTGCTGATGCTTACCATTGTGCGTCACCGTCACCATGACTTTGGTCACATCAGCGTCGATGTTACCGAGGGTAAAGCCCGGTGTTTTCACGTTGGTGATATTATCGACCGTAGCGCTATCATCCGCGCTGTCCAGCGTGATCGTCGGTTCTGACAGCGTGGTATCGATAGTAAAATCGAGTATCTGCGACGTCTTGTTTCCCGCTGCGTCGATCGCTTCTACTGTCAGAGTATGAGGACCGTTAACTATCTCCGTCGGCCAGATATAATCCCAGACGCCCCTCGTCGCGCTCTGCGTAGCGTTAAACCATGTCTTACCACCATCAATGCTCAGACGGACCTCGTTAACATCCACCGGAACCGTCACCTGGAAGTGCGGGCGCGCCTCATTGGTTAGATTGTCGTTGGGGATACCGCTGTCGTTAACCAGTTCAATATTGTCAATGACGATTTGTGTATCTACCGTCACCGTCAATGGCGCGGAGTGCTTCACATTTCCGGCGCTATCCTCCACTTTCACTGTCAGGATATAGTCGCCGTCCGCCCAATCGCTGGCCGGCACAAAGCGCCACTGCCCGCCTGACTGAGTCAGCAGCACCTCCTGCTTACTGCCATTGTGCATGACCTCCACCACCACCCGGCTGGCATCGTTATCAATATTGCCGAGAGTAAATCCAGGCGTTTTCACGTTGGTGATGTTATCGCCTGCAGCGCCACTGTCATCCGCACTGTCCAGCGAGAGGGTCGGCACCGATAGCGTGGTATCGATGATGAAATCGAGCGTCTGTGTTGTTTTGTTTCCTGCCTCGTCGGTCGCTTCCACCATCAGGGTGTAAGAACCGTCGATCACATCATCCGGCCAGATGTATTCCCAGACACCGGCTGTATTCTGCGCCGCCGCTACCCATGTTTTTCCGCCGTCAATGCTCAGGCGTACCTCATTGACATCCGCCGGTACCGTCACCCGGAAATGCGGACGCACATTATTGGTCAGATTGTCATTGGGGATACCGCTGTCATTGACCAGTTCAATATTGTCGATGGAGATTTGTGTATCCACCATCACCGTCAGCGGCGCGGACTGGCTGGTGTTCCCCGCCGCGTCCTCGACTGACACGCTCAGGGTATAATCCCCATCCGCCCAGGATGCTGGCGGCGTAAAGGTCCATCCGCCCGCGCCTTTAACAGCGTCAAACGGAGTAGTGACGCCGCCATGCTCCACGTTGACCGTAACGCGAACGGCATCATCATCAATATGCTGCAGGCTAAATGTCGGCTGGGTGCGATTAGTCATACTGTCGCCCAGGACTCCGGTATCATCCGCGCTATTCAGCACGATAACAGGCGTCGACAGTGTGGTATCCACCGCGAAATCGATTGTCTTCGTCACCGTATTGCCTGCGTTGTCAGTCGCTTCCACCGTCAGCGTGTATTGATCATCTGCCAGGCCTGTCGGCCAGATATAATCCCAGTTTCCTGCCACGCTCTGCGTGGCGTTAAACCATGTTTTACCACCGTCAATACTCAGACGGACCTCGTTCACATCGGTGGGCACCGTCACCCGAAAATGGGGACGATCGTCATTGGTCATATTGTCGCCCTTGACGCCGCTGTCGTTGACCAGTTCCACCCCATCAATGGCGATTTGGGTATCGACAGTGACCGTCAGTGGCGCTGAATGACTGATATTCCCCGCCTTATCCTCCACTTTCACCGTCAACGTGTAGCTGCCATCCGCCCACGCATCCCCTGGCGTAAATAACCAACTGCCATTGTGGTGGGAAAGTTCGATCTCTTCGCTTACGCCATTGTGCATCACCAGCACGACGACCCGATGCGCATCGGCATCCACAGCGTTAATCGCAAAGCCAGGTTTATTAATATTGGTCAGGTTATCGCCAGTAATCCCTGTATCATCCTGAGAAAGCAGTGAAATCACAGGCGTGGAAATAGTGGTATCTATCGTGAAATCAAATACCGCGCTGCTCGCTTTATTACCGGCGATATCCTCAACCTTGACATATACCTGGTGCTTGCCTTCCGTTAAATCTGAAGTAAAAGCATAGGCCCAGGTCCCATCGGGTTGTTGCGTAGCAAAGCCTATCTGAGTATCAGACACGGCATTCCATATCTGAACGCTGGTAATATCGGGATCAATATCTTTAAGATGCAGGGTAGGTTTAACGATCTTCGTCAAATTATCATTTGCCACTCCCGAATCCGAATCCGGGCTCAGTGAAACTATCGGTATTGAAATAGCGGTATCTACGCTAATAGAAAATGGATCTGAATGAGCAACGTTGCCAGCGACATCTTCGACTAAGGCGGTGATTTTGTGATCGCCATCAACCAGGGCCTGATCGGGTTTCAGAGTGTAACCCCACACGCCATCTTTATTTGTTCTGACCTCAGCGACCAGTACGCCATCAATATATAATTTAACGGTCGAATAGGGCGCAGCCGTACCTGTCAGCGCAGGGCTCTTTTCATTAATAATATGGTCTGTATTGTCAATCCCCGTATCATTGACCAACTCTATTGTTGGTTTTTGCGTCTGTGTAACGATCTGGAAATTATACGCTGATGACGAAGCAGTATTACCAGCAATATCTTCTACCTTTACCGTTACATCATGCGATCCGTCAGGTAACGTTGTGGTAAATTGAAAATTCCATACACCATCATCGCCTGCAATAGCCTCGCCGCTTAAAACACCGTCGACATAGATAGAAACTTTAGCATTAGCTTCAGCTATCCCGGTAAACAACGGCGTATTAATTTTAGTAATCATATCGCCTTTAACGCCAGAGTCAGCGCTATCATGCAGCATAACAGTAGGGATCGGCGTAAAGCTGTCAATGGTAAGCTGATAATCTACAGATGCCGTTCTTCCTAAAGGATCGATAGCTTCAACCGTAATTTTATAAACATTGTCAGACAGGTTGCGGGAAATATCAAAACTCCAGTTACCGTCTGCATCTGCAGTTGTCACGCCTATCGTTTTACCATCGATAAGGATATTTATAGTAGCAAACTTATCTGCTGTTCCCAGTAACGTAAGGGCATTATGTTTATTGGTAATCCAGTCGCCTTTTGCACCGGAATCGTCGTTAGCATCCAGTTCAGCTTTTGGAAGTACAACTTCAGTTTGAATAGAGAAAGAATACTTAACGGAGGGGGATTTATTACCAGCAGCATCCTGAGAAATAATTTCAATATCATAGGAACCCTGAAGGAATTTATTACTAAACTGATAATCCCAGGTTCCGTCTGAATTAACATTGATGCTATCATAAAGCTTGCCATCTCGCATTAACAAGATGGTTGATTTTGGCTCTGCCGTACCGACTAATGTCGGCAGATCATTTCCTGATAAAATGATACCATTCGGCAATACAACGAAGTCATCTAAAGAAACCGTCGGCGGAACAGGAGCGACAGTATCTATAACGTAACTAAAAGAAAAATCCTTTTTGTTGCCAGCAACATCTTCAACAGTGAATGTAAGGTTGTTAATCCCTTCAACTGAGTCTGAAGTGAAATTGAATGTCCATTCGCCCTGGCCATTTGCTTTAAAAGTAATCTCTTCGCCTGTCTCACTATTTCTGACGCTAATAACAGCATTTGGCTCAGTTTTACCGGTAAAGGTTGGGCGAGTATTATTAGTAACGTTATCTCCGACAATACCGCTATCATCAGTCGCTTTAATCTCAGCGCTGAAATAGCTGATACGAGTATCAATGGTAAAAGGCAGACTTACCGTCTCTGAGGTATGCCCGGCAATATCAGTAGCGGTTGCAGTTATATTATAGTCGCCATCTTTCAGTGGCGTAGTAAGCGTATAGCTCCATGTCCCATCTTTAGCAACAATTACCTCACCAAGATGCTTGAGTCCAAGATAAATAGAGACTGTAGAACCCGGTTCCGCCACACCAATAAATGTCGGTAAGGTACTATTAGTAATATTATCATTTTTAATGCCAGAATCACTACCATCATCCAGCTCAAGCGTTGGTTTTTCCGGTGGAGTAGTATCGGCTATAATACTATCCGTCGTTTCATTTTTGTTACCCGCTTTATCCACGGCAACGACTTTTATATTATTTTCGCCTTCAGATAATTCATTATTTTTAAATTCATAACTCCAGTTCCCGTCTTTATCGACATCGACGCTGGCTACTAGCTTATTGTCTACATAAATGTCAACCTTAGCATTTTCTTCCGCCGTACCAACAATGGAAGGCGTCAAGGTTGGCGTTAAGCCCTTATGACCGGAAACACTGCTTTCCGGTGAAAGTTCAAATGTTGGCTTATCAGTAACAGAATCGATAGTAATGACAAGTTTGGTACTACCGTTCCCATCAGCAGCCTTGGCCTCAGCCTCCAGGTTATACGTTCCATCAGCCAATGTTTCAGGCGCCGTGAAGGTGAAATTCCCCAAACTATCCGCCACAGCCTGACCGACAGCAATACCATTTATTTTAATAATGATCGTGGCATTGGGAGCCGTGCTACCTACAAACTGAGGCTTAGTAAAATTAGTTATACTGTCATCTTTGCTACCGCTGTTACTCTCGGCCGCAAGCGCTAATGTAACTTTAATCTCCTCTTTAACAGGCTCGGCATCAAACTGATTTTCCTCATTTTTACTGCTATTGCTTTTTCCAGTGCTGGTATTTTTATTAATAGGTTGCGCAAGCACTTTCTCTGCATCGTTCTGTTTAAGAGCCTGCGCTGCTTTAGCCTGTGTATTTTGCTGAGAAGCATCGTTTTGTTGAGCCAGATTGTCTTTTGCTACATTATCTGCCAAAAAGTTCTGCAGCATTTCTTCCATTTGTTTTGACGCGTTCTGGACTTCAAACGCCTCATTGAGTGCTTTTTCTGCAGCCTCTTTCGCTTTCTCTGCTTCCTCCTTTGCCTTGTCAGCTTCTTTCTTTGCATTTTCAGCATCATCAAGCTGCTTTTTTAATTCCTCGTTTTCCTTTTTACTTCGTTGTTTGCCAGTACCTTTTTTTTCTACCTGAGCAGCATCAACCAATGAGCTGTCAATTCTCTCCAGTTGAATGTCTTTTAAATCTACACTACCCAGAATTTTAGAACCGGTAATAGTCTTATCTTTAAATTTAACAGCGAGGTTATTGCCCTTGATACTTGAATAAAGAGCCCCGTTAACAATGATCACTGAACCACGCGGCGTGGTAATGTTCATGTCTGGCCCGGAAAGAGAAACTTTTGCACCTTTGGCATTACCCAAAGAAGACAAATCAATTACAGAATTTTGATCAGCAAAAAACTTTTGTATGTTTTTATTTCCCATAATATTATCTTCACCTTTAAGGAGTGTCTAATCGTTTAGTATTAACTGGTTCTGAAAAGGCTTTATCTACGCCTTTCATCAAGGGAGACAACAGGTATTCCATAATGCTGTGTTTTCCGGTAATTATACTGGCGTCAACAGTCATACCTGGTTTTAACCAACGCAAATCATCTTCATTAACATCGAATGCAATAATCACCTTATAATAACGCTGAATTGTCCCTCCGGTATTTTCCTCATAGGAGTCAGGGCTAATATTATCGATGGTCGCACTATACGATTTTATCTTTGGCTGGATAATTGACTGGACATCCAGTTTAACGGCTTCATCTACATATATTTGATCCCGGTACTTAGGAGGTATTTTCACATCAGCCAGCATAGTCTTCACTTTTGGTTTTATTTCAAAAAGCAAGTCCGCGGCTTGAATCACGCCACCATGAGTAGTGGCGCTTTTGTTTATTTTATAAATTACTCCATCAACCGGAGAGTAGATATCCTCCTCATTTATCTGTTTCTCTATTACTTTTAAAGTAGAGTTAACAACCTCAAGCTCCTGGAGATTTTTAGATATAATTTTAGATAAAGACAGTCGCAATTCATTATTAAGCGCCTTAATATCATTAGCAACTAACTCGATATCATCTTTTTTTAAAGTGATGCTGCTATCAATATCATTGATTTCAGACTTGACTTTTATATACACCTGCTTCTTATTAAGAAAATTGGTGTACGGACTGATTCCTTTTTTTACCAGCGGAGAAAGAATATTTATTTCTTCGGCAAGCAATGCAAGCTCTTTTTCTTTCGAACTTAATCGCTCTTGTAATCCGCTAATCTCAGAATCAAGAGAGTCTTTTTTTAACTCTTTAGCTCTTATCTGACTATGCACCAATTCAATATTCGCTTTTACCTCTTTGTTGCTTAAAGAACGGGTATTATCCAATGTAATCAACCCACTCTCATTTTCTTTATCAAGAATGAAAGATATTTCGTTAACATCTTTATCCAGATACCCTTTTTGAGTTCTATACCTTTGATATTCTTTTTGCAGATCAAGGTTAACGACCTTTGCAAGGAGTTCTCCTTTTTTTACAGTATCCCCCTCGGTCACATAAATATCTTGTATCGTCCCCCCTTTAGAAAGAGATATTAACTGAGCATTATCTTTAGTAGTGATAACCCCCTGACCATGAACTACTGAATTAATTTCAATAAAGTAGGTGAGGATAATAATTAAAATCGTTAATGAAATAATTATCATCATGAGATGATCGCTTTGTTTTCTATTCATTTCATTCCATTCAACTCACTTGCGGTATTTCCTTTTAAATAATCCATTAAATGAAAAACTAATGAGAGCTGCTGTAACTTCAGCAAGTACAGACTATATTTGCTGTCGACCATACTCACATAAGCCTGAAATGCTTCATTACGGCTGGAAATTAAATCAAGCAAACTTTTTTGCCCTAACTGAAACTCCTGTTCATACAATTCAGTAAGCTGCAATGCGTTTATATGTGAACGTTTCGCCACTGAATAAGTTTCTTTTGCAGCAGTGTACTTTGACAGTTGTGAATCAATGTTATAACGAGTTTTAATCAAAAAGTCGTCAATTTGTAGTTTAGCCTGCGAGTAACTTGCCACCATTTTTCTTTCCTGGGCTGTATTTCTGAACCCATTAAAAATGTTGAAGCTAACATTGATACTCGTTTTAAATTCGTCTTCATAATCGCTTTTTTTAGCGCTACCGCTTGGGTTATTTTGTACATAGCTAGAAACAAGATCTACAGTGGGGAAATAGGATGATTTTGCGGCATTAATATCTTCGGTTGCGGCTTTTCGGGTATTGACAAGCATCTTATAGTCATCGTTATATTTCATAACCATGTCCATAAGTTTTTCAGGACTTTCAACAAAAATATATTTTTTGAAGAGATTGAATTCTCTATCACTTTGAATCTGATCTGGTAATAAATTTAGACCAGTCATATTCTTCATTTTATACATTTCATCATCCAGCATCGATTGATACATAATGCTTCTGGTATTTAATGCATCGATAGAAACCTGTACCTTACGCATATCAGACTGCATGGCTACACCGGAAGATACCAGTAGTGAAAAAGTTTCCAGCATCTTTTTATAGAACTCTTTTTCCTGGTTTACACCATCAATCATTTCACGATATTTACTAATGTTATAATAGGTTGTAGTAATCTCCTGAGACACTATATTTTTTGTTTTCCCATAATCCGTTTTACTATTATCTCTTTCATACTCAGACTTTCTGATATTAGCACCTGTCACCCCAAAATCTGTGATTCTATACGATAAGGATATTTTATTTTCAATATTTTTCTCAATACCAGATGACTCTTTCCTTGTATTATTAAGACCAGATGTTAGATCCAGGGTAGGATAAAGCGCTGCTTTTGAAACATCTAAATCACTGCTTTTCTTTTCAGTTTCATAATATGAAACAGCAACAGATGGCTGGTGCTTTAATGCGGCGTTAACCAAATCGCTGAGAGGGATTACTGGAAGCTCACTTGCGTGTACGCTATGCATAATAAAAGTGGTAGTCAGTAAAAAGATCTTAGTCTTCATTTTTTCCCTCTCTGTTTAACAAATTTTGCTTGACTATTCCCTGATGCATAGACGTTATTTTTTCCATTAATGGGATATAGGTATCACGGTAGCTAACTATCTCAGCACCAATCTCTTTAGTATTGGCAATAATCTTTTCATCAGTAACCGACAGTTCAGTTAGTGCTGTGTGAACATTATTCATATCCACATCTATATCTTTTTTCATCCCATCAAGAGCATGAAAAATATTGACACTATCAGCGGCAATATTATTTATTTTCTTACCCTGCGAAATAGATTCCTGATAACATTTATCAACTGATGTAACTATCGCATCATTCTTTTTAACTATGATATTTTGCACCGTACTGAGTATCTCTAGCTTTGCATTATTATCAGCAAGCAGAGCATTACCTTCAGATAAACAAGAGGTAATTGTTATTACACCGTCAGATAATTTTTTGAGACTTTCGTTACTGCTCAAGAGATAACCATCAATCAGCGTAGAAAGCTGTTCCAGTTTTGCTGAATTCTCAAGTAGATGGTTTTGCAAAGTAGAAAATCTTTCTGATAGCAGTACTTGTTTCTTTTCTTCTTCTTGCGCCCGTAAAGTTTCAACAGACAGGTAATTATCAAAGAATTCTTTAAATAGCTCTTTAAATTCTACAAGCGTCTCTGATTCAATCCGCAGGCTTCGCTGCTTATTATTTGCTTTATTACTTATTATTTTTAATTTTTTGATCTCCGTAAAAACAAGAGAATAAGAACTGCGGACAAAAACACTTTGTGAGGTCAGGAGGATGGCGCAAACAACACCATAGATCGATGATACAAATGCGGTATTCATCCCTTTCAACGGCTCAGAAAGCGACGCTACCATTGTCACAATCATATTGAGCGTATTACTTGCATTATCACCGCCAACGTCTGATGGTGTGCTTAATAAATTGCCGATTGAACCAATCGTAATAGATAGCCCCGCAAACGTCCCTAACAGACCAATAAGCGTCGACACATTGCTGCAACTCATAATAAATGATAATCTTTGGTTGCGGGCGGTGGAGACATTATCATCTAATTCCATCAGCAAATCGAAATCGCACTGCCTGGTTTTCCCGGAGAACAAAATCTGATTGAGGTTAGAAAGAATACTATTTTTTCTGCTAGCGTCCTGAGTTGTTAATATGTCTTTTGCTGAAATATTTTTAAGAATAGTGAATAGTGCACACAAAGAGCCCGTAATATAAATAGCAATAATAACTCCATTATAAATAGCAGAAACCATGAAGTTATCAAAAACATACTCTCTAATGCCTGGAAAAGACAAAGCAAAAAAAGGGAGTATGGCAAGAAAAAAACAGATAAAAAAATAGCGGTAATGATTTATATATTTCATTGTGACACCTTTTTATTGATAGTGGTAATAATTGCTTTACTCGTTGCACTCGATATCGCGGAGTTAACACTCATGTCAACAACTACATCAGGATATATTTTCTTAATCTCTTTCATCAGAATAATACCTCGCTCATATCCCAGTCGTAACGAATCAGAGAAAGAGAGTTCTGCCTGAGGAATAACCATTTCTATCAATAAATTACTATTACCATTGTCTTCTAGCCAAGCCGTGATTTTATTAATATCCTCTTCCGAAAAACTCCTTAGTCTGCCACGATAGGTAATAACAAGTTCATTTTTTGTGGATGTGATATCAATTTTTTGACCATCGGCAATATCGTACACACCAACCTCTTTTCCTGTCATTGCAGTAATTCCGTCTGATGTACTTTTAGTAGCAACTTCATTTTTAACTATTTTATTAGCATTTGAACTGTTATTGGCTCCACTATTTTGAACAGCAGATTTAGTCGTTTTCTCGATGTTTGTTTTATAAACCTTAATGGAGTTATCATACATAATAAGCATATTATTAAGCGCAAATACCAACATAAGAAATATAAAAATACACAACACAGTAGAAAATGTATCAACAAAACTAGGCCACGGATTACTTTCGTCTTCCATGTTGTCTCCTGATATTACATTATGAATAAAAAGTTGTTGTGGTATAGACAGGCTAAAGGATGCGAAAGTTATTCAGAAAGTTAACGCTACCGCCCTTGGCTTCCTGCTACCAATACGCGTTATAAACTTCGTTTTTCCAATCTCACAGTCAGAAAAATGTAATCAACGATGCCATTTTTATACGCCTGCGACAAAGAGGAGTATTTTTAACTAAAAACACTCTTCATTATTTAATTAGTCTGGTATTAATTATTATTCCGACGACATTTGTCCTAATGATAGATATTCTATGCAATACCATCTCATGAGCAAAAATGGTCATCAGTAAACTAAAAATCATCAGTCAATAAATATATTTGCCAGCTAATAATTGAACTATTAAATAATTTTAACGTCATATTCCTACTTGACGCATGTTATATCTATTGAATAGTCCCTCCACCAGATAAAATAAAGTTTCACAATTAGAACATAGGGTCATAGATACTTCAACATAACTTAAATCGTTGAAAATATAATAAGCGGGGAGAAAAAAATCAGAATCAAGTAAAAAAATCACAACCAATGCTCTTTTTTTATATAAATCAGACTATAAATAACAATTTTTATCCATGGATAATACAAATAAAAGAACACAAGCATATCATATTTAATTTTATTACAAGCCAAAACAGACATTTAATTAACTAATAATAATAAACATCATTTTTTATCGCTATACTATAATAGCTTTTTGTGGTCAAAAAATGGCTATAAATTATATTTTCCCCAGATGAAATTTCTCTGGCATATTTAAGAGACGCTGAGTTAGCGTGGTACGTTAATGCAATTTGGCTGGATAATGGCATGTCGAGAGTGTGAGGGATGGCGAATCGCGACATTTTTACGTAAATGGAAGTCTCAGGCTAATCCACCGAGAAATGTGTTACTCTTTTTTAAAAGAGATACAAATACACTAATATCAGGCAAGAAAATGCCTGGCTTACACCAGGCATTTCAGCAGACGGGAGTTATAGCGAAAAATCAGAACGGGATGTCGTCGTCAAAATCCATTGGCGGTTCGTTAGACGGCGCCGGCGCGGATTGCTGTGGACGCGACTGCGCGCCGCCGCTGAACTGGTTGCCGCCCTGCGGCTGCTGAGGTTGTTGCGGCTGGCCCCAGCCGCCCTGCTGCTGACCGCCAGCCGGTGCGCCGCCGCCCTGGCGTCCCCCCAGCATCTGCATCACACCGCCGATCTGCGGAACGTTAATTTCAGTCGTATAGCGTTCCTGACCACTCTGATCGGTCCATTTACGGGTACGCAGTTGACCTTCGATATACACCTGAGAACCTTTACGCAGATATTCGCCGGCCACTTCCGCCAGTTTGCCGAACATCACCACGCGGTGCCATTCAGTCTGCTCTTTCATTTCGCCGGTCTGCTTATCGCGCCAGGATTCAGAAGTAGCCAGCGTTAAGTTGGCGACAGCGCCGCCACTCGGCATATAGCGTACTTCCGGGTCCTGGCCCAGATTACCAACGAGAATAACCTTGTTTACGCCTCTGCTGGCCATGATTGAGTCTCCTGAATACGTTTTATAAATAGTGTAAACGCGTGAGTGTACCATTTCCACGTAGCATTTTAATAGCTGCGATGCAGGTTCCAGTTCACTCGCGCGAACCTCATATTGTTGCATACTTTAGCTGAAGATGCATTCCAATACTGTATATTCAAACAGGTTAAATTGTGTCATAATTAGCCGTTTCTGCCGTTTGTCCTTCAAACAAACCAAGCATCCGAGTCTCTACCGGGAAAGGTGAATGGATAAGATCGAAGTTCGGGGCGCCCGCACCCATAATCTCAAAAATATTAACCTCGTCATCCCCCGCGACAAACTGATTGTCGTGACCGGGCTTTCGGGTTCAGGCAAATCCTCACTGGCTTTCGACACTCTGTATGCCGAAGGGCAGCGTCGTTACGTTGAATCGCTCTCCGCTTACGCGCGGCAGTTTTTGTCGCTCATGGAAAAACCGGATGTCGACCATATTGAGGGGCTATCGCCCGCGATCTCAATTGAACAGAAATCGACATCTCACAACCCGCGCTCTACGGTGGGTACCATTACCGAGATTCACGACTACCTGCGTCTGCTGTTTGCCCGCGTTGGCGAGCCGCGTTGTCCGGATCATGACGTTCCGCTGGCGGCGCAAACCGTGAGCCAGATGGTCGATAACGTGCTGTCGCAGCCGGAAGGCAAACGTCTGATGCTGCTGGCGCCGATTATTAAAGAGCGTAAAGGCGAACACACCAAAACGCTGGAAAATCTGGCAAGCCAGGGTTACATTCGCGCCCGTATTGACGGCGAAGTGTGCGATCTCTCCGACCCGCCGAAGCTGGAGCTGCAAAAGAAACATACCATTGAGGTGGTAATCGATCGCTTCAAGGTTCGCAACGATCTTTCCCAACGCCTGGCGGAGTCGTTCGAAACGGCGCTGGAATTATCCGGCGGCACGGCGGTTGTTGCCGATATGGACGATGAAAAAGCAGAAGAACTCCTGTTCTCCGCCAATTTTGCCTGTCCGATTTGCGGCTACAGTATGCGCGAGTTGGAACCGCGTCTGTTTTCGTTCAACAATCCGGCAGGCGCCTGTCCGACCTGTGACGGCCTCGGCGTCCAGCAATATTTCGATCCGGACCGCGTGATCCAGAATCCTGACTTGTCGCTGGCAGGCGGCGCGATTCGCGGTTGGGATCGTCGCAATTTTTACTACTTTCAGATGCTCAAATCGCTGGCGGAACACTATAAATTCGACGTGGATGCACCGTGGGCAAGCCTCAGCGCCAACGTACACAAAGTCGTGCTGTACGGTTCCGGCAAAGAGAATATCGAATTTAAATATATGAATGATCGCGGCGATACTTCCGTGCGCCGCCACCCGTTCGAAGGCGTGTTGCATAATATGGAGCGCCGTTATAAAGAGACGGAATCCAGCGCGGTGCGCGAAGAGCTGGCGAAATTCATCAGCAACCGCCCCTGCGCCAGCTGCGAAGGAACGCGACTGAATCGCGAGGCGCGCCATGTATTTGTGGAAAATACGCCGCTACCCGCCATTTCCGATATGAGCATCGGTCACGCGATGGATTTTTTCACTAATCTTAAACTTTCCGGGCAACGGGCGAAGATCGCCGAAAAAGTACTAAAAGAGATTGGCGATCGCCTCAAGTTTCTGGTGAACGTCGGCCTGAACTATCTCACGCTCTCCCGTTCAGCAGAGACGCTTTCCGGCGGCGAAGCTCAGCGTATTCGTCTGGCGAGCCAGATAGGCGCCGGGTTAGTCGGCGTGATGTACGTGCTGGATGAACCGTCCATCGGTCTACACCAACGCGATAATGAGCGGTTGCTGGGTACGCTGATTCATCTGCGCAATCTCGGCAATACCGTGATTGTGGTGGAACACGACGAAGACGCCATCCGCGCCGCCGACCATGTGATTGATATTGGCCCCGGCGCGGGCGTTCACGGCGGCGAGGTAGTGGCGGAAGGCCCGCTGGAAGCCATTATGGCGGTACCGGAATCGCTAACCGGCCAATACATGAGCGGTAAACGCAAAATTGAAGTGCCGAAACAACGCGTGCCGGCAAATCCAGAAAAAGTGCTCAAACTTACTGGCGCGCGCGGCAACAACCTGAAAGATGTGACGCTTACGCTACCGGTAGGGTTGTTTACCTGTATCACCGGTGTATCCGGCTCCGGTAAATCGACGCTGATTAACGACACGCTGTTCCCCATCGCCCAGCGCCAGTTAAACGGGGCGACTATCGCCGAACCGGCGCCATATCGGGATATTCAGGGGCTGGAACATTTCGATAAAGTGGTCGATATCGACCAGAGTCCAATCGGGCGTACCCCGCGTTCTAACCCGGCGACTTACACGGGCGTATTTACCCCGGTTCGCGAGCTATTTGCAGGCGTGCCGGAGTCTCGCTCACGCGGCTATACCCCAGGACGATTCAGTTTCAACGTGCGCGGCGGCCGCTGCGAGGCGTGCCAGGGCGATGGCGTTATTAAAGTCGAAATGCATTTTCTGCCGGATATTTATGTGCCGTGCGACCAGTGCAAAGGCAAACGCTATAACCGGGAAACACTGGAGATTAAGTACAAAGGCAAGACTATCCATGAAGTACTGGATATGACCATTGAAGAAGCGCGTGAGTTCTTTGATGCGGTTCCGGCGCTGGCGCGTAAGCTGCAAACTCTGATGGATGTCGGCCTGACTTATATCCGTCTCGGTCAGTCGGCGACCACCCTTTCCGGCGGCGAGGCTCAGCGAGTGAAACTGGCGCGCGAACTGTCAAAGCGCGGCACCGGGCAAACGCTGTATATTCTTGATGAGCCGACCACCGGCCTGCACTTTGCCGATATCCAACAGTTGCTTGACGTTCTGCATCAGTTGCGCGATCAGGGCAACACCATCGTGGTGATCGAACACAACCTGGATGTCATTAAAACGGCGGACTGGATTGTCGACCTCGGCCCGGAAGGCGGCAGCGGCGGCGGCGAAATTCTCGTCTCCGGTACGCCGGAAACCGTGGCGGAGTGTGAGGCGTCGCATACCGCCCGCTTCCTTAAACCTATGCTCAAGTAGCCTCCACGCCGCTTTCCGATTCACCGGAAAGCGGCATCATTTGCCCCATTTCATCTCATTTTCGCTCATTACACATTTGTGATTTGCGCGCCGCGTCGCTCTGGCATGTAATAGCGCAAACGGTCTGTTATGGAAAACACCATGAAGTTACCCTACGCAATCACACTATTGCTGTGCCTGTTTTTATCCGCCTGTACGCTGCCTGACCGCTTTAGCGCCGTGGCTTTTCACCAATTGACGTTATTACAAGCGTACTCAACCCGCTTCCTGCAGGACGCGGCGCGAGTACCGTGGCAGAAAGAGACACTGATCAAGGATGACCGCAATATCCGCCAGACATTTTTTCAGGCTGAGCGGGTCGCCAGTCAACGTGGGGATAAACGCCGGCTCGATAATCTGACTCTGCTGAAAAATCACTATTTGCGTCTCTATGCGCGGGTTATGCAACGTAAGCAACCACTTACTTACATCCAGGCAGAGAGATACCAACAGCAAAATAATCAGGTCTGGAAATTAGCCATACAGGGTGAGTGTCTGCGTGGGGGCGCTCGCTGCGCTCAGGGAGATGAAAATGATGTCTATTAACGAAATACGTAACCTGCTTACCGCCGCCCGGGCCGAACATCCTCTAGCCTCCTCGGCGTTTGCCGAATTTATCCAGACGTACAAGCAGGCAAGAGAAGACAGCGACGACGGTATCCGCGAGTCCGCCGCGTTTATCGCCCGCGCACTTCAGGAACACGCTCGCGGCTGGCTGGACGACGACGATATGATTATTCTGCTGGAAGGACAGCGGGATCTCGCCAGGCTACGCGCCAATAATGCGCAAATCGCCCTCGGCAGCCGTATCCGGTCAACGGTCATCCGCCTCATTGATATCGCCCTGGCGTCGTTAGTCGGCAAGCTATAATCACGTCTGCGGCAATTGTTTGCGTTTATCTTCCGACAACGCATTTACTGCCTGCTGATAAGAGGCATCGACCAGATAATAGAGTTGTGAATCCGGCAGCGACCCATCCAGATAGACCGTGCTCCAGTGTGCTTTATTAAGGTGCCGACTCGGTCGTACATCGCTGTGCTGTTGGCGTAATAACTCCGCCAGTTCCGGGCTGGTTTTGAGAGAGGCAGCCGGGCGCCCTTCAACTTCTTTTACCATCGCGAAAAGTACATCTTCCACTTTAATTTGCGTCGCTTTCCAGTCGCTGTGGACGCTCTGCTCTGCGCCAGGTTTTGCCATGCAGTATTGCAGTAATTCCGAAATGGTCATTATCATTCCCCTTGTAGTGTCGCGATGATTTTACGTGAACCGCCGTAAATACGGTGCTCTCCCAACCAGATACCTTGCCATGTTCCTAACTGTAAACGCCCCTGACGCACAGGCAGCAGCAACGATACACCCAATAATGAGGACTTAATATGCGAAGGCATATCATCCGCCCCTTCGTAATCATGTTCATACGCAGTATTATCGGGGATGGTTTTCAGGAAATGGCGCTCCATATCAGCGCGCACGGTGGGATCGCAGTTTTCGTTTAACGTCAGCGAGGCCGAGGTGTGTAGCAACAACAGATGCAGCAAGCCCATTTCGACAGGCGGTAAGCCAGACAATTTATCGACAATTTCATCTGTTATCAGATGAAACCCGCGCGGCTTCTCGCTCAGTGTAATGGTGCGCTGATACCACATAGGCTGCTCCTGACTAAAAATAAACGTCTCCTGAATAGTGTGCAGCAAGTCCGGAAAAGGTAAAAGCCAGCGGGGCAAGTTTGTGCAAAAATCATGCAAAAAAGGAGAGCCTGTCGCTCTCCTGATTTTTAGTACTCCGAGTTGACAATGACTTCCTCGCCAAACGCGCCTGCCTGCGGCAGCGGTTTGTAAGTGGAGTTAGCGGCGCGCAGGATGCGAATACCGCGGATACCACAATCACGAGCCGCGGTAATATCGTTATCCGAATCGCCGTAGAAGATACGCATGTTTTTCTCCTGGAGCCACTGGACTTTCGTATTTTGTCCCGGTTTATCGCCGGCGAAAATCACCGGATTCATATTCGCCGCCGGAATATGAAAGTTATCCGCCAGCGTTTTCGACACGGTTTCCGTTTTCGTCTGACGACGACCAGTGACAAAGTAAATACTGTCGCCACGGCGAACATGCATATCAATGAGCTGTCGGGCCACTTCTTTCGGAATACTGAACTCATCCCAGCCGTTGTTCATTTTTTCCCAAAAGGCCGGATTTTTCAGATAATCGTCGCTGTCCGGGGAGTAGGTTTTCTTTCCGCGCCAGAATCCGGGGCTGGAAAATAACACGGTGTCGTCAATATCAAAGCCGACCGCCATCGGCGGGCGTCCAGTAAGGCTGTTTTCAATCTGGGCGACAGAGACCCAATGGACAGGCGCTTGTTCCGCGAGTTTTGCAACATTAGTGCCCGGATTGAGCGTCGAAGGGGAAGACACTAACGCATTCGCGGAATGGTTTAGCGTAAACAACAAACAGACGACACTCAGCGCCAGGGTTATTTTTTTCATAGTTTTCCCTTAAAATTCAAAATATTATAATTATCAAGATGAGTCTTTGCTCAAAAAACTATCTGACCATAACGCCAGTAACGGTCAAAAGGAAGAATTATCTGCGGTTTTGTTACGAAAAAAGAGGACGATCACAACAGCCATTGTCAGGCCGGAGAGTACGATTATCGCCGTCCGGCCTGAACATTACATGACAGCGGCAAATGCCTTCGCTACGCGTTGTACATTTGAAGAATTAAGCCCGGCGACGCACATGCGGCCACTGGCAATCAGGTAAACGCCAAACTCATCACGCAACCGATCGACCTGCTCCGCGCTTAACCCGGTATAGCTGAACATACCGCGCTGCTGTAACAAGTAATCGAAGTTGCGGTCAGGCATCTCCGCCTTAAGCACCTTCACCAGCGTCTGGCGCATCGATATAATGCGGGTACGCATCGCTTCGACTTCCGCCAGCCAGCGCGCTTTTAACACCTCATCGCCCAGGACCGTAGCGACCACCTGTGCGCCGAAACTCGGCGGACTGGAGTAAATTTGGCGCACCGTCGCTTTTAGCTGTCCCAGAACCCGCGCTGCGATTTCGGCATCTTCACACACCACGGACAGGCCGCCGACGCGCTCGCCGTACAGCGAGAAAATCTTCGAAAAAGAATTACTGACTAACGCAGGTAACCCGGCGCTGGCAATAGCGCGAATAGCGTAAGCATCCTCGTCCATGCCTGCGCCAAACCCCTGATAAGCAATATCAAGGAACGGAATTAGATCGCGCGCTTTCAATATCTCAATCACCGCATCCCATTGCGAAGGCGTTAAATCCGCCCCGGTCGGGTTGTGACAACAGGGGTGCAGCAGCACAATACTGCGCGCAGGTAACGTATTCAGCGTGGCCAGCAGATCGTTAAAACGGATGCCGTTAGTCGCGTCGTCATCCCAAGGGTAAGTACTCACTTCGAATCCTGCCCCGGCAAATATCGCAATATGGTTTTCCCAGGTGGGGTCGCTTACCCATACGCCTGCGTCAGGGAAATAACGCTTCAGGAAATCCGCGCCCACTTTCAGCGCGCCGGAACCGCCTAATGTCTGGATAGTGGCCACGCGCTGTTGTTGAAGAATCGGGTGATCGGCGCCAAAGAGCAAAGGCGCGATAGTATGGCGATAAGTATTGAGCCCTTCCATCGGCAGGTACAGCGAGGCGCCATGCGGCTGCGCGTTAAGTCGGGCTTCGGCTTCGGCCACCGCTTTGAGCTGTGGGATAATCCCGTCTTCGTTGTAATACAGACCAATGCTCAGATTCACTTTGTCGTGACGGGAGTCATCTTTAAAACGCTCCATCAGTGAAAGAATCGGATCGCCGGCATAGGCGTCAACTTTTTGAAACACGCGATGGTTCTCCAGGTTTACAGAGGGGCAGGAAATAACACAATAAACCGGAAGGGCGAGAAGATCGAGAGGATGTTGCGGTGGATGCGAATATTGCCGGATGGCGGCGTGAACGTCTTATCCGGCCTACAGCCAATGCGCGATACCGGCCGGATAAGCGCAAGCGCCACCCGGCCCGCCGCGCATTTAATCAATATATTTCATCGCCACCCTTGAGGTCAGGCGCGTGATAAGTTCGTAAGCACTTACTTTTGTCATTTCAGCGATACGTTCAACCGGCAGACCTTCACCCCATAAAACTACCGGATCGCCCGCTTTATCCTGCGCGTTTGGCCCCAAATCCACGCAAATCATATCCATCGCCACCCGTCCGACAATCGGGACTTCACGACCATTGACCAGTACTGGCGTACCGGAAGGCGCCGCACGCGGATAGCCATCACCATAGCCCATCGCCACTACGCCCAGACGCGTATCGCGCTCACTCACCCATGTCCCGCCGTAGCCCACCGGTTCGCCCGCTTTGTGGTCACGCGCCGCGATCAAACTGGAGGTTAAGGACATCACCGGCTGAAAACCAAAATCCGGCCCCCAGGGTTTGTGCTCCAACGGCGATACGCCATACAAAATGATTCCCGGGCGCGCCCAGTCAAAGTGAGACTGCGGCCACAGCAGAATACCGCCAGACGCGGCAATAGAGCGCTGGCCAGGTTTGCCCCGACAGAAAGCGTTAAAAATTTCAAGCTGATGCTCGGTAGCGCCGCATTCCGGCTCATCCGCACGGGCAAAATGGCTAACGATATTCACCGGCTGGCGGACATTTTTACAGTGCGTCAGACGCTGGTAGAACGCCTCCGCCTCTTCGGGGCGCACGCCGAGACGATGCATACCGGTATCCAGTTTCATCCAGACCGTCACTGGCTCCGCCAGCTCCACCGCCTCCAGAGCGGCAAGCTGCTCTTGATTATGTACGGCGGTATGCAGACGTTGCGCGGAAATGGTCGGCAGATCGGCGGCGTCGAAAAAACCCTCCAGCAGCAGGATAGGTTGCGTGATCCCGCCCGCTCGCAGACGTAGAGCCTCTTCAAGACGCGCCACGCCAAAAGCGTCAGCATCAGGGAGCGTTCGCGCGGTCTCCAGAAGACCGTGTCCATAAGCGTTCGCTTTCACCACCGCAACCAGCTTACTGGCAGGCGCCAGCTCACGCAGACGTTGCAGGTTGTGTCGCAGAGCGCGGCGGTTAATGACGACTGTTGCCGCTTGCATTTGAATTCCTTGTTAAAAGAAGGACGGAGAGTTACTCATCATCGTATTGCGGTCCCGCATAGTTATCGAAGCGCGACCACTGACCGTTGAACGTCAGGCGAACCGTACCGATAGGACCGTTACGTTGCTTACCAATAATAATTTCAGCAATGCCTTTTAAATCGCTATTCTCGTGATAAACCTCATCACGGTAGATAAACATAATTAAGTCGGCATCCTGTTCAATAGAGCCGGATTCACGCAGGTCGGAGTTCACCGGGCGTTTATCCGCACGTTGTTCCAGAGAGCGGTTAAGCTGCGATAGCGCCACGACCGGCACCTGAAGTTCCTTCGCCAGCGCTTTCAACGAACGGGAAATTTCGGCGATTTCCAGAGTACGGTTATCAGAAAGCGACGGCACGCGCATCAATTGCAGATAGTCGATCATAATCAGACTTAACCCGCCATGTTCGCGGAAAATACGCCGCGCGCGCGAACGGACTTCTGTCGGCGTAAGACCCGAGGAGTCGTCAATATACATATTGCGTTTCTCCAACAGAATGCCCATCGTGCCGGAGATTCGCGCCCAGTCTTCATCATCGAGTTGACCGGTACGAATACGTGTCTGATCGACGCGAGACAGCGAGGCCAGCATACGCATCATGATCTGTTCGCCGGGCATCTCCAGACTAAAAATCAGTACCGGTTTATCCTGCAACATCGCCGCATTTTCGCAGAGGTTCATCGCAAAAGTGGTTTTACCCATTGAGGGACGCGCCGCGACGATGATCAAATCCGAACGCTGTAACCCTGCCGTCTTTTTATTGAGATCCTGATAGCCGGTATCCACACCGGTAACGCCATCGTGCGGTTGCTGGAACAACTGCTCAATACGCGCCACGGTAGCGTCGAGAATTTGGTCGATGCTTTTCGGACCTTCGTCTTTGTTGGCCCGGTTTTCCGCGATCTGGAAGACGCGCGACTCCGCCAGATCCAGCAGTTCGTCGCTATTGCGCCCCTGTGGATCGTAACCGGCGTCCGCAATTTCATGCGCCACAGCGATCATATCGCGGACCACGGCGCGTTCGCGCACAATATCCGCATACGCGCTGATATTCGCCGCGCTTGGCGTGTTTTTAGACAACTCAGCCAGATAGGCGAAGCCGCCGACGCTGTCCAGTTGGCCCTGCCGCTCCAGCGATTCCGCGAGCGTAATCAGGTCAATAGGACTGCCGCTTTCCTGCAAGCGCCCCATTTCCGTAAAAATGTGGCGATGCGGGCGGGTGTAGAAATCTTCCGCCACCACGCGCTCGGCCACATCGTCCCAGCGCTCGTTATCCAGCATTAAACCGCCCAACACCGACTGTTCCGCTTCAATCGAGTGCGGCGGCACTTTTATCCCGGCAACCTGCGGATCGCGGTCGCGGGCATCAGTCTGTGGTTTGTTGAAGGGTTTATTTCCTGCCATAGTGAATGGAGTTACCGAGATAGTGATTGGGTCGAAAGATTACCACATTTCTTTTGGAGGAAGCATGGCAACGCGTATTGAATTTCACAAGCATGGTGGTCCGGAAGTGCTTCAGGTCGCAGAGTTTACGCCAACGGAACCGGCGGAACACGAAATCCAGGTTGAGAACAAAGCCATTGGTATCAACTTCATCGATACCTATATCCGTAGCGGACTCTATCCCCCTCCGTCGTTGCCTGCAGGACTGGGAACCGAGGCCGCAGGTGTAGTCAGTAAAGTCGGCAGCGGCGTAGAGCACATTCGCGTTGGCGATCGCGTCGTCTACGCGCAGTCAACGCTCGGCGCTTACAGTTCAGTCCATAACGTCTCCGCAGATAAAGCCGCGATTTTACCTGACGCGATTTCCTTCGAACAAGCGGCAGCCTCTTTTCTCAAGGGATTAACCGTTTTTTACCTGTTGCGCAAAACCTATGAAGTGAAACCCGACGAGCCCTTTCTGTTTCATGCCGCTGCGGGCGGCGTCGGTCTGATCGCCTGCCAATGGGCGAAAGCGCTGGGCGCGAAGCTTATCGGTACCGTCGGTAGCGAGCAAAAAGCGCAGCGGGCGCTGGACGCTGGCGCCTGGCAGGTGATTAATTACCGTGAGGAGAGCATTGTAGAACGGGTAAAAGAGATCACCGGCGGCAAAAAAGTCCGCGTGGTCTATGACTCCGTGGGGAAAGATACCTGGGAAGCCTCGCTGGACTGCCTGCAACGTCGGGGACTGATGGTTAGTTTCGGCAATGCGTCCGGCCCCGTCACCGGCGTGAACTTAGGTATTCTGAATCAGAAAGGTTCCCTGTATGCCACGCGACCTTCACTACAGGGGTATATTACGACGCGTGAAGAACTGACCGAAGCCAGCAATGAATTGTTCTCATTGATTGCCAGCGGCGTGATTAAAGTCGATGTGGCTGAAAATCAACGCTATGCGTTAAAAGATGCCCGTCGCGCGCATGAAGTTCTGGAAAGTCGAGCCACACAGGGCTCAAGCCTGCTAATTCCGTAATAGCTCTGCAAAGAAATTGGGCTTCCACCCGGGAAGCCCTTTCTTTTTTGTTCGGCCGTATGTAGGGTACAGCGCGATGAATTCGTTACCTGCGCAATCATGACAGATTTAATAATCGATTCCTATTTGCTTATGAGGGCAAAGTTTCAGGTTGTGACGAACCGCTCACTACCTTAGTAAAACCGACGGTTATTGCGCTGATACTGTGGGACTTTTGGCGTTTTTACTGCTTTGATCACCCACACTACCGCTACTGCCAGCAGTAGCCACGGTAACAACTTGATCATCAGTGCGAACATCCCGCCCAGAAACATGACGGCGGTCGCCACAACCAACGCGGCCAGAATGCCCAGCAAGGAGACGCCAGTCACCATTAGCATCAGAAAAAAGCCAAGCACAAAAAGTAGTTCCAGCATAGTCGCTCCCCATAAAGATGACATTGCCCGGCGGCACTACGCTTACCGGGTCTTCTCAGATAAGCTATTACAAAAATCATGCCAAGTTTTTAGGGTGTTGATATGTAACCAAAACGCCCTGCAAAACTACGCAGAGCGTGGTGAAATTGACTAATTTTTGGTGAACTTTTAACGCTTATCCGCGACCAGTTTCAGCGCCTGTTCCAGCACACGAACGTCTGCGCCCGCTTTATGGGCGTTTTCGCTCAGGTAGCGACGCCACTGTCGCGCCCCTGGAACCCCCTGGAACAACCCTAGCATGTGGCGTGTGATATGCCCCAGATACGCCCCCTGGCTCAATTCACGCTCAATATAGGGATACATAGCGCGAACCACCGCAACCGGATTGGCGTCAGTGGTAGCAGCGCCAAAAATCTCCCGATCCACCGCGGCCAGTATACCCGGATTCTGATAAGCTTCGCGGCCAACCATGACGCCATCCATATAGCGCAGGTGCTCCTTCGCCTCTTCCAGCGATTTGATGCCGCCGTTAATGGACATGGTCAGGTGCGGAAAATCCCGCTTTAGCTGATATACGCGCGGGTAATCCAGCGGCGGGATCTCACGATTTTCTTTCGGGCTTAAGCCAGAAAGCCAGGCTTTGCGCGCATGGATAATAAACATCTCGCATTCGCCCTGACCGGAAACCGTATCGATGAAATCACACAGAAACGCATAACTGTCCTGATCGTCAATACCAATGCGGGTTTTCACCGTCACCGGAATCGAGACGACATCACGCATGGCTTTAACACAATCCGCGACCAGTTGCGCATTGCCCATCAAACAGGCGCCAAACATACCATTTTGCACGCGATCGGAGGGACATCCCACGTTGAGGTTAATTTCATCGTAGCCACGCGCTTCCGCCAGCTTTGCACAATGCGCAAGCTGAGCCGGATCGCTTCCGCCAAGCTGTAGGGCGACTGGATGCTCTTCTTCGCTGTAAGCCAGATAGTCGCCTTTACCATGAATAATTGCGCCCGTGGTCACCATCTCGGTGTAGAGCAGCGTCTGACGAGACAACAACCGCAGGAAATAGCGGCAATGTCTGTCCGTCCAGTCGAGCATCGGCGCCACACTAAACCTGCCACTCCAGTGATTGTCAGTATTTTCAGATAGTACGCTGGTTTGGCTGGTTTTTAGCATTTCAAGATTACCGGGTATTTTTTGACATTTGAGTATCTTTTTCTCTCGTCGGGTTCCTACTCAGCTCCCCATACACACGGGAACCTGAAATGACGAGAGACAGGAATAGCATACTATAACATAGAGAAACGATTGAAATCCGATGACGAGCCATGTTACCCCAGCGCAGTGTTGCTCAAGGATAAAAGCGTCATCATAACTGCTCGCGATTTACCGCAAAAGTATGCTGTTCAGCCCGGAGAATAACCGGTGCTTAGGGGAAGGAAACATCGTCACAAATATCCTTTTGGATTAACTCACTGGAACCTACGGTTTTCCCGTTCCGCGTCGAAATATCTCGAAGCGGCGGCACCTCCCCTCTAACCCGCTCATTGGTTTCACGAAGATTCCAGTAATATTTTGTTTAGAACTCAATGATTACCTTCATGGCTTTTTCATTAGCTGCATGTTTAAAAACATCATAGGCTTTCTCAATATTGTTAAATTTAAAATGATGCGTTACCAGTTTTTCTATCTGGAGCCGTCCTGAACAACAACTATTCATAAGCAGACTTGTCGTATTGGTATTGACTAAACCTGTTGTAATCGTCAGGTTTTTAATCCACAGTTTTTCTATAGAAAATTTAACCGGTTTTCCATGAACACCAACATTAGCTAAATTGCCGCCTTCCTTAATAATACTCTGGCAAATATTCCAGGTTGGCTCAATACCTACAGCTTCAATAGCGCAGTCAACGCCACGCTGTTGGGTTAATGCCATAACTTTATTAATAGCATCCTCCTTCGCTGAATTTATCGTATAATGCGCCCCCATTCCTTTAGCCATTGTTAACCGGTTATCATCTATATCTATCATTATTATATTAGAAGGAGAGTAAAGTTGTGAGGTTAACAGACAACTCATACCTACAGGTCCAGCCCCAACTATAGCTACCGTATCGCCCGGCTTTATCTCTCCATTTAAAACACCGATTTCATGCCCTGTTGGTAAGGCATCAGATAACAAAACGCCAGTATCTTCATTAAGATTTTCGGGCAATAAATATAATGAGTTATCTGCATAAGGGACACGGACATACTCCGCCTGCGTTCCATCAATCATATAACCCATGATCCACCCCCCTTCATTTTGACAGTGGGAATAAAGTTGTTTCTGGCAATTTTCACAAGAGCCACACCGACTGATACAGGAAATAATGACTTTATCTCCTTTTTTAAACCTGGTTACAGATGATCCGACCTCTTCTATAACACCCACCCCCTCATGCCCCAGAATTCGACCTTTAAATGTGCCGAACTTGCTCAGTGCAGTTTCTTGAATCTCAGGGTTTTTTCCTTTAAGTATTCCCAGATCCGTCCCACAGATTGTGGTCTTAATCATCCGGATAATGACATCGCCAGAATTAAGGAGCTGCGGCTTTTGACGCTCTTCAAAACGAATATCATGTTCGCCATAATAGACCATTGCTTTCATAGAGATACTCCTTTTGGTTGTTGTAAAATTGTACTGTAATGGTTAATTTATAAGACTTTTGTGGAAGCTACCTAACTTTGAAAAAAATCTGCCTAAAATTATTCTATTTTTATAATCCGTTGATACTGCGGAGCGTGTGGTAAGCGGGAATTTTTATACGACCAGAAGATTACTCAAGCAATGATAATGTATAACTCATTAAATTATAAATAATTTACTTCACCAAATAGCGCAACCCGAATGACAAGAAGATAATATTAATTATTCACCTGCTCATACTATGCAAGGTGTCTTTCTTATTTTATAAGATAAAGTTGTGCTGCATATTTGTCATGCTGAAGAAAATAGTCCTTAATAGATACAGTAGCCGCATGGCGAATAAAAAACCTCCGGTTAAAAAAGGGGCGTCACTATAGCATAACGCTAAACCGGAGGCGTAGCGCCTCCGGTGAAAACGCCTCAGAATGTCATCGTAAGCTGCGCGCCTGCACCCCACGTTTCATCTTCGCCGTACAGTCCCATTAAATCGAGATGCACACGGTTAAAGGGCGCAAAGCCAAGACCGCCGGTAACCACATTGCTATCGTTATTTTTCACATCCGCACGATACCCTGCGCGCACCGCCAGCCATGATAACGGTCGAACTTCAGCGCCAACACCAACGTACTGTGAATTGTCTTCGCTCTTAAAGCCTTTTGTTTCCGTCAGATCGCCATCGGCGCTTACGGTCAGCAAATCGTTATGCCATGCGACGCCCGCGGTAACCAGGGGGCGGATTTGGTATGTATCTTTGTAGTTGGTGGGTTCTCCCGTCATACCATTAGTGATGTAAATATCTTTCGTATCGATATCGCGAGATACCAGATTTTGCCCGCTCAGACCCAGCGTCCAGTTTTCACCGATATCGGCAGCAAGCCCCGCATCAACGTTAAAACCCGTATCGTCATTGCGATAACGGCTGCTATTCCAGTCGCTACTGTCGTAGTTATAAATTGACGTGGTATAGTTATAAAGCCAGGTTTTTTGCAGTTTTGGCGTAACGCCTATGGAAACAGGCACCTCGCCCACCACAAACTGCTTCGCCAGCGCAATACCGTAGTCAGACACAATCGCTACCCGCCCCGATGCGGTAGAGTTTAAATGCTTTGTAATTTCGTCAGACCCCAACAAGGCAGCGCGCCCTGCTTCACGAAGCGCGATACTTTCATCATGCTGAATATTGCGCAAATACTGAATATCGTTCTGATCAATGGACGAACTCACGCGCCCATGCGCATAACCTTTGGCGATAAACGCCACGGAAAGCGTTTGTCCAGGAATACTTACCGCCAACCCGGCGCCGGCATTGGCGCGGGCGGTTTTTCCGTTAAGATATTCCAGCTCATCGGCCAGGTCGCGCGCGGCGCCCTGAAATTGATTCAGCACGCCTCGCGGATTGAGCAGAATTTGTCCCAGCGTAAGGTTATCGACGACCTCATCGTAGTAATCCACTTTATCGCTGATATCATCAATTTCATCCTGGAGATTATCTTTATCCGTAATCTGGACGCCGACCGCAGGAAGGACAACCGTGATATTGTCTTCCGGTTTGGCTTTTGCCAGTAACGCCGGGTTTAACAGTACTCCGCTGCCATAATGCGCGGACGCTACGCCCGTCCCGCCCATCGCGTCATTACGCGCTTCCGTCCAGGTATTGGCGGCGCTCGCCTGCTTTGCCATAAAAAGCGAGACCGCGATAGCAATCAGTGAAAGTTTGACGTTTTTGTTCACAGTTAGCCCATCTTATTATCAGGTGAAGTAATCCCTCCGCCACACCTTGCCGGGCAGAGGCGAACTATTGCTGTGAAATAGTGATGTTAAAGCCTGTTGTTATAATATCGACCCTCATTATGTATAGATGAGAATACTGGCCCGGAAAAGCGTAGCAGGCGATATATTGTCGCGGGGTAATTTCAGAGTTTTAAGTAGCTCGTGGTAAAGTAGCAGATTAGACTTTCATGCCATTCGAGGTGCTACATGAAAAAGACCACAACGCAGGAGTTACTGGCGCAAGCTGAAAAACTCTGCGCGCAGCGCAACGTACGGCTGACGCCTCAGCGCCTCGAAGTACTGCGCCTGATGAGCCTGCAACAGGGCGCGATCAGCGCATACGATTTGCTCGATTTGCTGCGCGAAACGGAACCACAGGCCAAACCGCCCACCATCTACCGCGCGCTGGATTTTTTGCTCGAACAGGGTTTTGTCCATAAAGTGGAATCCACCAATAGTTACGTGGTTTGCCACCTGTTCGACCAGCCAACGCACAGCTCGGCCATGTTTATCTGCGATCGTTGCGGCGTGGTGAAGGAAGAGTGTGCCGAGGGCGTGGAAGACATCATGCATACGCTGGCAGCTAAAATGGGATTTGCGCTACGACATAACGTTATTGAGGCGCATGGTCTGTGCCCTGCGTGCGTAGAAGTGGAAGCGTGTCGCCATCCGGGCGACTGCGGTCACGATCACTCGGTGCTAGTGAAGAAAAAACCGCGCTAGCCTGAACGGAAAACGGGCGGCAGTAGAGAGGGCGCCGCCCGCATTCATAAGCAAACAGTGGGAAGCACATCCATGTACTCCTGGTAGGGGAAAACGAATTACCAGCGATAGTTGTTACGGGTTTCCCAGTCAACAACCTCTTTTTCCGCCTGATCTTTCTGGTAACCATAACGCTCCTGGATTTTGCCTACCAGTTGGTCACGTTTACCTTCGATAACGGTCATATCGTCATCGGTCAGTTTGCCCCATTGTTCTTTCATTTTACCTTTAAACTGTTTCCAGTTACCGCCGGCTTCGTCTTTATTCATCATCTTGTCCTCATCATTCGGTTGGGAATAGCAGGTGTTATTCGCCCAAATGCACTGCAATTTCTGCTGGACGTGATAGTAATTGTAGGCAGGAATTCGGCCTTCGGTTTTATATTCAGAATTTTTAACCGTCACGATCTGGCAAACCATGTCCCCTCGCGCCAATGACGACGCCAGATAAGGGCCAACGACAGACCACGAAGCGCCAGAAACACGGTTAATGCCAGCCATAAACCATGGTTTCCTAATACCGGCAGGGTGAAGAGCGTCAGCGCAAATCCTCCCGCAGCAACCGCCATGCTATTGCGCATTTCGGCGGCGCGCGTCGCGCCAATAAACATACCGTCGAGCAGATAGCACCATACGCCCACCAGCGGTAATACCACCTGCCAGATAAGATACCGATCCGCCAGTAGCTGTATATGCGGCAATGAGGTCAATAACGCGACAATATGTTCGCCTGCCAGGGCATAGACTGTGGAAAACAACAAGGCCACAATTCCTGACTGACGACACGCCGCTCGCCAGACGTCCAGTAGCTTGCTACCGTCACGCGCGCCGTAAGCCTGACCGGAGTGCGCCTCCACCGCATAAGCAAAGCCGTCCAACGCATAGGCCGTAAAGGTGAGTAAGGTCATCAGTACTGCATTTACCGCGATAATATCGCTGCCCAGCCGCGCGCCTGACACCGTGATTGCGCCAAAACAAAGCTGAAGGAGCAATGAGCGCAGCATAATATCGCGATTGAGCGCCAAAAGACGGCGCACGTTGCCGCGCCAGGCCTGTTTTAGCATATCCAGCGACACGCCGCGGAGATGGAGAACTTTACGTACCATCATGAAGCCGATCAGTAGCGTGGCATATTCTGCGATGACTGTCGCCAGGGCGGCGCCCTGCACATTCATATGAAGTCCCATCACCAGCCACAGGTCGAGCGCGATATTGAGGATATTGCCCACGACCAACAAGATAACGGGCGCCCGCGCATACTGGACGCCTAACAGCCAACCGAGCAACACCAGATTCGCCAGTGACGCGGGAGCGCTTAGCCAACGAATTTCAAGGAAACGTCTCGCCTGCACCAGGACCGCGTCGTTCCCGCCGACAATATGTAAAGCCAGCTCAATAAGCGGCGTGCGAAATAGCACAATCATCACGCCAGCGCCCAGCGCCAGCAACAACGGTTGAATGAGCGCCCGGGCTAACGCCTGCGGATCTTTGGCGCCAAATGCCTGCGCCGTTAGCCCGGTGGTGCTCATACGTAAAAATAGTAGCAGCATGAAAAGAAAGCTGGTGGCAGTCGCGCCCACCGCCACGCCGCCCAGGTAAACCGGGCTGTCCAGATGACCAATCACCGCCGTATCGACCAACCCCAGTAAGGGGACGGTGATGTTAGAAAAAATCATCGGCAGCGCGAGACGCCAGAGAACTTTATCAGAGGAGGTAAAAAGCGGCATGGAGAAAAGCCTGACAAGGAGTTAAACGAAACGAGCACATTGCCGGATGGCGGTGTAACACCATACCGGCCTACAAATTAATCATCTCAGGAACTGCATTCCCGTAGGCCTGACGCAGCGCCATCAGGCTACAAGACGGCCGGATGGCGGCTTACAAGGAGATTAAGAAGAGATTACAACCATTCCCCGTTGCGAATGACGCCTACCGCCAGTCCTTCAATCGTAAAGCTCTGTTCGCGCAGATCCACCACTATCGGCGTAAACTCGCTGTTTTCCGGCAGCAGCTCCACTTTATTACCCTGCTTTTTCAGGCGTTTTACTGTCACTTCATCGTCAATGCGAGCGACAACCACCTGGCCATTACGGACGTCCTGCGTTTTATGTACCGCCAGCAAATCCCCATCCATAATACCGATGTCTTTCATCGACATACCGCTCACGCGCAGCAAGAAATCGGCGCTGGGTTTGAACAATGAAGGATCGACCTGGTAATGGCCTTCAATATGCTGCTGCGCCAGAAGCGGTTCACCCGCCGCGACACGCCCGACAAGCGGTAATCCGTCCTCTTCTTCCTGTAACAGACGGATGCCTCGCGATGCGCCGGAAACGATTTCAAGCACCCCTTTGCGCGCCAGCGCTTTAAGGTGTTCTTCCGCCGCGTTTGGGGAACGGAACCCCAAACGCTGCGCGATTTCCGCACGCGTCGGTGGCATACCTGTCTGGCTGATGTGATCCCGAATGAGATCAAACACCTCTTGTTGCCTGGCCGTTAACGCTTTCATTCCGCCCCCTGGGTGTATATACAGTCATGCTGTGAGTATATACAGTTAAAGGTGATTTTGGAACCACAAACGGCGCAAAAAACAAGAGATTTATAAAATTTGGAACCTTTATCGAAAATGTGACCATAACAGGATGCCCCAGGTCATCAGGGCAACGAAAATAGACAACAGCACCGCAGCCGATCCCATATCTTTCGCACGGCCGGAAAGCTCATGGTATTCAGAACCGATGCGGTCAACGACCGCTTCAATAGCGCTGTTGAGGATTTCAACAATCATGATAAGTAAAACGGAACCTATCAATAACACACGGGTAATCGCATCCACATCCAGCCAGCAGGCGATGATGACGCCCAGCAATACCGCAAGGCTTTCCTGGCGAAACGCAGCTTCGTGAGTCCATGCGGCGCGAAATCCTTTCCAGGAATACCCTGCCGCTTTGATAATTCTGGTGAATCCAGTGGTATTATTGGCCATCAAAAGAACCTTTTTACATTATTAACGTCAATGACATTATACGGTTGCCCCACACGCTCCGGGCTGCCGTCACGCAGCGCGAAGTATGACGGGATACAACAGAAATTCACTAAACTTTCTGATATCCTTGCAGCGCATTTGCATTATTAACCAGAGGCTTTACATCGTTTATGTCCGGCTGGCCACGAATTTACTACAAATTACTGAATTTACCATTAAGCATACTGGTAAAAAGCAAGTCTATTCCGGCGGAACCCGCTCAGGAATTGGGACTTGATACTTCTCGTCCCATTATGTATGTCTTGCCATACAACTCAAAAGCGGACTTACTGACGCTGCGCGCTCAATGCCTGGCGCACGATCTCCCGGATCCGCTGGAGCCGCTGGAGATCGACGGCGCGCTGTTGCCGCGCTATGTATTTATTCACGGCGGGCCGCGCGTCTTTACCTATTACACGCCAAAAGAAGAGTCGGTGAAACTTTTTCACGATTATCTCGATTTACATCGTAGTAATCCGGCTTTGGACGTGCAGATGGTGCCCGTTTCCGTGATGTTTGGCCGCGCGCCGGGTCGTGAAAAGGGAGAAGAGAACCCGCCTCTACGTATGCTGAATGGCGTACAGAAATTCTTTGCCATCTCCTGGCTGGGTCGCGATAGCTTTGTCCGATTTTCGCCGTCCGTCTCATTGCGTCGCATGGCTGATGAACACGGCACCGATAAAATCATCGCGCAGAAACTGGCGCGCGTGGCGCGTATGCACTTTGCTCGCCAACGTCTGGCGGCTGTTGGCCCACGCCTGCCCGCCCGCCAGGATCTGTTTAACAAACTGCTGGCCTCGAAAGCGATCGCCCGCGCGGTAGAAGACGAAGCGCGCAGTAAGAAAATCTCTCATGAAAAAGCGCAGCAAAACGCCATCGCGCTGATGGAAGAGATCGCGGCGAACTTCTCTTACGAGATGATTCGTTTGACCGACAGAATTTTGGGTTTTACCTGGAACCGACTTTACCAGGGAATTAACGTACATAACGCCGAGCGCGTACGCCAACTGGCGCACGACGGGCATGAAATCGTCTATGTACCTTGTCACCGCAGCCATATGGACTATTTACTCCTTTCTTATGTGCTGTACCATCAGGGACTGGTTCCGCCGCACATTGCCGCCGGTATCAACCTTAACTTCTGGCCCGCTGGCCCGATTTTCCGTCGTCTGGGCGCGTTCTTTATTCGTCGCACCTTTAAGGGGAATAAACTCTATTCCACCGTCTTTCGCGAATATCTGGGCGAGCTGTTCAGCCGCGGCTACTCCGTAGAATATTTTGTCGAAGGAGGACGTTCACGTACCGGACGTTTGTTAGATCCGAAAACCGGCACACTGTCGATGACTATCCAGGCGATGCTGCGCGGCGGTACCCGTCCAATTACGTTAGTGCCTATTTACATCGGCTATGAGCACGTCATGGAAGTGGGAACCTATGCTAAAGAACTGCGCGGCGCGACAAAAGAGAAAGAGAGTCTGCCACAGATGCTGAAAGGCTTGAGCAAGCTGCGCAATCTGGGTCAGGGCTACGTTAACTTTGGCGAACCAATGCCGCTTATGACGTACCTGAACCAGCATGTGCCGGAATGGCGCGAATCTATCGACCCTATAGAGGCCATACGCCCAGCCTGGCTGACGCCGACGGTAAATAGTATCGCCGCCGATCTGATGGTGCGTATTAACAACGCTGGCGCGGCAAACGCGATGAACCTGTGTTGTACCGCGCTGTTGGCGTCGCGTCAGCGCTCGCTCACCCGCGAACAGCTCACCGAGCAGCTTGATTGCTATCTCGATCTGATGCGCAATGTTCCTTATTCCACAGACTCAACCGTTCCTGCCGCCAGCGCTGGCGAGCTTATCGCTCACGCGCTGCAGATGAATAAATTTGAGGTCGAGAAAGACACCATTGGCGATATCATCATTCTGCCGCGCGAGCAGGCCGTGTTGATGACCTACTATCGCAACAACATCGCGCATATGTTGATTATGCCTTCGTTGATGGCGGCGATTATCACCCAACATCGCCGCATTTCGCGTGATGCATTACAGCAGCATGTTGAAGCGCTCTATCCGATGTTAAAAGCGGAGCTGTTCCTGCGCTGGGAACGTGAGGAGCTAGCCTCGGTAATTGACGCGCTGGCCAGTGAAATGCAGCGTCAGGGACTAATTACCCTGCAGGATGATGAACTGCATATCAACCCGGCGCATTCACGTACGCTGCAACTGCTGGCGGCAGGCGCGCGCGAAACGCTACAGCGTTATGCCATTACGTTCTGGCTGTTGAGCGCCAATCCGTCCATCAACCGCAGCACGCTGGAGAAAGAAAGCCGTACCGTGGCGCAACGTCTGTCTGTCCTGCACGGTATTAACGCGCCGGAATTTTTCGACAAGGCGGTGTTCAGTTCATTAGTGCTGACGCTACGGGATGAGGGTTATATCAGTGATACGGGCGATGCCGAACCGGCAGAAACGATGAAGATATATCAAATGCTTGCCGATCTGATTACCTCTGATGTCCGTCTGACGATTGAAAGCGCGACGCAGGGCGAGTAAGCCAGCGCCTGAAATGCCCGATCGGGCGACTGATATGACGTATTGAAAATTTTGGGTTTGTAGGCCGGGTAAGGCGTAACCGCCGCCCGGCATGACATCAGAAGTGCCAGTAACTCATCGTCAGCCCTAAAAATAGTACCAGGCCAACGTAGTTATTGTTCATAAAGGCTTTAAAGCAGGCTTCACGCTCACGGTTCGCAATCAGTTTTTGCTGGTAGACAAACAGCGCGCCCGCCACCAGCACAGACCAGTAATATCCCCATCCCAGACCATTCAACCAGCCGATCAGCGCCATTAACGCCATTACGCCAAGCTGCAGAATCCCGATAATCAATTTGTCATAACGACCAAACAGGATCGCGGTCGATTTAATGCCTATCTTGATATCATCATCTCTGTCGACCATCGCATATTGCGTATCGTAAGCCACCGCCCAGAGAATATTGGCAAGGAACATCAGCCAGCAGCTCAACGGCAGGGATTCGCTCACCGCGGCGAACGCCATGGGGATTGACCAGCCGAAAGCGGCCCCCAGCACTACCTGCGGCAGGTGAGTGTAGCGTTTCATAAAGGGATAAACCCAGGCCAACGCCAGCGCCGCCACAGAAAGCAGAATCGTCATGGCATTCAGCGTCAGCACCAGCAGAAACGCCAGCAGCACCAGTACCACAAACAGATTGCGCGCCTCTTTCTCTGTCACGGCGCCGCTGGGTAAAGGCCGGTTGACCGTACGTTTTACATGTCCGTCAAATTTGCGATCGGCATAATCATTCACTACGCAGCCCGCTGCGCGCATTAACCACACGCCGGCGACAAAAACCGCCAAAATCCATAGCTGAGGCATACCCGGCGTCGCCACCCATAGCGCCCACAGCGTCGGCCAGAGCAGCAGCAACGCGCCAATAGGCTTATCTGTACGCATCAAACGGTGAAACGCCAGCAGCTTACTCTGCGTCAGACTCCACTCCATCTTTATCTTCCTCTCAGTACAGCGGCGATGCAGGTAAAAAAAGCTCGGTAAGCAGCAGCGGTTTTCCGCTCAACCGCAGTCGAGAGCGGCGCCCCCACAACGTTGCATCGCGTCCAATTTCAATAAAATCGCGGGTCAGTGTCGATGATGTAAATAGATAACGTCCAAGCGGGGTTTTACCCAGATGTTGTAAGACCTGTTCAGGTCCGCACAGCGTGGATTCCGGTACGACGGTACGTCCGGCAAGCCAGGGCTCGCCGTCAGCGCAAAGAAGTATCTCACGTAACCAGTAGCGGGATTCGGATGGGAGTAAACCTGACGCTTCCTCGACCTCACTTTGACCGACAAACGCTTCCCGAACCAGCGTCACGCTTACCCGCTTTCCCTGCTGTTCAAAACGTTTGGTCATAGAGTCTTCCAGCAACAACCAGTCCAGTAAATGGGGCTCAAGCGCAGGAATTTCGTCAAAATAGCGCAGCGCACGCAGTTGCGTTAACGCAGGGTGTGACATGCCTTACTCTCCGATTCATAACCTAAAGTCATTGTATCTCAGAAAAGGCATTACGGGGGGCGCAATCACAATTAAGTGATCTGTTGCGCAACAAAGAAATAACAATTCGCATGAAATGATAAAAAAGGTGCGCCAGGAGACGCACCAGTTGCTGCAAAATCAGCACTGTGGGGAAACAATTACCCCTTGCCTTTTACACTGCTGATAAAGGTGGAACGGGCAGATGTCGATCCCAGACGTTCGGCTTCATCAAGCAATTTCAGCGCTTTATCGACGTCGCCTTTCGCTACGGCATCCTTAATCGCTTTATTAAAGTAGCTTTCCGTATCGTTCAACATCGGTTCGCTTTTCTTCGGCGCGACTGGCGCTGGCGCAGCGACCGGCGCGGCGGTATTGCCTACCGTTACCGGCCCGGTACCGGACGAGCCAAACAGCGGCCCGACCAATACGCTGGAGCTGCTGTTGGTTTTCACCTTCAGTTTCACCACGCCGTCAGTGGTATGGCGCGCAACCGGATCGGGAATATCCGGGATAGAGTTACCGACGCCTTTGGCATAGGCTTTTGCCGGATCGAGCAGCGTGGTGGTTTGCTGAAGATCTTTTTCGGTCGTAAACACCAGAACATAGAGTTTCTGTTGCCCCAACGCAGGCGTCAGGCGCATCACGCCTTCCAGCCGGTCTGCGCTCATGACGCCCGGCTGCTGATAAGTAAAATAACTGCTGGGGAAGAACGCCGAAGGCGTCATATTTTGGTCAAGAATCAACACGTTTGGCGCAAAAACGCTGGCTTGCTTATTAACCTCGCTGGTCAGAGTTAATGTCAGCTCGCCAATATTCGCCGGAACGCTATAAGCGGCGACCGGGCCGGCAATGCCGGCAACGTCAAGGCGCTGGCCGCCAGTCGCCAGTTGGGTAGACTGCGTTTTTGACTGGTCTACAGGCGTCCAGGTTAATTGCTGTAGCGCAGTAGCAGGAATAGCGGGCGCGGCGCTGGTATTTTGCGGTACATAGTTCACTTCCGCCAGGCTGATACCCGGCACGCTGGCGAACAACCCTGCGGTTAAACAGAGGGCGACGAGACTTTTCTTCATTTTCATTATTATCACCTCAATAAGGCGGGTTCAGCGGTAGCCAGGCAATAGCGCGCCAACCCAAACATATCGCCGAATGGCGGCTGACGCCTTATCCGGCTTACAAGCATCATCACACCTGATGTTTCAGAGGGGCTTGCGCCCCTCGTTACGTCAGATGACCATCGTATTACCACCAGATTTCCATCTGGGCGCCGAAGGTCCACTCATCGCTATCGCCACGGCTGTTAGTGGAAATACCGGAGTTAGTCGCTGCGGCATAACGGGAAATGTTATCGCCGTCTTTGATATAGCCCCACTTCTCATCCCATTTCGCGTAGGTGGCGAAAATACGGATAGCCGGACGCGACCAGATGCTGTCGCCTGCCTGCCACTGTTGCGCCAGAGTGATTTTATATTGATTGTTACGATCGCCGGTCTGCTGAGATTTCACGTTGTCGTAGCCGACTTCCAGCAGGGTACTCATGATTGGCGTCCACTTGTACATTGGACGTACGCCCACGGTCCACCACTCGGTACCCAGGTTATTATCCCAATCGATATTCTGGTACATACCGACGTACATCAAATCCCATTTATCACCAAGCGAGATGGCGCCATGATCCAAAATACGCCACATATCGCCATTATTATTGATGACCTTATTGGCGTAATTAATTTTGGTTCCATCGGGCAATACTTCGGTGAAAGATGAAGAACCGTCAGAACCGCGCGCCTGGCCTTTACCCTGCGTGGTCATGGCATCGGTGGCATATTGCACGACAAACTTGTTATAGCCTTTCAACATACTTTGCGTGTGTTCGGCGGTGAACATCCAGCCGTCTTTCGAAGCCCCATCCGCCAGCTTATAACCATCGGTCGTATTGGCGCGACCGTAATCAACGCCCAGCTCCAGTACGCCGTCCGGGTTCGTTTGCAGACCAGCCAGACGTACGTCAAAGACGTCGTTAGCGGTATCTTTCACTTCATCATAAATATTCTGGCTGCTGAAGGTGTAAGAGCCGCCTGCTTCAGTAGAGCGGGTCGCTGCCAGTGAGAGCTTACCAAAGCCCAGATCGATATTTTCGATACCCGCGCCAGGACCCGAAATATCCCAGTAGTAGAAGTCTATCATGTGTACGTCATGACGCTGATAGAAGCGCTTACCGGCCCAGATGGTGGAACCCGGCAGCCATTCAATCAGGTTTTTACCCTGCACGTTCGCTTCACGGAAGGCGGGATCGGTGCTTTCCCAGTCGTTCTGCTGGTTAACCGAATAGGCGACATTGGTGTCGAAATAGAAGCTCTTGTCGCCCTCTTTCCATACTTCCTGGCCCAGTTTCAGCTCCGCATAGGTTTCACATTCGTTACCGAGACGGTATTTACTTTGGGCGCCAGTTGCCTGAAAACATTGTTGTTCGCCGCCGCTACCTGTCCAGCCAATACCAGAACGGGCGTAACCGTGGAAATCGACAGCCATTGCCTGAGCGGACATGACGCCCGCGGCGACAGCAACCGCCAGAGGAAGTTTGCGCAGAGTAATCATCGTTCTATCTCCTGAGATCATTGCTTTTCTTTAAACGCGTCTCCCTTGAGGCCATCTCAATGCAGCCTGAATGGTTTCGCGTTTTCTTTTTTAATGGAGGCCTTAGACACCCGGCTCTTGATGCAGTCGACGACATGCGCTGCCATCCTCGCGGAACAGATGGCAACGCTCTGGCGGCAGGCCGATAGCGAATGTGGCGCCCTCTTCTACCAACACCACGTCATTCTGGCGATAAACCAGGTTTTGACGGATGGCGGGGATCTGGATATGAATTTGTGTTTCGTGTCCCAACTGCTCGACAACCTGGACTTCGCCTTCCAGGGTGACATCGGCGATATCGCTCGGCAGCAGGTGTTCCGGACGAATGCCTAAAGACATATTGGCCCCGACCTGCACGCCGCGACTTTCGACCGGCAGCCAGATCTGCTGGCGATTCGGCAGTTCGACCTGGACTTGTTCAATCGCGGTGGCGGTCACTTTCACCGGCAGGAAGTTCATCTTCGGCGAACCGATAAAGCCTGCGACAAAGCGGTCCGCCGGATAGTGGTACAGCGCCAGCGGCTTACCGACCTGCGCGACGCGACCGGCGTCCAGCACCACGATTTTGTCGGCCAGCGTCATCGCCTCGACCTGATCGTGGGTGACGTAAATCATCGTGCGGCCCAGACGTTTATGCAGGCGAGAGATTTCAATACGCATCTGCACGCGCAGCGCGGCGTCCAGGTTAGAGAGCGGTTCATCCAGCAGGAACACACGCGGCTCCGCCACCAGCGTGCGGCCAATCGCCACGCGCTGACGCTGACCGCCGGAAAGCGCTTTTGGCTTACGTTCCAGCAGATGCGCCAGTTGCAACACTTCCGCCACCTGGTTGACGCGTTGATTCATTACCTCTTTTTTGGCGCCCGCCAGCTTGAGGCCGAAAGACATGTTTTCTGCAACGGAGAGATGGGGATAGAGCGCGTAAGACTGGAACACCATGCCCACGCCACGCTCGGCAGGCGGAATATCATTCATACGGGTTTCCCCGATAAACAGATCTCCGCGAGTAATGGTTTCAAGCCCGGCGATCATACGCAGTAAGGTCGATTTACCACAGCCTGACGGTCCCACAAACACCACGAATTCCCCGTCATGGATATCGAGGTTAATATCTTTCGATACCACCACGTCACCCCAGGCTTTCGTTACATTTCGTAGCTGCACGCTCGCCATGCCCTTCTCCCTTCGTTACAACCTGTCATTGACAGCAACATTCATGATGGCCTGACTATGCGCGATCCCTGACCGGGGTAAATCCTCCACCCCCCGGCTTTTTTATGGGGGAGGAGGCGGGAGGATGAGGACACAGCGCCTGAGACCACGGGCGCGGATAGAAAAGGAATTTCGTGATGCTGCCCGCAAAAATCGGCGTGTTTTTATGTGCGCCAGCACGCATTACTCACATTTATGTAACACAGATCACATAAAGCAGGAGTGGGGCGTAGGAGCGGGGAGGATGGAAAGAGGTTGTCGTATAAAGAAACTAGAGACCGTTAAACCACCTCTGTGTAAATCACCAAAAAGGATGGGAGATATGAAGATTAAAACTGGCGTAGGCATCCTCGCATTATCCGCACTCACGACGATGATGATTTCCGCCCCGGCTCTCGCCAAAATTGAAGAAGGCAAACTGGTTATCTGGATCAACGGCGACAAAGGCTATAACGGCCTGGCCGACGTGGGTAAAAAATTCGAGCAAGACACCGGCATTAAAGTGACCGTTGAGCACCCGGATAAGCTGGAAGAGAAATTCCCGCAGGTGGCAGCGACCGGCGACGGCCCGGATATCATCTTCTGGGCGCACGATCGCTTTGGCGGCTATGCGCAATCGGGTCTGCTGGCGGAAATTACCCCGGATAAAACGTTCCAGGACAAACTCTATCCGTTCACCTGGGATGCGGTACGTTACAACGGTAAGCTGATTGCCTACCCCATCGCCGTTGAAGCCCTCTCCCTGATTTATAACAAAGACCTCGTCCCGAACCCGCCGAAAACCTGGGAAGAGATCCCGGCGCTGGATAAAGAGCTAAAAGCGAAAGGGAAATCAGCGATAATGTTCAACCTGCAAGAACCGTATTTCACCTGGCCTTTGATCGCCGCTGACGGCGGTTACGCATTCAAATTTGAAAACGGCAAGTATGACGTGAAAGACGTAGGCGTCGACAACGCCGGCGCGAAAGCGGGTCTGACGTTCCTGATCGATATGATCAAGAACAAAAATATGAGCGCCGATACTGATTACTCCATCGCCGAAGCGGCCTTCAATAAAGGCGAAACGGCAATGACCATCAACGGCCCGTGGGCATGGTCGAACATCGACAAGAGCAAAGTCAACTACGGCGTCACCCTGCTGCCGACTTTTAAAGGTAAACCCTCAAAACCGTTCGTTGGCGTGTTGAGCGCCGGGATTAACGCTGCCAGCCCGAATAAAGAGCTGGCGAAAGAGTTCCTCGAAAACTATCTGCTGACCGATCAGGGTCTGGAGGCGGTGAACAAAGATAAACCGCTGGGCGCCGTGGCGCTGAAATCTTTCCAGGAGCAGTTAGCGAAAGACCCGCGTATCGCCGCCACCATGGATAACGCCCAGAAAGGCGAGATCATGCCGAATATTCCACAGATGTCCGCCTTCTGGTATGCGGTACGCACGGCTGTGATCAACGCCGCCAGCGGCCGTCAAACCGTAGATGCCGCGCTGAAAGACGCCCAAAGCCGTATCACTAAGTAATGCTGACGATGTGCCTGATGGCGCGACGCCTATCAGGCCTACAAAGTGTCGTAGGTCGGATAAGGCATTTATGCCGCCATCCGGCACATTTTCAGCCGCGAGATTTTATTGTTGTAGAGGAAGATCCCCATGGATGTCATTAAAAAGAAACATTGGTGGCAAAGCGACCCGCTTAAATGGTCAGTAATGGGTCTGCTGGCCCTGCTGGTGGGTTACCTTGTAGTTTTAATGTACGTACAAGGGGAGTATCTGTTCGCCATCATGACGCTGATTTTAAGCTCTGCTGGCCTGTATATTTTCGCGAATCGTAAAACCTACGCCTGGCGCTACGTTTACCCTGGCCTCGCCGGAATGGGTCTGTTTGTGTTATTCCCGCTGGTTTGCACCATCGCCATCGCCTTTACTAACTACAGCAGCACCAACCAACTCACCTTTGAACGCGCCCAGCAAGTGCTGATGGATCGTTCTTATCAGGCAGGCAAAACCTATAACTTCGGTCTTTACCCGGCAGGCGATGAGTGGCAACTGGCTCTCACCGACGGGGAAACGGGCAAAAATTACCTCTCCGATGCGTTTTCCTTCGGCGGCGAACAAAAATTACAGTTGAAAGAGACCGATGCCCTGCCGGACGGCAAACGCGCCAATCTGCGGATAATCACCCAGAACCGTCTGGCGCTGAACCAGATAACCGCCGTCCTGCCGGACGAAAGTAAAGTGATTATGAGTTCGCTACGTCAGTTTTCCGGCACCCGTCCGCTGTACACACTGGCTGATGACGGCCTGCTTACCAATAATCAGAGCGGCGTAAAATACCGGCCAAATAACGATAGCGGTTATTATCAGTCGATCAACGCCGACGGAGGCTGGGGTGATGAAAAACTCAGTCCCGGTTATACCGTTACTATCGGCGCGAAAAACTTTACGCGCGTCTTTACCGACGAAGGGATCCAGAAGCCCTTTTTCGCTATCTTCGTCTGGACCGTGGTCTTTTCGGTCCTCACTGTGGCGTTAACCGTGGCGGTTGGGATGGTATTGGCCTGCCTCGTACAGTGGGAAGCGCTGAAAGGTAAAGCTATCTACCGCGTCCTGCTGATTCTGCCCTACGCCGTACCGTCGTTTATTTCAATTTTGATTTTCAAAGGGTTATTCAACCAAAGCTTTGGCGAAATCAATATGATGCTGGGCGCGCTGTTTGGCATTAAACCGGCCTGGTTTAGCGACCCCAACACCGCGCGGGCAATGGTGATTATCGTGAATACCTGGCTGGGCTATCCCTACATGATGATTCTGTGCATGGGGTTGCTAAAGGCGATTCCGGACGACCTGTACGAAGCCTCCGCAATGGACGGCGCCGGTCCGTTTCAGAATTTCTTTAAAATCACCTTACCGCTGCTGATTAAGCCGCTGACGCCGCTGATGATCGCCAGCTTCGCCTTTAACTTTAATAACTTTGTACTGATTCAGCTATTGACCAACGGCGGGCCAGACCGTCTCGGTACCACTACGCCAGCCGGTTATACCGATCTACTCGTCAGCTACACCTATCGTATCGCCTTTGAAGGCGGCGGCGGTCAGGACTTCGGACTGGCGGCGGCAATTGCCACGCTGATCTTCCTGCTGGTAGGCGCGTTGGCAATAGTGAACCTGAAAGCCACGCGTATGAAGTTTGATTAAGGGAGATAATAACAATGGCTATGGTCCAACCCAAATCTCAAAAATTGCGTCTCTTCATCACGCACCTGGGGCTGTTGATTTTCATCGCGGCGATCATGTTCCCGCTGCTGATGGTCATCGCTATCTCGCTGCGTGAAGGGAACTTCGCCACCGGGAGCCTGATCCCGGATAAAATATCCTGGGAACACTGGCGGCTGGCGCTGGGTTTCAGCGTGGAACATGCAGATGGTCGGGTAACGCCGCCTCCCTTCCCGGTACTGCTGTGGCTGTGGAACTCGGTGAAAATCGCCGGTATTACCGCCATCGGCATCGTGGCGCTCTCCACCACCTGCGCCTACGCTTTCGCACGGATGCGTTTTCCAGGTAAAGCAACACTGCTCAAAGGGATGCTGATTTTCCAGATGTTTCCGGCGGTATTGTCTCTGGTGGCGCTGTATGCGTTATTTGACCGACTGGGACAATACATTCCATTTATCGGACTGAATACGCATGGCGGCGTGATCTTCGCCTATCTTGGCGGCATCGCGCTGCATGTCTGGACGATTAAAGGCTACTTCGAAACTATCGACAGCTCGCTGGAAGAGGCCGCAGCGCTGGATGGCGCAACCCCGTGGCAGGCATTCCGCCTGGTGTTGCTGCCGCTTTCCGTACCGATTCTGGCGGTGGTGTTTATTCTGTCGTTCATCGCAGCGATTACCGAAGTTCCGGTCGCCTCGTTGTTACTGCGCGATGTGGACAGCTATACGCTGGCCGTTGGTATGCAGCAATATCTCAACCCGCAAAACTACCTGTGGGGCGACTTTGCCGCCGCCGCCGTACTTTCCGCTATTCCTATCACCCTGGTGTTCCTGTTGGCGCAGCGCTGGCTGGTCAACGGCCTGACGGCAGGGGGGGTAAAAGGCTAATCTTTGTTATACCTGCCCGGAAACGGGCAATGCCACTGCCCTCAACTTATGTTATCCCCACTTATGGTCGTATTTTGGCGCTCTTCGGAGCGCCTTTTTTATGCGTTATAGACAGCGGCTGATTTTATGTTATTTGATAATGCCGTTATGATTATTTTCTTTTGTGCTTCGTATCACGGAAAATATACCACCCAATTCGTTTTCGACACATTAAACAGAATTAAGATCACAGAAAAGATATAACGTAATGGTAATGTAAAAAATGATAATTGTCTTCCCTGCCCGTTAAAACCACCATCATCCACACTGACAAAATGGCTGCATCCTCTAAGGCAGGTCTGGATGAATACCCAATATAATTCCCGTTATATTTTTTCGATTACCTTAGTCGCAACGTTAGGAGGGTTATTATTCGGCTATGATACCGCTGTTATTTCCGGTACCGTCGAGTCATTAAACACTGTTTTTGTCGCGCCGCAGCAGTTAAGCGAATCCGCCGCCAACTCGCTGCTAGGCTTTTGCGTTGCCAGCGCGCTGATTGGCTGTATCATCGGCGGCGCGATTGGCGGCTACTGTAGTAACCGTTTTGGTCGTCGAGATTCTTTAAAAATCGCCGCCCTGTTATTTTTTATTTCCGGCGTAGGTTCCGCCTGGCCGGAGTTAGGATTTACCACCATTAACCCTGATAACGCCGTACCAGTTTATTTGGCTGGATACGTCCCCGAATTTGTCATTTATCGCATTATCGGCGGGATTGGCGTCGGCTTAGCCTCAATGTTGTCACCGATGTATATTGCCGAACTGGCCCCTGCCCACATTCGTGGAAAACTGGTCTCATTTAACCAGTTCGCCATTATTTTTGGACAACTGCTGGTTTACTGTGTGAACTATTTTATTGCCAAATCCGGCGACGCCATCTGGCTGAATTCGAACGGCTGGCGATATATGTTTGCTTCGGAATGTATTCCGGCGCTGCTCTTTTTACTATTGCTGTATACCGTACCGGAAAGCCCACGTTGGTTGATGGCACACGGCAGAAATGAACAAGCGGAAGGTATTCTGCGCAAAATTATGGGGGCTTCACTGGCAAGCCAGGCGATGCAGGAAATCACCCATTCGCTGGAGAATGGTCGCAAAACGGGCGGACGCCTGCTGATGTTTGGCGCAGGCGTGATTGCGATTGGCATCATGTTGTCCGTCTTCCAGCAATTTGTTGGCATCAACGTGGTGCTGTATTACGCGCCGGAGGTTTTTAAAACTCTGGGCGCCAGTACCGATATCGCGCTGCTACAGACAATTATTGTCGGCGTCATTAACCTGAGCTTTACCGTTCTTGCCATCATGACGGTAGATAAATTTGGCCGCAAGCCGCTGCAAATTATCGGCGCGTTGGGTATGGCTTTAGGAATGTTTAGCCTCGGCACTGCCTTTTACACTCAGGCGCCGGGCATCGTGGCATTATTATCAATGCTGTTCTACGTCGCCGCATTCGCGATGTCCTGGGGACCGGTCTGCTGGGTATTGCTGGCGGAAATCTTCCCCAACGCCATTCGCGGCAAAGCGCTCGCCATTGCTGTCGCCGCGCAGTGGTTGGCGAACTACTTTGTCTCCTGGACCTTCCCAATGATGGATAAAAACTCATGGCTGGTCGCCCATTTCCACAACGGTTTCTCCTACTGGATCTACGGTGTGATGGGCGTTCTGGCGGCGCTATTCATGTGGAAGTTTGTACCGGAAACCAAAGGCAAAACGCTGGAAGAACTTGAGGAGTTATGGACGCCAGCAGAAGAGAAAACGCCGAAAGCCGCCATACAATAAGCTGATTTATCGCCACGCCGTACTTTCGTTACGGTGTGGCGACACCTATTCTCGTCTTAGCCGATTTGAATTACATAACCACAAGGTGATAACCAACAGTAGGATCGCCGCCGAATAGAGTAATACATCCATCGGCGTTTTATGATCGACAATGATCAGGCGCACAATCGCCGTGATCCCAATGTACACGAAATAGCGCAGTGGAAAGTGAAGGCCAGACTTAAAGTACTTCACAATCAGCGCAATAAATTCAAAATAAAGAAAGTAGATCACCAACCCTTCTACCAGTTCATATTTACTGGCTTGCTCAGGCACGAATAAGGCATCCACCAGATGCACCGTCTCTTTACCGAGAAAAATGACCAGAATCAGGCCGAGGGTCAGCAGCCCCACATTCAGTACGTTTTGTAAAATCGTGGCGATGAACTCAAGATGTGAGCGTGATAATGACATCATAACAGCCCCCCTTTTCTCTGTAGCGAGGTTTCTGTATAACGCACAAATGTGACGAACATCTATATTTTTTATTTATGTTTATATTTTGTTCTATAAGATGTTTTGCCGGATAGCGCCGTGAACGCCTTATCCGGCCTGAGTATTAACGGAAATTTACGCTCCTGTCGCTGGTCATATCATACAGGCCAAACTTACGGCCAAGCTGTTGACCACCATCACGCGTCAGCGGCGTCCAGCCAATTGCCGCGCGACTACGAGTTGGACCGGACGAGAAGAGATCCAGCGGCACGGAAACATATACGCCTTTGGTAAAATCCCCTTCCCCATATTCATCCGGCGACGCGTCGGTAATCGTCGCGTAACCGCCGACAACGACGCCGCTATCGAAACGTTTGGCGATTTCCAGCGTGCCGCCTTTATCGCCCGCCAGATACTGACCAACGCTGGCTTTCACCAGCACATCCTGGGCGAACGACGGCGTCCAGTATGCGGTCAAATGTCCGGTCTTCACGCTGTAATCGGTAAACTTCATCATATCCTGCGCGCTACGCCAGTCACGCTGTTTCACATAGTTGGCATCCAGACCAAACGCCCAATTGCTGTCTAGCGGGCGATACAGTACTTCCGCCCCGGCACCGCCAAACATAGTCTCCAGATAACCGCCGTAGACCTGCCCATAGAAACCATTGCCAAAATACTGGAAGTAGTTGGCCTGTAGGTTATTCACATAGACATCATTCTGCACATACTCACGGACATGCGTACGTACCCGCGGCAGATGCGAATCCTTCGGCGGATTGGTGTAGTTAAATTTGTCGTAGTTGTTGGCGATATTGGCAAACACGCTGCCCGTGGTGAGCAGATGATCAGTGACCCACAGATCCGCCGTTCCCATTACGCCCAACTGATACATATAGAAGTTTTCCGGGCCGCCTACCGACTGATTCAGCACGGGATCAAGATGAAAATCAACGCGCGACTTGTCGATATACCACCCCTGTTCAGTACTCTCTGGCACGATCGGCTCCACGCGTTTTTGCGCCAGTGGGGTTTCATGTCCCAGCGGTTCGCCTTCCAGATGGCGTTTCAGGCTGGCGACATCGGTTTCAGTGGTGACCTGCGGCAGATTAAGACGGTTTTCCGTCACGCGGATCGTGCGGATCCCCTCCGGCAGATCGTTCATGACGATCAGGTTAGCGCGCACGATCCCTTCACGGGAGTCGCGGTACTTCACCTGTTCGCCGGTAACGTACAGCGTATCGCCTTTGACCTGGATTTTCGGGTCAGCCAGACCGGCATTATATTTCAATAACGTTAATTGATTAGCCACTACCGAATGTTGCAGGATGGCATCCTGCGGCTGTGGTCGGTATTGCGGGCGTGAATTGTCATGATACGCAGGACGCAAATCGTTGAAATTGGTGCGCAGCGTGACGCCAAACATAAAGGTGTTGCCGCGCTCGTAGCTGAGGTTAACGTCGGCCCAATCGGTGACGCGGTAAATGGCGCCGACGTTAAACTTGCTCTTCTGTTCCAGTTTACCCGCAAAATCCTGCTGATAGTTATTGCCTTCATACTCCAGCTTCAGGCGTAACGGTTGCCACGGGGTCTGGTATTCCACTCCGCCAAACAGCGAAGCCGGGCCATGAAACATATCGCTACCGTCGACAGAACCTGCCTCTTTGTAGCTGTTATCACGCAAACAGAATTTATCACTATATGAACAGAAAGGATTAGACACATTGCCGCTGGTGCCAAGATAGCCCCAGCCGAGACCTAATGAAAAGTCAAACGGCCCCCAGGCCTTACTCGCTACAATATATTCCGCATCAAACAGCCCCGTCCCGCCGATATCGCGCGCGCCAACCGCCACCTGCGGCATCCAGTAACTCTCTTCCCACAACCGCAGTTTCACATCAAACGCTTTATCTTTGTATGTCTGGTCGCCGGAGAATGATTCCACGCTGCTGTACTTTTTCGTACGGACATCGGTATAGCGCAACGTGGTTTCCAGCCACGGGAAAAGCTGCACCGAAGCCGAGTAGTAGCGGTACTGATCGTTATCGCGATAGTTCAGGCTCATCTCCCCTTCACGCGCCATACGCGCTGTCGGCGTTTGCAGCAGGCCCACGCCGCCAAAGTCAGATTGTGAAGGCCCAACAGGGGCTGGATATGTTTCGGCATGGCAGGCCGCGCTAATACCCAGCGCCAGCACGCTGAGCAGATGTGTTTTTTTCATTATTCCGGTATCCGCTGCGTCAGGGTATGAAGAATGTCGGCATTCATCGCCTCTGGCGTGCCGCGCCAAAGGGAATCGGCAAAACCGACAAAAATAATGCTGCCGGGCATCGGCTCGATATGACGCTTATTCCAGTAAGCCACCGGCGCTTTTTGGCTGCGTCCATCAGGATAAACCACCCAGGCATAGCTCCGATCCGCGCCGCTGAGTAAGCGTTGACCCTCGAGATAGCTGGCGACGTCCCGCCCAGGGACGAACGGCTGGTTGCCCGGTTGGCTAATCAAGCCGAAGATCGTAACTTGCGTGGGCTGCGGTCCGACCCAGAGCGTGTAGTTACCTTGCAGCGGCGGGTTACCGCGTTCGCTCACGCGAACCACGTCAGGATCAAGATTCACGAATTGTCTGCCCGTTACCTTCACCGCCTGAATCTGTCGGCGCAGTGTGTTTATCGCGGCTGCAGCATCGCCGTCTTCCTCTGCGCTGAGCGCCGTCAGTCGCCCGAGGAGTTCCTGTTGCTGCTGACGCGCCGTCACGGTCGCCTGTTCTTCGCCTATCACAGCAGCAGGCCACCAGCTCATTGCCAGGCGCGGCTGTCCGACTAAATCGAGCAGAAGCTCAGCGCCTGTCAGCGTTTTAGGCTCGCTATTACCGTGGGTAAAAACGGTAACAACGCCGCTGGCAAAGGCGGATGACGCGACAAAGGCCAGCGCCAACGCGCTTATCGTCCTTTTCATCATGATTTTGCCGCCTTAATCAGCGTGGTTTTCACCGGAAAATAATTCGCGCCCAGATACTGTTCCGCCTGGCGAATTTGGCCTTCGTTATCAACCCAGTAGCGATTACGCCAGCGTGTTTGATCGGTCGTCACCTCTTCATCCAACACCCGCACGGCGGTTTCCTCACTGCCGACGCTAACGCTATCGGTCCCTTGCCATGTAAAAACGGAACGGGCGGTGGCGTAACGCGCCTGGCGATGTTCGGTCCAGCCCAGGGTGCGAGTCCAGGTCGCGCCATCGATAATCTGTCCAGGTTTCGCCAGCGGGTCAGCCGGCAGATTATTCACATCGATCAGGTTGTCGCCGCCGAGCAGAGTTTTGACCAGACGGCCATGCTGCGTCACGATCGTCGCGCCATCCTGCGTCACCCATTTCTGCTGCCCGTTTTCCGAGAAAGCGAGCACCACAAACAGTTGAGGACCGCCGTTAAGCTGCATGTACTGGCTGGCATAAGGCATGTTTTGAATATCGTCATCCGTTAGCTGTACGCCTGGCGTACCGAACAAACTGTCCCACAGTGAATTGCCCAGGCCTTTAGTGGTGGCCGAACACGCCTGTAATAGCAGGCAAATCAGGATAAGTGCGAGTCGCTTCACGACGCTTCTCCAGAGGGGCAAAATAACCACACCGGAGTGTGGTTATGGTTAAACGTACCGATACTACTGGGTACTGGTGGTCGTGGTGGTCGTAGTTCCGGTATTGGAACCATCGCCGCCGGTTGCCGCTAACGCGACGCCCACCGCCGAGCTTACGGTGCTAACGCTGGTGGCGGAGGAGCTTCCCGCCGATACCGACGTCGCTGCCAACCCTGCCGCGTCACCCACCTGAACGGGGGCTGCCGAGACAGATGTCGCCGCAAGCGCGGTTATGGCAAAAATGCCATACAGTACTTTTTTCATCATAATTTCCCTTCATTGAATGAATGGAGATTTACCCAAAAGAATTTCGGGCGCTACGAGTATACACAACCAAAGCAGGCGGATTATGTCCGGGAGAAATAACAGCGATGTTTTAGGATAATTAAACTTTAAAGAAACAACACACACCTTATTTAATTAATAAGCAAATAAAATCAACCAGTTAAAATTATAAAAAGGATATCAATATCCGTATAATCTGAAAATAACGCAGAGTAATTTTCTGGTTATTGGTTATTTTAGGATTAAGCTCAATATAAAATTATAGGGAAAAAGACGGACAAGCGGAATTATCTTATAAAAAAGCCGATGTGAATATCGGCTTTTTTATTATCTTATTCTCTTTTTGCCGGATGGCGGCGAAACGCTTTATCCGGCCTACGTATTACGTAGGCCGGATAAGCGCAGCGCCATCAGGCACGCCAGGCTTTATAACGGTTAATCAGACCGTTGGTAGAGCTATCGTGGGACGAAATAGCTTTATCATCGCCCAGCTCCGGCAGAATACGGTTAGCTAACTGTTTACCCAACTCAACGCCCCACTGGTCGAAAGTAAAGATGTTCAGGATGGCGCCCTGAGTAAAGATTTTATGCTCATACAGCGCAATCAGCGCGCCCAGGCTGAACGGCGTAATTTCGCGCAGCAGGATAGAGTTGGTCGGGCGGTTACCTTCAAACACTTTGAATGGCACAACGTGTTCAAGCTGCGCCGGATCTTTACCCTGATCGCGATATTCCTGCTCAACCACCTCGCGGGATTTACCAAACGCCAGCGCTTCGGTCTGTGCAAAGAAGTTAGACAGCAGCTTCTGATGATGATCGGATAGCGGGTTATGGGTGATAGCCGGGGCGATAAAATCACACGGCACCATTTTAGTCCCCTGGTGAATCAGTTGATAGAACGCGTGCTGACCGTTGGTGCCTGGTTCGCCCCAGATAATTGGGCCGGTCTGGTAATCCACGGCGTTGCCGTTACGGTCAACGTATTTACCGTTGGATTCCATGTTGCCCTGCTGGAAGTAGGCGGCGAAACGGTGCATGTACTGGTCGTACGGCAGAATGGCTTCGGTTTCCGCGCCGAAGAAATTGTTGTACCAGATGCCAATCAACGCCAGCAAAACGGGCAGGTTTTTCTCCGCCGGCGTGGTGGAGAAATGCTTGTCCATCGCGTGCGCGCCGGAAAGCAGCTCGACAAAGTTGTCGAAACCGACGGACAGAATAATGGACAGGCCGATGGCAGACCACAGCGAGTAACGACCGCCGACCCAGTCCCAGAACTCGAACATATTGGCCGTGTCGATACCAAATTCGCCGACCGCTTTGGCGTTGGTGGAGAGCGCAGCAAAGTGTTTCGCCACGTGTTTTTCATCGCCTGCGGTTTTCAGGAACCAGTCGCGCGCGCTATGGGCATTGGTCATGGTTTCCTGCGTGGTGAAGGTTTTCGATGCTACCAGGAACAAAGTCGTTTCCGGGTTCACTTTTTTCAGCACTTCAGCGATGTGGGTACCATCAACGTTAGAGACGAAGTGCATAGTCAGGTGATTTTTATACGGACGCAGCGCTTCAGTCACCATGAACGGGCCGAGGTCGGAACCGCCGATACCGATGTTCACCACGTCGGTGATGGCCTTACCGGTGTAGCCTTTCCACTGACCGGAGATAATCGCTTGCGAGAAACTTTTCATCTTCTCAAGCACGGCATTCACTTCCGGCATCACATCTTTGCCGTCCACGATGATCGGCGTATTGCTACGGTTACGCAGCGCCACGTGCAGCACGGCGCGGTCTTCGGTGCGGTTGATCTTCTCGCCGGAGAACATCGATTTAATCGCGCCGGCCAGATCGGTCTCTTTCGCCAGATCCTGTAATTTTGCCAGCGTCTCTTCGGTGATGCGGTTTTTGGAGAAGTCCACCAGCATCAGATCGTCAAAAGTCGCGGAAAATTTAGCGAAACGGTCACTATCTTTCGCGAAAAGCTCAGCGATCGTAACGTCTTTCATTTCGTCGTAGTGTTTCTGGAGCGCCTGCCAGGCAGAAGTCTGCGTTGGATTGATGTTTTTCATTAGCAATACTCTTCTGATTTGAGAATTGTGACTGGGATCGATTGTAACGCCAGTCACAGAAAAGTGTGATTGTTTTAGTGCCGTTGCCCCAGGCATGGTTAAATCGGGATAGAAAGTATAGTTGTTATAAGCGCTGTTACTGAGTCTAAACTCAGCATAAAAAATCCGCATAATCCCAACGTTGACAGTCCAGGCCACAACTTTTATTTATAAATACGTTACTTGCATTTGCGCCTGCACCGGTTTCTGTTCCGCCCTTGTGCCATGGTCGCGTTTTTCATTTCCTGACACGAGGTTGATATGACAGAGATCGTTGTTTCCAAATTTGGCGGTACCAGCGTTGCCGATTTTGACGCCATGAACCGTAGCGCAGATATCGTACTTTCCGACGCCAATGTTCGTTTAGTCGTGCTTTCCGCGTCTGCCGGCATCACTAACCTGCTGGTGGCGCTGGCCGAAGGGATGGAGCCCGGCGAACGTTTCGCTACGCTCGACGCCATCCGTAAAATCCAGTTCGATATCCTTGAGCGTCTACGCCATCCGAATGTCATTCGCGAAGAGATTGAACGCCTGCTGGAAAACATCACTATTCTGGCGGAGGCGGCATCGCTGGCGACATCGGCAGCCCTGACCGATGAACTGGTCAGCCACGGCGAGCTGATGTCTACCCTGCTATTTGTTGAGATCCTGCGTGAACGCGACGTACAGGCCTACTGGTTCGACGTGCGCAAGGTGATGCGTACCAGCGATCGCTTTGGCCGTGCGGAACCGGACGTCGCAGCGCTTGCGGAACTGGCCGCGCAGCAGTTGCTCCCTCGCCTGAGCGAAACGTTGGTCATTACCCAGGGCTTTATCGGCAGTGAGAGCAAAGGGCGTACCACGACGTTAGGCCGCGGCGGCAGCGACTATACGGCAGCATTACTGGCTGAGGCGCTCCATGCCGCTCGGGTCGATATCTGGACGGATGTGCCCGGTATTTATACCACCGACCCACGCGTGGTGCCTGTCGCGCAGCGAATTGATGAAATCGACTTTGAAGAAGCGGCGGAGATGGCGACCTTCGGCGCGAAAGTGCTGCATCCAGCCACCTTGCTCCCGGCCGTGCGCAGTGATATCCCGGTCTTCGTTGGCTCCAGTAAAGATCCGCAAGCGGGCGGTACGCTGGTGTGCAATAAAACCCCAAACCCGCCGCTATTCCGCGCACTGGCGCTGCGCCGCAATCAAACGCTATTGACGCTGCACAGCCTGAATATGCTGCATTCGCGAGGTTTCCTGGCCGAAGTGTTCGGCATTCTGGCGCGGCATAATATTTCGGTGGATCTGATTACCACTTCGGAGGTGAGCATCGCGCTGACGCTGGATACTACCGGCTCCACCTCCACGGGCGATACGTTACTGACACAGTCCTTATTGATGGAGCTCTCCGCGCTGTGTCGGGTCGAAGTCGAAGAAGGACTGGCGCTGGTTGCGCTGATTGGCAACAACCTGTCAAAAGCCTGCGGCGTTGGTAAAGAGGTATTCGGCGTCCTGGAACCGTTCAACATCCGTATGATTTGTTACGGCGCCTCCAGTCACAATCTGTGCTTCCTCGTACCGGGAGACGATGCCGAACAGGTGGTGCAGAAGCTACATCATAACTTATTTGAATAATCTTCCTGATACGACAGCGAGTGTGAACGTCATCGGCCTATATGCTATGCGCCCGTTCCGTATTGCCGTAGACTAAATGTATCGGCTAACTGAGGGCACCCGAATGGCACTCCCCCGCATTACCCAAAAAGAGATGACCGAGCGCGAACAGCGCGAACTGAAAACGTTGCTGGACCGCGCCCGTATTGCGCACGGTCGTCCGCTGACCAATTCTGAGACCAACAGCGTAAAAAAGGAGTACATCGATAAGCTGATGACGCTGCGTGATGCTGAAGCGAAAAAAGCCCGCCAGTTGAAGAAAAAGCAGGCGTATAAACCCGATACGGAAGCGTCATTCTCCTGGTCGGCGAATACGCCGACGCGCGGCAGACGTTAACGTCCTTTCTTCTTTCGTCCCGGCGAGGTAAAGCGTTTACCGCTTGATGCCGGGCGCGCTTTCTCATTGCTTTTTTCGATCGCAACGACCGGTCGCTTAATACCCATGCTCTTCGGCTTCGCTTTGGCCTTTGGTTTGGCTTCGGAAGAGGAACGCTCAATCAATTTAAACAGTTCGATCAGCTCATCGTCCGTCAGATCGCGCCACTCGCCCAGCGGAATTCCGCTCAGGCTGACGTTCATAATGCGCGTACGCTCCAGTTTCGTCACTTCATAACCAAAGTATTCACACATACGACGGATCTGACGGTTTAGCCCCTGCACCAGGGTGATGCGAAAGACAAACGTCGCCTCTTTTTTCACCTTACATTTTTTGGTGACGGTACCAAGAATCGGCACGCCCGCGCCCATACCGCGAATAAACTCATCGGTAACCGGTTTATCCACCGTCACCAGATACTCTTTTTCGTGATCGTTACCGGCACGCAGAATCTTATTGACCAGATCGCCGTGGTTAGTCAGAAATATCAGCCCCTGCGAGTCTTTATCCAGACGACCAATCGGGAAGATACGTTTGCTGTGGTTCACAAAATCGACAATATTGTCGCGTTCGCCGTCTTCAGTGGTACTGACAATGCCAACCGGTTTATTCAGCGCAATCAGCACTAAATCATCCGCTTCTCGCGGCTCAATCAACCGACCATTGACTTTAACAACATCCCCAGCGACCACCTGATCGCCAATGGCGGCGCGTTTGCCATTGATAAAGACATTCCCCTGTTCGATAAAACGGTCCGCCTCGCGACGCGAACAGATGCCGCTTTCACTGATATATTTATTAAGTCGGGTAGATGTGTCGGTCAGCATATTTACTCTCTGAGAAATTTTTCTACATAAACGTCGGTAATGTGACTTACCACATCAAATCGTCGGGAACTTTAAAATCGGCATACGGATCATCTTCATCCTGCGCTTCCTGACTCAGTGCACTGTTTACGACAATACTGTCCGCATCTCGTTGTGCGATTTTATCGGCGACGCTCGCGGGAATAATCGCATATTCACATTCACCGCTGTTATCGATAACCAGACGCGCAATCGCGAGACGCCCATTAATCAGTTGCGTCTGGGTGAGCTTATCCACGTCTATTTTTTTGATGACGTTATTATCTGTGAAGTTAAAACCAATATCGCCTTTAGATATATTGATTCTATTCATTTCAATAAGTTGCTTAACCTGAGCTTTAAACTCTTTCGCTAAAACCGCTTGTTTTTGCTGTTCACTGAGTTGTTTATCACGCTCAAGTTGCGCCTTTTTATTTTCTTCCACCGCCTCTCTGGCCTCACGAGCCTGAACACGTGATTTTTTAGCCGTGCGTTGGACTTTGGCCATTTTTTTGCTGGTCACTAATCCCGCTTGTAGCAGTTGCTCTTGTAAGGTCAGTTTTGCCATTTTCGTCTCTAAACTCGTTAAATAATTTTGCGGATTATACCTGTAATTTTTCAGGCTATACCAGATGGCAGATCTGGCCGGGTGTCACTTTTAGCGACCGCGCGCTTTGCCTGTAACACGCGCAACATCATGAGCCATATCAGTAAGACATTAAATGGATAATGGTAGCATTATTGCGTTTTGACATTTCCTGAAGATGTGGAGAAATAATGGAACTGCTTTTATTAAGTAACTCGACGCTACCGGGTAAAGCCTGGCTGGAACACGCTCTGCCGCTGATAGCGAATCAGTTGAACGGTCGACGCTCAGCCGTGTTTATTCCATTTGCCGGCGTCACGCAAACATGGGATGAGTACACGGATAAAACCGCAGAGGTGCTTGCGCCATTAGGTATAAACGTCACCGGGATTCACCGTGTCGCCGATCCGCTTGCGGCGATTGAGAAAGCAGAAATCATTATTGTCGGCGGCGGAAATACCTTCCAGCTACTGAAAGAATCGCGTGAACGCGGGCTGCTGGCGCCGATGGCGGACAGGGTAAAACGCGGCGCGCTGTATATCGGCTGGAGCGCGGGCGCCAACCTTGCCTGCCCGACTATCCGCACGACCAACGATATGCCGATCGTCGATCCAAACGGTTTCGACGCGCTGGATCTGTTCCCGCTGCAAATTAATCCTCACTTCACTAACGCCTTGCCGGAAGGTCATAAGGGCGAAACCCGCGAGCAGCGTATTCGCGAACTGTTGGTGGTCGCGCCGGAACTGACAGTGATTGGTTTGCCGGAAGGCAACTGGATTCAGGTCAGCAACGGCCAGGCGGTTCTCGGCGGCCCGAATAGCACCTGGGTGTTTAAAGCGGGCGAAGAGGCGGTGGCGCTGGAAGCGGGTCATCGCTTTTAATCCCTGGCCACATTGAATGCCGGATGGCGGACCTACACGCATGTTCTCCGTAGGCCGGAAGACGTTTATGCCGCCATCCGGCATTTCACTTAATAATCGCCCCGTTCCTCATCCTGATCCGGCTGTTCCAGTACGCTATAGGCGACCGAACAGAACAGTGAGTTAAGACGCTTCATATCGCCCAGAAGCCCTAAATGGAGCGAGCTGGTTTCAATGCTTTGCACGTTCTGCTGGTGCAGGCGGTCGACATGCGCATGTGAGTATCGGCGATTAAGTATACGGAAGCGATGTTTACTGCGGCGTAACCGACGGGCGCTGGTGACATCGCCGGAGAAAAAGACCGACATCGCCAGTTGCAGATTACTGAGCAGTTGATCGTAAAGCGCATCCAGTTCTTTCAATCCTTCTTCTGAAAATGCCCGACGCGCCGCCAGCGACTTGTCGGCAATCTCACTGCCCATTCGCTCGATAATATCCGACGCCTGTTCGAGGTTCAGGGCCATTTCGATAATCTCCGCCCATCGGCGGGACTCCTCCGCCGCCAGCTCGTCTTTCGGCATTCGCGCCAGATAAAGCTTAATCGCGGTGTAGAGCACGTTAACGTCATCCGCCAGCTTGCGCAGTGCTTTCTCTTCACGCGGCTCGCCGTGCATGACCTTTTTTAGTCCTTCCATCATCTGTTCCATCGCATCGCCAATGCGCAACACCTCACGGGCAGCATTAGCCAGCGCCAACGTTGGCGTATCCAGCGCGCTGACATCCAGATGTTTCGGCTTCAGATGGGTATCCAGTTCAGGTTCATCACGAATAATCCGTTTACAAAAACGCGCCATCAGCTCGGCAAATGGCACCATCGCCAGGCAGCGCACCAGGTTATAGAAAACGTGAAAATAGATCACCAGCTCTGATTTCGGTAGCGGTAGCTCATCCATCAGATTCGCCAGCGGATGGACAAACGGCAGGATGACCAGGCTACCGATCAATTTGAACAACAAGCTGCCGAGCGCCACGCGACGCGCAGCAGCATTGGCGGCGCTGTTATTGAGCATCGCCAGTAGCCCCGATCCCAGGTTGGCGCCGATAACCAGACACAACGCGACCGGGAACGATATAATCCCCGCCGCCGTCAGGGTTGCCGTCAGCAACACCGCCGCCAGGCTGGAATAACTGATAATGGCGAACATCGCGCCAATCAGCGCATCCAGCATAATGTCGCCCGTCAGCGACGCGAAAATGACCTGCACGCCATTAGCTTGAGTGATCGGCGTCACCGCCTGCACAATCAGCTCCAGCGCCAGTAGAATCAGGCCAAGCCCGATACCGACGCGACCAAGCTGCCCGGCGCGGGACTGCTTACGTCCTAAAAAGAAAATCACGCCAATAAAAATCAGCAACGGCGATAGCCACGACAAATCAAAGGTGAGAATACGCGCCATTAGCGCAGTACCCACGTCAGCGCCCAGCACAATCACCAGAGCTGGCGTCAGGGCGACAAGATCCTGGGCGACAAACGACGTTACCAATAAGGTGGTGGCGTTACTGCTTTGTACCAGCGCGGTAACACCGATACCCGCACAAAAGGCGAGCGGTTTCTTTTCCACGCTGCGGCTGAGGACAGTGCGCAGGCGCGCGCCAAACACGCGCATTACGCCAGTACGAACGATATGTGTTCCCCACACCAACAGCGCAACGGCAGAAAGTAGATGGAGCAAAGTTAACACGGCGTCAGGTTCTCCTTATCGTTATACGTTTTCCTGAAGCTCACTTGCGATCAAATGCCTGATGGCGCACAGCGTTAAGGCCTCACCGGACTTACTATGCGCAATACCATAGGCTGGATAAGGCGTTTACGCCGCCATCCGGCAAATTCAGCGTAGAGCCTTCCTTCAGTATAAGGGGTTAATTGTAAGAAAGAGACAGGACGCTCAACGAACGTCCTGTGAGTTGTAAGGAAAAGTGACGATTTTATGAGTCAGTCCGCATCGTAACCCAGGTTCGGCGCCAGCCACCGCTCAACGTCCTCAACGCTCATTCCTTTACGGAAAGCATAATCTGTCACCTGATCGCGTTGGATCTGCGCCACCGCGAAGTATTTGCTCTCAGGATGGCTGAAGTACCAACCGGAGACCGACGCGCCAGGCCACATGGCGAAAGATTCGGTGAGCTTCATCCCGGTGTGTTTTTCGACATCCAGTAGCTGCCAGATAGTGCCTTTTTCGGTATGTTCCGGGCAGGCAGGATAACCCGGCGCCGGGCGAATCCCCTGGTAGTTTTCGCGGATCAGCTCTTCATTACTGAGGCTCTCTCCTGGCGCATAACCCCAGTAAACCTTACGCACGCGCTCATGTAGATACTCGGCAAACGCTTCCGCCAGACGGTCGGCAATCGCTTTCACCATGATCTTGTTATAGTCGTCGTGTTGCGCTTCGTAAGCATCAGCCAGGGCGTCTTCTTCAAGACCGCCGGTGACTGCAAACGCGCCGATGTAGTCCGCTTTTCCACTCAGTTTCGGCGCGACAAAATCCGCCAGGCAGTAGTTGGCAAAACCGACTTTCTCGGTCTGCTGGCGCAGGTGGCGGCTGACCGTCAGAACATGAGTACGGGTTTCGTCGCGATAAATTTCGATGTCATCGCCGACGCGGTTCGCCGGAAACAGCCCCACCACGCCACGCGGATTCAACAGCTTCTCCGCGCTCAGTTTATCCAGCATATCATTGGCGTCTTTAAACAGCCGTTTGGCCTCCTCACCCACCACCTCATCTTCCAGAATGCGCGGGTACTTGCCGGCCAGCGACCATGTCATAAAGAACGGCGTCCAGTCGATGTAGTTGCGCAGAGTTTCGATGCTTGCTTCCACCTCCTGCACGCCAAGACGGTGGGCGACCGGCGGGGTGTAGCGTTCCCAATCGAATGCCAGATCGTTATCGCGCGCCGCTTCCAGCGTGACCGGCGGCGTGCGCGGTTTTTTGCGGGCGTGCTGAATACGCACCGTTTCATACTCTTTGCGGGTACGGGCGACAAAATCATCGCGCTGGGTGTCGGAGAGTAGCGCCGCCACCACGCCCACGGTACGCGAAGCATTCTGCACGTAAACCGTCGGACCGCTGTAGTTCTGCTCGATTTTTACCGCCGTATGCGCTTTCGAAGTGGTCGCGCCGCCGATCAGCAGCGGGATAGTAAAGCCCTGTCGCTCCATCTCTTTCGCCACGTTAACCATCTCATCCAGCGACGGGGTAATCAGCCCGGAGAGACCGATCAGGTCCGCATTCACTTCACGAGCGGTTTTAAGGATTTTATCCGCCGGCACCATCACGCCAAGATCGATAATTTCGTAGTTGTTGCACTGCAGCACCACGCCGACGATATTTTTACCAATATCGTGTACATCGCCCTTCACGGTGGCAATCACCATCTTGCCGTTGCTGGAACCTTTCTCTTTGCTGGCTTCGATAAACGGCTCCAGGTAAGCCACCGCTTGTTTCATCACGCGGGCGGATTTCACCACCTGCGGCAGAAACATTTTCCCTTCGCCGAAAAGGTCGCCCACTACGTTCATGCCGTCCATCAGCGGCCCTTCTATCACCTCGATCGGGCGGGTGGCCTGCTGGCGGGCTTCTTCGGTATCCTGCTCGATAAACTCGGTAATGCCTTTCACCAGTGAGTATTCGAGGCGTTTTTTGACGTCCCAGGAGCGCCATTCCGCTTGCTGGGCATTGGCGGCCTCGTCGGTTTTACTGCCGCGGTATTTCTCCGCCAGACTCAGCAAACGCTCGGTGCCGTCATCGCGACGATTAAGAATGACATCTTCAACTGCATCGCGCAGTTCCGCAGGCAGGTCGTCGTAAATCGCCAGTTGCCCGGCATTAACAATGCCCATATCCATGCCGTTACGGATAGCGTAGTAGAGGAATACCGCGTGAATGGCTTCACGAACCGGGTCGTTGCCGCGGAACGAGAACGACACGTTAGAAACACCGCCGGAGATCAGCGCGTACGGCAGTTCACGTTTAATATCTTCACAAGCGCCGATAAAGTCCTGCGCATAGTTGTTGTGCTCGTCGATACCGGTCGCTACGGCGAAGATATTCGGATCGAAAATAATGTCTTCCGGCGGGAAACCGACCTCTTTGGTCAGAATATGGTAGGCGCGGCGGCAAATTTCGATTTTACGCTCGCGGGTGTCGGCCTGTCCCTGCTCGTCAAAGGCCATGACCACCACTGCCGCGCCGTAGCGACGCAGCAGCTTCGCGTGATGGATAAAGGTTTCCACACCCTCTTTCATTGAGATGGAATTAACGATGCCTTTACCCTGGATGCACTTCAGCCCTTTTTCGATAACCTCCCATTTGGAGGAGTCGATCATGATTGGTACACGGGCAATGTCCGGCTCACCGGCAATCAGGCTGAGGAAGCGCACCATCGCTGCTTCAGCGTCCAGCATCCCTTCATCCATGTTGATGTCGATAATCTGCGCGCCGCTTTCTACCTGCTGACGGGCAACATCCAACGCTTCACTGTATTTCTCTTCTTTGATCAGGCGTTTAAATTTCGCCGAACCGGTGACGTTGGTACGTTCGCCGACGTTGACGAACAGGCTGTCATCGCCAATATTTAGCGGTTCCAGGCCAGAGAGGCGGCAGGCGACCGGGATTTCCGGCAGCTTACGCGGCGGCAAGTGTTCTACTGCGCGGCTCATCGCCGCAATATGTTCCGGCGTGGTACCGCAGCAGCCGCCAACGATATTCAGAAAGCCCGCTTGCGCCCATTCGCGAATGTGCTTCGCCATGGTATCGGCATCGAGATCATATTCGCCGAAGGCATTTGGCAGGCCAGCATTCGGGTGTGCGGTAACGTAGCATTCGGCAATCCGCGACAGCTCCTGGACGTACTGACGCAACTCATCCGGGCCTAACGCGCAGTTGAGACCGAAGGTGAGCGCCCCGGCGTGACGCAGCGAGTTATAGAACGCTTCGGTGGTCTGGCCTGAGAGCGTGCGCCCGGAAGCATCGGTGATGGTGCCGGAAATCATGATCGGCAAGTCTACGCCCAACGCCTCAAAGGTCTCTTTCACCGCAAAGACCGCCGCTTTCGCATTCAGGGTGTCAAAGACGGTCTCAATCAGAATCAGGTCTGCGCCACCGTCCACCAGCGCTTTGGTGGATTCACGGTAGGCCGCCACCAGTTGATCGAAGGTGATATTACGAAACGCCGGGTCGTTGACATCCGGTGAAATGGAGGCCGTGCGGTTAGTTGGACCAAGCACGCCCGCAACAAAGCGCGGTTTTTCTGGTGTTCGCGCCGTCCATTCATCGGCACAGGCGCGCGCCAGTTTGGCTGCCGCATAGTTAATTTCCGCCGACAGGGATTCCATCCGGTAATCCGCCATCGCAATGGTTGTCGAGTTAAAGGTGTTGGTTTCGATAATATCCGCGCCAGCCTCAAAGTAGGCGTTGTGGATAGCGGCGATCACCTCCGGCTTGCTGAGCACCAGCAGGTCGTTGTTACCTTTCAGGTCGCAGGGCCAGTCGGCAAAGCGCTCCCCGCGGAAATCTTCTTCATGTAGACGATAGCTCTGGATCATGGTGCCCATACCGCCGTCCAGCACCAGAATACGTTCATTTAACTGCGTACGCAGTTGTTCAACTTTGCTGCTCACACTCGCTCCCGACAACGCTCCACGTAACGAGCCATACTGGCACAAAGCGTGCTGGCGGAAAAGGGAACAACGGGCAACATGAGACATGTTCAGCTTGCTGGCCTGGGGGTTCCATTTTGCCGGATGGCGGCGCAAGCGCCTTATTCGGCCTACGATCCCCTGGTAGGTCTGTTAAGCGAAGCGCCATCAGGTATCTTGTCGTCTGTCACTCATCCGATCAGTTCAGGAACGCTTGCATTATAATTGAATAAAACGAAAATGATTTCCACAATACAGAAAAAGGAGTCTGCCATGGTTGCCCCTGTTCCCGCGAAACGCGGGAGAAAACCTGCCGCTACCACTGCACCCGTAACCGGGCAGGTTCAGTCTTTAACTCGCGGTCTGAAGCTGCTGGAGTGGATTGCGGAGTCCAACGGCAGCGTCGCGCTGACCGAACTGGCGCAACAGGCGGGTTTGCCTAATTCCACCACTCACCGTCTACTCACCACCATGCAGCAGCAGGGTTTTGTCCGCCAGGTCGGTGAGCTGGGCCACTGGGCCGTAGGCGCACACGCGTTTATCGTCGGCAGCAGCTTCTTACAGAGCCGTAATCTGCTGGCGATTGTCCATCCGATTTTGCGCAAGCTGATGGAGGACTCCGGCGAAACGGTGAACCTTGCCGTACTCGACCAGAGCGACCATCAGGCAATTATTATCGACCAGGTGCAGTGCACGCAATTGATGCGCATGTCGGCCCCTATTGGCGGTAAACTGCCGATGCATGCGTCCGGGGCGGGCAAGGCGTTTTTATCACAGCTCAGTGAGGAACAGGTTACCAGTCTGCTGCACCGCAAGGGGCTGCACGCTTATACCCATGCGACGCTGGTGTCGCCGATCCATCTGAAAGATGACCTTGCCCAGACACGCAAGCGCGGCTACTCCTTTGACGACGAAGAACATGCGCTCGGTCTGCGCTGCGTGGCAGCGTGTATTTATGACGAGCACCGAGAACCGTTTGCAGCCCTCTCTATTTCCGGCCCCTGCTCACGCATTACCGACGATCGCGTCACCGAGCTTGGCGCCATGGTGATTAAAGCGGCAAAAGAAGTAACGCTGGCGTATGGTGGAGTTCGCTGAAATGAGCAGCCTGAAATTATACTGGCAGGAGAAGTACCCACGGGCCTTCTGTTGGTCTTTCGGTGATTCGCCGGCGCTGGCCGACGAACTGGCGGCGCTAGTGGTCGCCGGTAAAAAGCGTGGCACCTGTAGCTCGCTGGTTAGCTATCAGAAAGAGCAGCCCCCTGTCACGCCCGGGGCATATCACATTGTGCTCAACGGCACAGGCGACGCCGTGTGTGTCATACGCACGCATGCGCTCAGGCTGATCCGTTTTAACGAGATGAGCGCCGATCTCGCCGCACTGGAAGGCGAAGGCGATCTCAGTCTGGCGTACTGGCAAGCGGCGCACCGGGCCTTTTTTGAGCGCGAGGGTAATTGGTCCCCGGAGATGGAACTGGTTTACGAAGAGTTTACCGTACTCGAGATCGCGCCGTAGCGTACGCTGAACCGCTGGCGGCGGCGATAGGCATACACATCTTCTACATGCCCTTCTTTGATACGCGTCTGTAGCGCGCGCCAGTAATCGGCGCGAAACAGGTCGGCATGCATCTCTTCAAACAGCGGACCAATGCGCGGATCGGCACACAGCCAGTGGCGAAACTCTTCCGGGAAAACATCGCCCGGCGAGACGCTATACCAGGGTTCGCTGGCCAGTTCGTCTTCCGGATAACGCGCTGGCGGAATATCGCGGAAATTCACTTCCGTCATGTAGCAAATTTCATCGTAGTCGTAGAACACTACGCGACCATGACGGGTAACGCCAAAGTTTTTAAACAACATATCGCCGGGGAAAATATTAGCGGCGGCAAGCTGGCGAATCGCATTACCATATTCTTCTATCGCATCGCGCAACTGCTGGCCTTCTACCTGTTCCAGCCAGATATTGAGCGGCACCATGCGACGTTCAATATAGAGATGGCGAATGACGATCTGTTCCCCAAGATCGGTAATTTTCTCCGGCGCCTCTTGCCGTAGCAGCGCCATCAGCGCCGGATCGATTTGCCGTTTATCCAGCACGAAATTTTCAAACTCCTGGGTATCCGCCATACGGCCGACGCGATCATGCTCTTTTACCAGTTGATAACAGGCACGCACATGGGCGGCAGACATCTCTTTCTGCGGGGCGAATTTGTCTTTAATGATTTTAAATACCCGGTCGAAACCTGGCAGGGTAAACACCAACATCACCATGCCGCGGATGCCAGGTGCCTCAATGAATTTCTCATCGCTTTCAGCCAGATAACACAAATATTCGCGGTAGCTTTCGGTTTTCGCATGTTTCTGGCAGCCAATCGCCATATACAGCTCGGCGGTGGTTTTACCAGGCAGGATTTCACGCAACCACTCAACCAACGCGGCAGGCAGCGGCGCATACACCATAAAATAAGAGCGGGCAAAACCAAACACAATGCTCGCTTCTGCCGTGGTGGTCAGGCAGGTATCGACAAACAGTTCCCCCTCATCAGTGCGATGAATCGGCAATAAAAACGGCAGCGTACCGTCAGGTGTGGTTAATTTACCGACCAGCCAGGCCGCTTTATTACGGTAAAACAACTCGTTCGCCACCTGGACATGGCAGCGAGGTAGCGCATCCTCGCCCAATGCTTCAGTCAGGTGCGCAATGATATAGCGGATATCCCGGCGTTTATTCTGCCAGGGCAGACGCAGCGGTAAATCACTGAGTATGCGCATCAACAGCGGCTCCCAACCGTGATCGGGAAAGAAATCTTTAGCCAGCGGGCGCGGGATAGTGCGGAAGCGGCGCTCCGGTTGCGAACTGAAAATAAACAACCGCTCGGGTGTTAACGAGCGGTGGTCAAATAACCGGCAATAAACGGAGTTGAAAAAGCTCTCCGCAATCTCGAAGCGCGGGTAATCCGGCAACAGCCGGGTGTAATGCTCTTTAACGCGTAAAAGGAAATTCGCGTCGGTACTTTTGCCATCGGTAATACAGCGCAGTTGCTCCACCACCAAACCCACATGATGATCGTAGAGATGGATACGGCTTTTCATCGCCTGTTGGACGGCGTGCCAGTCGGCCTGTTCAAAACGCTGCTGCGCGCCGGAAGTCACTTCCAGAAATCGACCATACTGCGCGTCAAAGCCTTGCAGGATGGTTTGAGCTATCAGTAATTCCAGGCCACGCGGCATTTTTTTCCCTCATCCGGCACAACACCATGCCGGATGGCGGGTTCGCTTCCGGCCTGGGATATCTGTAGGCTCGGTAGCGCAGCGCCACCGGGCATCAATCAAAACTGCGATTCTTCCGTCGAGCCCGTTAAAGCGGTGACGGAGGAGGCGCCGCCCTGAATAATAGTGGTGACTTTATCAAAGTAGCCCGTCCCCACTTCCTGCTGGTGCGATACGAAGGTGTAGCCCTCTTTCGCCGCGGCAAACTCGGGTTGTTGAACCTTCTCAACATAGTGTTTCATGCCCTCGCCCTGAGCGTATGCATGCGCCAGGTCGAACATGTTGAACCACATGCTGTGGATGCCCGCCAGGGTAATAAACTGGTATTTGTAACCCATGTCCGACAACTGCTGCTGGAAGCTGGCAATGGTCTTGTCGTCCAGATTCTTCTGCCAGTTGAAGGACGGCGAACAGTTATAGGCCAGCAGTTTGCCCGGATACTTCGCGTGGATAGCATCGGCAAAACGACGCGCCAGTTCGAGATCCGGCGTAGAGGTCTCGCACCACACCAGATCGGCATACGGGGCATACGCCAGACCGCGGCTGATCGCCTGCTCAATGCCCGCATGGGTGCGGTAGAAACCTTCGCTGGTGCGTTCGCCGGTAATAAAACCGCTGTCATATGGATCGCAGTCGGAGGTGATCAGATCTGCCGCATCCGCATCGGTACGCGCAATCACCAGCGTCGGGACGCCCATCACATCAGCGGCCAGACGCGCAGCAACCAGTTTCTGAATCGCCTCCTGCGTGGGGACCAGCACCTTGCCGCCCATATGGCCGCATTTCTTCACCGACGCCAGCTGATCTTCGAAGTGAACTGCCGCTGCACCGGCTTCAATCATCGATTTCATCAGTTCGAAGGCATTCAGAACGCCGCCAAAACCAGCTTCCGCATCAGCAACGATCGGCAGGAAGTAGTCCACATAGCGCGGATCGTTAGGTTCAATACCGGATGCCCACTGGATCTGATCCGCACGACGGAAAGTGTTGTTGATCCGATCCACTACCGCCGGAACAGAGTTTGCCGGGTACAACGATTGATCCGGATACATGCTGGACGCAAGGTTGGCATCCGCCGCGACCTGCCAGCCAGAGAGATAAATCGCTTCAATGCCCGCTTTCGCTTGCTGCAACGCCTGCCCGCCGGTCAGTGCGCCCAGGCTATTGATATAGCCTTTTTTCGCTTCGCCGTGCAGCAGTCGCCACATCTTCGCCGCGCCGAGCTGCGCCAGCGTGCATTCCGGGTTAACCGAGCCGCGTAGCTTCACCACGTCTTCGGCGCTGTATGGGCGGGTAATGCCTTCCCAGCGCGGGTTTGTCCACTCTTTGTATAATTCTTCGATTTGTTGGGTACGCGTTTTCATGTGCAGATGCTCCATATTGTTATGTGGTGAATTAAGCCAGTAAGCGATAGCCCGGCAGGGTGAGGAAGTCGATTAAGTCATCTGAGGTGGTGATTTGCTCCATCAGACGTGCGGCATCGTCGAAGCGCCCGCTGCTGTAGCGGTGCTCGCCCAGTTCGTCCTGGATTACCCGCATCTCTTCCGCCAACATTTCGCGGAAAAGCGCTTTCGTTACGGGTTTTCCATTGCTCAGTGTTTTCTCATGGTGAATCCACTGCCAGATAGAGGTTCGTGAGATTTCCGCCGTCGCGGCATCTTCCATCAGACCGTAAATCGGTACACAGCCATTGCCGGAGATCCACGCTTCAATGTACTGCACTGCCACGCGAATATTGGCGCGCATTCCCGCTTCTGTACGTTCGCCTTCACACGGCTCCAGTAACTGCTCAGCGGTAATCGGCGCATCTTCATCACGGGTAATGAACAGCTGATTTTTGTGCTCGCCCAGCACCTCGTTAAAGACTGCCATTGCGGTATCCGCCAACCCGGGATGCGCAATCCACGTGCCGTCGTGGCCGTTGTTAGCTTCCAGCGCTTTATCCGCTTTCACTTTGGCGAGGACCTGATTGTTGCGTTCAACATCTTTACTCGGGATAAACGCCGCCATACCGCCCATCGCGAACGCGCCGCGCTTGTGGCAGGTTTTGATCAGCAAGCGCGAGTAGGCGCTCAGAAACGGTTTGTCCATCGTTACCACCTGCCTGTCCGGCAGGACGCGATCCGGATGATTCTTCAATGTCTTGATATAGCTGAAAATATAGTCCCAGCGACCACAGTTGAGGCCGACAATATGATCACGCAACGCATGAAGAATCTCATCCATCTGGAAAACAGCAGGCAGGGTTTCAATCAACAGGGTCGCTTTGATCGTACCGCGCGGCAGGTTGAAGCGGTCTTCGGCGTAGCTGAAGACTTCGCTCCACCAGGCAGCCTCCTGCCAGGCTTGCGTTTTCGGCAGGTAAAAATATGGGCCGCTACCTTTAGCGAGCAGCGCTTTGTAGTTGTGGAAAAAGTACAGAGCAAAATCAAACAGGCTGCCGGGAATTGCTTCACCCCGCCAGGTAACATGTTTTTCCGGCAGATGTAGACCGCGTACACGACAAATCAATACGGCCGGATCGGGCTTGAGCTGATAGATTTTTCCGGCTTCGTTGGTATAGCTAATGGTGCCGTTCACCGCATCACGCAGGTTGATTTGACCATCAATAACTTTATTCCAGTCCGGCGCCAGCGAGTCTTCAAAATCCGCCATAAACACTTTCACATTTGCGTTCAGGGCATTAATCACCATTTTACGTTCAACCGGTCCAGTAATTTCCACCCGGCGATCCTGTAAATCCTCCGGAATACCACGAATCCGCCAATTATTTTCTCTAATGGAAGCGGTTTCCGAAATAAAACCAGGCAACTTACCGTTATCAATATCCTGCTGTTGCTGGAGACGTGCAGCCAGGAGTTTATTGCGTTTTGGCGTAAAGCGTGTGACTAATTCCGTCAAAAACTCGACTGCCTCAGCGGTCAGGACTTGCTTTTCCAGCTCGCCTTGCGGCCTGGTAAAGGTTAATTCATCAGTTGTGGTTGCCTGTGGATTCATCATGCTGCTCCTCGTTGTTGATCCAGATACATCCCCAATACGAACGAAGGATCATTGTGCGCTTTTCGTTCAACACAACTAAGACTACTCAATTAAATTTCAAAATCAAAAACAATTTCCATTTTTAATTTAAATTAAACTTAACTTATTGATAATAAAGAATATAAATTTTTATTAGATGATGAAGCTGATTTCACAAATAAAAAAGCACCCGAAGGTGCCTGATTCATTATGCTGAAACGCTTTAGGATCGTCAGGAGCAGAAGATTAATCCAGGGTTGGATTCATGTGACGCAGATCATATGGCGTAATCTGGTAGACATAATAGTTGAGCCAGTTAGTAAAGAGTAAATTACCGTGGCTGCGCCAGGTTGCGCGCGGTATGTTTTGCGGATCGTTTTTCGGGAAATAGTTGTACGGAATATCCGGATTTAACCCGGCCTCAACGTCACGAAAATATTCACCCGCTAACGTATGAGCATCATACTCAGGATGGCCGGTGACAAACGCAATACGTTTATCTTTGCTGGCAAACAGGTACGCATCCCCCTCTTCTGTTTCGGCCAGAATGTCAAGATCCGTATAATCCCGTATCAGCGCCGCCGGGAAATCGGCATAGCGTGAGTGTGGCGCAAGAAACGAATCATCAAAACCACGCGTCAACAGAGCATGAGGATGAAGGATGTGATGTTCATAGACGCCGGAAAGTTTATCTGTACGGGTCTGCTTAGGGATACCATAAAGAATATTGAGTGCGGCCTGAACGGCCCAACAGACAAATAGCGTCGAAGTGACGTGATCTTTCGCCCATGCCAGTACCTGCCTAATTTGCGGCCAGTAAGCCACGTCATTAAACTCTACCAGACCCAGCGGCGCTCCGGTCACGATGAGCCCATCAAAGTTCTGATCGCAGATATCGTCGAAGTTACAATAAAAGTTATTCAAATGCTCGGCTGGCGTGTTCCTCGACTCACGGGCATCTATTCGCAGCAGTTGAATATCGACCTGCAATGGCGAGTTCGACAGCAAACGCAGAAACTGATTTTCCGTTTCGATCTTCTTCGGCATCAGGTTAAGGATAAGTACCTTTAGCGGGCGAATTTCCTGTCCTGATGCGCGAGAAGTCGTCATGACGAAGACATTTTCCTCACGTAAAAAATTGACGGCGGGCAGCTCGTCCAGCACACGAATCGGCATAACCTGATAACCTCACGACATACGTTTAAACGTTTAGACATCCAGATAGCTGAAGATACGCAGAAATCAAGCGAATGTCGAGTCTGCAAGTTCAAGGTGAGAAAGTTTCACGACAGCATTTGCATTAGAATAGAAGTAAGCAAAAAAGGAGTGAAGATGATTATTAACATTCGCCGTTCAAGGCATGGGGAAGGGGAAAAACTGATTGCGATTTGGCGTCGCTCAGTCGATGCCACGCACGATTTTCTGTCAGACGCTTATCGGGCCGAACTGGAAGAGCTGGTGAGCGATTTTCTGCCAGAAGCGCCACTATGGGTTGCCGTGACCGAGCAGGGTGAGCCGGTAGGATTTATGCTGCTTACCGGTGAACATATGGATGCGCTGTTTATCGATCCGGACGTGCGTGGTCAGGGTATCGGTAAGAGGTTGGTTGAACATGCGTTAACCCTGGCGCCAGGGTTGACAACCAATGTTAACGAGCAGAATACACAAGCTGTTGGATTTTATAAGAAACTGGGATTTAAGGTGACGGGACGTTCGGAGGTGGACGATCTTGGGAAACCGTATCCATTGTTGAATCTGGCATATGGCTGATGGAATCGCAGGCCGGATAAAGCGGAGCCGCCATCGGGCAGTGTATACCGGCCGGAACGCAAAAAAGCCCGTCCGTCAGGATGGGCTTTTTCACTTGTCTGATGCCTGGCAGTTTATGGCGGGCGTCCTGCCCGCCACCCTCCGGGCCGTTGCTGCGCAACGTTCAAATCCGCTCCCGGCGGATTTGTCCTGCTCCGGAGAGCCCTCACCGACAGACAACAGATAAAACAAAAGGCCCGGTCTTTCGACCGGGCCTTCTGTTCTGTTTGATGCCTGGCAGTTCCCTACTCTCGCATGGGGAGACCCCACACTACCATCGGCGCTACGGCGTTTCACTTCTGAGTTCGGCATGGGGTCAGGTGGGACCACCGCGCTACGGCCGCCAGGCAAATTCTTTGTGCTCTGTCCTGTGTCTTTTACACTGATGCTGCGTTGGCTGCTCTTGCGAACCTCAGTCACATACTTGTGTATGCTCCTTCCGTCGCTGCGTTTGCCGCCTTGCCTCAGCGCAAAATCCTTCGGACTCTGAATCTGAGCTGAAAATTGTTCGTCTTCTCAGTTCCGCCAAAACATCTTTGGCGTTGTAAGGTTAAGCCTCACGGTTCATTAGTACCGGTTAGCTCAACGCATCGCTGCGCTTACACACCCGGCCTATCAACGTCGTCGTCTTCAACGTTCCTTCAGGAGCCTTAAAGGCTCAGGGAAGATTCATCTCGGGGCAAGTTTCGTGCTTAGATGCTTTCAGCACTTATCTCTTCCGCATGTAGCTACCGGGCAGTGCCATTGGCATGACAACCCGAACACCAGTGATGCGTCCACTCCGGTCCTCTCGTACTAGGAGCAGCCCCCCTCAATCTTCCAGCGCCCACGGCAGATAGGGACCGAACTGTCTCACGACGTTCTAAACCCAGCTCGCGTACCACTTTAAATGGCGAACAGCCATACCCTTGGGACCTACTTCAGCCCCAGGATGTGATGAGCCGACATCGAGGTGCCAAACACCGCCGTCGATATGAACTCTTGGGCGGTATCAGCCTGTTATCCCCGGAGTACCTTTTATCCGTTGAGCGATGGCCCTTCCATTCAGAACCACCGGATCACTATGACCTGCTTTCGCACCTGCTCGCGCCGTCACGCTCGCAGTCAAGCTGGCTTATGCCATTGCACTAACCTCCTGATGTCCGACCAGGATTAGCCAACCTTCGTGCTCCTCCGTTACTCTTTAGGAGGAGACCGCCCCAGTCAAACTACCCACCAGACACTGTCCGCAACCCGGTTCACGGGCCCACGTTAGAACACCAGCCATTAAAGGGTGGTATTTCAAGGATGGCTCCATGCAGACTGGCGTCCACACTTCAAAGCCTCCCACCTATCCTGCACATCAAGGACCAGTGTTCAGTGTCAAGCTATAGTAAAGGTTCACGGGGTCTTTCCGTCTTGCCGCGGGTACACTGCATCTTCACAGCGAGTTCAATTTCACTGAGTCCCGGGTGGAGACAGCCTGGCCATCATTACGCCATTCGTGCAGGTCGGAACTTACCCGACAAGGAATTTCGCTACCTTAGGACCGTTATAGTTACGGCCGCCGTTTACCGGGGCTTCGATCAGGAGCTTCGCTTGCGCTGACCCCATCAATTAACCTTCCGGCACCGGGCAGGCGTCACACCGTATACGTCCACTTTCGTGTTTGCACAGTGCTGTGTTTTTAATAAACAGTTGCAGCCAGCTGGTATCTTCGACTGACTTCAGCTCCATGGGTAAACCACTTCACCTACGTGTCAGCGTGCCTTCTCCCGAAGTTACGGCACCATTTTGCCTAGTTCCTTCACCCGAGTTCTCTCAAGCGCCTTGGTATTCTCTACCTGACCACCTGTGTCGGTTTGGGGTACGATTTGATGTTACCTGAGGCTTAGAGGCTTTTCCTGGAAGCAGGGCATTTGTTGCTTCAGCACCGTAGTGCCTCGTCGTCACGCCTCAGTGTTAAAGTGAACCGGATTTACCTGGAACACACACCTACACGCTTAAACCGGGACAACCGTCGCCCGGCCAACATAGCCTTCTCCGTCCCCCCTTCGCAGTAACACCAAGTACGGGAATATTAACCCGTTTCCCATCGACTACGCCTTTCGGCCTCGCCTTAGGGGTCGACTCACCCTGCCCCGATTAACGTTGGACAGGAACCCTTGGTCTTCCGGCGAGCGGGCTTTTCACCCGCTTTATCGTTACTTATGTCAGCATTCGCACTTCTGATACCTCCAGCATGCCTCACGACACACCTTCAACGGCTTACAGAACGCTCCCCTACCCAACAACACATCAGTGTCGCTGCCGCAGCTTCGGTGCATGGTTTAGCCCCGTTACATCTTCCGCGCAGGCCGACTCGACCAGTGAGCTATTACGCTTTCTTTAAATGATGGCTGCTTCTAAGCCAACATCCTGGCTGTCTGGGCCTTCCCACATCGTTTCCCACTTAACCATGACTTTGGGACCTTAGCTGGCGGTCTGGGTTGTTTCCCTCTTCACGACGGACGTTAGCACCCGCCGTGTGTCTCCCGTGATAACATTCTCCGGTATTCGCAGTTTGCATCGGATTGGTAAGCCGGGATGGCCCCCTGGCCGAAACAGTGCTCTACCCCCGGAGATGAATTCACGAGGCGCTACCTAAATAGCTTTCGGGGAGAACCAGCTATCTCCCGGTTTGATTGGCCTTTCACCCCCAGCCACAGGTCATCCGCTAATTTTTCAACATTAGTCGGTTCGGTCCTCCAGTTAGTGTTACCCAACCTTCAACCTGCCCATGGCTAGATCACCGGGTTTCGGGTCTATACCCTGCAACTTAACGCCCAATTAAGACTCGGTTTCCCTTCGGCTCCCCTATGCGGTTAACCTTGCTACAGAATATAAGTCGCTGACCCATTATACAAAAGGTACGCAGTCACACAGGTAAACCTGTGCTCCCACTGCTTGTACGTACACGGTTTCAGGTTCTGTTTCACTCCCCTCGCCGGGGTTCTTTTCGCCTTTCCCTCACGGTACTGGTTCACTATCGGTCAGTCAGGAGTATTTAGCCTTGGAGGATGGTCCCCCCATATTCAGACAGGATACCACGTGTCCCGCCCTACTCATCGAGCTCACAGCACATGCGCTTTTGTGTACGGGGCTGTCACCCTGTATCGCGCGCCTTTCCAGACGCTTCCACTAACACACATGCTGATTCAGGCTCTGGGCTCCTCCCCGTTCGCTCGCCGCTACTGGGGGAATCTCGGTTGATTTCTTTTCCTCGGGGTACTTAGATGTTTCAGTTCCCCCGGTTCGCCTCATTAACCTATGGATTCAGTTAATGATAGTGTGACGAATCACACTGGGTTTCCCCATTCGGACATCGCCGGCTATAACGGTTCATATCACCTTACCGGCGCTTTTCGCAGATTAGCACGTCCTTCATCGCCTCTGACTGCCAGGGCATCCACCGTGTACGCTTGGTCGCTTAACCTCACAACCCGAAGATGTTTCTCTTCTGATTGCGATAATTGAGAGACTCACGAACAATCGTTACATTGTTCTGTGTTTCAATTTTCAGCTTGATCCAGATTTTTAAAGAGCAAATATCTCAAACATGACTCGCTATTTTCATAACGTAATCAGTTTTGAGATATTAAGGCAGGTGACTTTCACTCACAAACCAGCAAGTGGCGTCCCCTGGAGGTTTGACCTCATCAGTTTGAACGCTGGCGTCCCCTAGGGGATTCGAACCCCTGTTACCGCCGTGAAAGGGCGGTGTCCTGGGCCTCTAGACGAAGGGGACACTGAAGTCTCTCTCGCAAGACGCCTTGCTTCTCTACATCTATCAGACAATCTGTGTGGACACTACAAAGGCAGGTTCTTTAAGGTAAGGAGGTGATCCAACCGCAGGTTCCCCTACGGTTACCTTGTTACGACTTCACCCCAGTCATGAATCACAAAGTGGTAAGCGCCCTCCCGAAGGTTAAGCTACCTACTTCTTTTGCAACCCACTCCCATGGTGTGACGGGCGGTGTGTACAAGGCCCGGGAACGTATTCACCGTGGCATTCTGATCCACGATTACTAGCGATTCCGACTTCATGGAGTCGAGTTGCAGACTCCAATCCGGACTACGACGCACTTTATGAGGTCCGCTTGCTCTCGCGAGGTCGCTTCTCTTTGTATGCGCCATTGTAGCACGTGTGTAGCCCTGGTCGTAAGGGCCATGATGACTTGACGTCATCCCCACCTTCCTCCAGTTTATCACTGGCAGTCTCCTTTGAGTTCCCGTCCGGACCGCTGGCAACAAAGGATAAGGGTTGCGCTCGTTGCGGGACTTAACCCAACATTTCACAACACGAGCTGACGACAGCCATGCAGCACCTGTCTCACGGCTCCCGAAGGCACAGTCTCATCTCTGAGACCTTCCGTGGATGTCAAGACCAGGTAAGGTTCTTCGCGTTGCATCGAATTAAACCACATGCTCCACCGCTTGTGCGGGCCCCCGTCAATTCATTTGAGTTTTAACCTTGCGGCCGTACTCCCCAGGCGGTCTACTTAACGCGTTAGCTCCGGAAGCCACGCCTCAAGGGCACAGCCTCCAAGTAGACATCGTTTACGGCGTGGACTACCAGGGTATCTAATCCTGTTTGCTCCCCACGCTTTCGCACCTGAGCGTCAGTCTTTGTCCAGGGGGCCGCCTTCGCCACCGGTATTCCTCCAGATCTCTACGCATTTCACCGCTACACCTGGAATTCTACCCCCCTCTACAAGACTCAAGCCTGCCAGTTTCGAATGCAGTTCCCAGGTTGAGCCCGGGGATTTCACATCCGACTTGACAGACCGCCTGCGTGCGCTTTACGCCCAGTAATTCCGATTAACGCTTGCACCCTCCGTATTACCGCGGCTGCTGGCACGGAGTTAGCCGGTGCTTCTTCTGCGGGTAACGTCAATTGCTGCGGTTATTAACCACAACACCTTCCTCCCCGCTGAAAGTACTTTACAACCCGAAGGCCTTCTTCATACACGCGGCATGGCTGCATCAGGCTTGCGCCCATTGTGCAATATTCCCCACTGCTGCCTCCCGTAGGAGTCTGGACCGTGTCTCAGTTCCAGTGTGGCTGGTCATCCTCTCAGACCAGCTAGGGATCGTCGCCTAGGTGAGCCGTTACCCCACCTACCAGCTAATCCCATCTGGGCACATCTGATGGCAAGAGGCCCGAAGGTCCCCCTCTTTGGTCTTGCGACGTTATGCGGTATTAGCCACCGTTTCCAGTAGTTATCCCCCTCCATCAGGCAGTTTCCCAGACATTACTCACCCGTCCGCCACTCGTCAGCAAAGCAGCAAGCTGCTTCCTGTTACCGTTCGACTTGCATGTGTTAGGCCTGCCGCCAGCGTTCAATCTGAGCCATGATCAAACTCTTCAATTTAAGTTTGATGCTCATGAATTAAACTTCGTAATGAATTACGTGTTCACTCAGAGACTTGGTATTCGTTTTTCGTCCGAGGACGTCAAGAATCCGTATCTTCGAGTGCCCACACAGATTGTCTGATAAATTGTTAAAGAGCAGGTGCGACGCGGCTTCAAGCTCACCGTCGCGAGGTGGCGTATATTACGCTTTCCTCTTTCAGAGTCAACCCTGAATGTCAGGATTTTTCTCTTCAACCGACCGGTTGTTTGTGTGAAGTGATTCACATCCGCCGTGTCGATGGAGGCGCATTATAGGGAGTTCTCTGCTGACTGCAATAGAAAAATTGCAGAAAAATGACTGTTTGCTGCATTCCCCAGCAAAACCCCTGGTTATACCCATTTACGCACAGACTTATCCACAAAATGCACGTTCATTTCTTGGATCTTCCCGCTCTGTAAACGATCTTTCAGGGATAAAAGCGGGACCAGAATTTAAAGAGAAAAATTCGCGAGCGTTGCGCAAACGTTTTCGTTACAATGTCGCCGCAAAATGAGGATGCCCCATAAGGGGCGTTAGCTGAGTTTTTTATGAAAAATTCAGCTAACGCTCTCTGTAATCGTCAAATCCAGGGGATTTACCATGCAACAACGTCGTCCAGTCCGCCGCGCTTTGCTTAGTGTTTCTGACAAGGCCGGTATCATCGAGTTCGCCCAGGCACTTTCCGCACGCGGTGTGGAGCTGCTGTCTACGGGGGGCACCGCTCGCCTGTTAGCAGAAAAGGGTCTGCCAGTGACCGAAGTTTCCGATTACACCGGTTTCCCGGAAATGATGGATGGACGCGTGAAGACCCTACATCCTAAAGTCCACGGCGGCATCCTCGGTCGCCGCGGCCAGGACGATGCGATCATGGAACAGCATCACATCGCGCCGATTGATATGGTTGTTGTTAACCTCTATCCGTTCGCCCAGACTGTCACCCGCGAAGGTTGCTCGCTGGAAGACGCGGTAGAGAACATTGATATCGGTGGCCCGACGATGGTACGTTCTGCGGCCAAAAACCATAAAGATGTGGCCATCGTGGTAAAGAGCAGCGACTACCACGCCATTATTAACGAGCTGGATGCCAACGACGGTTCTCTGACCCTCGACACGCGTTTCGATCTCGCGATTAAAGCTTTCGAACACACCGCCGCCTACGACAGCATGATTGCCAACTACTTCGGCAGCATGGTTCCGGCCTACCACGGTGAAAGCAAAGACGCCGCCGGCCGCTTCCCGCGCACCCTGAACCTGAACTTCATTAAGAAGCAGGATATGCGCTACGGCGAGAATAGCCACCAGCAGGCGGCCTTCTATATAGAAGAAGAGGTAAAAGAAGCCTCTGTCGCTACCGCGCAGCAGGTTCAGGGCAAGGCGCTCTCTTATAACAACATTGCCGATACCGACGCGGCGCTGGAGTGCGTAAAAGCGTTCAGCGAACCGGCCTGCGTCATTGTTAAACACGCCAACCCGTGCGGCGTGGCGGTAAGCACTTCTATTCTCGACGCTTATGACCGCGCGTACAAAACCGATCCGACTTCCGCATTCGGCGGCATCATCGCCTTCAACCGCGAACTGGATGCTGAAACCGCGCAGGCGATCATTTCTCGCCAGTTTGTCGAAGTGATTATCGCCCCATCCGCCAGCGAAGAAGCGCTGAAAATCACCGCCGCCAAACAGAATGTGCGCGTGCTGGTTTGCGGCCAGTGGGCGGCGCGCGTACCGGGTCTCGATTTCAAACGCGTGAACGGCGGCCTGCTGGTACAGGATCGCGACCTGGGCATGGTGAGCGAAAAAGACCTGCGCGTTGTCACTAAACGCCAGCCGACCGAACAGGAGCTGCGCGATGCGCTGTTCTGCTGGAAAGTCGCGAAGTTCGTCAAATCCAACGCCATCGTCTACGCCAAAGAGAACATGACTATCGGGATAGGCGCAGGCCAGATGAGCCGCGTTTACTCCGCGAAAATCGCCGGGATTAAAGCCGCTGACGAAGGGCTGGAAGTGAAAGGTTCCGCCATGGCTTCCGACGCCTTCTTCCCGTTCCGCGACGGTATTGATGCCGCTGCTGCCGTGGGTGTGAGCTGCGTGATCCAGCCTGGCGGCTCTATCCGTGATGATGAAGTGATTGCCGCTGCCGATGAACACGGTATTGCGATGATCTTCACCGACATGCGCCACTTCCGCCATTAATGGAGCGAAACATGAAAGTATTAGTCATTGGCAACGGCGGACGCGAGCACGCGCTGGCGTGGAAAGCGGCACAGTCGCCAAAAGTAAAAACCGTGTTCGTCGCTCCGGGTAACGCCGGTACTGCGCTGGAACCCACGCTGCAAAACGTTGCTATCAGCGTGACCGATATCCCGGCACTGCTGAGCTTTGCCCAGAACGAGAAGATTGACCTGACCATCGTCGGCCCGGAAGCGCCGCTAGTGATCGGTGTGGTTGACGCTTTTCGTGCTGCGGGCCTGAAAATCTTCGGCCCGACCGAAGGCGCAGCGCAACTGGAAGGTTCTAAAGCCTTCACCAAAGATTTCCTCGCCCGACATAACATCCCGACGGCGGAGTACCAGAACTTTACCGAGGTTGAACCGGCTCTGGCGTATCTGCGTGAGAAAGGCGCGCCGATCGTCATCAAAGCCGACGGTCTGGCTGCCGGTAAGGGCGTTATCGTAGCGATGACGCTCGAAGAAGCGGAAGCCGCGGTGCAGGATATGCTGGCCGGCAATGCCTTTGGCGATGCGGGCCACCGCATCGTGATTGAAGAGTTCCTCGACGGCGAAGAAGCGAGCTTTATCGTGATGGTCGATGGCGAACACGTGCTGCCGATGGCGACCAGTCAGGATCACAAACGTGTGGGAGATAAAGACACCGGCCCTAACACTGGCGGTATGGGCGCTTATTCTCCTGCTCCCGTGGTCACTAATGAAGTCCACCAGCGCACCATGGAACGGATCATCTGGCCTACCGTGAAAGGCATGGCGGCGGAAGGGAACACCTACACCGGTTTCCTGTATGCCGGCCTGATGATCGACAAGCAAGGCAACCCAAAAGTGATCGAATTCAACTGTCGCTTTGGCGATCCGGAAACGCAGCCGATCATGCTGCGCATGAAATCGGATCTGGTGGATCTTTGCCTCGCTGCCTGCGACGGTAAGCTGGATGAGAAAACTTCCGAGTGGGACGACCGCGCCTCGCTGGGTGTGGTGATGGCGGCTGGCGGCTATCCTGGCGACTATCGCACCGGTGATGTTATCCACGGCCTGCCACTGGAAGAGGTTGCGGACGGCAAAGTATTCCATGCCGGCACTAAACTCGCCGATAGCGATCGTGTGCTAACCAGCGGCGGTCGCGTATTGTGCGCCACCGCGCTGGGTGAGACCGTGGCCGACGCGCAGAAACGCGCTTACGCCTTAATGACCGATATCCACTGGGACGATTGCTTCTATCGTAACGATATCGGCTGGCGCGCCATCGAACGCGAGCAGAACTAACGCGATAATTTCGCCAGCAGCGTCTTACGCGTGATCCCTAACTGACGGGCGGCTTCCGTTTTGTTGCCGCCCGTTTTTTCGAGCGCCGCCAGAATGACCTCTTTTTCGACATCGACCAACGGTTGGATCTCGGCGCTGTTTTCCGTTTTTATCGGCGTCGCTGCAATAGCGAGAGGAAGTTCGCGTTCAGAAATGTATTCTCCCGTCAGCAACACTACCGCCCGTTCGATAGCGTTTTCCAGCTCGCGTATATTACCCGGCCAGTCGTAGTGAATTAACAGATCCATCGCCTGCGGCGTAAACCCCTTCACCACTTTGCGGTTACGTTCGGCAAAACGCCGCAGAAAATGCTCTGCCAGTAGCGGAATATCTTCCCGACGCTGGCGCAAAGAAGGCATTTCAATCGCCACCACATTCAGGCGGTAATAGAGATCCTGGCGAAAGCGACCGGCACTCACCTCTTCCGCCAGGTCGCGGTGGGTAGCGGCAATCAAGCGAACATCCACAGATATCGTCTGGTTACTTCCCACGCGTTGCACTTCACGCTCCTGAATCGCACGCAGCAAACGTACCTGCATTAACGGCGAGATATCGCCGATTTCATCAAGAAACAATGTCCCGCCGTCAGCTTCGACAAAGCGTCCCTCCCGACGTTTATCCGCGCCGGTAAACGCGCCTTTTTCGTGTCCGAACAGCTCAGATTCCAGCAGCGATTCATTAAGCGCGGCGCAGTTGAGCGTGACCAGCGGTTTATCGCTCCGGGCGCTACAGGCGTGCAGCGCCCGCGCCACCAGCTCCTTGCCGGTACCGGAGTCTCCGTGAATCAATACCGTGGCGTCTGATGGCGCGACCATCGCGATTTCATTCAGTAAATGTTGCATCGCCGGACTTTCTCCAACCATGCCAAACTGCGCGGCAGGCACAGAAGGCGACTCGGCGGTGGCATCCCGCGTATGCGCCAGCGCGTTTTCCAGCGTCTCCTGCAGATGGTCAAAATCCAGCGGTTTAATTAAGTAGTCGAGCGCTCCAGCTTTCAACGCCTCTACCGCCGTTTCTACGCTGGAGAATGCCGTCATAATCAAAATCGGAATGGCGGGGTTGAGCGCTTTAATTTCTTTCAGCGTGGCGATACCGTCCATCTCCGCCATACGAACATCGCACAGTACCAGATCAAAAACTTTCTCACGCACCTGAGCCAACGCATCATGCCCACTGTAGGCCAGAGCGACGTTATAGCCCCAGCCCCGAAGCAGCGCCTGTAAAATCGTGCAGTGGCTGACATCATCATCCACAACCAGAATATCGATTTTTCCGCGTATCATCCTTGTTAATCCTGTTGTCTCGCTATCACTGGCAACCAGATAGTAAAGACCGCGCCTTTACCCTCAATACTTTTCACCTTAATCGCACCGCCATGCTGTTCGATGATATTTTGCACCACCGCCAGCCCCAGGCCTGTTCCGTCAGCTTTCGTCGTAAAATAAGGCGTAAAAATCGCCTCCAGCTGATCCTGGGCGATCCCTTTCCCGCTATCGGTAACAGTGATGATAACGCGGTCAGTCCCACTTTCTTTCGCCTCTACGGTAATCGTTCCCTGGCGGCCAATCGCATGAATAGCGTTCAGGTACAAATTCAACAGCACCTGAGTCAGCCTGTCCGGGTCAGCCTGAATAGGCGTAAGCGTCTCATTCGCCGTGAATCTCAACTGAATCTCTCTGCTTTGGGCATCCTGACTGACCAGATTCAGGGAGTGGGTAATAATATCATTGAGGTTAACCGCCTGGAGCGTCAGATGCGCGGGCTTTACCAGTTCGAGCAATTCGCTTACCACCCGGTTCAAACGGTCGGCCTCTTTGGCCATCACCTGCGCCAGTTCATGCGACTCGCCGCCGGCAGGCGTGCGCTCGGCAAAGTATTTCGCCAGTCCTTTGATGGACGAGAGCGGGTTACGAATTTCGTGCGCGACGCCCGCCGCCAGATGCCCCATCGCCACCAGCTTTTCTTTACGCTTCATTGCATCAAGCAATTCTCTGTGCGAGCGTTGATAACGCTGATGCCAAAAAAAGGCCAGTAACGTTGCCAACAGCACCGCCGCTAAAGCAGACAACACAATCAGCGTATTACGCCACTCCCTTGCCTGGGTCGCGGCCAGCTCGCTGGCGTCAAAGGCAATAAAAATAGTTTGTTTCGCAGGTTCGTCGTCATTGGCGCAACGCGCCATGCCGTGCCCCCCCATACCGTGACCTCTCATACCGAAAAGCGGCTGGAACTGGCGGTAAATTTCCAGCGCAGGCACCGTCTCGCCGCTATCCGCAACGTCGACACGCCGCCAACGCTCCTGCGGCCCGGGGTTTAGTTGATGCATTTCAGACGCGGAATAGAGCGCTTTGCCCACCATGCCAGGGTTGCTATGAGTGATGATTACCCCCTGCGCATCCGTTATGGCGAACCATAACACGCCGGGCTGACCCGCCATCTCTTCCAGCAATGTCTGCTGCTGCGCGTGATGCATCCGCATTCCCATACCTACTCGCGTGCCGGACTCCAGAGCGCGAATGAGTACATTTCCCTTTTCCAGCAGCGTCTGCCTGGCGGCAGCGCTCTCACGGCCATAGTCGCGAATGACCATAATAGAAAATAGCCCCACCAGAATACAGATTGCCGCAGGTAACAGCCGACTCAACCACGTTGCAGCGGCATCTTTATGTAATCGCATAAAACTCACAGGCTTCCCCAGCTCGTTTTTACTTTCCTTACTTTAAGCAGAGATTAAGCAGAGATCATGCCATTCTTCGCTCCGCATAACCGCGCGTTGTCGCACACCCTTTCGGATAAGCGGGTAAAAATGACTCGCCAGGCAGGTCATGCGAGTCATTTTTACTCGTTTTTTGCCGCCTGAAGCGGGTTAACTCGCAGCCCGCCAAGGAATAGTTACCTGGCACGGAAGATGCAAGAGAGAGGATAAGATGAGCAACTGGAGAACGCAAAATGAAACGGAACAATAAATCAGCTATCGCGCTAATCGCCCTCTCTCTTTTGGCCCTGAGCTCCGGCGCCGCCTTCGCCGGGCATCACTGGGGCAACAATGACGGTATGTGGCAACAGGGAGGTAGCCCGTTAACAACGGAACAGCAGGCGACGGCGCAGAAGATTTATGATGATTACTATACGCAGACCAGCGCGCTGCGCCAGCAACTGATATCCAAACGTTATGAATACAACGCGTTGCTGACCGCCAGTTCGCCGGATACTGCGAAAATTAATGTGATTGCCAAAGAGATGGAATCATTAGGCCAGAAGTTAGATGAGCAACGCGTGAAACGGGATGTCGCGATGGCGCAGGCTGGCATACCACGCGGCACAGGAATGGGCTATGGCGGTTGCGGCGGCTATGGTGGCGGTTATCATCGCGGCGGCGGCCATATGGGTATGGGAAACTGGTAAAGCATTTTTGCCGAATGGCGGCTTCGCCATCCGGCATTCCATCAAAAGGTTTTCGCTTGCGGCTGCCAGTGACAGAAATCTGAATTCGCCACCAGCAAAAGTTGCGATCCTCCCGGCGCCTCCAGCCATGCTACGCTCACCTCTACCGATGAGTGGTTCTGGCGGCGCTCAATGTGGTTTATTGCCCAGGCATCCAGATCCGGCTCCAGCGTTTCGCCTTCACAGGTGGTTACCGTATGGTCGGCGTGCCAGCGTCCCTGGCGTAGTATGACCCGCCCCAGGCGCAATGCGTCGCTGGTCTGACGGATTTGTTCGGCACGATAGCGATACAAGGCAATCTGATCGTTGGAAAGCTGCTGCTTCTGCCCCCCGACTTCACGCTGCATAAAACTGAGTTCGCCACGAGCGTCGAAACGCGCGCGAATATGTTCTGGCGGTTTGCTGTAAATATTGAGTTCAATAAGCGAAAGCGTATCACCCTGCCAACGATATTCGCTGGTCGTCGTGCTGCCGCTATGCCACGGGCTAAAAACAGAAAGCAGATGGACTTCATCATTCGTATCTTTACGCCAGATACGCACCGCGCCCTGATCGCCAGCAAAGCCGCTGGCAGTAAACGGAGGCGGTGAAGCATTATGACTGCAGGCAGTCAGCAACAGCGCGCCCGAAAACAGAAGCGCGCGACGCCAGACAGACAAAAGGGGCTGACGAGCCCCTTCGATAAAACTGTTCACAGCTACGCGTCTTACTTAACTGCGTCTTTCAGTGCTTTACCAGAAACAAATGCCGGTACGTTAGCGGCGGCGATTTTGATTTCTTTACCGGTCTGCGGGTTGCGGCCAGTGCGCTCAGCACGGTGGTTCACTTTGAAGGTACCGAAACCAACCAGTTGTACAGCATCGCCTTCTTTCAGAGACTCAGTAATAGCAGCCAGAGTGGATTCCAGAGCAGCTTTAGCCTGGGTTTTGGACAGTTCTGCTTTGTCTGCAATTACATCAATCAGTTGAGTCTTGTTCATAAGTTATCCTTACAATGTGTTTATCGCTTGCTAAGCATCGAGTGCGACGGAAATGCCAGAAAAGCACTCTCCTGCATACACGCACCGATAGCCACTTTTTTTCGCCTCCCAAATGTAGACCAGACGGGGGGCAGAAGGGAAGCCTTATGGCACGACAAATCAGGCGTTAAATCACGTTTTCTGGTGTCATTGCTGAAAATTTATACCGATATTGCTCTCGCCAGCCTCGCGCAGGTCTGCCCTGAGCCCTTTTATCAGTTCAATATCGCGTTCTTCGCAGTCAGCTAAAAGTCGGAATATTTCCCACTGAATATCCCATTCCTGTTCAACGGCAGGGTTCGTTTTCAGCTCCTCATCGGTCATTTCCCGACCAGCCTGCGTCATTTCCAACATCGCTACCGTAGTGATGGAAGTCTTACTAACCTCAATAGCGTGTTCCAGCGTTTCGCCACTAAGACGAGAATGCATTAATTCGCTTAATGCGACGCAGGCATCAATCGCCGGGTAAACGCCGTACAGATCATAGTCGTCAGCTACCGGAATTGCCTCTTCAAACTTTTCCAGTTGGCTATCGAAATTGACCTTCGCATCTTTCACCGTCAGGGTTTCCCAGATCAGATCCAGAATGCGACGGTAGATCTGTCCGTCGCCGAATTCCGTCTGCTTGCAAAACATGGCGTAGTTTGGGTACATGCGCTCGCACAAGCAGGCCATAAAGGTAACGTGCTGCCAGCTTTCCAGCCGCTCAAGACGCAAATGAATCGGGTTTTGTAACATGATGGAATCTCGAATCGGAAATTAGCGGCAGTTTACCTGAATCAGCGCTGAATTTCTTGCCAACGAACAAACGCCGGACGCCCGGAAGCGACGGCATCCGCCCAGCGCGTCGGCTCCGGCAGGCGATACCCTTTCATACAGCGCTGTACCCACGCCAGCGCGCTGTCAGTACTGACCCGGTGCCCTGTCGCTATAAACAGCGGATTACAGCGCGCCTTGCTGCGCCAGACCCACGCCAGTTGCTCGCCTTTATCCATTAAGGCGCTAAGTGCGCCAGGTTCGGCGGAAAGCGGTTCAAATTTACCGCATAGCCGTTTTTTCGCCACGCCGATGGTCGGCACGTCCACCAACAGTCCAAAATGGCTGGCGACGCCAAGCCGACGCGGATGCGAAATACCATGACCGTCCACAAACAGCAAACCGGGCTTTTGCGAGAGCTGTTCCCACGCCGCCAGCAGCGCAGGATATTCACGAAAAGAGAGAAAGCCCGGGATATACGGCATGGTAGTGGCAATACGCGCCACCTTGTACTCGACCAGCTCAAGCGACGGGTATTTCAGCAATACCATCGCCGCTCGCGTCACCTCGCCGCCCTGTTCAAAACCGACGTCCGCCCCGCCGATAAACGCTGGCGGATCTTTGTCCAACCGATCTTCGCGGCAAACCGATGAAGCAAGTTCTATCTGTTGAGCGCGTAGCGACGCGAGATCCATACTAACTCCTTAGTTGTGGTACTGCGCAGAAAGTCGGTGCACCGCCTCCACAAACACGCCAGCATGTTCTGGCGGCACATCCTGATGGATGCCATGTCCGAGGTTAAAGACGTGCCCTTCTCCCTGACCGAAACCAGAAAGTATAGTCGCGACTTCGTCTTCGATACGGGCTGGCGGCGCATAAAGCATTGAGGGGTCCATATTGCCTTGCAGAGCGACCTTATGGCCCACACGGCGACGCGCATCGGCAATATCGGTCGTCCAGTCAAGACCCAGCGCGTCGCAGCCGGTTTCCGCCATCGCTTCCAGCCACTGACCGCCGCCTTTGGTGAACAGCGTCACCGGTACCCGACGCCCGTCGTTTTCACGCAGCAGGCCATCCACGATTTTATGCATGTAGTACAGGGAGAATTGCTGGTAATCACGGCCGGTTAGCACACCGCCCCAAGTGTCGAAAATCATCACCGACTGCGCACCCGCTTTGATTTGTGCGTTGAGGTACAACGTGACGCTTTTCGCCAACTTATCCAGCAGCAGATGCAACGCCTGCGGGTCAGCGTACATCATCTTTTTAATCACCGTGAAGGCTTTGCTACTACCGCCTTCCACCATATAGGTCGCCAGCGTCCACGGACTGCCGGAGAAACCGATCAAAGGCACCTCGCCTTTTAGTTCGCGGCGAATCGTGCGTACCGCATTCATCACATAACCCAGTTCATCTTCCGGATCGGGAATGGGCAGCTTATCGACATCGGCTTTACAGGTGACAGGGGCCGTAAAGCGCGGGCCTTCCCCGGCTTCAAAATAGAGCCCCAGTCCCATCGCGTCCGGAACCGTCAGGATATCCGAGAAAAGGATCGCTGCATCAAGCGGATAACGGCGAAGCGGCTGTAAAGTGACCTCGCAGGCCAGTTCGGCATTTTTGCACAGCGACATAAAATCGCCCGCCTGAGCGCGAGTGGCTTTGTACTCCGGTAGATAACGGCCTGCCTGGCGCATCATCCACACTGGCGTAACATCAACGGGCTGGCGCAGCAGCGCACGTAGATAACGATCGTTTTTGAGTTCGGTCATTTTTACATTCCTTTAGCGTTGATGCGCCCAGTGTATACACAAAATCATTCAAAGTGGATCAAGGCGGCAAACGAATGAGTCCCCAGGAGCTTACTGAAGTAAGTGACTGGGGTGACAAATCTGTCTGGAACAGATTTGAACGCCGCTAGCGGCGGCCCCGTAGGGGTGAATAACTTGAAGGCAGCCAACGAAGAGCCAATTTGAATGATGAAGTGTCATGTCAGTCGTATTCAGCCCGACACATTGCCACCGTATCTTCGATCAAGCGGCGCGCGACGGTGCCCGGCGGCGGCAGTAGCGGAAGATCGTCATAACGGTACCAATTTGCTTCCAGCAGCTCTTTCGGGTCGATAACAATCTCGCCGCTGTCATACTCCGCCATGAAAGCGGTCATCAGCGACTGCGGAAAAGGCCACGGCTGGGAGGTCACATAGCGCAGATTTTTCACCTTAATCCCGCTCTCCTCCATCACCTCGCGCGCTACCGCCTGTTCTAAGGTTTCGCCTACTTCAACAAACCCGGCCAGTACCGTATACACGCCGTTACGGTGGCGAACATGCCGGGCAAGCAGAATAGAATCCTCACGGCGAATGGCGACAATAACGCAGGGGGCGATTTGCGGGTAGTAACGCTCGCGGCAATGGCTACACAGCATCGCCCATTCGGTTTTACTCGGGTGCATAGGGTGCCCGCAATAGCCGCAAAATTTATGCGAGCGATAAAATTCCGCCAGCTGTACGCCACGCCCCGCCAGTTGGAACAGCCCTGCATCCTGATCGATAACCTGGCGAACCGATCCCATATCACGACGTCGATGCTGTAACACCAGCCAGACGGGCTCGCCTTGCCATTCACCTATCCGGAGTGCGCGTTGCCCCACAAGATCGAAATTTGCCGCCAGTCCGTGTGGTAATTCCCCATATGGCAACCATAATTTTTGTTCATGGCTGACGATCCACCAGCCACTCTCTACTTTTTCAATTATACGATCCATAGCTCTTGCACTACCTTTGCTTCACTGGCATGTTGTTAACATTATTTTTACATTTATGGTATACAGCCTTTATCTAACTTGCGGAGACAATCATGCTAAACCAGCTGGAAAACCTGACGGAGCGCGTTGGCGGAAGCAACAAACTGGTCGATCGCTGGCTACATGTACGTAAGCACCTGCTCGTGGCTTACTATAATCTGGTTGGCATTAAGCCTGGCAAAGAATCGTACATGCGGCTGAATGAAAAAGCGCTGGATGATTTTTGTCAGAGCCTGGTCGATTACCTTTCCGCCGGACACTTCAGTATTTATGAACGTATTCTCCATAAATTGGAAGGAAACGGTCAGCTTTTACATGCGGCAAAAATCTGGCCGCTGCTGGAAGATAATACGCAGCGCATTATGGATTATTACGATTCCAGCCTGGAAACTGCCATCGATCACGATAATTGTCTCGAATTTCAACAGGCTCTGTCAGATATCGGCGAGGCGCTGGAAGCCCGCTTTGTGCTGGAAGACAAGCTGATTATGCTGGTGTTTGACGCGATGCACGACGGCGCCAGAGTAAAACGTCCCGCTTGAGTTTTACGCCGTTAACAGGTAGGTTACAAACTTTCCCCTCTTATGAGGGGATGCCATCTTGTCGGAGTGCCATTTTGGCTGAGACCGTTAATTCGGGATCCGCGGAACCTGATCAGGTTAATACCTGCGAAGGGAACAAGAGTAATTCTGCTTTATGCTGCTGCCTTTACGGGCGGCGCACATCCATTACTCCATCCGTCGTCTGACAAGCCACGTCCTTAATTTTTTGGAATGAGCTATGTCTACAACAAAATTAACCCGCCGCGAGCAGCGCGCTAAAGCCCAGCATTTTATCGATACGCTGGAAGGCACCGCGTTTCCCAACTCGAAACGCATCTACGTTACCGGTTCGCAGCATGATATTCGCGTACCGATGCGCGAAATTCAGCTTAGCCCGACATTGATTAGCGGAACGAAAGACCACCCGCAGTATGAAGAAAATGAAGCGATTCCAGTGTATGACACCTCCGGCCCGTACGGCGATCCGGCTATCGCCATCAACATCCAGCAGGGTCTGGCAAAGCTACGCCAGCCGTGGATTGAAGCGCGGGCTGATGTAGAAACGCTTTCTGACCGCAGCTCTGCCTATACCCGCGAACGCCTGACGGATGAAGGGCTTGACGCGTTGCGCTTTACCGGTCTGTTAACGCCAAAACGCGCCAAAGCCGGACACCGCGTGACACAACTTCATTATGCTCGCAACGGGATCGTAACGCCGGAAATGGCGTTTATCGCTATCCGTGAAAACATGGGTCGGGAGCGTATCCGCAGTGAAGCGCTGCGCCATCAGCATCCTGGAGAAAGCTTCGGCGCGCGCCTGCCGGAAAACATCACTCCGGAGTTTGTGCGCGATGAAGTCGCCGCCGGACGCGCCATCATCCCCGCTAACATCAACCATCCGGAATCGGAACCGATGATTATTGGCCGCAACTTCCTGGTGAAGGTCAACGCCAATATCGGCAACTCGGCAGTGACCTCCTCCATCGAAGAAGAGGTCGAAAAACTGGTGTGGTCGACGCGCTGGGGGGCGGATACGGTGATGGATCTCTCCACCGGGCGCTATATACACGAAACCCGTGAGTGGATCCTGCGTAATAGTCCGGTGCCAATCGGTACCGTGCCGATCTACCAGGCGCTGGAGAAGGTCAACGGGATCGCCGAAGATCTCACCTGGGAAGCGTTCCGCGATACTCTGCTGGAGCAGGCCGAACAGGGGGTGGACTACTTCACCATTCACGCCGGCGTACTGCTGCGCTACGTGCCAATGACCGCCAAACGCCTGACCGGTATTGTCTCGCGCGGAGGCTCGATCATGGCGAAGTGGTGCCTTTCTCATCACAAAGAGAACTTCTTGTATGAACACTTCCGCGAGATTTGTGAAATCTGCGCCGCCTATGACGTTTCACTCTCGCTGGGTGACGGGCTGCGCCCGGGTTCCATTCAGGACGCCAATGACGATGCGCAGTTTGCCGAACTGCATACGCTGGGCGAGCTGACCAAAATCGCCTGGGAATACGACGTACAGGTAATGATTGAAGGCCCGGGACATGTTCCGATGCAGATGATCCGCCGCAATATGACCGAGGAGTTGGAGCACTGCCATGAAGCGCCGTTTTATACCTTAGGGCCGCTGACTACCGATATCGCGCCGGGCTATGACCACTTCACCTCCGGCATTGGCGCGGCGATGATCGGCTGGTTCGGCTGCGCGATGTTGTGTTACGTGACGCCAAAAGAGCACCTCGGTCTGCCGAACAAAGAAGACGTTAAACAGGGGCTGATCGCTTACAAGATTGCCGCCCACGCCGCCGACCTGGCGAAAGGCCACCCCGGCGCGCAGATCCGCGACAACGCGATGTCGAAAGCGCGTTTTGAATTCCGCTGGGAAGATCAGTTTAACCTGGCGCTCGACCCGTTCACCGCCCGCGCCTGGCACGACGAAACCCTGCCGCAAGAATCCGGCAAAGTGGCACACTTCTGCTCGATGTGCGGGCCAAAATTCTGCTCGATGAAAATCAGCCAGGAAGTGCGCGACTATGCCGCCGCGCAAACTATCGAAGTGGGAATGGCCGATATGTCGGAGAGCTTCCGCGCTAAAGGCGGCGAAATCTATCTGAAGCGGGAGGACGCGTAATGTACCAGCCTGACTTTCCCTCCGTCCCTTTCCGCTTAGGTCTCTATCCGGTGGTCGATAGCGTAACGTGGGTTGAGCGCCTGCTGGCGACGGGCGTGCGCACTATCCAGCTACGCATCAAAAACAAGCGCGATGAAGAGGTAGAAGCCGATGTTATCGCCGCCATCGCACTGGGGCGTCGTTATGACGCCCGCCTGTTTATCAACGACTACTGGCGGCTGGCGATCAAGCACAACGCGTACGGCGTGCATCTGGGTCAGGAAGACCTGGAGACCACCGACCTGAACGCCATTCGGGCGGCGGGCTTACGCCTGGGCGTCTCAACGCATGATGATATGGAAATCGACATAGCGCTCGCCGCTCGCCCTTCCTACATCGCCCTCGGCCACGTCTTCCCGACGCAAACCAAGCAGATGCCTTCCGCCCCGCAGGGACTGGAACAGTTGGCGCGGCATATCGAACGCCTGGCGGATTACCCCACCGTGGCGATTGGCGGTATCAGTGTGGAACGCGCCCCGATGGTACTGGCGACCGGCGTCGGCAGTATTGCCGTGGTCAGCGCCATCACCCAGGCAGCCGACTGGCGCGCCGCTACGCAACAGTTACTTGCAATCGCAGGAGCCGGCGATGAATGACCATGATTTTATGCGCTATAGCCGCCAGATCCTGCTCGGCGATATCGCCATTGAAGGCCAGCAAAAGCTGCTCAATAGTCATGTATTGATTGTCGGCTTAGGCGGATTGGGTTCGCCTGCGGCGCTCTATCTGGCGAGCGCAGGCGTTGGCACGCTGACGCTGGCGGACGATGACGATGTTCACTTGAGCAATCTCCAGCGGCAAATTCTGTTCACCACCGACGATATCGCCCACCCGAAGGCGCAGGCGGCGAAACTACGGCTGGCGCGGCTCAACCCCGACAGCGAGCTGATCGCATTGAAACAGCGTCTGACTGGCGATGTGCTTAAGCACGCGGTAGCGCGGGCCGACGTCGTGCTCGACTGTACCGACAACATAGCGACCCGTCAGGCGATCAACGCGGCCTGCGTGGCACTGAATACACCATTAATTACCGCCAGCGCCGTCGGCTTTGGCGGCCAGTTGATGGTGCTCACGCCGCCGTGGGAACAAGGGTGCTACCGTTGCCTGTGGCCAGACGATGTGGAGCCAGATCGCAACTGCCGTACCGCGGGTATCGTCGGTCCCGTCGCTGGCGTCATGGGCGCCTTGCAGGCGCTGGAGGCAATCAAATTGCTCAGCGGGATGGAAACGCCGAGCGGCGAGCTACGCCTGTTTGACGGTAAAACCAGCCAGTGGCGTAGCCTGGCGCTGCATCGCGCCAGCGACTGTCCGGTATGCGGAGGGCAACATGCAGATTCAGTTCAATGATGAACCGATGCAGTGCGCCGAGGGACAAACCGTCAGCGGGCTGCTTACCGAGCTTAATCAGCTTAAACCGGGTGCCGCGCTGGCGCTGAATCAACAGATTCTGCCGCGCGAGCAGTGGCGGCAACATATCGTGCAGGAAGGCGACCAGATACTGCTTTTTCACGTTATAGCAGGAGGTTGAGATGTTACGCATTGCCGATAAAACGTTTGATTCGCATCTGTTCACCGGCACCGGGAAATTTGCTTCTGCGCAGCTAATGGTCGACGCCATCCGCGCTTCAGGTAGCCAACTGGTGACGCTGGCGATGAAGCGCGTCGATTTACAGAAGCCAAATGATGCCATCCTGGCGCCGCTTCTTGAGGCTGGTGTCACGCTGTTGCCCAATACTTCAGGGGCGAAAACCGCCGAAGAGGCGATCTTCGCCGCCCAACTGGCGCGCGAAGCGCTGGGAACACACTGGCTGAAGCTCGAAATTCACCCCGATGCACGCTGGTTGCTGCCGGACCCGATTGAGACGCTGAAAGCCGCCGAAGCGCTGGTGAAGCTGGACTTTGTGGTGCTGCCCTACTGCGGCGCAGACCCGGTATTGTGTAAACGGCTGGAAGAGGTTGGCTGCGCGGCGGTGATGCCGCTTGGCGCGCCCATCGGTTCCAATCAGGGGCTGGAAACCAAAGCCATGCTGGAGATTATCATTCAGCAGGCCACCGTACCGGTGGTGGTGGACGCCGGTATCGGCATACCCAGCCATGCGGCGCAGGCGCTGGAAATGGGCGCAGATGCGGTGCTGGTCAATACGGCGATTGCCGTGGCGGATGACCCGGTCATGATGGCTCACGCCTTCCGGCTGGCGGTGGAGGCGGGATTACTCGCGCGTCAGGCGGTGCCGGGTAATGGTAGCACCTACGCCAGCGCCACCAGCCCGCTTACCGGATTCCTGGAGGCGTCGGTATGAAAACGTTCACCGACCGCTGGCGGCAACTGGAATGGGACGATATCCGGCTACGTATCAACAGCAAAACTGCCGCCGATGTGACGCGGGCGCTGAATGCTTCACGCCTCAGCCACGAGGATATGATGGCGTTACTCTCTCCCGCTGCCGCCGATTACCTGGAGCCGCTGGCGCAGCGCGCGCAAAAACTTACCCGCCAGCGTTTCGGCAATACCGTCAGCTTTTATGTTCCGCTCTATCTCTCGAACCTGTGCGCCAATGACTGTACCTACTGCGGCTTCTCGATGAGCAACCGCATTAAGCGTAAAACGCTGGATGACGTGGAGATTAAGCGGGAGTGCGCGGCTATCCGTAAGCTGGGTTTTGAGCATCTCCTGCTGGTGACCGGAGAACATCAGGCCAAAGTCGGAATGGATTATTTTCGTCGCCATTTACCGGCTATTCGCCGCCAGTTTTCATCGTTACAGATGGAAGTTCAGCCCTTGTCGCAAGAAAACTACGCGGAGCTCAAAACGCTGGGGATCGATGGCGTGATGGTTTATCAGGAGACTTATCATGAGGCAATCTATGCACAGCATCACCTGAAGGGAAAGAAACAGGACTTTTTCTGGCGGCTGGAAACGCCTGATCGATTGGGTCGGGCAGGTATCGACAAAATCGGTCTTGGCGCGCTAATTGGTCTGTCGGACAACTGGCGGGTGGATTGCTATATGGTAGCTGAACATGTGCTGTGGATGCAGAAACACTACTGGCAGAGTCGCTATTCTGTTTCCTTCCCGCGTCTGCGCCCGTGTACTGGCGGTGTGGAACCCGCGTCTGTGATGGATGAAAAGCAACTGGTCCAGGTCATTTGCGCATTTCGTCTTTTCTCGCCAGAAATTGAGCTGTCGCTCTCCACCCGCGAATCGCCGTGGTTTCGCGATAACGTGATCCCGCTGGCGATCAACAACGTCAGCGCCTTCTCGAAAACGCAGCCCGGTGGGTATGCTGACGATCATCCCGAACTGGAGCAGTTTTCTCCCCACGATGCCCGGCGGCCTGAAGTGGTTGCCGATGCGCTAACAGCACAGGGACTGCAACCCGTGTGGAAAGACTGGGACCGTTATCTGGGGCGCGCTTCGCAAACGCGGTGAACCCGTATGTAAACGCATTAGTATTTCACGAGCGAGTACGTAATGTGAAAAACGGGAGGTTGTTATCGACCTCCCGTTTTTTTATTTTGTCATCGTCAGCATACGGGAAAACTGGTTAAGATCAGCTTCGGTTTTAAGGCCCTTAGCCAGTTCAGCCGCCAGCGCTTTGAGTTTCTTTTCGTCCATAATGTGCCTGTTTTGTTGTTGAAGTGAACATATCAAAAACAGGCAGATACACAATTTAAATTACAGTCTCGTTGAATTGTTTAATATGCTTCTGCTGTGATGCAACGGTTCACTGCCCGAAGCCCCGCTTTATAAGCTGCGGCGTGTATAACTACAAGGTAATCTTCTGACACTCATTAACAACATCAAGAAAATAGACTTTCTGTTCTTCTGATAAATGTTCTGCGATTTCCTCAGCCGTAACCCCTGCATAATCGATTAAACCTGCATACAAAAGCATGGTATCAGTATCTCCATTCTGATACGCCATACATATTCCTGGCTGACCATCCACACCTTTTGCTGCCAGACATTCCGCGACGTTATATGGGCTCAACCCCGCAGAACGAAGCAATTCGCCATATCTACAGGCCGCATTCACCTGCCCATATTTAAGCGCTAAAAATAAACCGGTTAAACCGCTCTCACATCTTGCAACCAATAGCTGTTCAGTTTCTGTTGGGCTAAACTCCAGGTCATTAATTATCTGTCCGTAAGCTCTGATGACCTCATCATGTCCGTTCTGAAGCGCTATAAGTAAAGCAGATACTCCATCATTATTTTTTGCTGCAAGTAATTCTGCTGTTTTATCCGCAGTCAGACATGAATTTTTAAGTAGTTTTCCGTAAGCAAGAACAGCCTCGGAATGCCCATTATTTGACGCTATAAGCAGTCCCGGAACATTATCAAATCTCTTTGCAGCCAACAAAATAGCTGTTTCATCCAAACTGAGCGTCGCTGCTTTGAGAAGTTCTCCATACGCCAGTACAGCATCAGCATACCCATGCTGGAGGGCTAAATATAGAGCTGGAAGCCGATGGCCAGCTCCATCCACGCTATGAGCTGCAAGCAACTCTACCAATTTATCGTGATCAAACACTGCTGAATTTGCATTTAAAAGTTCTCCGTAAACGCGTATGGCATGCGCATGCCCATTCTGAAGAGCAAGTGATAATCCGAACACATACGCCTCCTTTAATTCCTCCTTTAACTTTATCTTTACCTTGGCCTGCAGTATGTCTGCAATTTTATCCGGGTTTAATTCTGCTTTTTTGATTAACTCTCCATATGCCTGGATTGTATCTGCATGTCCATTCTGGAGAGCAATAGCCAAACCATAATAACCATCATTATTTCGTGCAGCCAGTAGTGATTCCATTTCATCCCCCATGAGCTTCAGGATTTGCATGTCTTCAGCCACTTTTAGGATGATCTCAGTTAGCCCCATACTCATTGCATGATGAATCACCTTTGGATGAAACAAATTATTCGGATATCTGATTATAGAAGATATACTCATCGGTTTATGTCTGTCTATAAATATAGACACTCCGTCGGATACCAAGCCGTAACTTTTCTTATGCTTTTCGTCAAAAAAATCATTTGCTTTCAATTTTTTTATTTTATTTTGATTGATGATGCTGTATTCAACGCGCTGATGAGTGGCTGTATGATTCGGGTCATAAAGATAAATTACACACATATCTCCATTCGGTTTATTTTTTATTTTTAAACCTAATACTAAGCTGTGGTTTGCTGTATTTACTTCCAGTGCTTTAAATTTATCACCATGATTTTTCATTTCATTAAAGATATCAAAAATAGCACTCCCCCAGTTTTCATCCTCAACAAAGTGAATTGCCCCTGGAGACTGATACACTCTCTCTGATTCTTCAACAGAAATATGACTACCGATAGCATCCCTGGAAGTGAATTGCTGATAATCAATCCGACCCCCACTTTCATTAAAACACGCCATCCAAAATAAAGCAATATGTCGACAATATATCGGGATCGAAGAAATTGTATCGTTTACCTGGCCATTTAAATTCAGACATTTGTCTCTTTTAACGGAAAAATAGGGTTCCTCTTTGGTGAGAATATTAACTGAAAATATATTGGAAATTCCCCCATCCTCAACAGGAGGGTTGTCTTTTGCAGGAGAAGTATTATATTTGTCCGTTGTTATATGAAAATAAATGCTACGAGGTGAAAATGAAATCGTTCCCGGCATATACTATGCCTCCATTTATTATCAATCAATGGGGATTGTTATTTAATAACCAGTTAAATTATTTAAGCTCTTCTTATTCCCATATTTCACAAGGAATATCGTATATCTCCGATCTGAACAGCGCTGCGACTTTAAAGTTGCGTTGTAGTAGAGAAAACTGAGCAACAAATATTTTTTCGCCGAAATTTGATAGGTTATGCCAATATTTTCTGTATTCAATAGCATGATTATTGCCATTTCCACTACTGCACATGCCTCGCCCATGAACTTTGCGTAAACTGACTGGTATTCATTATAATGTTATCATGCTTAAACTCAATAAAATCGCAGAACGAATTATACTCTTCATTTAAAGTATAATTAAAATGTTTTCTAATTCCATTACATACACCATCAGAATAGGGATCAGCATCAAATTTGGTATGCATTATTTCCAATCCAGCAAGTAAAGCCGGATGGTTATTGCGATCAACAGCTATTATCCCGTTTTCCATAGAAGCACGTCCATCTATCCTTTCTACATGAACAGCGATTCCATCCGGAATATATATACCCCCCAGTTTTTCCGTGATAATCATATCAGCATCGAGATATATACACCCACTATTTGGTGATAAATCATAACACCCTACCTTATCCGCCTCCAAAAATAACTGACCAGCCTTTAACATAGCCATATTTCTGTAAAAATCAAACCATCCATGGCCTTTATCTAGTAAGTAAGATTTAATTAATGAATCATTACCCTCTTGAATATCACTCAATTCTTTTTTCAATAGCTGCAGTAAATGATAATCCCTTTTTTCTTCTGGCATGGACTCTTGCTTAGAAATATTTTCCATATAAATTTCTGATAGTTTTTTATCGTACATGCTAAAGTCAATATCATTTCTATATATGACTTTTATGTTTTCATAGTCATACTCAAGTTTTGAAAAAGCATCCTTTTGCCCCGGAAAAAAATCACCATCTACAAAAATACCTACAACACGCTCTTTTTCAATTGTTGCTGCTTTAATGATATTGTTAAGGTAGGGGTTTTTCTCTGTGTTAATTATAGGTATATCATTTTTCCCAAAGCGAGCTGGATTCCGCTCAAACCACTGGAAAAGAAGAGGGGTTTTCTCATCTAAAAGGCACAAGGGATAATCTTTTCCATTAAAACTTGTAAACTGAATGTCCCTGTTGGTAACAGTTTTAACCAATTCATTTTCTGAAAGCGCGGGAACACATCTATTTAATGGTGGAATCATAACAATTAAATGCTCCATACTTACTTCATTACATATTTTACATGATGATTATTAGCACATATTTTTTAGCGTTGCAATAGCTGTCAGATAAAAGATGCTAAAACTAAACATTAACCGATGGATACATAAACATCCTACTAGTGAGCAATTAAATAAATAATTTATTAACTTTATTTTCATTCCAGAAATGGCATCATATTTATAATTCCTATAATAAGAGCAAACAAATACCTTAATGGAATTAAATACTTCATTTAATAATTTAAAATGTCCCGCGTAAATAATCAATAAAACACTAAAATAATCAATAATAACAATAAAACAAATATTTTATTGTTATTATTGATACTTTATGTAAACTCTGTAGATAAATCACAGGGCTAACATAATACAACAGATACGTGCTAATTTTAATCTATGCTTAAACCGAGTTCCATCAAGTTTTTTTAAGGCGACTGTTAAGGGATACGCCTTGGTTAGCATATAATTCTTTACAGACTGATGTTTAAATAGAGATCATACAATATCATTGTAGCATCTAAATAAAAAATGGAATTGCAAATAAAAATACCCAGCATTAGCAATCAAAAGATTTCGTTTCCGGATCGGATTAATACAATAGATTTAATAGTGAAGACCTATCCTGATGTAACTCATTATTTTTTTCATGGAAAAACCAAATATTTATGATCAGAAATACATTTCAGGTATAACCAGAGAACAGTCTGTATTTAAAGTTAATGGATACATTAATAAAAAGGCAGAACTCACTCATTATATGCAACGTATGTATTCAGACTCTCACGTTAATTTTAAAACCATCTCCAGGGATGAAGCCAACACCTCTGAAGGAAGTTGGTTAACTGTTATTACAGGGAAACGTCCAATGGGACAGTTTTCAGTAGATAGTCTTTATTCACCAGTGTTGCATTCATTGCTTGAACTACCAAATATTGGATGTAAAATTTTCCCCAAAGAGGACAATAGTTTTTATATATAATAGTAGTATACAGAAAAGATTGTGCGCAGGGTGAACAATATGCAGACCGATTTATTGAATTATATAATAAAAAAGAGAATTAATGTGTGATATGAGTGATGAGTCTAATGAATTGAAAATAATAAAATCAGAGCTTGTTGTTGCAAGGGAGATGGGAACAATTTTAAGTTACTTACCAGAGGAAATAGATAATTATATCTCTAAAATGAATTTATTATTTTTAAAAAAAACTAATTAACAGAACCACGAGAGTCCGCAGCATAAAAATAGTTTTAGTTAGTTTCGTCTCTTTCCCGGAGAACATGAGAGCAAATATACGGCTTATCCCACTTCACATATATACCCGTCATACTTCAAGTTGCATGTGTGTTGGTTGCGCTCACTCACCCCAGTCACTTACTGGAGTAGGCTCCTGGGAATTCGCTCCCTTGCCGCCTTCCTGCAACTCGAATTATTTAGGGTATAACCTGAGAAAACTACATATCAGTAAGTATCTTGAGTGAAGTTATCTACTTGAATAGTTTAATATAAATAAAAAATTGGTCATTGCTCTAAGAAGTTAATCTGTTCTTTTTGAGAGAATGCCCTTATCGCTGCTGCCAACCCGCAAGAATAGGGTGCGGAAGCAAAGAAAAATTACGATTCAGCGACAGACTTCTGAAACTGAAGGTTTCACAGGCGCGGAAAAAGAATCCTTCGCTGCCGGAATACAGGTAGGTATGGGCCGTCATTTATGAGGTGGCAGCGCTTTATCACTCACGATGGAAAATCGAGGTCGGGTTCAGAAACCTGAAAAGCAGCCTACTGGATAAGACGCTGGTACTGAGAAGGCGGAAAGTAGATCTGCTGGAGCAGGAGGTATGGGGGTATGTTGCTGGCCCATAGCCTGATACGTCGGGAGGCGGCAAAGGCGGAGGAGAAGCATAAAAAGCCCCCTCAGAAATGAGCGTTAAGTTCACGTTCCAGTTTATCGCGATGGAAATGATAGTCCAGAGGAATACAGTATCGCCGGGAACCATCCCAAAACGGTTGGAGTACCTTCGAAGGAATCTGGAGGTCGTATTCATAACAAAACGCCCTCGACCATCAAGGCCGAGGGCGATTAAGGCATCAAAAACCCGCTATCCGGTAAACTCTCATGCCGCTCCGCTTAAGTGAACAGCATGTCGCCGAAGCGGGTTTCTTATTATGGTCAGCAACGATTAATCGTTGTCAGAACCACCCAGGCCTGCATTCAGCAGTTCTGCCAGGCTTGCAGATGCATCTTCCGCAGTGACCTGCGGTGTTGCTGGCTGCTCGCCTGCGGCGCGACGGCGCATACGATCCTGGTGGTACGCATAACCGGTACCGGCCGGGATCAGACGACCCACGATAACGTTCTCTTTCAGGCCGCGCAGTTCGTCGCGTTTACCCGCAACGGCTGCTTCGGTCAGGACACGCGTGGTCTCCTGGAACGATGCGGCAGAGATGAACGATTCGGTTGCCAGTGACGCTTTGGTGATACCCAGCAGATCGCGGGAGAAAGTAGCCCCCACTTTGCCGTTCGCTTCCAGTTCGCGATTTGCGATCTTGACGCGGGAGTATTCAACCTGCTCGCCTTCCAGGAAGTCGGAGCTACCTGCGCTTTCGATGGTGGCTTTACGCAGCATCTGACGAACGATAACTTCGATGTGTTTATCGTTAATCTTAACGCCCTGCAGACGGTATACATCCTGGACTTCGTTAACAATGTAACGCGTCACAGCATGAACGCCACGCAGACGCAGAATGTCGTGCGGCGCTTCCGGACCATCGGAAATCACATCACCACGTTCTACACGTTCCCCTTCGAACACGTTGAGCTGACGCCATTTCGGAATCATCTCTTCGTACGGGTCACTACCATCAACCGGCGTAATCACCAGACGACGTTTGCCTTTGGTTTCTTTACCGAAGGAAACGATACCTGCGATTTCCGCCAGAATGGCCGGCTCTTTCGGACGACGCGCTTCGAACAGATCCGCAACGCGCGGCAGACCACCGGTGATATCCTTGGTACCGCCGGATTCCTGCGGAATACGCGCCAGGGTGTCACCAGAACTGATCTGTACGCCATCTTCCAACTGTACAATCGCTTTACCCGGCAGGAAGTACTGCGCAGGCATATCGGTCCCCGGGATCAGAACGTCATTACCCTGAGCATCAACGATTTTCAGCGCCGGACGCAGATCTTTACCACCGGTAGTACGTTCAGCCGAATCCAGAACCACCAGAGAAGACAAACCGGTCAGTTCGTCGGTCTGACGCGTAATGGTCTGACCGTCGATCATGTCAGTGAAGCGGATGAAACCACTCACTTCGGTGATAACCGGCATGGTGTGCGGGTCCCAGTTTGCGACGGTTTCGCCGCCGGCAACCTGCTCACCATCACCTTTCGCCATAACAGCGCCATAAGGCACTTTATAGCTCTCTTTGGTACGACCGAATTCGTCGATCAACTTCAGTTCAGTGTTACGGGAAGTGATAACCAGTTTACCGCTGGAGTTCACCACCGACTTCACGTTGCTGAGCTTGATGCTACCTTTGTTTTTCACCTGGATGCTGGATTCAGCAGCCGCACGAGATGCCGCACCACCGATGTGGAAGGTACGCATCGTCAGCTGTGTACCCGGTTCACCGATGGACTGTGCCGCGATAACGCCGATAGCTTCACCTTTGTTGATGATGTGGCCACGCGCCAGGTCACGACCATAGCAGTGCGCACATACACCAAAGTCGGTGTCGCAGGATACAACGGAACGCACTTTAACGGCGTCAACGGAGTTCGCTTCCAGCAGGTCACACCACTGTTCGTGCAGCAGCGTGTTGCGTGGAACCAGAATGTCCGCCGTACCCGGCTTCAGCACATCTTCCGCAGTCACACGACCCAATACGCGATCGCGCAGAGGCTCTTTAACATCGCCCCCCTCGATAACCGGCGTCATCAGGATACCTTCGTGCGTACCACAGTCATCTTCGGTCACCACCAGATCCTGCGCGACGTCAACCAGACGACGGGTCAGATAACCGGAGTTCGCGGTTTTCAGTGCGGTATCCGCCAGACCTTTACGCGCACCGTGTGTGGAGATGAAGTACTGGAGTACGTTCAGACCTTCACGGAAGTTCGCGGTGATCGGCGTTTCGATGATGGAGCCATCCGGCTTCGCCATCAGACCACGCATACCCGCAAGCTGACGAATCTGTGCCGCAGAACCACGCGCACCGGAGTCGGCCATCATGTAGATGCTGTTGAAGGAAACCTGCTGCTCTTCCTGACCGTCACGGTTAATCACGGTTTCGGTTTGCAGGTTATCCATCATCGCTTTGGAGACACGATCGTTCGCCGCGGCCCAGATATCGATAACTTTGTTATAGCGTTCGCCTGCGGTCACCAGACCGGACTGGAACTGCTCCTGGATCTCAGCAACTTCGGCTTCCGCCTCAGAGATGATCTCGTGTTTTTTCTCCGGGATGACCATGTCATCGATACCAACGGACGCACCTGAACGCGCTGCATAAGCAAAGCCGGTGTACATCGTCTGGTCCGCAAAAATAACGGTCGGTTTCAGGCCCAGAATACGGTAGCAAGTGTTCAGCATTTTGGAGATAGCCTTCTTGCCCAGCGCCTGGTTGACGATGGAGAAAGGCAGACCTTTCGGTACGATCATCCACAGAATAGCACGGCCAACGGTCGTGTCTTTCAGGCTGGTGGTCGCGACGAATTCGCCGTTTTCATCTTTTTCGTATTCGGTGATACGCACTTTAACGCGCGCATGCAGAGAGGCCAGGCCAGCGCGATAAATACGCTCAGCTTCTTTCGGGCCCGTCAGCACCATGCCTTCGCCTTTGGCGTTAACACAGTCACGGGTCATGTAGTACAGACCCAATACCACGTCCTGAGACGGAACGATGATAGGTTCGCCGTTCGCCGGAGACAGGATGTTGTTAGTAGACATCATCAGCGCACGCGCTTCGAGCTGGGCTTCCAGCGTCAGCGGTACGTGAACCGCCATCTGGTCACCATCGAAGTCGGCGTTATAGGCCGCACAAACCAGCGGGTGCAGCTGAATAGCTTTACCTTCGATCAGTACCGGTTCAAATGCCTGGATACCCAGACGGTGCAGTGTTGGCGCACGGTTCAGCAGTACCGGGTGTTCGCGGATAACTTCGTCCAGGATATCCCAAACGACAGCCTCTTCACGCTCAACCATTTTCTTCGCGGCCTTGATGGTGGTGGCGAGGCCACGCAGTTCCAGCTTGCCGTAAATGAACGGTTTGAACAGTTCCAGCGCCATTTTCTTCGGCAGACCGCACTGATGCAACCTAAGGTATGGACCTACGGTGATAACAGAACGACCGGAGTAGTCAACACGCTTACCGAGCAGGTTCTGACGGAAACGACCCTGCTTACCTTTGATCATGTCGGCCAAAGATTTCAGAGGACGTTTGTTGGAACCGGTGATCGCACGACCACGACGACCGTTATCCAGCAGGGCGTCTACCGCTTCCTGCAACATACGTTTTTCGTTGCGTACGATAATGTCCGGCGCAGCCAGATCCAGCAGACGCTTCAGACGGTTGTTACGGTTAATCACGCGACGATACAGATCGTTCAGATCCGACGTGGCGAAACGACCGCCGTCCAGCGGAACCAGCGGACGCAGATCTGGCGGCAGTACCGGCAGAACGGTCAGGATCATCCACTCCGGTTTGTTGCCAGACTGTACGAACGCTTCCAGCAGTTTGATACGCTTGGTCAGCTTCTTACGTTTGGTCTCGGAGTTGGTTTCATTCAGCTCTTCGCGCAGAGTTTCGCACTCTTGCTCCAGATCCATGCTCTTCAGCAGGGCCTGGATAGCTTCCGCACCCATCTTCGCGTCGAATTCGTCACCGAACTCTTCCAGCGCGTCCAGATACTGTTCTTCCGTCAGGATCTGCTGGCGTTCCAGGTTGGTCATACCGCCTTCGATAACCACATAGGATTCGAAGTACAGCACGCGTTCGATATCGCGCAGCGGCATATCGAGCAACAGGCCGATACGGGACGGCAGCGATTTCAGGAACCAGATATGCGCAGTCGGAGATGCCAGCTCGATGTGGCCCATACGCTCACGGCGTACTTTGGTCTGGGTCACTTCAACGCCGCACTTCTCACAAATAACACCACGGTGTTTCAGGCGCTTGTACTTACCGCACAGGCACTCGTAGTCTTTTACTGGCCCAAAGATACGGGCACAGAAAAGGCCGTCACGCTCAGGTTTGAACGTACGGTAGTTGATGGTTTCCGGCTTTTTAACTTCACCGAAAGACCATGAACGGATCATGTCTGGCGAAGCCAGAGCAATTTTGATCGCATCAAACTCTTCGGTTTTAGTCTGCGCTTTCAGAAACTTTAATAAATCTTTCACGGATTTGCTCCCGTCGGAGTTAGCACAATCTGGTGTCGGGTTTTATCCCGACACCAGTGACCTGTTTGAGCGAGAATTACTCGTCTTCCAGTTCGATGTTGATGCCCAGCGAGCGGATCTCTTTCAACAGAACGTTGAAGGATTCCGGCATACCCGGTTCCATCTGATGGTTGCCGTCCACGATGTTCTTATACATCTTGGTACGACCGTTGACGTCATCAGACTTAACGGTGAGCATTTCTTGCAGGGTGTAGGCGGCGCCGTAAGCTTCCAGCGCCCACACTTCCATCTCCCCGAAGCGCTGACCACCGAACTGCGCCTTACCACCCAACGGCTGCTGAGTAACCAGGCTGTAAGAACCGGTAGAACGCGCATGCATTTTGTCATCAACCAGGTGGTTCAGTTTCAGCATGTACATGTAACCGACGGTTACCGGACGCTCGAACTGTTCACCCGTACGGCCATCGAACAGGGTGATCTGACCGGAAGTCGGCAGGTCGCCCAGTTTTAGCAGCTCTTTGATTTCCGCTTCTTTCGCACCGTCGAACACTGGTGTGGCAATCGGCATACCTTTGCGCAGGTTTTCTGCCAGACGCAGCACTTCATCATCGCTGAAGGTGCTCAGGTCGACTTTCTGACGAACGTCGGCGCCCAGATCGTAGGCACGCTGGATGAATTCACGCAGTTTCGCGACTTCATGCTGCTGTTTCAGCATGGCGTTAATCTTGTCGCCAATACCTTTCGCCGCCATACCCAGGTGGGTTTCCAGAATCTGACCGATGTTCATACGAGACGGTACGCCCAGCGGGTTCAGTACGATATCTACCGGCGTGCCGTTTTCATCGTAAGGCATATCTTCGATCGGGTTAATCTTAGAGATAACACCCTTGTTACCGTGACGGCCTGCCATCTTATCACCAGGCTGGATACGGCGTTTAACCGCCAGATAGACCTTCACGATCTTCAGCACGCCCGGCGCCAGATCGTCGCCTTGGGTGATTTTACGGCGTTTCGCTTCGAGTTTTTTCTCGAACTCGTGTTTCAGTTCGTCATACTGCTCAGCCAGCTGTTCCATCTGATTTTGTTTCTCTTCGTCGGTCAGACCGAGTTCCAGCCAGCGATCGCGCGGCAGTTTGTCGAGCTTCTCAGCTTCAACGCCGCCGGAAACCAGCACCGCACGGATACGGCTAAACAGGCCCGCTTCGAGGATTTGCAGTTCTTCAGACAGGTCTTTTTTCGCCTGCTTGAGCTGCATCTCTTCGATTTCCAAAGCACGTTTGTCTTTTTCTACGCCATCGCGAGTAAAGACCTGAACGTCGATAACCGTACCGGAGACACCGTTAGGTACGCGCAGAGAAGAGTCTTTAACGTCAGACGCTTTCTCACCGAAGATCGCACGCAGCAGTTTCTCTTCCGGCGTCAGTTGGGTTTCACCTTTCGGCGTAACCTTACCGACCAGAATGTCGCCGCCGGTCACTTCCGCGCCGATGTAAACAATACCGGATTCATCCAGTTTGGAGAGCGCAGCTTCACCCACGTTCGGGATGTCCGCAGTGATCTCTTCCGGCCCCAGCTTGGTGTCACGGGACACGCACGCCAGTTCCTGAATGTGGATGGTGGTGAAACGGTCTTCCTGAACAACACGCTCAGATACGAGGATGGAGTCTTCGAAGTTGTAGCCGTTCCACGGCATGAACGCCACGCGCATATTCTGACCGAGCGCCAGTTCACCGAGGTCGGTGGACGGACCGTCTGCCAGCACGTCGCCGCGTTCAACCGGCTCGCCCAGAGACACACACGGCATCTGGTTGATACAGGTGTTCTGGTTAGAGCGGGTGTATTTGGTCAGGTTGTAGATGTCGATACCCGCTTCGCCCGGGTACATCTCGTCTTCGTTAACTTTGATAACGATACGGGAGGCATCCACGTACTGGACGGTACCGCCACGTTTAGCCACTGCAGTAACACCGGAGTCGACGGCGACAGCACGTTCCATACCGGTACCCACCAGCGGCTTATCAGCGCGCAGAGTCGGAACCGCCTGACGTTGCATGTTCGCACCCATCAATGCACGGTTGGCGTCATCGTGTTCCAGGAACGGGATCAGGGACGCACCGACGGAGACCACCTGCTGGGTGGAAACGTCCATGTAGTCAACCTGATCACGGCTGAACAAGCTGGATTCGCCTTTGCTACGGCACGTTACCAGATCTTCTACAAAGTGGCCTTCGTCATCCAGGTTGGAGTTCGCCTGAGCGATAACGTAGTTGCCTTCTTCGATAGCAGACAGGTAATGAATTTCGTCAGTCACCACGCCATCAACCACACGACGGTACGGCGTCTCAAGGAAGCCATATTCGTTAGTCTGTGCGTACACAGACAGGGAGTTGATCAGACCGATGTTCGGACCTTCAGGCGTTTCGATAGGACATACACGACCGTAGTGCGTCGGGTGTACGTCTCGAACTTCAAAGCCTGCGCGTTCGCGGGTCAGACCGCCTGGGCCGAGTGCGGAGATACGACGTTTGTGCGTAATCTCAGACAGCGGGTTGTTCTGGTCCATAAACTGGGAGAGTTGGCTGGAACCAAAGAACTCTTTCACTGCTGCGGAAATCGGCTTAGCGTTGATCATATCCTGAGGCATCAGGGTATCCAGATCGCCCAGAGACAGACGCTCTTTCACCGCACGCTCAACGCGAACCAGGCCAACGCGGAATTGGTTTTCCGCCATTTCGCCTACGGAACGGATACGACGGTTGCCGAGGTGGTCGATATCATCCACTTCGCCTTTACCGTTACGGATATCGATGAGCTTCTTCATGACATCAATGATGTCGTCTTTGCTCAGGATACCGGAACCTTCGATTTCGTCGCGCAGCAGAGAACGGTTGAACTTCATACGACCCACCGCAGACAGGTCATAACGGTCTTCGGAGAAGAATAGGTTCTCGAACAAGCTTTCAGCCGCTTCACGTGTCGGCGGCTCGCCAGGACGCATCATACGGTAGATTTCTACCAGCGCGCTCAAACGATCGTTGGTTGGGTCGACGCGTACCGTTTCAGAAATGTACGGGCCGTGATCCAGATCGTTGGTAAACAGCGTTTCGATACGTTTGTGGCCGGACTGGCTCAGCTTAGCCAGCAGATCCAGGCTCAGCTCCATGTTCGCCGCGCAAATCAGCTCACCAGTGGATTCGTCAACGTAGTCTTTAGAGACGACTTTGCCCGCGATGTACTCAACTGGCACTTCGATATGCTTGATATCGTCTTTTTCCAGTTGACGGATGTGACGCGCGGTAATGCGACGGCCTTTTTCAACATACACTTTGCCGTTAGCTTCGATATCGAACGACGCGGTTTCGCCGCGCAGACGTTCTGGAATCAGCTCCATCTGCAGCTTATTGTCGCGGATCTCAAAGACCACTTTTTCAAAGAACAGATCCAGAATCTGCTCAGTGGTATAGTTCAGCGCGCGCAGAATGATGGTCGCAGGCAGTTTACGGCGACGGTCGATACGCACGAACAGGTTGTCCTTCGGATCGAATTCGAAGTCCAGCCAGGAACCACGGTAAGGAATGATGCGCGCGTTATACAGCACTTTACCCGAAGAGTGGGTTTTACCTTTGTCGGAGTCAAAGAAGACGCCCGGACTACGGTGCAATTGAGAAACGATAACACGCTCAGTACCGTTGATAACAAAGGTACCGTTGTCGGTCATGAGCGGAATTTCGCCCATGTAGACTTCTTGTTCTTTAATGTCCTTAACGGTACCTTCCGGCGCTTCGCGCTCGTAGATCACCAGACGCAGTTTTACGCGCAGCGGTGCGGAATAGGTCACGCCACGGATCTGACATTCCTGAACGTCAAACACCGGTTCGCCAAGGCGGTAGCTGACGTACTGCAGCTCAGAATTACCGCTGTAGCTCTGAATCGGGAACACGGAACGGAAGGCTGCTTCCAGGCCGTACTGCCCTTCAGGATCTTGCTCGATAAACTTCTGAAACGAGTCAAGCTGGATAGAAAGGAGATAAGGTACATCCAGAACTTGTGGACGTTTACCAAAATCCTTACGAATACGTTTTTTCTCGGTATAGGAGTAAACCATAGGGTTCCTCAGCTCGCTGACAAGTCGACCCATCTGTCCTGCGGGGGACAGTTTGTGCAACACTATTTTGTTGACCGGAAAATGGATACTTTCCGCAATGCCTGTTGCTATCACGCTTAAACCATTTCATTGCGATTTACACAGAACGTACGCTCTGTCGCAGTATATTAAGTCGTCGATAGAAACAAGCATTGAAAGGCACAGCAGTAGTCAAACAGTGTGAAACGCTACTGGCGCCTTACAGCGCAAAAAGGCTGGTGACTAAAAAGTCACCAGCCATCAGCCTGATTTCTCAGGCTGCAACCGGAAGGGTTGGCTTATTTAACTTCAACTTCAGCGCCAGCTTCTTCCAGAGATTTTTTCAGTGCTTCAGCGTCATCTTTGCTCACGCCTTCTTTCAGAGCGGCCGGAGCAGATTCTACCAGGTCTTTAGCTTCTTTCAGGCCCAGACCAGTTGCGCCGCGTACTGCTTTGATAACAGCAACTTTGTTAGCGCCAGCAGCTTTCAGAATTACGTCGAATTCAGTTTTTTCTTCAGCAGCTTCAACCGGACCAGCAGCTACAGCGACAGCAGCAGCAGCGGAAACACCGAATTTTTCTTCCATTGCAGAGATCAGTTCTACAACGTCCATTACGGACATAGCTGCAACTGCTTCAATGATTTGATCTTTAGTGATAGACATTTAAATTGTTCCTGAATATCAGAATAAGTTTATACGTAAGCAAATGCTTGATAAAGACAACTGCGATTACGCAGCTTCTTTTGCATCGCGTACAGCAGCCAGTGTGCGAACCAGTTTGCCAGCCGAAGCTTCTTTCATGGTTGCCATCAGGCGTGCAATTGCTTCTTCGTAGGTCGGCAGAGTTGCCAGGCGGTCGATCTGAGACGCCGGGATCAGCTCACCTTCAAAGGCTGCAGCTTTGACCTCAAATTTTGCATTCGCTTTCGCGAACTCTTTGAACAGACGAGCAGCAGCGCCCGGGTGTTCCATAGAGTATGCAATCAGGGTCGGACCAACAAACGTGTCTTTCAGGCACTCGAACTGAGTACCTTCAACGACGCGGCGCAGCAGGGTGTTACGAACAACACGCATGTATACGCCAGCTTCACGACCTGCTTTACGCAGTTCAGTCATTTTATCTACAGTTACGCCACGGGAATCCGCAACTACTGCAGACAGCGCGCCTTTGGCTACTTCGCTGACTTCAGCAACAATCGCTTGTTTGTCTTGAAGATTTAAAGCCATTAGCTTTGCTCCTGGATGTTTGCCGGAACTCATGTTCCGGAACTCACTTCACTCATCTCAACGAGAAGAGCGTCTTAATACGGTGAGCAGAAACAAGCCAGAGTATCAAAAAATAATCTTAGCGTTCTGTCACCGTCTACGCAGGGGATTAAGCCTCTTACGAGACACCTGCGGTCTTCGACGGAGGCCTGGATAGGCCAGGCTCCAACGAACAATTTGGTTACCTGCTAACCTTCGTTAGCAAACGTGGGCAAAGATTGTAGACAAATCCACCGCCCACGTAAAGCTAATCTTAGTTCGCAGATGCGCTCAGACCAGCCTGATCAACGGCAACGCCAGCACCCATGGTGGTGGAGATGCTAACTTTCTTGATGTACACGCCTTTCGCCTGGCTCGGTTTTGCTTTTTTCAGCGCAACCAGCAGAGCTTCCAGGTTTTCTTTCAGTTTGTCAGAATCAAAGTCCACTTTACCGATGGTGGTATGGATGATGCCGTTTTTGTCGTTACGGTAACGAACCTGACCTGCTTTAGCGTTCTTAACCGCTTCAGCAACGTTAGGGGTAACAGTACCGACTTTCGGGTTTGGCATCAGGCCGCGCGGACCCAGAACCTGGCCCAATTGCCCAACAACGCGCATTGCATCCGGAGAAGCAATAACAACGTCAAAGTTCATTTCGCCTTTCTTGATCTGGTCAGCCAGATCTTCCATACCTACCAGTTCAGCGCCGGCAGCTTTCGCAGCTTCAGCGTTTGCACCCTGGGTAAATACGGCAACGCGAACAGAACGGCCAGTACCGTGCGGCAGTACAGTCGCGCCACGAACGTTCTGGTCAGATTTACGCGCATCGATGCCGAGGTTAACGGCAACGTCAACGCTTTCGTTGAATTTAGCAGTGGCCAGCTCTTTCAGCAGGGCAATAGCTTCGTTGATGTCGTACTGTTTGGTCGCATCAACTTTCTCACGGATCACGCGCATACGCTTGGTCAGTTTAGCCATTTCTTAGTCCTCCACTACCAGGCCCATGGAACGTGCAGTACCTTCGATGGAGCGAGTCATCGCTTCAATGTCGGCACCGGTCATGTCGGCAGCTTTGGTCTGCGCGATTTCCTGCAGCTGAGCGCGGGAAATTTTACCTACTTTGTCTTTGTTCGGCTTGCCGGAACCAGACTTGATACCAGCCGCTTTTTTCAGCAGAACAGCTGCCGGAGGCGTTTTGGTAACGAAGGTGAAAGAACGGTCAGCGTAAACGGTAATAACAACCGGAATCGGCAGACCTTTTTCGATGGAATCCGTTTTTGCGTTGAACGCTTTGCAGAATTCCATGATGTTCACACCCTGCTGACCCAGTGCTGGACCAACCGGCGGACTCGGGTTCGCCATACCAGCTGCAACCTGCAGCTTGACGTAGGCTTGTACTTTCTTAGCCATTCTAAATTCCTCGAATTGGGTAGTATCGCTTCAGAGAAGCTCCCCGTGATAAATATCGCTTTATGAGCATAAGGCCCATAAAAACAAAAGGCGCGAAATTGTATGTCAATTTCGCGCCCTATGCAACGATTAGATCGTTGCTTTTTTGATCGCAGCCTTACGCTTTCTCAACCTGGCTGAAGTCCAGCTCTACCGGGGTCGCACGACCGAAGATAGAAACAGACACTTTCAGGCGAGACTTCTCATAATCGACTTCTTCGACAACGCCGTTAAAGTCTGCGAACGGACCGTCGTTAACACGAACCATTTCACCCGGCTCAAACAGAGTTTTCGGCCGCGGCTTATCGCCAACCTGCTGCAGGCGGTTCATGATCGCATCGACTTCTTTGTCGCTGATCGGCGCCGGACGGTCAGACGTACCGCCGATAAAGCCCATCACACGCGGCACGCTGCGCACCAGGTGCCAGCTTGCGTCGTTCATGACCATCTGGACCAGTACGTAACCCGGGAAGAATTTGCGTTCGCTTTTGCGACGCTGACCGCCACGGATCTCAACGACTTCTTCAGTCGGAACCATGACTTCGCCAAACAACTCTTCCATGTTGTGTAATTTGATATGCTCGCGTAGCGATGTGGCTACGCGGCCTTCAAAACCGGAAAACGCCTGAACGACGTACCAGCGCTTTTTAGGTGCTTCAGACATCTCAGAACCTCAGGCCAGTGATAAAGGATACCAGGCGAACCAGAATACCATCCAGTCCCCACAGGATCAGTGACATAACTGCGGTAACCGCAGCGACGATCAGCGTGGTGTGCAGCGTTTCCTGGCGAGTCGGCCAAATGACCTTACGGACTTCGGTTCTCGCTTCACGGGCAAAAGCAACGGTTGCTTTACCTTTTGTCGTCAACAGCGCGACACCACCCGCTGCAGCAATCAGAATTACTACGGCCAGCGCACGCAGCGGCAGCATCATGTCGCGATAGAGGTAGTTGCCGACGATTGCGACGATCAGCAATATGGCAACAACTATCCACTTCATCGCTTCCAGGCCGCGCCCGCTCCCTTGAGCTTCGGTATTCGCACTCATAAACCAACCTGTCAGAAGTATTCTACAAACATTTTCACCCCGCAATCGCGAGGCAATCCAAATCGAAACGCTTATTCGCCTTTCGGATTATACGCCCTCTACAGAGCCTGTCTCAGCAATGATTATGACAAATAAAATCACTGATGAGCCAGGTTCTGGTGTGAAAGCGTGCAAAAAGGGCATCAAATGATGCCCTTTTATTGCGCATTGCGTCAAATGTTATCAGCGATTAGCCGAGAACTTTAGCAACAACGCCCGCGCCAACGGTACGGCCGCCTTCACGGATTGCGAAACGCAGACCGTCGTCCATCGCGATCGGGTGGATCAGGGTAACAACCATTTTGATGTTGTCGCCCGGCATTACCATCTCCACGCCTTCCGGCAGTTCGATGGTGCCAGTCACGTCAGTCGTACGGAAGTAGAACTGCGGACGGTAGCCTTTGAAGAACGGTGTATGACGGCCGCCTTCATCTTTGGACAGAATGTACACTTCAGATTCGAACTTGGTGTGCGGCTTGATGGTGCCCGGCTTAGCCAGTACCTGACCACGTTCGATTTCTTCACGTTTGATACCACGCAGCAGAACACCTACGTTCTCGCCAGCACGGCCTTCGTCCAGCAGTTTGCGGAACATTTCAACGCCAGTACAGGTCGACTTCTGAGTCTCTTTGATACCAACGATTTCAACTTCTTCGCCCACTTTGATGATACCGCGCTCTACACGACCGGTAACAACGGTACCACGACCGGAGATGGAGAATACGTCTTCGATCGGCAGCAGGAACGGTTTGTCAATCGCACGCTCTGGTTCCGGGATGTAAGAATCCAGGTAGCCAGCCAGTTCGATGATTTTCGCTTCCCATTCTGCGTCGCCTTCCAGCGCTTTCAGAGCAGAACCACGCACGATCGGCGTGTCGTCGCCAGGGAAGTCGTACTGAGACAGAAGTTCACGAACTTCCATTTCTACCAGTTCCAGCAGCTCTTCGTCATCAACCATGTCGCATTTGTTCAGGAACACGATGATGTACGGAACGCCTACCTGACGACCCAGCAGGATGTGCTCACGGGTCTGCGGCATCGGGCCGTCAGTCGCAGCAACAACCAGGATCGCGCCGTCCATCTGCGCAGCACCGGTGATCATGTTTTTAACATAGTCGGCGTGGCCCGGGCAGTCTACGTGTGCGTAGTGACGGGTCGGGGTATCGTATTCAACGTGAGACGTGTTGATGGTGATACCACGCGCTTTTTCTTCCGGCGCGTTATCGATCTGGTCGAATGCGCGGGCGGCACCGCCGTAGGTTTTAGCCAGTACGGTAGTGATGGCAGCGGTCAGCGTTGTTTTACCATGGTCAACGTGGCCGATAGTACCGACGTTAACGTGCGGTTTTGTACGTTCAAACTTTTCTTTAGACATCGATTGTCCCTCTAAGACACGGATAAATCGGTGATATCACCACATCAACCAGGCAACACGCCCGACTTGTTGAATGCTAATAAACAGAAGAGAAAAACAGGGAGGAGAAAAGAAGTGGTGCTGATAGGCAGATTCGAACTGCCGACCTCACCCTTACCAAGGGTGCGCTCTACCAACTGAGCTATATCAGCACATCTTGGAGCGGGCAGCGGGAATCGAACCCGCATCATCAGCTTGGAAGGCTGAGGTAATAGCCATTATACGATGCCCGCATCCTGGAACTCGGCTACCTGATTTTCATTCTGCACTGAATATCGAGAGAAACTCTCTTTATTCGAGCCGGTAAGCGAACTTATCGTCTCGGGCTGCGCCATCGCGCGGCCGAAAATGGTGGTGGGGGAAGGATTCGAACCTTCGAAGTCTGTGACGGCAGATTTACAGTCTGCTCCCTTTGGCCGCTCGGGAACCCCACCGGACTTGATGGTGCCGACTACCGGAATCGAACTGGTGACCTACTGATTACAAGTCAGTTGCTCTACCTACTGAGCTAAGTCGGCATCAAGTAGCGCGCATTCTATGGAGACCTGCGTGCTCATGCAACTAAAAAATTGCATAAAATGTTCTATCGCTCACATTTTGCGCTATAAGAGACAAAAATGCTCTAATTTCAAACAAGAGAGCATAAATTTTCGGCATTTTACTGACCGTCCATCCAGGTTACAACGCGGCATTTCAACGTTCCGTCGATAAAAAGCAATCTTCTGTATCTGGTATATTCGTCACATTGCTTCTCAGTGATAGCTTTCATAGCGAGATTTTTTCTTATTATTCCTCCCCATCTGGTGTTACCCTCCTGCCCATTGTCCAAATTAACCTAAATGTGACGTGCCGTTGCATGTCAGGGATGGCCCTCGTTCATCGCTGAACTGATGTAGCAATAGCAGCCAGAAACATGCTTATGAGTATAAAAGAGCAATCGTTAATGACGCCTTACCTACAGTTTGATCGCAGCCAGTGGGCTGCGCTTCGTGATTCTGTGCCGATGACCCTGACCGAGAATGAGATCGCGCAGTTAAAAGGCATTAATGAAGATTTATCGCTGGAAGAAGTTGCAGAAATATATTTACCCCTCTCCCGTTTGCTAAATTTTTATATCAGTTCAAATCTGCGTCGTCAGGCTGTCCTGGAACAGTTTCTGGGCACCAACGGCCAACGAATCCCTTATATCATCAGTATCGCGGGCAGCGTCGCAGTGGGTAAAAGCACGACAGCGCGCGTTCTGCAAGCGTTGCTGAGCCGCTGGCCGGAACACCGCCGTGTTGAATTGATTACCACAGACGGCTTCCTCCACCCAAACCAGGTGTTGAAAGAACGTGGGTTAATGAAGAAAAAGGGGTTTCCCGAATCGTATGATATGCACCGACTGGTGAAATTCGTTTCTGACCTCAAGTCGGGCGTACCGAACGTGACGGCGCCAGTCTATTCTCATTTGATTTACGATGTTATTCCTGAAGGGGATAAAACCGTCGCTCAGCCTGACATATTGATTCTTGAAGGTTTAAATGTTTTACAAAGCGGTATGGATTATCCTCACGATCCGCACCATGTATTTGTCTCTGATTTCGTTGATTTCTCTATTTACGTTGATGCGCCAGAAGAACTTCTTCAGACATGGTATATCAATCGTTTCCTGAAATTCCGTGAAGGGGCATTTACCGATCCTGACTCTTATTTCCACAATTATGCGAAATTATCTAAAGAAGAAGCAGTTAATACAGCAACCTCGCTTTGGAAAGAAATTAACTGGTTGAATTTAAAACAAAATATATTACCCACGCGAGAACGTGCTAGCCTTATTATGACCAAGAGCGCTAACCATGCGGTGGAGCAGGTAAGATTACGAAAATAATAGAAGAAAGGGGAGTACCGACTCCCCTTTTTACTATTCGGCGCTTCGCAGCGATATTTCCCCCCCCATCCAGGGTTTAATCACGCCATCCTGTTCAAGCAATAATGCGCCCTGAGTATCAATGCCGCGAGAAATACCAAATATTTCTTTGTCGCCAATAATCAGTTTTACCGGACGATCAATAAAATTATCCAGTTTTTTCCAGCGCGAAAGATAAGGAGAAAGACCTTCTTGCTCAAAAAGCTCAAGCGCAACACGTAGCTTATAAATCAGCTTTGCAGCCAGCATATTGCGGTCGAGCGTAATTCCAGCCTCCTGCAGCGTGATCCATCCCTGATTTATCACGTCCTCTTCTACACGACGCATTGCCATGTTAATACCAGCGCCAATCACTATTTGTGCGGCATCGCCCGTTTTACCGGTTAACTCGACCAGAATACCAGCCAGTTTGCGATCCAGCAGGTAGAGGTCGTTAGGCCACTTCACGCGAACTTTATCAGCGCCCAGTTCACGCAGCACTTCCGCCATCACAATTCCAATAACCAGACTCAGGCCTATTGCCGCCGCAGGGCCCTGCTCCAGACGCCAGTACATTGAAAGATATAGATTCGCGCCAAACGGTGAGAACCATTTACGCCCGCGACGACCACGCCCCGCCTGTTGGTATTCTGCCACACAGGCATCGCCTGAGCGCAGCTCGCCAATTCGATCAAGTAAATACTGATTCGTTGAATCGATAACAGGCAATACCGCCACGTTTCCGCTATCCAGTTGGCTATGAATACGGTCAGCATCCAGTAACTGGATGGGTTCCGGTAAGCTATATCCTTTCCCGGGAACGGTAAATACATCTACCCCCCAGTCGCGTAATGTCTGGATATGTTTATTAATTGCCGCGCGGCTCATTCCCAGCCGTTCACCCAACTGCTCGCCTGAATGAAACTCTCCGTCGGCAAGTAGCGAGATCAGCGTCAGGGGAACAGTAGTATCTTTCATGCAATGCTCTCCACAGCGTCCACCTCTCCGGACTGACCAATAAAGCGAACCTCAGGCTCTAGCCAGACATTAAATTTTTCGCCCACTTTTTGCCGGACATGATGCGCCAGCGCCACCACATCTTTACTTGTCGCATCATTAGCATTAATCAATACCAGCGCCTGCTGGCGATGCACCGCAGCGCCGCCAATGGCGACGCCTTTCAACTGACATTGGTCAATCAGCCAGCCTGCCGCCAGCTTCACTGAGCCGTCTGCCTGAGGGTAATGCGGCACATTGGGAAATCGTTCCAACAATTCCATGGCGATATCGGCTGCGACAACGGGGTTTTTAAAAAAGCTGCCCGCATTGCCATTTACTTTAGGATCCGGCAATTTTGTGGTGCGCATATGGCATATAGCATCAAACACCTGTTGCGCGGTGACCGTTTTCGGGTCCAGACAAGTAAGATCGCCATAGGTCAACACCGGCTGCCATTGCTTTGGCAGACGTAGCCCCACCGCGACGATCGCAACGCGATCCTGATATTCATGTTTGAAGATACTGTCACGATAGCCGAAACGGCATTCCGCCGCAGACAAACGCAGACGTTTTCCCGTTTCCAGTTCAGCGCAGTCAACGTAGTCGCAGACGCGCTGTAGTTCTACGCCATACGCGCCAATATTCTGTATAGGCGAGGAACCAACGCAGCCAGGGATGAGCGCCAGATTCTCCAGGCCGGGCATGTTGTTGTCCAGCGCGTAGCGAACGAGTTGATGCCAGTTCTCTCCAGCGCCAACATACAGATGCCACGCCTCTGCCGTTTCCTTTACCTCAATGCCTTTCAGGCGGTTAAGGATCACGGTGCCGGCGTAATTTTCCAGAAACAGGACGTTGCTTCCTTCACCCAGGATCATAACCGGCAGTCCCTCACGAGTTGCTTGCTGCCAGGCGCTCAGTAGTTGTTGTTCGTTTTCAGCGCATACGATGTGCTTTGCACAATGATCAATGCCGAAGGTATTCCAGGGTTTTAGGGAATGGGTCATGGCTGCTTTCCTGATACTCAATCGGCAATAGTTTACCGTATCTGTGTTGGGAAGGCTTGCGGTTATATCGAGGGTGGATCGGTGCGTCCCTGTGGGCCGGATAAAGCGGAGCCGCCATCGGGCAGTGTATACCGGCCGGAACGCAAAAAAGCCCGTCCGTCAGGATGGGCTTTTTCACTTGTCTGATGCCTGGCAGTTTATGGCGGGCGTCCTGCCCGCCACCCTCCGGGCCGTTGCTGCGCAACGTTCAAATCCGCTCCCGGCGGATTTGTCCTGCTCCGGAGAGCCCTCACCGACAGACAACAGATAAAACAAAAGGCCCGGTCTTTCGACCGGGCCTTCTGTTCTGTTTGATGCCTGGCAGTTCCCTACTCTCGCATGGGGAGACCCCACACTACCATCGGCGCTACGGCGTTTCACTTCTGAGTTCGGCATGGGGTCAGGTGGGACCACCGCGCTACGGCCGCCAGGCAAATTCTTTGTGCTCTGTCCTGTGTCTTTTACACTGATGCTGCGTTGGCTGCTCTTGCGAACCTCAGTCACATACTTGTGTATGCTCCTTCCGTCGCTGCGTTTGCCGCCTTGCCTCAGCGCAAAATCCTTCGGACTCTGAATCTGAGCTGAAAATTGTTCGTCTTCTCAGTTCCGCCAAAACATCTTTGGCGTTGTAAGGTTAAGCCTCACGGTTCATTAGTACCGGTTAGCTCAACGCATCGCTGCGCTTACACACCCGGCCTATCAACGTCGTCGTCTTCAACGTTCCTTCAGGAGCCTTAAAGGCTCAGGGAAGATTCATCTCGGGGCAAGTTTCGTGCTTAGATGCTTTCAGCACTTATCTCTTCCGCATGTAGCTACCGGGCAGTGCCATTGGCATGACAACCCGAACACCAGTGATGCGTCCACTCCGGTCCTCTCGTACTAGGAGCAGCCCCCCTCAATCTTCCAGCGCCCACGGCAGATAGGGACCGAACTGTCTCACGACGTTCTAAACCCAGCTCGCGTACCACTTTAAATGGCGAACAGCCATACCCTTGGGACCTACTTCAGCCCCAGGATGTGATGAGCCGACATCGAGGTGCCAAACACCGCCGTCGATATGAACTCTTGGGCGGTATCAGCCTGTTATCCCCGGAGTACCTTTTATCCGTTGAGCGATGGCCCTTCCATTCAGAACCACCGGATCACTATGACCTGCTTTCGCACCTGCTCGCGCCGTCACGCTCGCAGTCAAGCTGGCTTATGCCATTGCACTAACCTCCTGATGTCCGACCAGGATTAGCCAACCTTCGTGCTCCTCCGTTACTCTTTAGGAGGAGACCGCCCCAGTCAAACTACCCACCAGACACTGTCCGCAACCCGGTTCACGGGCCCACGTTAGAACACCAGCCATTAAAGGGTGGTATTTCAAGGATGGCTCCATGCAGACTGGCGTCCACACTTCAAAGCCTCCCACCTATCCTGCACATCAAGGACCAGTGTTCAGTGTCAAGCTATAGTAAAGGTTCACGGGGTCTTTCCGTCTTGCCGCGGGTACACTGCATCTTCACAGCGAGTTCAATTTCACTGAGTCCCGGGTGGAGACAGCCTGGCCATCATTACGCCATTCGTGCAGGTCGGAACTTACCCGACAAGGAATTTCGCTACCTTAGGACCGTTATAGTTACGGCCGCCGTTTACCGGGGCTTCGATCAGGAGCTTCGCTTGCGCTGACCCCATCAATTAACCTTCCGGCACCGGGCAGGCGTCACACCGTATACGTCCACTTTCGTGTTTGCACAGTGCTGTGTTTTTAATAAACAGTTGCAGCCAGCTGGTATCTTCGACTGACTTCAGCTCCATGGGTAAACCACTTCACCTACGTGTCAGCGTGCCTTCTCCCGAAGTTACGGCACCATTTTGCCTAGTTCCTTCACCCGAGTTCTCTCAAGCGCCTTGGTATTCTCTACCTGACCACCTGTGTCGGTTTGGGGTACGATTTGATGTTACCTGAGGCTTAGAGGCTTTTCCTGGAAGCAGGGCATTTGTTGCTTCAGCACCGTAGTGCCTCGTCGTCACGCCTCAGTGTTAAAGTGAACCGGATTTACCTGGAACACACACCTACACGCTTAAACCGGGACAACCGTCGCCCGGCCAACATAGCCTTCTCCGTCCCCCCTTCGCAGTAACACCAAGTACGGGAATATTAACCCGTTTCCCATCGACTACGCCTTTCGGCCTCGCCTTAGGGGTCGACTCACCCTGCCCCGATTAACGTTGGACAGGAACCCTTGGTCTTCCGGCGAGCGGGCTTTTCACCCGCTTTATCGTTACTTATGTCAGCATTCGCACTTCTGATACCTCCAGCATGCCTCACGACACACCTTCAACGGCTTACAGAACGCTCCCCTACCCAACAACACATCAGTGTCGCTGCCGCAGCTTCGGTGCATGGTTTAGCCCCGTTACATCTTCCGCGCAGGCCGACTCGACCAGTGAGCTATTACGCTTTCTTTAAATGATGGCTGCTTCTAAGCCAACATCCTGGCTGTCTGGGCCTTCCCACATCGTTTCCCACTTAACCATGACTTTGGGACCTTAGCTGGCGGTCTGGGTTGTTTCCCTCTTCACGACGGACGTTAGCACCCGCCGTGTGTCTCCCGTGATAACATTCTCCGGTATTCGCAGTTTGCATCGGATTGGTAAGCCGGGATGGCCCCCTGGCCGAAACAGTGCTCTACCCCCGGAGATGAATTCACGAGGCGCTACCTAAATAGCTTTCGGGGAGAACCAGCTATCTCCCGGTTTGATTGGCCTTTCACCCCCAGCCACAGGTCATCCGCTAATTTTTCAACATTAGTCGGTTCGGTCCTCCAGTTAGTGTTACCCAACCTTCAACCTGCCCATGGCTAGATCACCGGGTTTCGGGTCTATACCCTGCAACTTAACGCCCAATTAAGACTCGGTTTCCCTTCGGCTCCCCTATGCGGTTAACCTTGCTACAGAATATAAGTCGCTGACCCATTATACAAAAGGTACGCAGTCACACAGGTAAACCTGTGCTCCCACTGCTTGTACGTACACGGTTTCAGGTTCTGTTTCACTCCCCTCGCCGGGGTTCTTTTCGCCTTTCCCTCACGGTACTGGTTCACTATCGGTCAGTCAGGAGTATTTAGCCTTGGAGGATGGTCCCCCCATATTCAGACAGGATACCACGTGTCCCGCCCTACTCATCGAGCTCACAGCACATGCGCTTTTGTGTACGGGGCTGTCACCCTGTATCGCGCGCCTTTCCAGACGCTTCCACTAACACACATGCTGATTCAGGCTCTGGGCTCCTCCCCGTTCGCTCGCCGCTACTGGGGGAATCTCGGTTGATTTCTTTTCCTCGGGGTACTTAGATGTTTCAGTTCCCCCGGTTCGCCTCATTAACCTATGGATTCAGTTAATGATAGTGTGACGAATCACACTGGGTTTCCCCATTCGGACATCGCCGGCTATAACGGTTCATATCACCTTACCGGCGCTTTTCGCAGATTAGCACGTCCTTCATCGCCTCTGACTGCCAGGGCATCCACCGTGTACGCTTGGTCGCTTAACCTCACAACCCGAAGATGTTTCTCTTCTGATTGCGATAATTGAGAGACTCACGAACAATCGTTACATTGTTCTGTGTTTCAATTTTCAGCTTGATCCAGATTTTTAAAGAGCAAAACTTCGCAGTGAACCCTTTCAGGTACACTCTGAAGTATTTTTTTATCAACGTTCCACAGTGATGGTGGAGCTATGCGGGATCGAACCGCAGACCTCCTGCGTGCAAAGCAGGCGCTCTCCCAGCTGAGCTATAGCCCCATACAGTGTAGTTAAACCTCATCCCTAATTCGTTTCCGGGCGCGGCGTGGTGAAGCGAAGCATACTGAAGTATGCGAGCTTTGCCACAACAAAGCACGGGAGCGAATTTGGTAGGCCTGAGTGGACTTGAACCACCGACCTCACCCTTATCAGGGGTGCGCTCTAACCACCTGAGCTACAAGCCTGTAGAGGTTTTACTGCTCGTTTTTCATCAGACAATCTGTGTGAGCACTTCAAAGAACGGTTCTTTAAGGTAAGGAGGTGATCCAACCGCAGGTTCCCCTACGGTTACCTTGTTACGACTTCACCCCAGTCATGAATCACAAAGTGGTAAGCGCCCTCCCGAAGGTTAAGCTACCTACTTCTTTTGCAACCCACTCCCATGGTGTGACGGGCGGTGTGTACAAGGCCCGGGAACGTATTCACCGTGGCATTCTGATCCACGATTACTAGCGATTCCGACTTCATGGAGTCGAGTTGCAGACTCCAATCCGGACTACGACGCACTTTATGAGGTCCGCTTGCTCTCGCGAGGTCGCTTCTCTTTGTATGCGCCATTGTAGCACGTGTGTAGCCCTGGTCGTAAGGGCCATGATGACTTGACGTCATCCCCACCTTCCTCCAGTTTATCACTGGCAGTCTCCTTTGAGTTCCCGGCCGGACCGCTGGCAACAAAGGATAAGGGTTGCGCTCGTTGCGGGACTTAACCCAACATTTCACAACACGAGCTGACGACAGCCATGCAGCACCTGTCTCACGGCTCCCGAAGGCACAAATCCATCTCTGGATTCTTCCGTGGATGTCAAGACCAGGTAAGGTTCTTCGCGTTGCATCGAATTAAACCACATGCTCCACCGCTTGTGCGGGCCCCCGTCAATTCATTTGAGTTTTAACCTTGCGGCCGTACTCCCCAGGCGGTCTACTTAACGCGTTAGCTCCGGAAGCCACGCCTCAAGGGCACAGCCTCCAAGTAGACATCGTTTACGGCGTGGACTACCAGGGTATCTAATCCTGTTTGCTCCCCACGCTTTCGCACCTGAGCGTCAGTCTTTGTCCAGGGGGCCGCCTTCGCCACCGGTATTCCTCCAGATCTCTACGCATTTCACCGCTACACCTGGAATTCTACCCCCCTCTACAAGACTCAAGCCTGCCAGTTTCGAATGCAGTTCCCAGGTTGAGCCCGGGGATTTCACATCCGACTTGACAGACCGCCTGCGTGCGCTTTACGCCCAGTAATTCCGATTAACGCTTGCACCCTCCGTATTACCGCGGCTGCTGGCACGGAGTTAGCCGGTGCTTCTTCTGCGGGTAACGTCAATTGCTGCGGTTATTAACCACAACACCTTCCTCCCCGCTGAAAGTACTTTACAACCCGAAGGCCTTCTTCATACACGCGGCATGGCTGCATCAGGCTTGCGCCCATTGTGCAATATTCCCCACTGCTGCCTCCCGTAGGAGTCTGGACCGTGTCTCAGTTCCAGTGTGGCTGGTCATCCTCTCAGACCAGCTAGGGATCGTCGCCTAGGTGAGCCGTTACCCCACCTACCAGCTAATCCCATCTGGGCACATCTGATGGCAAGAGGCCCGAAGGTCCCCCTCTTTGGTCTTGCGACGTTATGCGGTATTAGCCACCGTTTCCAGTAGTTATCCCCCTCCATCAGGCAGTTTCCCAGACATTACTCACCCGTCCGCCACTCGTCAGCGAAGCAGCAAGCTGCTTCCTGTTACCGTTCGACTTGCATGTGTTAGGCCTGCCGCCAGCGTTCAATCTGAGCCATGATCAAACTCTTCAATTTAAAAGTTTGATGCTCGTGACTTTCTTTTTTCAAAGAATAGAACTTCGTAATGAATTACGTGTTCACTCAGAGACTTGAGTATTCATTTTTCGTCTTGCGACGTCAAGAATCCGTATCCTCGAGTGCCCACACAGATTGTCTGATAAATTGTTAAAGAGCAGTGCCGCTTCGCTTTTCTCAGCGGCGCGGGGTGTGCATATTACGCTTTCCCGCTTCAGAGTCAAGCGTTTATTTTCGCTTTACTCCGTGAGGTTCTGGTCTGAACCCCGCTGACCCGGCGGCCTGTGTGCCGTTGTTCCGTGTCAGTGGTGGCGCATTATAGGGCGTTATTTCTCCCTGACAAGAGGAAATTTAAAATAATTTTCCAAATGCCTGGTATTTACCCAAAATGCCATTAAACCGCCAGTTTTTCGAGCGTTTCAAAGCCATAACGCTGTAAAACGGGCAATAATTGTTCAGCTTCTGGCGTCATTGCCATGCAATAAGCAATATTGGCATCGGTTGATTTCGCATCCGGCGCGTCATGTTCCAACAGCCAGGCTGTACGACGCGCTATCGCCGCGCCGGAATCCACTAACCGCGTCCCTTCGGGCAGGACGTGCAAAAGCTCGTCCCGTAATAGAGGGAAATGCGTACACCCCAGAACGACCGTGTCAGGCGGTTCCGGCATTCGCAGCCATGGACGTAATATCCGGCGCAGCTCTTCCAGCGATACCGAGTCGCCATGTAATTTAGCTTCCGCCAGTTCCACCAGCTCTGCCGATCCCAACATCGCTATCTGACATTCATTGGCGAAGCGCGCAATAAGCTCGTGAGTATAAGGACGTTTGACCGTCGCTCGCGTCGCCAGTAGCCCGACGACACCATTTGCGGTAAGCCGCGCCGCTGGTTTAATCGCAGGCACAACGCCCACCACCGGGAAGGCAAACTTTTCACGTAATGCGGGAAGAGAGACCGTACTGGCGGTATTGCAGGCAATCACCGCCAGTGAGAGAGGATAGCGCCGCTGTACCGCAGTCACTATCTCGACAACGCGCTCGACGATAAACGTTTCGCTCTTTTCCCCGTAGGGGAAAGCCACGTTATCGAAAGCATATATATAGTGGAGATCCGGCAGGAGCCGCCGAATCTCATCATAGACCGACAATCCACCGACGCCGGAATCAAATACCAGCACGGTGGGACGTGGTTCAGAAGGTGTAGCTGCCAGACAAGGTGTATTCTCGTCCTGCAGTTTGGTAGCCATAAACTGTCTCGTAATCTTTGTCGAACAGGTTGGCGATTTTACCACGAACTGTCAGATGTGAGGTGATTGGATATGAAACCGTAAGATCCCATAAACTGACGCCGCCCATTTTTACTGTCCGGTATGGGTAAGCGGAGTAATCCGAATCATATCGGGAACCAAGGTATTGATATGTCACCCCCCAGTCAAAATCGTAAACGTCCCAGTCGAGTTGATATTTCGCCATCTGTTTGGAACGCCGAGGTAATGGCGTATCGGTAATCGCATTACGCGCATCAACGTAATCATAACTGACCGTATGCGTTAACGGCCCGGTATCGAAATTCGCCGTCGCCTCAATACCTTTAATGCGCGCCTTACCTTCGTTGTAATATTTTTGCAGATGATCGTCATAATCGATCATGTCATTAATATCGTTACGATAACCTGAAATACGCCAGCTAACGCCAGCGGTTAGCCCTTCAAATGCGCCTTCCCACTGTTTACTCTTTTCAGGATTCAGGTTCGGATTACCGTAATAACCATACAGTTGGCCCAAATTAGGCGCTTTGTAGGAGGTTCCGTAGGAGGCAATAAAGCGATAACCTTCTATAAACTCCCATCCCGCGCTGGTTTGCCAGGTACCGTGACGACCAAACTGGGAGTTGTCATCACTGCGCGCTGCCGCTTCCAGGGTAAAGTCACCCAACTGTTGTAATCCTGTCAGGTAAACCCCGGTATTACGCTGGTCATATCCCTTGGGCACATAACCGGTGCCTGGCGTGGTGGTCTGTTTCTGCCAGTCTACGCCCGCCCCGACATTACCGTGCCCAACGACCACGCTGTTGGTCCATTGAACATTGTACTGTTTCATCTCATCCAGCGTGGCGGAGGTATCATACCGACCATAGTGCGGATCATAGTTGTAATCTTTACTGTGGCTATAGCTTGAAACTAGCTGAGACTGAATGCGTTCGCCATTAAAACGCAGGCCGGCGTCCCAGCTTTGGCTATAAAGTTTGCGTGTATCAATCAGCGGCGAGCCCGGCGAGTAATATGCGTCGTAATCGGTACGGTTATCGTAGCCATAACCACGCACGAATCCGCTCCAGCGATCGGAAAAGGTATGCTCTAACGCGCCATAAAGCGTTTTACTCAAAAAGCCGTCCCGGTCAGGCTGCGCCTGCATCCCGGTACCGCCTTTCGCTACCACGTCAAACCCTTTGGTGTATTCGTAATCGCCGATCAACGTCGCCCGCGTGTTTTCGTCAAGTTGCTGTTGCGTCGAGATGTCGTAATTCTGGTAGCTATTGCTTCCCCATCCAGCGGTTAATTCTGTGCCTGGGTTATCGCGCGTCGTAATGATATTCACTACACCGCCGATAGCATCGGAACCATAAATAGCGGAGCGCGGACCGCGAATATATTCAATGCGCTGTACCAGTGACACCGGGAACTGGCTAAGATCGGCGGACCCGCTCACGCCTGCTAAATTCAGACGCACGCCGTCAATCAATACCAGTACATGGCTGGAGTTAGTGCCGCGAATGAAAATGGAGGAATTTTGTCCGACGCCGCCGCTCTGCGCAATATCGATGCCAGGCAAGCGGCGCAGAACATCATTTACGGAGGTCGATTGCCAGCGTTCAATATCCTGACGCGTCACGATGGTAACGGGCGCCAGAACCGCGCTGCGCGGCTGCTGAAAACGGTTGGCGGTGACAACCAGGGTATCCGGGCTAGTATCCTGCGCCCAAGCGGAAAAGGCCGTGACGGAGAACGCCGTCAGCAGCGTAGCTTTTTTAATCATTGTAAAGCATCCACAATATAAGAAGGATGCCGCAGGCTTCATCGATAGTACGCGATGATGAAAACCAGATGCGACGTTAGCCGGCAGGTCTTCGGGCTTGGAGGGTTATCCGTTGGCTGGATAGCAGAAATGATGACTTCCCGCCGGAGGCAGTGTCTGCTTACGCTCTCATCTCACCTTTCCTTACCGCTGCGCGTCAGCTCCAGATTTTCACTGGATTCCCTATTAACTCACAGGACCGGCCTACGGATGCTACCGTCTGTCACAACACCCTGTCCAGACCGCGCATCACAAATCAGAAATCATCAATAGCTGGACATCCACTGAGCAATCCCTACAATCCCCGCGTACTTTTATTATTCAGGATGCGATATGACCCCCGAACATCTTCCGACAGAACAGTATGAGGCGCAGCTAGCCGAAAAAGTGGCGCGCTTGCAGAGTATGATGGCGCCGTTTTCTGGCCTGGTTCCGGAAGTATTTCGCTCGCCGGTCAGTCACTATCGTATGCGTGCGGAATTTCGCCTGTGGCATGACGGCGATGACCTGTACCACATTATGTTTGATCAGCAGACCAAAAGCCGGATTCGCGTTGACAGCTTCCCGGCGGCCAGCCACCTGATCAATACCTTAATGAAGGCGATGATTGCCGGCGTGCGCGATAATCATGCACTGCGGCATAAGCTATTCCAGATCGATTATCTCACGACCCTCAGCAATCAGGCGGTAGTTTCGCTGCTGTACCATAAAAAGCTGGACGAAGAGTGGCGTGAAGCCGCCACTGCGTTACGCGATGCTTTGCGCGCGCAAGGTCTGAACATACACCTGATTGGCCGGGCCACTAAAACCAAAATCGAATTGGATCAGGATTATATTGATGAGCGTCTGCCTGTGGCAGGCAAAGAGATGATCTACCGCCAGGTCGAAAACAGCTTTACGCAGCCAAACGCCGCCATGAATATTCAGATGTTAGAGTGGGCGCTGGAGGTGACGAAAGATGCAAAAGGCGATCTGCTTGAGTTGTATTGCGGCAACGGTAACTTCTCTCTCGCGCTGGCGCGCAATTTCAACCGCGTGCTGGCGACCGAAATCGCCAAACCATCCGTCGCTGCCGCGCAGTACAATATTGCCGCTAATCATATTGATAATGTGCAGATTATTCGTATGGCGGCGGAAGAGTTTACCCAGGCGATGAACGGCGTACGCGAGTTTAACCGTCTGCAGGGTATCGATCTAAAGAACTATCAGTGCGAAACCATTTTTGTCGATCCGCCGCGCAGCGGTCTGGACAGCGAAACCGAGAAGATGGTGCAGGCCTATCCGCGTATTCTGTACATTTCCTGCAATCCGGAAACGTTGTGCAAAAACCTGGAAACGTTAAGCCAGACGCACACGGTGTCTCGCCTGGCGCTGTTCGATCAGTTCCCGTATACACACCATATGGAGTGCGGAGTGTTATTGACCGCAAAATAAATAGTTATCGCCTACTTGCCCGATGACGCTGCGCTTATCGGGCGATGCGGCGCCAAATTTATCCGGACTACTCCGCGATGTCCTGCTTCCGGTTACGCAGCTTAAAGCCAATCCAGAATACCAGAATCACCGACAACACCGCCGGGAAGAAGTTGGAGCCGATATCCGGATATTCTGCACGCACGACGGTGCTATACAGTAAAACGCCAAGAATGAAACAGGCGGCCGCCAGTCCCGGCAAACCTACCGGCATAGTACGATTTTGGTAGCGCTGATGCAGGCAATATACCGTTAGCACCAGTGAGATAATCGGGAATACGGAGAACGGCACAATAGCGCTAAACAGCGCCGCGAATGTGCCGTTAATCGATAAGCCAGCGATGAGCGCCAGCAACAGCGTACCTTTATCTTGACCTGACTGTTTCATTACTCGTCCTTCACGTTATTCGGAATGATGTGCTATTTTCTCTTGCTCACGGCGATACCAGTAATACGCCCCTTTCGCAATCATGCGCAGTTGCAATACCAGCCGCTCTTCTAATTGCCGACGCTGTTCAGCGCCGATGTCCAACGCCTCTGCGCCCGCGCTAAAGACAATAGTCACCATCGCTTCGGCCTGGGCTTCAGTAAACGCGCGCGGCATATGGTTTTCGAGTTCCAGATAGTCGGCAAGTTCCGCAATAAAATGCTGGATCTCCCGCGCGACGGCGGCACGAAACGCCGCTGATGTGCCGGAACGCTCGCGCAACAACAGGCGGAAGGCGTTAGGATTGTTACCGATGAACTCCATAAATGTGGAGACCGACGTACGAATGACGCTGCCGCCTTTCGCGATGCGTTGTCGCGCCTGACGCATCAGTTGACGCAGCATTAGACCGCTTTCATCCACCATCGTCAGACCAAGTTCATCAACATCGCGAAAATGTCGGTAAAACGACGTTGGCGCAATGCCCGCTTCACGCGCCACTTCACGCAAACTCAGGCTGGCGAAACTCCGCTCAGCGCTCAGTTGACTGAATGCGGCTTCCACCAGCGAACGCCGGGTTTTTTCTTTTTGTTGCGCTCTAACACCCATCACAATGTCTGAATCCTTCCATATGCCTTATTCGGCACTATACCAGAGAATAAAAGTAACGGGTTCACACTGGATTGTGAATGATTGTTTACAGACAGTTTGTGCTCCGGCTTCGCAAAAAAGCACAACGATAATTGGGTTAAAGCCGGGCAAATGTTATCATCGTGTTTATTTTATGTATAAAAACAGGTGAGTAATACCATGCCACATTCCTGGGATTATGATGCAGTCGTCATAGGGTCAGGCCCCGGCGGTGAAGGCGCTGCAATGGGTCTGGTTAAGCAGGGAGCACGCATCGCGGTGATTGAGCGTTATCATAACGTTGGCGGCGGATGTACCCACTGGGGCACCATCCCATCCAAAGCCCTTCGCCACGCCGTCAGCCGCATTATTGAATTTAATCAAAACCCGCTCTATAGCGACCACTCCCGTCTCCTTCGTTCTTCTTTCGCCGATATCCTTAATCATGCCGATAGCGTGATTAATCAACAAACGCGTATGCGTCAGGGGTTTTATGAGCGTAACCACTGTGAAATCTTGCAGGGCAACGCCCATTTTATTGACGAACATACCCTGGCGCTGGAATGCCATGACGGCACGGTTGAAACCCTGACGGCAGAAAAATTTGTTATTGCCTGTGGTTCGCGTCCTTACCATCCCAATGATGTGGATTTCTCGCATCCGCGCATTTATGACAGCGACTCGATCCTGAGTCTCCACCATGAACCGCGCCACGTTATTATTTATGGCGCCGGCGTTATCGGCTGCGAATATGCCTCCATCTTCCGCGGTATGGATGTAAAAGTGGATCTGATCAACACCCGCGATCGCCTTCTGGCCTTTCTCGATCAGGAGATGTCCGACTCTCTCTCTTACCATTTCTGGAATAGCGGCGTGGTTATTCGCCACAATGAAGAGTATGAGAAAATCGAAGGCTGCGATGATGGCGTCATCATGCACCTGAAATCCGGCAAAAAACTGAAGGCTGACTGCCTGCTCTATGCTAATGGCCGCACCGGTAACACCGATTCACTGGCGCTGGAGAATATTGGTCTGGAAACAGACAGCCGTGGGCAACTTAAAGTCAACAGTATGTACCAGACCGCCCTGCCGCATGTCTATGCGGTGGGCGACGTGATTGGCTACCCCAGTCTGGCTTCCGCAGCCTACGATCAGGGGCGTATTGCGGCGCAGGCGCTGGTGAAAGGCGAAGCGACCGCGCACCTTATCGAAGATATCCCCACCGGGATTTATACCATTCCGGAAATCAGTTCTGTCGGCAAAACCGAGCAGCAGTTAACGGCAATGAAAGTGCCTTACGAAGTGGGCCGCGCGCAGTTTAAGCATCTGGCGCGAGCGCAAATCGTCGGCATGAACGTCGGCACGCTAAAAATTCTCTTCCACCGCGAAACCAAAGAAATTCTGGGGATTCACTGCTTTGGCGAACGCGCCGCCGAAATTATTCATATTGGCCAGGCGATCATGGAGCAGAAAGGTGGCGGTAACACTATTGAGTACTTCGTTAACACCACCTTTAACTACCCAACCATGGCGGAAGCTTATCGGGTTGCGGCGCTAAACGGCTTAAACCGCCTGTTTTAACGCTTTGTCGAAATGGCCATCCATTGCGCCGCGGATGGCCTCTGCCAGTTGCTCATAACGGCTACGCAGCGGCGATCCCGGGCGATAAACCAGTCCCACGGTACGACGCGGCTCCGGCTTAATGCACGGCAGATAGACTACGCCGTCGCGCTTACGCTCCTGAGGCACTGCCAGCGCGGGGAGTAGAGTGATACCGCTGCCCGCCGCCACCATGTTGCGCAGCGTTTCCAGACTGGTCGCCCGGAAATGGGTATCTTCATCCGCCCCCGCCTCGAAACAGAACCCCATCGCCTGATCGCGCAGACAGTGGCCATCTTCCAGCATCAGCAATTTCTCGCCCGCCAGATCGGACATCGGCACGCGATCGCGATTCGCCCATGGATGATCCTCATAAATAGCCAGCATCATGGGCTCATCAAACAGCGGCACTTCGATGAACGCCTCGCTCTCTTTCACCAGCGCCAGAATAGCGCAGTCAAGCTTGCCGCTATCGAGTTGCGCTAACAACTGATGCGTTTGCGCCTCATGCAGATACATTTCCAGCTTCGGGAAAGTCTGGTGCAACATTGGAATGATAAGCGGCAGCAAATAGGGGCCCACCGTTGGAATTAAACCAATATGCAACGGGCCGGACATCGTCTCGCCTTGCTGGCTTGCCATCTCCTTAAGCACCTTGACCTCACGCAGCACGGTACGCGCCTGATCCACCAGCAGTAAGCCCGCCTGGGTAAACAGCACCTTACGGCTCGTACGCTCCAGCAGCATAACGCCCAGCTCATCTTCCAGCTTGCGTATTTGCCCGCTAAGGGTTGGCTGGCTGACGTGACAGGAGTCCGCCGCTCGCCGGAAATGGCGATGTTCGGCTAACGCCACCAGATATTCAAGATCACGAATATTCATTATTCATCCTCCGTCGCCACGATAGTTCATGGCGATAGGTAGCATAGCAACGAACGATTATCCCTATCAACCTTTCTGATTAATAATACATCACAGAAACGGAGCGGTTTCTCGTTTAACCCTTGAAGACACCGCCCGTTCAGAGGGTATCTCTCGAACCCGAAATAACTAAAGCCAACGTGAACTTTTGCGGACCTCTGGTCCGCTTTTTTTTTGCGTAAAAAAGCCCGGCGTGATGCCAGGCTAGAATCATTGCCACGCAATTTATGCGAGGCGCGCCTTCGCATCGTCGATAGCCTGCGCCACCTGCTGTGGCGATACGCCGCCTTTTGCCGCCCGTTTATCCAGACACGACTGCAAAGACAATATTGGATACACATCGTCGCCAATCACGCGGCTGAATTTCTGTAAATCGGCCAGCGGCAACGCTTCCAGCGGCTTACCCTGGCGAATGGCTTCTACCACCGCTTCACCGACAATATGGTGCGCTTCGCGGAACGGCACGCCTTTCGCGACCAGGTAATCCGCCAGCTCCGTGGCGTTGGCATACCCCTGTTGCGCCGCGTCCTGACAACGTGGGCGTTTCACCTGAATACCGTCCAGCACCAACGCCGCCATATGCAGGCAGTCAAGCCAGGTATCGAGCGCATCGAACAGCCCTTCTTTGTCTTCCTGCATATCTTTGTTATACGCCAGCGGCAGACCTTTTAAGGTCATCATCATGCCGGTTAGCGCCCCTTGTACGCGGCCGCACTTACCGCGAATCAGCTCCAGCGCGTCCGGGTTTTTCTTCTGCGGCATTAACGATGAACCGGAAGTAACGCGGTCAGAGAGCTCCACAAAGCCCGCTTCACCAGAATTAAAGAAAATCAGATCTTCCGCGAAGCGTGACAGATGCACCATGCTGATAGCCGCATCAGAAAGCAGTTCCAGTACGTGGTCACGATCGGACACGCTGTCCAGACTGTTGCGGGTCGCAGACGTGAAGCCCAGCCAGCCTGCCAATTGTTCACGGTCAATTTCATAGGCCGTTCCCGCCAACGCGCCGCAACCTAATGGACTCACGTCCAGACGTTTAAGCGTGTCCTGCAGGCGGCTTTCATCGCGCGCCAGCATTTCGACATACGCGAGGCACCAGTGGGCGAACGTCACTGGCTGCGCGCGTTGCAGATGGGTATATCCCGGCATTACCGCATCCTGGTTCGCCTGCGCGGTTTCCACCAGCGCGCTCTGTAGCTGACGGTTGGCGGTGAGCAGTTCCCTCACCGTCTCTTTGCACCAGAGCTTCAGGTCCGTCGCCACCTGATCGTTACGGCTGCGTCCGGTGTGCAGCTTTTTACCCAACTGACCCACTTTGTCGATGAGCTTACCTTCCACCCAGCTATGAATATCTTCCGCATCGCTTTGCAGGATTTGCTGCGGATTCGCGCGAACCTCTTCCCGCAGCACGTCCAGCGCTTCTTCCAACTGTCGTTGCTCATCGACAGTCAGTACGCCTACCGTGACCAATGCTTTGGACCAGGCCACCGAACCGACAATATCCTGCTCCGCCAGACGGTAGTCGAAGCGCAACGAATCATTGAATTGTTTAAACCGCTGATCTGCCGCCTGTGTAAAACGCCCGCCCCAAAGTGCCATAATATGCTTCCTTAAATTCTTCGAGTTTCACTGCCGGATGGCGCTACGCTTATCCGGCGCACAACAAATAGTTAAGCCAGAATACGCGTACCAATCGGCGTACCATTAAACAGCGCTGGTAATTGTTCCGCATGACGCCAGGAAGCGATATCCACTGGGCGGCCCAGCGCCCGCGCAGCATCGAGAGCCGCATTCACTTTCACAATCATCCCGTCGGTAATAATGCCCTGGTCGATAAGCTGCTCTGCTTTGGACGCCGTCATTTCGGCGATACGCTGGCCTTTGCCGTCCAGAATACCGCTCACGTCCGAAAGCAGGATCAGATCGGCCCCCAGCGTCGCCGCCAGCGCGGTTGCCGCCTGATCGGCGTTGACGTTCATCAGTTGACCGTCTTCTGTTACGCCAATTGAACTGACCACCGGCAGAAAGCCGTTTTCCAGCAGAGTGTTAATCAGCTTCGGCGACCCCGGCTGCGCCAGCCCGACATGGCCTAACGCTTCATTGAGCTGGGTCACTTTGACGCTGTCGCCATCGCCCAAAAACAGACCAACAGAGGCGATATGATGTTTCTTCGCCCAGGCCAGCAGGGTTTTATTAGCGGTCCCCGCCAGCGCGCCGGTAATGATGTCAATCTGATCGGCAGGCGTCACGCGCAGGCCGTCTTTCTTTTTCACCGGCAGATTAAGCCCTTTCATCAACTCATCTACCACGCAACCGCCGCCGTGGACGATCACCAACGGACGCTGATGGGACTCACGATAGTTGACCAGCGCGGTAAAAAGACGCTCCAGAGCCTCTTCGCTATCCAGTAATACGCCGCCCAGCTTGATAATTAATGGATTCATCATTGCACCCTTACATAAGAGACTGCGTTTCAGCAAAGCCGAAACGAATATTAGCGCACTGTACCGCCTGCGCTGCTGCGCCTTTCAACAGGTTATCTTCGGTTGCCACCACAATCAGATGTTCGCCCTGGACGGCAAAACCAATATCGCAGAACGGCAGCCCGACCACGTTCTTTAACGCCGGAACGCCTTTGTCATACAGGCGCACCAGCGGTTTGTCGCCATAGGCTTTTTGCAACACGTCAGCGACCTGCGCATGGGTTACGCCCACGTTAAGGCGACAGGTAATCGTTTCCAGAATCCCGCGCGGGAAATTCCCCAGATGTGGGGTAAAGATGATCTCCGCGCCCAGATGGGCGGCGATTTCCGGCTGATGACGATGCGTAAACACGCCATACGGTTGCAGACTCACTTCACAGAAACTGTTCGAAATTGCCGCCTTGCGCCCCGCGCCGCTCACCCCGCTGGTGGCATTAATTACTGGCCACTGCGTCAGATCCAGAAGCCCGCCGTCAATCAGCGGTTTTAGCGACAACTGCGCCGCCGTTGGATAACAACCAGGCACCGCAATCAGATTTGCCTCTTTCAGTTTATCGGCATTCCACTCCGCCAGACCGTACACCGCCTGCTCCAGCAGCTCAGGATATTGATGAGTAAATCCGTAATACTTTTCATAGAAGGCGCGATCGTTTACCCGAAATGCGCCGGAAAGATCGAATACGACGCATCCGGCCTGTAAAAACTGCGGCGCCAGATCGTGGCTCACTTCATGCGCTGTCGCCAGGAACACCACATCAACATCTGCGCTAAAGTCACGCACATCCGACATCGGTTGTAATGGCAGGTCGACAATCCCTTTTAACTGCGGATGTAAATCAGAAATTAACGTTCCTGCATCATTGCTTTGCGCTGAGACGGTCAAAGCGGTTATGGTCATATGTGGGTGGCGATTTACGTAGCTTACAAGCTCTGCGCCCGCATAACCGCTAGCGCCTACAATCAGCGTATTCAACATCGGGTTCCTTTATGCTCAACGTTAATGTATTTTTATTCACAATTAATGCATGAATATTGATACTATCATGACCTGAGGTGTGTCAACAATGAAAAACGTTTTACCGCCATTTATCGAGATTTATCGCGCTTTGATTGCCACACCGTCGATAAGCGCAACCGAAGAATCCCTGGATCAAAGTAATGCGTCTTTAATCACTTTGCTTGCAGGCTGGTTCAGCGATCTTGGTTTCAACGTAGAGGTTCAACCGGTTCCGGGAACGCGAAACAAATTTAATATGCTCGCCAGCACCGGACATGGCGCGGGCGGTCTGCTGCTGGCCGGTCATACCGACACGGTTCCCTTTGATGACGGACGCTGGACGCGCGACCCGTTCACGCTGACCGAGCACGACAATAAGCTCTATGGCCTGGGCACTGCGGATATGAAAGGCTTCTTCGCTTTTATTCTGGACGCGCTACGTGACGTTGATGTCACACAGTTGAAAAAGCCGCTTTACATTCTGGCGACCGCCGATGAAGAGACCAGCATGGCGGGGGCGCGTTATTTTTCCGAAACCACAGCATTGCGTCCGGACTGCGCGATCATTGGCGAACCGACGTCGTTGCAACCGATACGCGCGCACAAAGGGCATATCTCTAATGTCGTTCGCGTCCTGGGCCAGTCCGGTCATTCCAGCGACCCGGCACGCGGGGTTAACGCCATTGAACTGATGCATGATGCGATTGGCCGTATCAGGCAACTGCGTGACTCGCTGAAAGCGCGGTATCACTACGAGGCGTTTACCGTTCCGTATCCAACGCTGAATCTGGGCCATATCCACGGCGGCGATGCCTCAAACCGCATCTGTGCTTGCTGCGAACTGCATATGGATATTCGTCCACTGCCGGGCATGACGTTAAACGACCTCAATGGACTGCTTAACGACGCGCTGGCCCCGGTAAGCGAACGCTGGCCGGGCCGCCTGACGGTGGCAGAATTGCATCCGCCGATTCCAGGCTACGAGTGTCCACCGGACCACCAACTGGTTAAAGTAATAGAAAAGCTGTTGGGTACGAAAACCGACGTGGTGAACTATTGTACTGAAGCGCCGTTTATGCAGACATTATGCCCAACGCTGGTGCTCGGTCCGGGCTCAATTAATCAGGCCCATCAGCCGGATGAATATCTCGAAACGCGTTTTATTAAGCCAACCCGGGAATTAATTACCCAGGTAGTACACCATTTTTGCTGGCATTAATGCATATTGCTCGGTAGCGCGATATTTATCGGGCCTGAATCCACCTGTTGGCGGATTAACGTAGCGTCATCCGCCAACAGGTCATTACTCTGTTTTTGACATTTTCATAAGCAATGCTTATTTGATTCGGTATGAATTAAATAACGCAAATTACCGCCATTTTTTCGTTTGCTGAACCGATTTCGCAGTAATTGACGTCACGGATTTTACGTGGCTTTATAAAAGACGGCTAAAAAACAAAGTCCGAAAGATTTCACGTTACAGCAAGGCGGTAAACGAGCCCATTCCGGAGAGCTGGCATAAGGGCGAGCGCCGCCGCTGTGGCGTGAAAAAGACAGGGCAATTACATTAAAGATGGGGTGTCTGGGGTCATATGAACGAACAATATTCCGCGTTGCGTAGTAATGTCAGTATGCTCGGCAAGGTGCTGGGAGAAACCATCAAGGATGCGCTGGGAGAGCACATTCTTGATCGCGTAGAAACAATCCGTAAGCTATCCAAATCTTCACGCGCTGGCAATGAAGCTAATCGCCAGGAGCTGCTCACCACGCTACAAAATTTGTCTAATGACGAGCTGCTGCCTGTGGCGCGCGCGTTTAGTCAGTTCCTGAACCTGGCCAATACTGCCGAGCAATACCACAGCATTTCGCCAAAAGGCGAAGCCGCCAGCAACCCGGAAGTGATTGCCCGCACCCTGCGTAAACTGAAAAACCAACCAGACCTCAACGACGCAACCATCAAAAAAGCGGTAGAGTCGCTGTCTCTGGAGTTGGTGCTAACCGCCCACCCGACAGAAATTACCCGCCGTACGCTTATTCACAAGATGGGTGAAATCAACAACTGTCTGAAACAGCTTGATAATACCGATATCGCCGACTACGAACGCCACCAGGTGATGCGTCGTCTGCGCCAGTTGATTGCCCAATCCTGGCATACGGATGAGATCCGCAAGCAGCGTCCAGGCCCGGTGGATGAAGCCAAATGGGGCTTCGCGGTGGTAGAGAACAGCCTGTGGCAGGGCGTACCAAATTATCTGCGTGAGCTGAACGAACAGCTGGAAGAAAATCTCGGCTACAAATTGCCGGTGGATTTTGTGCCGGTACGTTTTACCTCCTGGATGGGCGGCGACCGTGACGGCAACCCGAACGTGACGGCGGATATCACCCGTCACGTACTCTTGTTAAGCCGCTGGAAAGCCACCGATCTGTTCCTGAAAGACATTCATGTTCTGGTATCAGAACTGTCGATGGTCAACGCCACGCCGGAGCTGCTGGCGTTAGTGGGCGAAGAAGGCGCGTCTGAACCGTATCGCTATCTGATGAAAAATTTGCGCGCCCGCCTGATGGCGACCCAGTCCTGGCTGGAAGCGCGTCTGAAAGGCGAAAAACTACCCAAACCGGCTGGTCTACTGACGCAAAACGAACAGCTCTGGGAACCTCTGTACGCCTGCTACCAGTCGCTACAGGCCTGCGGCATGGGCATTATCGCCAACGGCGAGTTGCTCGACACGCTCCGCCGCGTGAAGTGTTTCGGCGTACCGCTGGTGCGTATTGATATCCGCCAGGAGAGCACCCGCCATACCGAAGCGCTGGGCGAAATTACCCGCTACCTTGGTATTGGCGACTACGAAAGCTGGTCGGAAGCCGACAAGCAGGCCTTTCTGATCCGCGAGCTGAACTCCAAACGTCCATTGTTGCCACGTCACTGGGAGCCGAGTAACGATACCCGCGAAGTGCTTGAGACTTGCAAAGTCATTGCCGAAGCGCCAAAAGGATCAATCGCTGCCTACGTGATTTCAATGGCGAAAACGCCGTCCGATGTGCTGGCGGTGCACCTGCTGTTGAAAGAAGCGGGTATCGGCTTTGCCATGCCGGTCGCGCCGCTGTTTGAAACCCTCGACGACCTGAACAATGCTGACGACGTGATGACCCAGTTGCTGAATATCGACTGGTATCGCGGACTGATTCATGGTAAGCAGATGGTAATGATCGGCTACTCCGACTCGGCAAAAGACGCCGGCGTCATGGCCGCGTCATGGGCGCAGTATCAGGCGCAGGACGCACTGATCAAAACCTGCGAAAAAGCCGGCATCGAGCTCACCCTCTTCCACGGCCGCGGCGGCTCGATTGGCCGTGGCGGCGCGCCAGCCCACGCGGCGCTGCTCTCCCAACCGCCAGGCAGTCTGAAAGGCGGTCTGCGCGTAACCGAGCAGGGCGAGATGATCCGTTTTAAATACGGCCTGCCGGAAGTCACCGTCAGCAGCCTGTCGCTCTACACCAGCGCGATTCTGGAAGCAAACCTGCTGCCGCCGCCGGAGCCGAAAGACGGCTGGCGCCATATTATGGATGAGCTTTCCGTGATCTCCTGCGAAACGTACCGCGGCTACGTGCGTGAAAATAAAGACTTTGTGCCGTACTTCCGCTCCGCGACGCCGGAACAAGAACTGGGCAAATTGCCGCTCGGCTCACGTCCGGCGAAACGTCGTCCAACCGGCGGCGTCGAATCGCTGCGCGCCATTCCGTGGATCTTCGCCTGGACGCAAAACCGCCTGATGCTGCCAGCCTGGCTGGGCGCGGGTACTGCGTTGCAAAAAGTGGTGGAAGACGGTAAACAAAGCGAACTGGAAGCCATGTGTCGCGACTGGCCGTTCTTCTCCACACGTCTTGGGATGCTGGAGATGGTGTTCTCGAAAGCCGACCTGTGGCTGGCCGACTACTACGATCAGCGCCTGGTGGCGAAAACGCTATGGCCGCTGGGCAAAGAGCTACGAGACCTGCTGCAAGAGGACATTAAAGTGGTGCTGGCGATTGCCAACGACTCGCACCTGATGGCCGACCTACCGTGGATTGCGGAGTCCATTCAGTTAAGAAACGTTTATACCGATCCATTAAACGTGTTGCAGGCAGAGTTGCTGCACCGTTCCCGTCTGACTGAAGAACAGGGCAAATCGCCCGATCCTCGCGTCGAACAGGCGTTGATGGTCACGATTGCCGGCGTCGCCGCCGGTATGCGCAACACCGGCTAACGCGAAAAGAGCGCCGTCCTCATGCGATTAAGCAGGGGGCGGCATGAAATACTGCTGTCATCATCATCGTTTTTTCAATATATTCCTGTCTGCATTTTATGCATCTATAAATCTTTCTTAGCAAAACGTGCGGCATAAAGCAGGTTTGCTTCAGATTCTTTTAAGGTTCAGGCGCTACGTTTGGCGCTACGATTAAAGACAGGCTCTCATTATGCAATCCACATTACTCCAGACTAAACCCGCGTTTAGCTGGAAAGCCCTGGGCTGGGCACTTCTCTACTTTTGGTTCTTTTCCACCCTTCTGCAGGCCATTATTTATCTCACCGGATACAGTGGGACAAACGGTCTGCGGGATTCGCTACTGTACAGCTCACTGTGGCTGATCCCCGTCTTTCTGTTTCCAAACCGCATCCGGGTCATTGCTGCCGTCATTGGCGTCGTGCTCTGGGCCGCCTCGCTGGCGGCGCTGAGCTATTACGTGATCTACGGGCAGGAGTTCTCGCAAAGCGTGCTGTTTGTGATGTTTGAAACCAACGCCAATGAAGCCAGCGAATATTTAAGCCAATATTTCAGTCTGAAAATTGTTCTTGTCGCGCTGGCTTATACGGCAGCGGCGATTTTGCTGTGGACACGTCTGCGCCCGGTCTATATTCCATCGCCCTGGCGTTATCTGGTGTCGTTTGCCCTACTATATGGGCTGATCCTGCATCCCATCGCGATGAATACTTTTATCAAGAATAAGTCGATGGAGAAAACGCTGGATAGCCTGGCGTCGCGAATGGAGCCCGCCGCGCCGTGGCAATTTATTACCGGTTACTATCAGTACCGTTTACAGCTCGCCTCGCTGAATAAACTGCTGAATGAAAACGACGCTCTGCCGCCGTTGGCTAATTTCAAAGACAATTCTGGCGATGCGCCGCGCACGCTGGTACTGGTAATTGGCGAATCGACCCAGCGTGGTCGTATGAGCCTGTACGGTTATCCGCGCGAAACCACGCCGGAACTGGACGCGCTGCATAAAACCGACCCCAGGCTGACCGTATTTAATAATGTGGTGACTTCACGCCCGTACACCATTGAGATTCTGCAACAGGCGCTAACATTCGCGGACGAAAAGAACCCGGACTGGTATCTGACGAAGCCGTCGCTGATGAATATGATGAAACAGGCCGGGTATAAAACCTTCTGGATCACTAACCAGCAGACGATGACGGCGCGTAATACCATGCTGACCGTGTTCTCTAAGCAGACTGATAAGCAGTTCTATATGAACCAGCAGCGCACTCAAAGCGCACGCGAATATGACAGCAACGTGCTGGCGCCGTTTAAAGCGGTGTTAGCCGACCCGGCGCCCAAAAAATTCATTATTGTGCATCTGCTGGGAACGCACATTAAGTACAAGTTCCGCTATCCGGAAAACCAGGGCAAGTTTGAGGGTAAAACCGACCATGTTCCACCGGGATTAAGCAGTGACGAACTGGAATCGTATAACGATTACGACAACGCGAATCTGTATAACGATTATATCGTCGCCAGCCTGATTAAGGACTATAAAGCGACCGATCCGAACGGTTTCCTGCTCTATTTCTCCGATCACGGTGAAGAGGTGTATGATACGCCGCCGCATAAGACGCAGGGACGGAACGAAGATTCGCCAACCCGTCATATGTATACGGTGCCGTTCCTGCTGTGGACCTCAGAGAAATGGCAGGCGGCGCATCCGCGCGACTTCTCGCAGGATGTCGATCGTAAGTACAGCAGCTCCGAGCTTATCCATACCTGGTCTGACTTAGCGGGCCTGACCTATGATGGCTATGACCCGACGCGTTCCATCACCAGCCCGCAATTCAAAGCAACCACGCGCTGGATTGGCAACCCGTATAAGAAGAACGCGCTGATTGATTACGATACGTTGCCGTATGGCGATCAGCCAGGGAATCAGTAACCAGTGTACTGCCCGATGGCGCTAACGCTTATCGGGCCTGACGTTCTTCTCTCCCGCAGACCGGATAAGGCGCAAAGCGCCGCTATCCGGCAATAATTGCTTGAGGACACCGGTTTTCGACGTTACTGTTTCCTCTGTTTGCGATCGGCAAGGGATTATCATGTATCACGACGTCAGCCACCTTCTCTCCCGCCTCATCAATGGCCCGCTGCCGCTACGCCAGATCTATTTTGCCAGCGCCAGCGGCCCAGTAGCGGCACTGGCGTACCAGGTGGATTTTCCGCGGCTGGAGATTGTGCTGGAGGGCGAGCTTACTGACATGAGCATTACCGCCCCGCTTATTCCTTGCGATGTTCTCTACGTTCCGGCTGGCGGCTGGAACATCCCGCAATGGCAAACGCCGGTCACCACCCTGAGCATCCTGTTTGGCAAACAGCAGTTGGGTTTCAGCGTGGTCCACTGGGACGGTCAGCAGCATCAAAACCTCGTTAAGCAGCACGTGGCGCGCCGCGGCCCGCGTATCGGCTCTTTCCTGTTACAAACGCTTAATGAGATGCAGATGCAACCCCAGGAGCAACACACCGCCAGGCTGATTGTCGCCAGCCTGCTAAGCCATTGCCGTGACCTGCTCGGTAGCCAGATCCAGACCGCCTCCCGCAGCCGCGCGCTTTTTGAAGCCATCCGGGAATATATTGATGAACACTACGCCGCGCCGTTGACGCGCGAATCGGTGGCGCAGGCGTTTTATATCTCGCCAAATTACCTCTCGCATCTGTTCCAGAAAACGGGAGCCATCGGCTTTAACGAATACCTGAACCATACGCGACTGGAACACGCTAAAACGTTGCTGAAGGGTTATGACCTGAAAGTTAAAGAGGTGGCGCACCGCTGCGGCTTTGTCGACAGCAACTATTTCTGCCGTCTGTTTCGCAAAAATACGGAACGTTCGCCGTCGGAGTATCGTCGGCAGTATCACAGCCAACTCACGGAGAAAAAATCCACACCACAATAAAGAAAATGCAGTAGATAAAACGCGTATTTGCTGGATTATTGTAATATTAATGCAAAAAATTTACTCCCCCCCATATGGCATACAGCAGCACGCTATACGTTAATCATCACCAACTTGTGAAGCGAATCACACTTTACTAAGCGCATCACATTTATCCAGTTTTTGGCAGATTTGTCACATAGCGCATCCCGGCAACGCTCCTTTATCCTGTCGATAACGAAAGCTCACGAAAGGAAAAGCTATGGAACTCTACCTGGATACCGCTAACGTGGCGGAAGTCGAACGCCTCGCACGCATTTTCCCGATTGCCGGCGTCACCACCAATCCGAGCATTGTGGCAGCCAGCAAAGAATCTGTCTGGGATGTGCTGCCCAGGCTACAAAACGCCATCGGCGAAGAAGGCACTTTATTTGCACAAACCATGAGCCGCGACGCGAAAGGGATGGTGGAAGAAGCCAAACGACTGAATAACGCCATCCCCGGCATTGTGGTTAAAATTCCGGTGACCGCCGAAGGACTTGCGGCGATTAAGCTGTTGAAAAAAGAAGGTATCGTGACTCTGGGCACCGCCGTCTACAGCGCATCGCAGGGCCTGCTGGCGGCGCTGGCGGGCGCAAAATATGTCGCTCCCTACGTCAACCGCGTTGATGCGCAGGGCGGCGATGGCATTCGTATGGTTCAGGAGCTGCAAACGCTACTGGAACGTCACGCGCCCGATAGCATGGTGCTGGCGGCCAGCTTTAAAACGCCGCGGCAGGCGCTGGATTGCTTACTGGCAGGTTGCCAGGCGATTACCCTTCCTTTAGATGTAGCGCAACAAATGCTCAATACGCCTGCGGTAGAGTCAGCAATAGAGAAGTTTGAGCAAGACTGGAAAAACGCTTTTGGTCATCTGAACCTGTAGGGGAGAAATGTATGGATCGCATTATTCAGTCACCAGGCAAGTATATTCAGGGTGCAAACGTCATCGCGCGTCTTGGCGATTATTTAAAACCGATGGCGAACAACTGGCTGGTTGTGGGCGATAAATTCGTGCTGGGATTTGCCGCAGAGACTCTGCGCAAAAGCCTGACTGATGCCGGTTTGTCAGTAGAAATCGCCCCGTTTGGCGGCGAATGTTCGCAAAATGAGATCGACAGACTGCGCGCCGTCGCCGAGAAAATCCAGTGCGGCGCCATACTGGGCATCGGCGGCGGTAAAACGCTGGATACCGCCAAAGCGCTGGCGCACTTTATGAACGTCCCGGTCGCTATCGCGCCGACCATCGCCTCTACCGACGCGCCGTGCAGCGCGCTCTCGGTTATTTATACCGATGCCGGTGAGTTTGACCGTTATCTGATGCTGCCGCATAACCCGAATATGGTTATTGTCGATACTCAGATAGTGGCGGGCGCGCCGGCGCGTTTGCTGGCAGCCGGTATCGGCGATGCGCTGGCAACCTGGTTTGAAGCGCGCGCCTGCTCACGCAGCGGCGCCGCTACGATGGCGGGCGGCAAGTGTACACAGGCCGCGCTGGCACTGGCGGAGCTATGCTATAACACGCTGATCGAAGAAGGCGAAAAAGCAATGTTGGCCGCCGAACAGCATGTCGTCACGCCAGCACTGGAACGCGTCATCGAAGCCAACACCTACCTGAGCGGGGTCGGTTTTGAAAGCGGCGGTCTGGCCGCAGCGCACGCGATTCATAACGGTTTAACGGCGATTCCGGATGCGCACCACTATTATCACGGTGAGAAGGTCGCTTTCGGTACGCTGACGCAACTGGTGCTGGAAAACGCGCCGGTCGAAGAGATCGAAACCGTTGCTGCGCTGTGCCATTCCGTTGGTCTGCCGATGACGCTGGCGCAACTGGATATTAAACAGGATATCCCGGCAAAAATGCGCACCGTCGCGGAAGCCTCCTGCGCAGACGGTGAAACTATTCATAACATGCCTGGCGGCGCCACGCCGGATGAAGTGTACGCCGCGCTGCTGGTCGCCGACCAGTACGGTCAACGCTTCTTGCAGGAATGGGAATAAGGTCGGCCTGGAATGAAAAATCCCCGTAAACGCGGGGATTTTTTTGCCCGGAAGGCATCTGGAGCGATAGGCCGGATAAGCGTTGGCATCATCCGGCATGAGATTTACAACAAATCGAAACGGTCCAGGTTCATCACTTTCACCCATGCCGCGACGAAGTCCTTCACAAACTTCTCGTGCGCATCGCTACACGCGTAAACCTCCGCCAACGCGCGCAGTACGGAGTTGGAACCAAATACCAGATCGGCGCGGGTCGCCGTGAATTTTACCTCGCCAGTCAGACGATCGCGGCCTTCGAACAGTTCATTAGAGTCGTCGGTGGGTTTCCACTCGTAACGCATATCCAGCAGATTAGCGAAGAAGTCAGTGCTGAGCACGCCCGGCCTGTCGGTAAAGACACCGTTCTGGCTGCCGTCAAAGTTGGTTCCCAGCACACGCATCCCGCCAACCAGTACCGTCATTTCCGGCGCGGTCAACGTTAACTGCTGCGCTTTATCAATCAGCAGCGACTCGGTCGTCGACACATCCAGACGCGCACGATAGTTACGGAATCCATCGGCAATCGGTTCAAGCAGCGAGAACATCTCGATGTCGGTCTGATCCTGACGCGCATCCACCCGGCCCGGCGCAAAAGGTACGCTGATGCTGACACCCGCAGCCGCAGCCGCCTGCTCAATACCGACCACGCCCGCCAGCACAATAATATCGGCCAGCGAGGCTTTATTGGTCGTTTTCTGCAGCTCTTCTAATACCGGCAGAACGCGAGCCGCAACGGCGTTTACATCCCAGTCGCGCTGAGGCGCTAATGCCAGACGCGCGCCGTTAGCACCGCCACGCTTATCGCCGCCGCGGAAAGTCGACGCGGATGCCCAGGCAACCGAAACCATCTCGCTAATAGAGAGCCCGGATGCAGCAATCGCCGCTTTCAGGTTAATAATGTCTTCCTGCGTTGGCTGGTAGAGCGGTTGCGGCAATGGGTCCTGCCAGATCAGATCTTCTTTCGGTACTTCCGGTCCGATATAACGCGCTTTTGGTCCCATATCTCTGTGCGTCAGTTTGAACCAGGCACGAGCAAAGGCTTCATTAAAGGCCTGCGGATCGTTGAGGAAACGGCGGGAGATCTTCTCGAACTCCGGATCAAAACGCAGCGTCAGGTCGGTGACCAGCATGGTTGGCTTACGTTTTTTCGACGGATCGAACGGGTCCGGGATGATGTCCGGCGCGTCTACCGCTTCAAACTGGATAGCGCCAGCCGGGCTGCGGGTCTGTACCCACTCATATTTGAACAGGTTCTCGAAGAAATAGTTGCTCCACTGGGTCGGTGTCTGCGTCCAGACCACTTCCAGCCCGGAGGTAATAGCATCCGCGCCAACGCCGCTACCATAGCTGCTGGCCCAACCTAAGCCCTGCGCTTCAATCGGCGCGGCTTCCGGATCGGCCCCTACGTGGGATGCCGCTGCCGCGCCATGGGTTTTACCGAGGGTATGCCCGCCGGCGATCAACGCCACGGTTTCTTCGTCGTTCATCCCCATATTGCCGAAGGTGGCGCGAATAGCGGCGGCGGCAGAAAGCGGTTCGCCACTGTGATCCGGCCCTTCCGGGTTAACGTAGATAAGGCCCATCTCGGTCGCGCCCAGCGGCGCTTTTGCCAGCGCTTCAGGGTGTCGGTGAGTCAACCAGGCTTTTTCATCGCCCCAGTTCACATCCAGATCCGGTTCCCAGACATCTTCACGCCCGGCGCCGAAACCGAAGGTACGGAAGCCGGAGTTTTCCAGCGCCACGTTACCCGCGAGAATAAACAGGTCGGCCCAGGAAATTTTCTGACCATACTTCTGCTTAATCGGCCACAACAAACGACGCGCCTTATCCAGGCTGACGTTATCCGGCCAGGAGTTAAGCGGCGCAAAACGCTGTTGACCACGACCCGCGCCGCCACGACCATCAATAGAACGGTAAGTGCCGGCCCCATGCCAGGCCATACGAATAAACAAACCGACATAGCTACCCCAGTCGGCAGGCCACCACGGTTGTGAATCGGTCAGCAACGCCTTGAGATCCCCTTTCAGGGCGGAGTAGTCTAACTTGCTAAACTCTTTGCGGTAGTCAAAGTCTTCACCCAGCGGGTTAGAACGGTTGGAATGTTGGTTCAAAAGATCCACACGGAGTTGATTCGGCCACCAGTCGCGGCTGGCTGTTCCTGCTCCTGCGCTTCGGTCATGCCCGCCCTGATGGAAAGGGCATTTGCCAGTGGATAACGTGTTATGGGTATCGTCAGTCGTGCTCATATCTCAGCTCCCTTTTAAAGTGTTACCGTTACGATATACACCAGGAGCAAATAGATATAGTTGAATTAATCCACAGATTCGATAGCTAATACCTTTTATATTTTTAGTTACAGAGATGTAGATCAATATGAGTTGTAATAAAGCTCTCAGCAGAGAGCTGGAGGTTATAAACCTGGTCTTACACCCAGCGTGTGGCAAATGGCATAACTCATTTCCGCACGATTCAACGTGTAGAAGTGGAAATCCTTTACTCCTTCACGGCTTAAAATTTTCACCATGTCCATCGCAATGTTAGCGCCCACCAGCTTGCGGGTTTCCGCGTCATCATCCAGTCCCTCAAACATCAGTGACATCCATGACGGAATGCGGACATTGGTCATATCGGCAAATTTTTTCGCCTGTTTAAAGTTAGACACCGGTAAAATGCCTGGAATAATTTCTACGTCGATACCGGCAGAAACACAGCGGTCGCGAAAACGCAGGTAGCTTTCCACATCGAAGAAAAATTGGGTTATCGCGCGGTTAGCGCCAGCATCCACTTTACGCTTCAGATTAAGCAGATCGGCCTGCGCGCTTTTCGCTTCCGGATGTACCTCCGGATAGGCCGCTACTGAAATATCGAAATCGGCCACCTCTTTGAGCAAGCCGACCAGATCGGCGGCGTACATATCCGGCTTACCGCTGCCCGGCGGCAAATCGCCGCGCAAAGCGACAATGTGGCGGATACCGTTATTCCAGTAGTCGCGGGCGATGGTACGCAGTTCATCGCGCGTGGCGTCAATACAGGTAAGGTGCGGCGCGGCCTCAAGACCAGTACGCTCTTTAATGCCTTTAATAACGCTATGAGTGCGGTCGCGTTCCCCTGAGTTGGCGCCATACGTTACCGAAACAAACTTCGGTTTCAGGCTGCTCAGGCGATCGATGGAGTTCCACAGGGTTTGCTCCATTTCACTGGTGCGCGGCGGGAAAAATTCAAACGAAACGTTAATCTGACCCTGTACTTCCGCCAGGCTCTGATTCAGGGCTTCCCGCTGGTTGGCGTGAAAAAAGCTCATACCTTACCTCATCAATCGCATGTTATTATTTGCTGTGTTGTAAACATCTATCCATTTAGACGTCCAGATGTAAAAATGACGGAAAAGCGGGAGGACGTCAACTGAAAAATCACGCCAAAGAATGAGGAATATTCAGCAAAGATGAATTTTCTTCATATCACGCCGCGACACTGAACGCGCCGCGGCAGGGAACATTACTTCTTCACATCCGCAACGCGCATTCCTTTGAGCTGCTCATCCGTGATGGTGTTTCCCGCGCTAAAATAATCCACCACCGCATTCGACACATAGTAGCCGCCGGAGGTATTCCGCGCCTGGCCTTCCGTGAACGCCGCAAAACCGTCGCCGCCGTCGGCAAGGAAGCTGTTGGTGGCGATATGATAAACCGCCGCATCATCAATCGGCTTGCCATTGAGCGTAAAGGCTACCACGCGCTGACCGATGGGTTTGTTGCTGTCATACGTCATCTCCAGCCCTTTAGACACCTGCAAAACTCCGTTACTTAATCCGGCGCCATGTTCCATCAGGCTGCGCAATTGTTTACCGGTTAAATCCATTGTGACCAGTTCATTAGGGAACGGGAAAGTACTGATTACCGCCCCCATCGTCACCGCGCCAGCCGGGATTTCGTTGCGGATACCACCAGAGTTAGTCAGCGCTAACTGGGTGTCTTTCCCCGCTGCACTCAGCAAGGCATCCGCCGCCAGATTGCCGAGCGAAGAGGACTCGCCATACGCGCGGGTTAACTCAACCGGCGACTGCGCCACCGTTTGCTGCACGACTTTATCGAGCTTTTTGTTCCAGCCGTCGATCACCTGTTTCGTTTGCGGATCGGGCTTCCACTCATCCGCAAAAATGGTCTTCAGCTCGAAGTTCTTCACGGTAAACTGATGCGGCTTTTCCTGGTAGTCCAGCACCAGTTTTCCCACATCAATGCCGCCGCTGTCCGTCGACAGAATCAGCGTATTGCCTACTTTAATCGGTTCCGGCGTACCGACATGCGCGTGGCCGGTAATCAAAATATCCAGCCCTTTTACCTGACTTGCGGTCTGAATATCTTTATCCAGCGCGCGACGCACATCGGTATTACCCATGCTGGACTGGCGGGCCGGGGTGCCTTCGTGGATCAGCGCGACGGTCAGATCGACTTTACCTTTCAGTTCATCAATGTAACGTTGCAGCCACTTAATTTCATCGCGCGCCTCAATGCCCACGCGCGTCGCGGCGGATACCGTATCATTAAAAGCAAATACGCCGTGTAAACCGATCACGCCAATTTTTACGCCATCTTTTTCAACAATGGTGTACGGCTTATCCCAGAAGGATTTACTGCTATCCTCATAAAAAATATTGCCCTGCACGATGGGGAATTTCGCCCGGCTCAGTTGCAGAAGCGTATTGTCCCAGCCATGATCGAACTCATGATTACCGATAGTGGCAGCGTCATACTGCATGGTATTCATAATATCGATAATCGCTTTACCCTTCGTCAGGCTACTGATATACGGCCCGGTAAAATAATCGCCGGCATCAAAAAACCACGTCGCATTATTTTTGGCTTTTTCCTGTTTCACCAACGTGGTGATATTCGCCCAGCCGCCAATATCGCGTTTACCGTCAGCAATCCACGGCACTTTATAAGGCTCCACATGGGCGTGCAGATCGTTGGTATAAATGATGGTGACATCTTTGGCGCAGGCCCAGAACGGCAGCGTGAACAAAATACCGGCAGCAAGCATTTTTACTTTCATAAATAGTCCCTTTCAGTCATATAAAGATTCGCTACGTTACGTTCTGAAAGGTTTTTTTATGTGAGAGTCCTCACACTCGCGTACCGTTTTATGAAGGCAGAATCAACGACCTGCCAAAATCGTTGGTAAAATATATGCCGCCTCTGTTCACCATTAATGTCTGCAAAAGCGCTGATTGCCGTAATCTTGGGCTGCCTGACTCGCCGGATTATGTGTGGCCGGACTATCGCCTGGGTTATCCGGCATTGCATTGTCGAGCCTGCGGCAGTTATCCGCCGCTTTTCAACGAGGGGGAATTTCGCCGCTGGGCGTCTGCTTATATCGCGCAATATGCCAAAGAGCATGGTCACTTTTGTCCCGACTGCTATCAAAAAACATGGATTCGTTATGGACGTAATCCCGGCGGAACGCAGCGACGCCAGTGCCAGCACTGTAAGAAGGTCTGGACGCCAAAACGGCACGCGCTGAATGTCGCCGAAACGCCGGAACAGATTTGCAGTATTCCGCTGCTCGTACCGTTTCAGGGAGCGAATGCCTTCCAACAATTATACTTTTTATTCAGCTTTGACGCTGTTCGCGGCAATGTTCTTCACCTTTCCAGCAATTTCACGTTACTTTCTGCCGGAAAGAGTTTGCATTACCACTGGAAAGGCATTGCGCCGCCCGAGGGCGAGAATGGCGATATTATTCACCGTATCGCCATTAAAGAACGGCAATTTTTACAGCGCAGCCAGTTCGATGAGATTCAGTATGGCCCGGCGGCGCTTAAACGTAACGCGCAAGGGACAATACTTCGCCCGGTCATTACGGCGCATGGTCATTTTCGGGTGCTGAAAAACCGCTTTCCTGATGTCGCGACACACATCATTGCCCATGAGTGTTTTTTACGCGGCGCGGTCATTACGGCATGGGCGGAGCGGTTTCGCCAGCGTCTCGCCTCGCTGTGGTTCGTTGAGGAAGAGATAAACGATGACGATTGCCGCGCAGAGTGGCAACTGTTAGGCAAAACATGGCAGGGATGGTGGCAAAATCAGTGGCAACTCTGGGGGCAAGGCCACAACCGCAAAATGGTCTGTTCGCTAACTGGTTCCCACTTAGCACAAAGCGTCGCCGTTAATCTGGCGGCCAGTCGCCGCTTTATTAGCTGGCTATGGCAGCAACCTGAATTCCGGCAAAGCGCCCACTATTCCGCCGGGCGCGTCACGCAAATCCTTAAGACATTGGCGCTGGAATACAATTCACGATTAGGATAACAGCCGGATAGTGACGCTCACGCGCTCATCCAACCTACGGATCTGGCTTAACGTAGGCTGGATCAGGCGAAGCCGCCATCCGGCAGGCATATTACAGTAGCTGCGCCAGGCGGTTGATATCGGACTGAATCGCCCCGGCGGTGACATCGCGACCCGCGCCCGGCCCGCGGATCACCAGCGGGTTATCGCGATACCAGCGGCTTTCAATCGCAAACACGTTATCGCACGGCAGTAGCGCCGCCAGCGGATGCTCCGGACGAACGGCTTCGACGCCAACGCGGGCTTTACCGTTGGCGTCAAAACGCGCCACATAACGCAGCACCAGCCCCATTTCGCGGGCGGCTTCCAGACGTTGCACCATCTGCTCATTTAGCGCATCGCCATTCTCAAAGAAATGATCGATAGACCCTCCTTCACAATGCGCAGGCACCAACGATTCTACGCGTACCTGATCCGGCTCAATGTCGTATCCCGCCTCGCGCGCCAGAATCACCAGCTTACGCATGACATCTTTTCCGGAAAGATCGACGCGCGGATCGGGTTCGGTCAGCCCCTGCTGCCAGGCCTGATCCACCAGATCGGTAAACGGCACCGTACCGTCAAATTGCAGGAACAGCCAGGAGAGCGTCCCGGAGAAGATCCCGCTGATCGAGAGAATCGTATCGCCGCTGTCGATCAGATCCCGCACCGTGTGGTTGATCGGCAATCCCGCGCCCACGGTGGCGTTATACAGCCAGTAACGCCCGGTTTTTTCAAACGCGTCATGAATCTGGCGATACTTATCGCTGGCGCTCGCACCTGCCAGTTTATTAGCGCTAATCACATGAAAACCGTGGCTGGCGAAATCAAGGTACTGATCGGCTAACTGTGAACTGGCGGTCACATCCAATACCACCAGATCGTCGTAAGGATGAGCGCGCATCCACAGGAATAGCGACTCCTCATCCTGCTCAACGGCTTCATCATCAAAGAACGCCAGCGCGCGACTGGCATCCAGCCCGTCATAGCTGAGCAGGCTGCGGCGGCTATCCACCACGCCCGCCAGCACAAATTCAAAACCAGTACGCGCGGAAAGCGTGCTTTGCTCACGGGCAAACAGTTCCAGCCAACGGGAGCCGATATTCCCTTTGCCGAACAACATCAGGCCGATGCGTTTTTCGGCGCGGAACAGCGACTGGTGCAACCCCTGGATCACGCTTTCCGTCGGACCAGTACGCAGCACGGCGACCAGACTGATACCCTCCTCCGACTGCCAGGTAAATTCTACTGGCTGGCCTTTGAGCTGCTGCCAGAAGCGATGACAGTGTAGCGGATTGCGAGTGACGCCCGCACCGACCATCGCCACCAGCGCCAGGCCCTGCCGCAGGCGCAATTCGCCCGGCAGCCCGACATCGTCGAGGAGTTTCAGTACGCTATCCGCGACCTCGGCGGTATAGCAGAACTGCAATAGCTGACGGTCATGATGCACGCCCACCGCCAGCGGACGCGCCTGCGCCCGTTTTAAAATTTGGTCGAGCTCTTTATGCGCCAGCCTGAAATCCTGGCTGGCGGGCACCTGAAACTCAATCAGACAGATATCATCGTGACTGGTCACAATACGCGCGCCCGTCCCGGAAGCCAGCACCCGTTCAATTCGGGTAGACCCTTGATCCGGCGTGTAGCTGCAGCGCAACTGCAAATCGATATCGCTGCCAGACACCGGTTGCAGCGTGCGGGCGTGCAGAACAGGCGCCGCCAGACGCGCCAGCTCGCTGGCTTCGTCCAGACGCAGCAGCGGCAGCAGGCAGGCATCTTTGACTTTGCGCGGGTCGGCGCTATAAACGCCCGCCACATCGCTCCAGATGGTCACGCGGGAAACGCCCGCCAGCGCACCGATTTGCGTGGCGGAATAGTCGGAACCGTTACGGCCCAGCAGGATCGTTTCGCCGTTAAGGTTGCGGCTGATAAAGCCGGTCACTACCAGGCGTTTACCCGGATGCTGCGCCAGTAGCTGTTGCAATAAAGGATAAGATAGCCCTTCATCAACCTGCGGCTGTGCGGCGCGTTCGGCGCGTAAAAAGGCGCGCGCGTCCAGCCAGGCGGCATCCAGCCCCTGCTGATTCAGGACGGCGGACATCAATCTCGCCGACCAAATTTCGCCGTGTCCGACGATCTCGGCATAGACGGCATCCGTTACGCCGCCGTCGAGCAAGGCGGCAAGACGTTCCAGATCGCTGATAAAAGCGCTGGTTAAATCATCTGCCGCGTCGGCGGGAAGCAGTCCGCTAATCAGATCGCACTGGTAGCGGCGTAACGTCTGTAATACCTGATGCGCAGAAAGGCGATCGGTCTGGCTTAACTTGAGCCAGCTAATCAACTGGTTGGTGGTACTGCCTGCGGCGGACACTACCATCATATCGTCAGGCTGCGAATACTCCGCCATAATGCCTGCGACACGCAGGTAACACTTCACATCCGCCAGACTACTGCCGCCAAATTTATGCAGTTGACGACCTTTCGTCCCTGCCTGCGCAATCACACTCATGTTTACCCCTTGTTTGCAGCCCGGAAGCCATTTTCCAGGTCGGCAATTAAATCTTCGCCATCTTCAATACCGGTGGAGATACGCAGCAGCGTTTCGGAGATCCCGGCGGCGGCACGCGCCTGCGGCGACATACCGGCATGCGTCATAGTGGCGGCGTGAGAGATCAAACTTTCCACTCCCCCTAAAGATTCCGCCAGCGTAAACAGCGACAGCCCGCCCAGAAAACGACGCAGCGTCTCCTCATCCCCATCCAGTTCAAAACTCAACATTGCCCCAAAGCCTTTTTGCTGACGCGCGGCAATCTCATGTCCCTGATTATTCGGCAGCGACGGATGATACAGCTTTTTCACCAGCGGCTGGGTTTGCAGGTAATCCACAATCGCTTGCGCATTACGCTGCGCCACCTCCATACGCGGCGACAGCGTACGCAGGCCGCGCAGCAGCAGGTAGCTATCAAACGCTCCGCCAGTGACGCCAATATTATTCGCCCACCACGCCAGTTCAGTGACCATTTCCGAATCTTTAGCGATCACCACGCCGGCCACGACATCCGAATGTCCGTTGAGATATTTCGTGCATGAATGCAACACCAGATCGGCGCCCAACGCCAGCGGATTTTGCAGCGCCGGGCTTAAAAACGTGTTATCAACGACGCTCACTGCGCCCGCCTCGCACGCCAGCCGACAGATTTTCGCAATATCCACCACGCGTAACAATGGATTACTTGGACTTTCTACCAGTACCAGCTTCGGTTTTTCTTCCAGCGCCGCCTGTAAGGCGTGTTCATCGCTCTGATCGACAAACCGCACACGATAACAGCCGCGCGTCGCCAGACTGTCAAACAGACGATAACTACCGCCGTAGCAATCATGCGGCGCAACCAGCAGATCGCCCGGCTTGAGGAAAACGGTTGTGACCAGATGAATCGCCGACATGCCGGTATTGGTCAATACCGCGCCCGCGCCGCCTTCCAGCTCCGCTAACGCGCGCTGAACAACATCACGCGTGGGATTACCGCGGCGGGAATAATCATGCGCGCGCGGCTCATTGAAACCGGTAAAGTTATAGGTACTGGAGAGATGGATTGGCGGCACAACGCAGCCGTATTGTTCGTCGTCGTTTAATCCGCTACGCACTGCGATAGTGGCCTGTTTACGCGTCATATGAAGAGATTCCTGGCTGAGTCGGTGAAAGTCAGGCCACAGATTAACCACTACCACAATAGACGTCAATACATCTGGACATCTAAACTTCTTTGCGTATAGATTGAGCAAACTGCAAATAGCCGTTAAAATTATATGCATTAGCGCACATCTGCGACCGCTAACTTCGTGTCAGGGCCGCGCCACTACGGTAAACTACGCGCGATTATGGTCCGGACTCAGGTTCAGACCTCAATATTAATGACGAAGAGGATTAAGTATCTCATGGCTGAATGGAGCGGCGAATATATCAGCCCATACGCTGAGCACGGCAAGAAGAGTGAGCAAGTCAAGAAAATTACGGTTTCCATTCCTCTGAAGGTGTTAAAAATCCTCACCGATGAACGTACGCGTCGTCAGGTGAACAACCTGCGCCACGCCACCAACAGCGAGCTGTTGTGTGAAGCATTTCTGCACGCCTTTACCGGACAACCATTGCCGGATGATGCCGATCTGCGAAAAGAGCGCAGCGATGAAATCCCGGAAGCGGCAAAAGAGATTATGCGTGAGATGGGGATTGACCCGGAAACGTGGGAGTATTGATCCCGAAAAGAGCGGCGCAGAATTCCTGGCCGCTGTTTTCAAGGTAACGAAAGCCTTCAACCCCACAGTTGCCCGACCTTACCCCCACCGCTCCCACAGATAAGAAGAGGCGGGATTGCTTCTGCCTCTTTTCGGTCCGTTCATGAACTCACGGCGTTACCGACTAATGCCATTGAATTTATTCAGTGTTTCTTCCATCTTGAGCGTTTCTTTACGGTTCAGTGGGTAGCAATAAATCAGAATAATCGCCGCCAAAAACAGGCATGAAGCCGGTAAGAGATTCGCCATCGTATAAATATTTTCCTGCACGGCGCTGGTTTGAATAGCGCCACCCATTGACGAGGATTGGTAACCAATGATGGCCAGCATAAAACCGCCAATGGCTCCTGCGCACGCTTGACCCACCTTGCGAGCGAAGAAGTTCACACCATAAACGGTGCCATCCTCACGATTGCCAGTAACATACTGGTGATAGTCACACACATCGGTCATAAACGCCCAAATCATCAGGTTAAATAACCCCGCCCCCAGCGTCGCCAGAAACAGGAAAACCAAATAGACTTTCGCGTCGGTAATGTGAATGAAAAACATAATCAGATACATCGCTACCGCAAAGAGCAGCGCGCCGACGCTGGCTTCCTTCTTGCCAAAGCGCTTCGTGAGCCAGGATGCCGATGGCGCCAGCAGAATCAGAGAACCAAAGGTAAACAACAGCGCGATAGACATGGCCTCTTTGTTGTGGAAATAGTCATTAAACAGGTAAGTCATGTTAGTACCAGACAATCCCTGGTTAATCACGATCAGCAGATCCACAACCACTAAAACAATCAGCGCCTTATTACACCCCAATCCCTTCAGCAGCACCGACACGGGCATACTCGCTTTTCTCTCCACACGCACGCGCTCCGTCGTGAGCTGGCAGGTCAACGATAAGAAGATGAAACCCAGCACAGCGCAACCAATGGCGATCCAGAAGAAATGTTGCCCGGAAATCACCTGGCTTCCATCCACCAGAGTGGTATACATCAGGATAGGAATAAAAAAGCCAGTTGCCCCGCCGCCGATCGCAGACCCAACGCTGCGCCAGGTTGAGAGCGATACGCGATCTACCGGATTAGAGCTAATCGCCGCAGACATCGCACCATACGGAATACTCACGGTCGATAACAGCGAACCGTAGATAAAATAGGAACAGCAAATGTAGATAATTTTTGCCGTATACGAAAAATCCTGCACAAACGGCAGAAACAGGACGACCGCGATGATGCAGAACGGATATTTCATGCGGCGCACCCAGGGATTAAAACGCCCATGGGTTGTCAGCCTGGAGGTATCACATAAACGCCCCACCCCAACATCGATAAATGCATCAAAGAGTTTAATCACAAAATAGAGCGAGCCGACAATAGCGCCGGAAATACCAAGTACGTTAGTGTAATAAATCATTAAAAAACTATTTACTAACCCAAGAATAAAACAGGTTCCCAGATCACCACACAAATAACCAAATTTATCTCTGATCCCGAAAGGCCTGACGGTAATACTGTTATTGTTTCCGGTAATCGCGCCATCACTAGACATGATGTGAACTCCTTAGGTACGTTACTCATGCAAACTATGTAGATATCCTGACGCTCAGCATAATAAGCCGATACGAAAGGTATTAATCAGAAGTTATATCCAAGGCCAACACGGTAACGCGTCTGACGATCGTCCGTAGTCGTCGTATTATATCCCGAAGAGACGTTACCCAGTTCAACAAAAGGAACCCAGGAACCTATGTTATAAGCAACACGGAAGTTATATTCGTAATCTTCTTTTTTGTTGTTATACAAATCTTCGCTATCGGCAATTTTATAAATACCGTTGAGTTCAAACATCCAGTTATTGACGTTATAACCAAGCCACGCTTCAGGACGGTAGACCATGCGGTCATCTTTACCATCGCTGTTTCTGCGCATGTACTCCAGGCGATAGCGGAACGCAGTCCACCAACTGTCATTAATATTATACTGCACGCGAATATAAGGCTTATAAATCGCGATGTTATCACCCGTTTCAATCGCAATACCAGGCTGCCAGACAAGCCCCTGCCAGGTAAACTGATAGCTTGCGGTATACTCGTTGCCGTTACTTTCCATATTATTCCACGCATCGTTAGATTGCGCGTCGTCGGAACGAGAAATGGCTTCAACAGCTACCCCAAAACCTGTAGCAAAACGATGTGACATATAAACACGATCATAGTTACGTCCATCATCATAATATTCATGACGGTAATCAACATAACCCGCGTGCGTGGCCGCAGAGAGTAATGGAATAAGTAATAACAATAATTTTACTTTCATGACCGTCCCTCTTCATACACAATTAAGGAATTAACCCGCCCTTCGCTCCTTTATGGAAAAGAAAATCGGGTCTATGAATAATTTTAAATTTCCTGAAAAGTGTATTTAAGCAAGAGAAATAAAACCTTTTTAATTTTGCCAACAAAATAAATAAATGGCAAAAATGTGAAGATAAAAAGGATGAAGATCACTAACAGAAATAATTTATAGATAAAATAAAAACATTGTTTTATTTATTAATAAAGAAAATTAATTCAATGGCTAAATGTATATTTCAATTCTGATTCACACATACAAAAAAAGCGCCCTGCGGCGCTTTTTTTCTGGCGGTAACTTATTTGCTGCCAGGGATGCTGAAGCGTTTGTTGAAACGCTCAACACGACCACCGGTATCAACAACACGCTGCTTACCAGTGAAGAACGGGTGGCATTTGCCGCACACGTCCAGGTTCAGGTCGTGACCCACGGTAGAGTGGGTTTTGATAACATTACCGCAAGAACAGGTTGCAGTAATTTCTACGTAATTCGGGTGAATACCTTTTTTCATGGGGGAACCTCAGTGTAAGGCCGCGTCGCTCTTCCAGCCCTAACGCCAGACACCACGCGAAGTTAATAGTAAAGGGTTTGATGCTCACAACACGCACCAAAGGCGGCGAATCATACAGAATTTGACCACCGTATGCAAACTGATCCGCGCTCCCTTATCGTAATGTGTATACTACCCGACGAAATTTCAAGTCAGGAAGATGCTATGTCCGTCGCGCACGTTGCCTTGCCCGTTCCGCTTCCCCGGACCTTTGATTACCTGCTGCCGGAAGGCGGGGTCGCCAAAGCCGGGTGCCGCGTGCGCGTGCCGTTCGGCAAACAGCAAGAGCGCGTGGGCATTATCGTCTCAGTTAGCGACCACAGCGAATTGCCGCTCGATGAATTAAAATCGGTCATTGAAATCCTGGATAACGAGCCAATCTTTTCTACCTCCATCTGGCGCTTACTCCTTTGGGCGGCGGATTACTACCACCATCCCCTCGGCGACGTTCTGTTCCACGCTCTGCCGGTTTTACTGCGTCAGGGAAAACCAGCCAGCAACGCGCCCCTATGGTATTGGTTCGCCACCGAAGAGGGGCAAGCCGTCGATATCAACAGCCTGAAACGCTCCGCCAGACAACAGCAGGCGCTGGCGGCGCTGCGGCAAGGAAAGATCTGGCGCTATCAGGTCGCTGAACTAGATTTTACCGATGCCACGCTACAAACGCTGCGGCGTAAGGGGCTTTGTGAGCTTGCCAGTGAAACGCCCGCATTTACCGACTGGCGGGAGCATTATGCCGTCGCAGGAGAGCGGCTGCGGCTGAATACCGAACAGGCGACAGCAGTCGGCGCGATTCACAGCGCGTCGGACGGTTTCTCCGCCTGGTTGCTGGCAGGCGTGACCGGTTCCGGCAAGACCGAAGTGTATCTAAGCGTGCTGGAAAACGTCCTCGCCCAGGGCAAACAGGCGCTGGTGATGGTGCCGGAAATCGGCCTGACGCCGCAAACGATCGCCCGTTTTCGCGAACGTTTTAACGCGCCGGTGGAAGTGCTGCATTCCGGGCTAAACGACAGCGAGCGTCTTTCGGCATGGCTGAAAGCGAAAAACGGCGAAGCGGCGATTGTCATCGGCACGCGTTCCTCGCTCTTTACGCCGTTTAAGCATCTTGGCGTGATTGTCATTGATGAAGAGCACGACAGTTCTTATAAACAGCAGGAAGGGTGGCGCTACCATGCCCGCGATTTGGCGGTGTATCGCGCCCATAGCGAGCAGATCCCGATTATTCTCGGCTCCGCCACGCCAGCACTGGAAACGCTATGCAATGTACGGCAGAAAAAATACCGGATGCTGCGTCTGACGCGGCGCGCAGGCAACGCCCGCCCAGCCCTGCAGCATGTGCTGGATTTAAAAGGCCAGCGTCTTCAGGCGGGACTGGCGCCTGCCCTTATCGCCCGTATGCGCCAACACCTCCAGGCCGACAATCAGGTGATTTTATTTCTTAACCGCCGGGGATTCGCGCCCGCGCTGCTTTGCCACGACTGCGGCTGGATTGCGGAGTGCCCACGTTGCGATCACTACTACACGCTGCACCAGGCGCAGCATCATTTACGCTGCCATCACTGCGACAGCCAGCGTCCGATACCGCGTCAGTGCCCCTCCTGCGGCTCCACGCATATGCTCCCGGTTGGGTTAGGGACGGAACAGCTTGAGCAAGCGTTGGCCCCCTTCTTCCCCGGCGTGCCGATCTCACGAATCGACCGTGATACCACCAGTCGTAAAGGCGCGCTGGAGCAGCATCTGGCGGAAGTTCACCGCGGCGGAGCGCGCATCCTGATAGGCACGCAAATGCTGGCAAAAGGCCATCACTTCCCGGACGTCACGCTGGTGGCGTTGCTGGACGTCGATGGCGCGCTTTTTTCCGCAGATTTTCGTTCGGCGGAACGCTTCGCCCAGCTCTATACTCAGGTTTCCGGCCGCGCCGGGCGCGCGGGTAAACAGGGGGAAGTGGTGCTCCAAACGCACCATCCTGAGCATCCCCTGCTGCAAACGTTACTGTATAAAGGCTATGATGCGTTTGCGGAACAGGCGCTGGCGGAACGGCAAACGCTCCAGCTTCCGCCGTGGACCAGCCACGTCATTATTCGCGCAGAGGATCACAACAATCAGCAGGCGCCAGTCTTTCTCCAGCAGTTGCGTAATTTGATTCAGGCCAGCCCGCTATCAGACGATAAGCTGTGGATCTTAGGTCCGGTTCCGGCCCTCGCGCCAAAACGCGGCGGCCGCTATCGCTGGCAAATTTTACTTCAGCATCCTTCACGGATTCGCCTGCAACATATCATCAGCGGCACGCTGACGTTGATCAATACGCTCCCTGAAGCGCGGAAAGTTAAATGGGTTCTTGACGTCGATCCGATTGAAGGATAGCCCTCACGATGCGAGGCGGATCGTAAAATTAAACATCCATCACACTTTTTATGAAAATTCTGTAACCGCTTCCACGCACTATCTGATAAAAATGTTTCCGATGAGTGTTACCAGGGATAGATCTGCGCCAGCAGTTCCCAGGCGAGGAGAAAGAGTGAAATCGAACAAGCAGGTTACTGCCGCTACGATGAAGGATGTTGCGTTGAAGGCGAAAGTCTCTACAGCAACCGTATCCCGCGCGTTAATGAACCCCGATAAAGTCTCCCAGTCGACCCGTAGCCGGGTTGAACAGGCCGCGCTTGAAGTGGGCTATTTCCCGCAGTCGATGGGGCGAAATGTAAAACGGAGTGAATCCCGTACGATTTTGGTGATTGTCCCGGATATTTGCGATCCCTTCTTCAGTGAAATTATCCGCGGTATCGAAGTGACCGCGGCAGAACAGGGATATCTGGTGCTGATTGGCGATTGCGCCCATCAAAACCAGAAAGAAAAAACCTTTCTTAATCTCATCATCACCAAACAGATCGACGGCATGGTACTTCTCAGTTCCCGACTGCCCTTTGACGCCAGCGTTGAGGAGCAGCGCAATTTGCCTCCGATGGTGATGTCGAATGAGTTTGCGCCGGAGCTTGAACTGCCGACGGTACATATCGATAACCTTACCGCCGCGTTCAATGCCATGAACTACCTGTTGGATTTGGGCCACAAGCGGATTGGTTGTATTGCGGGGCCGGAAGATATGCCGCTCTGTCACTATCGCTTACAAGGTTACGTACAGGCATTAAGACGCAGTGGCATTATGGTTGATCCGCATTACATCGCCCGTGGCGACTTTACCTATGAAGCCGGGGCAAACGCATTAAAGCAGTTGTTTGAGCAACCGTTGCCGCCTACCGCCGTCTTTTGTCATAGCGACGTCATGGCGCTGGGCGCGCTCTCCTGGGCCAAGCGCCAGGGTCTGAAAGTGCCTGACGATCTGTCGATTATCGGCTTTGACAATATCGCGCTGGCCGAGTTTTGCGACCCTCCGCTGACGACCGTGGCGCAGCCGCGTTTTGACATTGGTCGCGAGGCGATGCTGCTGTTGCTCGATCAGATACAGGGGCAAAATGTGAGCAGCGGCTCGCGTTTAATGGATTGCGAGCTAATTATTCGCGGTTCTACGCGCGCTTTACCCTAAAGTAAATAGCTTTAAGACTCACCTGTCTGGTCAAAGGCCCGCCGCTTCAGTAACATGACGGGCTGACGAACGAATAAATACAGCGAAACGATAGTGGCACAACGAGATTATGTACGTCGCGGTCAACCGGCTCCTTCGCGGCGCAAAAAGAGCACCTCACGGAACTCACGGAAGAAGCAAAGCAACATGCCTGCAGTCTCGCCGGCAATGGTCGCGATTGCGGCAGCCGTCCTTGTGACCTTTATCGGCGGTCTGTACTTCATTACGCACCATAAGAAAGAAGCGTCCGAAACGCTACAAAACCAGAAAGTCACCGGCAATGGGCTTCCGCCAAAACCGGAAGAGCGCTGGCGTTACATCAAAGAGCTGGAAAGCCGCCAGCCGGGCGTGCGTACGCCAACGGAACCGTCCGCTGGCGGTGAAGTCATGAATCCGAATCAGCTCACCAGCGAGCAGCGTCAACTCCTGGCGCAGATGCAGGCGGATATGCGTCAGCAGCCGACGCAACTTAACGAAGTGCCGTGGAACGAGCAGACGCCAGAACAACGACAGCAAACGCTACAGCGCCAGCGTCAGGCGCAGCAGCAGCAGCAGCAGCAGCAGCAGCAGTGGACTCAAACGCAGCCGGTTCAGCAACCACGAACACAGCCGCGGGTAAACGAGCAGCCGCAAACGCGCACGGTACAGTCCGCCCCTGCGCAACCCGCGCGCCAAAGTCAGCCGCCGAAGCAGACGGCCTCGCAGCAACCTTATCAGGATTTGCTGCAAACGCCGGCGCATACCAGCGCGGCAGCGCCAAAAGCCGCGCCAATTACGCGCGCGCCTGAAGCGCCGAAAGCGACAGCAGAGAAAAAAGATGAACGTCGCTGGATGGTGCAATGCGGTTCATTCAAAGGCGCCGAGCAGGCAGAAAGCGTCCGCGCTCAGCTAGCGTTTGAAGGCTTTGACTCCAAAATTACCACCAATAACGGCTGGAATCGCGTGGTTATCGGGCCGGTTAAAGGTAAAGAAAATGCCGACAGTACCATTAACCGTCTGAAGATGGCGGGCCATACAAACTGCATTCGACTCGCCACCGGGGGTTGAAACCCTCAAAATCTCCCCCATCTATACTTGCATTACGCCCCGTACGCCGTACGGGGCCGCAATTCTGCATTAGTAACCAAGGGGTCTGCTCGTGACAACAATAGTAAGCGTACGCCGTAACGGCCACGTGGTAATCGCCGGTGATGGTCAGGCCACACTGGGTAACACAGTAATGAAAGGCAACGTGAAGAAAGTCCGCCGCCTCTACAACGACAAGGTCATTGCAGGCTTTGCGGGCGGTACTGCGGATGCATTCACGCTGTTTGAGCTGTTTGAACGTAAACTGGAAATGCATCAGGGGCATCTGGTCAAAGCCGCCGTTGAACTGGCGAAAGACTGGCGTACCGACCGTATGCTACGCAAACTGGAAGCGTTGCTGGCCGTCGCGGATGAAACTGCCTCGCTCATCATCACGGGTAACGGCGATGTCGTGCAACCTGAAAACGATTTAATTGCTATCGGCTCCGGCGGTCCTTATGCCCAGGCTGCTGCCCGCGCTCTGTTGGAAAATACCGAGCTCGGCGCACGCGAAATTGCTGAAAAGGCGTTGGATATTGCAGGCGATATCTGCATTTACACCAACCATTTCCACACCATTGAAGAATTGACCTCCAAAGCGTAAGGACCTCTCATGTCTGAAATGACCCCACGCGAAATTGTCAGCGAACTGAACAAACACATTATCGGCCAGGATAACGCCAAGCGTTCCGTGGCGATTGCATTGCGTAACCGCTGGCGTCGTATGCAGCTTGATGAAGAGCTGCGCCACGAAGTGACGCCGAAAAATATTTTGATGATTGGCCCAACCGGCGTCGGCAAAACCGAAATCGCCCGTCGTCTGGCGAAACTCGCCAACGCGCCGTTCATTAAAGTCGAAGCCACCAAATTCACTGAAGTGGGCTATGTTGGTAAAGAAGTGGACTCTATCATCCGCGATCTGACCGATGCCGCTGTGAAAATGGTTCGCGTACAGGCTATCGAGAAAAATCGCTATCGTGCGGAAGAGTTGGCGGAAGAACGTATTCTCGACGTGCTGATCCCGCCGGCAAAAAATAACTGGGGCCAGGCCGAACAGCAGCAAGAACCTTCTGCCGCCCGTCAAACGTTCCGCAAAAAACTGCGCGAAGGACAGCTCGACGATAAAGAGATCGAGATTAACCTCGCCGCCGCGCCAATGGGCGTAGAGATTATGGCGCCTCCGGGCATGGAAGAGATGACCAGCCAGTTGCAGTCTATGTTCCAGAACCTGGGCGGTCAGAAACAGAAACCGCGTAAGCTAAAAATTAAAGACGCGATGAAACTGTTGGTTGAAGAAGAGGCTGCTAAGCTGGTCAACCCGGAAGAGCTGAAACAGGACGCTATCGACGCGGTTGAACAGCACGGTATCGTGTTTATCGATGAAATTGACAAAATTTGTAAGCGTGGCGAAACCTCCGGCCCGGATGTTTCACGCGAAGGCGTACAGCGCGACTTACTGCCGCTGGTAGAAGGCTGCACGGTTTCGACCAAACACGGGATGGTCAAAACGGATCATATTCTGTTTATCGCCTCTGGCGCGTTCCAGGTGGCGAAGCCGTCTGATCTGATCCCAGAGCTGCAGGGCCGTCTGCCGATTCGCGTTGAACTTCAGGCGTTGACCACCAGCGATTTCGAACGCATTTTGACTGAGCCAAACGCGTCCGTCACCGTGCAGTACAAAGCGCTGATGGCAACTGAAGGCGTCAATATCGAGTTCACCGATTCCGGTATTAAACGTATTGCCGAAGCCGCCTGGCAGGTTAACGAAACCACCGAAAACATCGGCGCGCGCCGTCTGCATACCGTACTGGAGCGTCTGATGGAGGAGATTTCCTATGACGCCAGCGATCTGCACGGCCAAAACATCACAATTGATGCGGAATATGTGAGCAAACATCTGGATGCGCTGGTCGCAGATGAAGATCTAAGCCGTTTTATCTTATAATCGCGTCCAATGCATTTTCATCACTGTTGATGGGGCTGAAAAGCCCCATTTTTATTGGCGCTAAATATGACTGAACAACAACAAATTAGCCGCACCCAGGCCTGGCTGGAAAGCTTACGACCCAAAACCTTACCCCTCGCCTTCGCGGCGATTATCGTCGGTACGGCCCTCGCATGGTGGCAAAACTATTTTGATCCTCTGGTCGCACTGCTGGCCCTTATCACCGCCGGGCTGCTGCAAATTTTATCCAACCTCGCCAACGATTACGGCGACGCTGTCAAAGGCAGTGATAAACCGGATCGCATCGGGCCGCTGCGGGGGATGCAAAAAGGCGTCATCACCCGGCAAGAAATGAAGCGGGCGTTAATCATTACCGTCGTGCTGATCTGTATCTCCGGACTGGCTTTGGTGGCAGTCGCGTGCCATACGTTAACCGATTTTGTCGGCTTCCTGATTTTGGGCGGGCTGTCGATTATCGCCGCCATCACCTACACCGTGGGTAATCGGCCCTACGGTTATATCGGGCTGGGTGATATCTCTGTCCTGGTCTTCTTTGGCTGGCTAAGCGTCATGGGGAGCTGGTATCTCCAGGCGCACACGCTGATTCCGGCGCTGATTCTTCCGGCAACTGCCTGCGGTTTACTGGCGACGGCGGTGCTGAATATTAATAACCTGCGCGATATTAATAGCGACAGAGAGAATGGCAAAAACACCCTTGTGGTACGTCTGGGCGATGTCAACGCGCGTCGTTATCACGCCTGCCTGTTGCTAGGCGCGCTGATCTGTCTGGCGCTGTTTAACCTGCTCTCGTTGCACAGTCCGTGGGGATGGTTGTTTATTCTGGCCGCGCCGCTGCTCATCAAACAGGCGCGCTATGTAATGCGCGAAAGGGAGCCTGCGGCAATGCGCCCGATGCTTGAACGTACCGTTAAAGGCGCGCTGTTAACCAACCTGTTATTTGTGATTGGGATACTCTTAAGTCAGTGGGCCGTTTAACTGACAAATATCAATTAACAATTGATGATTTTGCCAACAGTGTACTTAGCGCGATATACTAAAAATTCTCGCAGCAACTGAACGTTAAGCCTATGAAATACGATACTTCCGAGCTTTGTGACATCTATCAGGAAGATGTCAACGTCGTGGAACCGCTGTTCTCTAACTTTGGAGGACGGTCGTCGTTTGGCGGACAAATCATCACGGTAAAATGTTTCGAGGACAACGGGTTGCTGTACGATCTGCTCGAACAAAATGGCCGTGGTCGGGTTCTGCTGGTCGACGGCGGCGGCTCTGTCCGTCGCGCATTAGTCGACGCGGAGCTGGCGCGTCTGGCCGCGCAAAATGAATGGGAAGGGCTGGTTATCTATGGCGCGGTGCGTCAGGTGGACGATCTGGAAGAGCTGGATATCGGCATTCAGGCGATCGCCGCCATTCCGGTGGGTGCCGCAGGTGAAGGCATTGGGGAAAGCGATGTGCGCGTCAATTTTGGCGGCGTGACGTTCTTCTCCGGCGACCATCTCTATGCCGACAACACCGGGATTATCCTTTCCGAAGACCCGCTTGATATCGAGTGATCAAAAAAGGCGCCATAAGGCGCCTTTTTTATGCGCTTTCGTCGTACCCAACACCTTCTTTCACGCTTTGCAGACTGTAGCTATTTACCGCAACCGATGAAGCTACTTCCACCAGCTTCATATCACCCTACCCAACCCCAGTTTAATTTCCATTAATAAACAACACATTAGGAAAATGGCACGCCTTATGCTTTATACCACTGCACCCATTCAGAGCGCATAAGGATTTTTTATGAAGAAAAATGCAGTGGTTATTAACCCGAAAGATAGCGTCGCTACTGCTCTCCAGCCCCTCAAGGCCGGAGAGATCGCTAGCATGTTTATTGGTGATGAAAATCTGACCATCATCTTACGGGATGATATCCCTTACGGTCATAAATTTGCCATTAAAGCCGTCGCGCTCCATGGCGAGGTCTACAAATACGGTGAATCCATTGGTCGGGCAACGAAGTCTATCCAGCCTGGAGAGTATGTTCATGTTCATAATGTTGAAAGTGAACGTGGTCGTGGGGATTGGCAATAAAGGCTAAGGAACAAGTGAAAATGGAAAAAACAATCAAAGGTTATCGTCGTCCAGACGGCAGCGTGGGTATTCGCAACTACGTCTTAATTTTACCTACCAGCGTTTGCTCCAATAAGGTGGCTCAGGACATCTCCGCTCAGGTTCATGGCTCAACCTGGCTTAATAATGATTTTGGGTGCTGCCAGATTGCCGGTGATGCGGCGTTAACCGAAAAAACACTGATCAATGTAGCCAGGAACGGCAACGTGGGAGCCATACTCGTGGTCGGATTGGGCTGTGAAGGCGCTGAGCCTACCCACATTACGCAAGAAATCACCAAATTCGGAAAGCCGGTTTCCTGTATTACAATTCAGGATGAAGGGGGTACCTTGCAGTGTCAGGCGCACGGAATTTCAATCGCACGTCAATATGCGCAGGATTTGTCCCAGCAAGACTACGAAGAAATAAACGTCAGTGAACTGATCCTCGGAATGGAGTGCGGAGGTTCCGATACCACCTCTGGCCTCGCTTCTAACCCTGCCTGCGGCATTGCATCCGATTTATTAGTTAACGATGGCGGCACATCGATTCTCTCCGAAACGACCGAATTCATTGGCGCAGAACACGTGGTTGCGCGCCGGGCAATCAATTCACAAGTCGCAGACGATTTAATCAAGCTGGTTGTCGGGTGTGAAGAAAGAGCGAAAGCACTGGGCGCAGATATCAGGGGCGGGCAACCGACTCCGGGTAATATCCAGGGCGGCATTACCACTATTGAGGAAAAATCGCTGGGCTGCATGCACAAAGCGGGTCATTCGCCGTTGCAGGGCGTCCTGCAATACGCAGATTTCCCTGGCGGTCGTGGGCTGTGGGTGATGGACTCCCCTGGACAAGATATCGAATCCATCTCGGGTATGGTGGCTGGCGGCGCGCAAATTGTTATTTTTACAACCGGACGCGGAACGCCAACCGGCAACCCGATTGCGCCAGTGATTAAAATCACCGCCAATGAAGAGACATTCACCAAAATGCGCGACAACATTGATATCGATGTTTCGTCGATTATGCGCGGTGAATCGTCCATTAATGAGATGGGCGAGGTGATTTATCAGGAAATCATTAAGGTTTCTAATGGTAAAACCACCAAAGCCGAAGATCTTGGGCATAAAGAGTTCTCTATTTACAAGATCGCACCGACCTTTTAAGACGATAGAAATATAACCCTATACGGTGGGAATAAATAACACATTCCCATCATTTATATCCGTTACGTAAACACGGAAGTCTCCTCATGAAAATAAAACAAACAATTGAGAAGTTCCCAGGTGGGATGATGGTAATCCCGTTATTGATCGGAGCATTATTAAAGACATTTTGTCCTGGTGCTTTAGAGATAGGGAGCTTTTCAACCGCAATAGCCCATGGCGCACTGGCCATCCTGGGCGTATTTTTTGTCTGTATGGGCGCGGAAATTCGTCTACAGGCTGCGCCAGTCGCTCTGAAGAAAGGGTTCGCCATTATGTTATCCAAGCTTGTGGTCGGGACGGCAATTGGCTTACTGGTCGCAAAGTTTTGCGGAGCGAACGGCTTCTTTGGTTTGTCAGCACTCGCCATTATCGCGGCGATGACCAACGCAAACATGGGGCTTTACGCTGCTCTGACCAAACAGTTTGGCAATGAAACGGATGCGGGTGCCATCGCCGTGCTTTCTGTACTTGAAGGCCCCTTTCTGACGATGGTAGCGATGGGTGCCGCTGGACTGGTGTCGATCCCGATCATGGAGCTGTTCGCCGTTGTTCTGCCAATACTGATTGGTATGCTGCTCGGCAATCTGGACGAGGATATGCGTTCGTTCCTGAAAAGTGGCGGCGCGATGCTGATCCCCTTTTTCTCTTTTGGTCTGGGAACCGGGATCGATTTCAGCACCCTACTGATGGCCGGATTTGCGGGGGTTATTCTGGGCCTGATGACAGCATTCATTGGCGCGCTGATTAATGTTGCCGTTTCCCGTATTGTTGGTGGTTCAGGGATTGCCGGAGCGGCCGTGTCCACGACGGCTGGTAACGCCGTGGCGACCCCCGCAGCCATCGCCGCGGTTGACCCTGGCGTGTCAGCATTAATCGCCGTGGCGACACCGCAGATTGCCGCTTCTACGATCGTCACGTCCTTAGTCGTACCGTTTATTACCGCCTGGGTTGCTCGCCGTGAACAAAGGAGAACCGTCCAACGCCAGCAATTATCAAAAACATAACCTCCAAAGAGTTGATCGAAAACAATTCCGCTGTTCACCCTTTATGTGACAAAAAGATTGAAGGAACGGTAAGTCGTTAAAGGCTTACTGCTCCTGAAATAATGCCGACAACTGTATCCACCGTTATCGACTTCACATCATGATCAGGCTGGATTCAACATGTTAAAATTACCTAATATTTGCATTGTCTCTCCATTACAAGCGCTCTCTCTCGAAGCAGAACGCCTGTCAGACCGATATACTGGCATCGCAAATATAACGATATTAAATGCCACCCTCGATGATGTTGATTCCGTGATCCCGGTATTGCGAGTGAATAACCCTGACCTTGTGATTAGTCGTGGAGGAATGGCATGGATGCTTAAACAGAAAATCCCGCAACCGGTCATTGAGATAAAAACATCCGCCTATGACATTATCGATGCTCTCAGGCCATACCTTGGACTCAATAAAAATATTGGTGTGATTGGCTTTCGCAGCGTTATCGATGGCTGTATGAAAATAGCCAGGATGCTCAATCTGCAACTCACTGAGTTTATCATTGACGAAATGGTCAACCCTTGCATTGAGAATGCCAGAAATGACTTCGTCAATTACACCCAAAATAACCAGATAGACCTTATTATTGGCGATGCCATTTGTCCGATTTATTTTGGCACACACAGCGTGGAACACTTCATCCCTTTCCATTCAGGTGTCGAATCCATAGAACTGGCATTATATGAGGCAATACAGCTATATCAGGCGCTCGCCAATGAGCATATTGAGCAAAACCAGCTAAATCTGTTACTTGACCATACCAATAAATTCATTCTTCTCATTTATAATTGTGGCAAGGTTATTCATTGCAATCACAAAGCCACTGAGCTTTTGCAACTCAGCAAGCATGATTTAATCAATAAAAAAATACCGTCTTTAACGCTAAACTGGGAGGATCTGCAAAATAATATCCCGCTAGAAAATGAGTTAATCAATACCCCCTACGGCGAATTTGTAGTTAACCAGTTCCCCATCGTGGAAAACGAAAATCTCAACCGGGTAGTGATTACCCTCCAGACATCATCTAACTTACAGAATGCTGAGCAGAAGATAAGAATCAAAGAAGCGAAAAAGTTAGGGTTTCACGCCAGATATCACTTCGACGATTTTATTACCTGCAACCGAGAAATGCAGGACCGCTTAAGGTTGGCCAGAATTTATGCTGGAACCGAAGCAACAATACTACTGCTCGGTGAAAATGGTACCGGCAAAGAGGTTCTGGCGCAGAGCATTCATAACGCCAGTTCACATAGCAATGGGCCATTTGTTGCGGTCAACTGCGGCGCCATCCCCGCCTCTATTATGGAAAGCGAACTCTTCGGATATGTTGACGGCGCATTTTCCGGCGCCTCTAAAAAAGGCCGCGCAGGGATGTTTGAACTGGCACATAACGGAACCATCTTCCTCGATGAGATCAGCGAGCTGGATAAGTTCTTACAAGCAAAACTCTTGCGAATTCTGCAAGAGCGCCAACTGATGCGCCTTGGCGCAGACCACATGATCCCGGTGAATGTTCGCGTGATTGCAGCCACCAACAGAAACTTACCGGCAATGATTGCAACCGGCGAATTTAGAGAAGACCTCTTTTATCGCTTGAATGTACTCAAGGTCACCACATTACCGTTACGTGAACGGCCAGACGATATCCAAATTATTGGGCAGGCAACATTCAATACGCTGAGGAAGTCATATCAGTTGCCCCCCATTGCATTGAGCGAGGATTTATGGGGTGAGCTTAAAAAGTATTTATGGCCGGGTAACGTACGCCAGTTAAATAATATTATGGAACGGCTGGCGTTATCTTTTCAGTCAGGCGTCGTGTCACTCTCTGCCGCCGCTTTACTGATTGAGGATTTACAAGCCGATAAAGCGTGTTCCTCAAAACAAGCTCAACATAACTGCCCGGACTGCCAACTGCTCGAAGGCCCGTATAAACGGATCCGTAGCCGCATTCTCAAAGGCGTGCTACTACGACAACAAAACAACAAAAGCCGTGCAGCGAAGCAGCTTGATATTGACCGTAGCTCTTTCAGCCGCTGGCTTGGCGAATGATGGGCAAGCCAGCAGGGCCTTTATCAAGAATAAGTATCGCCGGATGGCGGCTTGCGCCTTATCCGGCCTACAAACGGGGGCGATTACGCGAAAGATAAAGCGTAATCAGACTTCTTCCATACGGCCTAACAGCGCCTGCAGACGTTCCTGCCAGCCGCTCTGCTGTTCCTTCAGAGAATTATTCTCACGCTCGAGCTCTTCACGCTGATGCTGTGCAGACTGCACCTCCTGCGCCAGGCTGTTGTTCTTTTCTTTCAGCTCTTCAATTTCCATCTGTAACAGGGTGATGGTGTCAATCGCCTGCTGTACTTTTGCTTCCAGTTTCTCAAACACTTCTAAAGACATGATCTTACCTCTCCTGAATTGCAAGGCGACGCTTCACGTAAACGCGCACAATATATAGTGCCGATTGTATGAAGCCCCGCTCTCGCTGTCCAGCGACATACCGCGTAGATCGCGGTTTGCAACAATTTTCATCCATCTCCTGGTAACATTCACCCAATAACTCAAAAGTGTTAACATATTGGTTAATAAAATGATTCAATTCACACTCTTCTGCTGACGCAAAACGCGCTTTATGGCGCGATAACGCTCATTTTATTGACGTAGTACACACATTTTAATTTCGATATTTCTCGTTTTTGCTCGTTAACGATAAATTAACAGTGTGCCTACAGGCATCGTGGATGTCCATGACCTCCGCGCATACCAATAAACATTACATACTCTTCAGGATCCGATTATGAGTCAAACATCAACCTTAAAAGGCCAGTGCATTGCTGAATTCCTCGGTACCGGGTTGTTGATTTTTTTCGGTGTGGGTTGTGTCGCTGCGCTTAAAGTTGCCGGAGCTACTTTTGGACAGTGGGAAATCAGCGTCATCTGGGGTCTGGGAGTAGCGATGGCTATCTACCTGACGGCAGGTGTTTCTGGCGCACACCTGAACCCGGCAGTGACCATCGCACTCTGGCTATTTGCCTGTTTCGACAAACGTAAAGTTGTTCCTTTTATTATTTCTCAAGTTGCCGGCGCCTTTTGCGCAGCGGCGTTAGTTTACGGGCTTTATTACAATCTTTTTGTGGACTTCGAACAAACCCACCATATCGTCCGTGGCAGCGTTGAAAGTCTTGATCTCGCAGGCATTTTCTCAACTTACCCGAATCCTCATATCAATTTTGTGCAGGCCTTCGCGGTTGAAATGGTGATTACCGCTATTCTGATGGGGTTGATTCTGGCGTTGACCGACGATGGCAACGGCGTACCTCGTGGTCCGCTTGCGCCGCTGCTCATTGGTTTACTGATCGCCGTTATCGGCGCCTCTATGGGGCCGTTGACCGGCTTTGCGATGAATCCGGCGCGTGACTTTGGCCCCAAAATGTTCGCCGGGCTTGCTGGTTGGGGCGAAATTGCGTTTACCGGCGGTAGAGACATTCCTTACTTCCTGGTGCCGCTGTTTGGCCCCATCGTCGGCGCCATTCTGGGCGCGTTTGCTTATCGCAAATTCATTGGTCGTCATTTGCCGTGCGATACCTGCGTCGTGGAAGAGAAGGACGCCACCGCTACCACACAACAAAATGCTTCGCTGTAATCTGATTACGGGACAAAATTATGACTGAAAAAAAATATATCGTTGCGCTCGACCAGGGCACTACCAGCTCCCGCGCGGTCGTTATGGATCATGACGCGAATATCGTCAGCGTATCACAGCGCGAATTTGAACAAATTTATCCTAAGCCAGGCTGGGTAGAACACGACCCGATGGAAATTTGGGCGTCCCAAAGCTCAACGCTGGTAGAAGTGCTGGCCAAGGCCGATATCAGTTCCGATCAGATTGCCGCTATCGGTATCACCAACCAACGTGAAACCGCGATCGTCTGGGAACGTGAAACCGGCAAACCGATATACAACGCTATTGTCTGGCAGTGCCGTCGTACCGCCGATATTTGCGAACAGCTTAAACGCGACGGCCTGGAAGATTACATCCGCGACAATACCGGTCTGGTCGTCGACCCGTACTTCTCTGGCACTAAAGTGAAATGGATCCTTGACCATGTAGAAGGTTCGCGCGAACGCGCGAAGCGCGGCGAGCTACTGTTCGGTACGGTGGATACCTGGCTTATCTGGAAGATGACGCAGGGCCGCGTCCACGTTACGGATTACACCAACGCCTCACGAACCATGCTGTTCAACATTCATGATCTGGACTGGGACGATAAGATGCTGGACGTGCTGGATATCCCGCGCGCAATGCTGCCCCAGGTACGTAAGTCCTCCGAAGTTTATGGTCAGACCAACATTGGCGGTAAAGGCGGTACGCGTATTCCTATCGCCGGGATTGCCGGGGATCAGCAGGCGGCGCTATTCGGCCAACTGTGCGTGAAGGAAGGGATGGCAAAGAATACCTACGGCACCGGCTGCTTTATGCTGATGAACACCGGCGAGAAAGCGGTAAAATCGGAAAACGGCCTGCTGACCACCATCGCCTGTGGCCCAAGCGGCGAAGTCAACTATGCGCTGGAAGGCGCGGTGTTTATGGCGGGAGCGTCCATTCAATGGCTGCGTGATGAAATGAAGCTCATCAGTGATGCGTTCGACTCCGAATATTTCGCGACGAAAGTGAAAGATACCAATGGCGTCTACGTGGTTCCGGCCTTCACAGGTCTGGGCGCGCCGTACTGGGACCCGTATGCCCGCGGCGCCATTTTTGGCCTGACCCGCGGCGTGAACTCCAACCACATTATCCGCGCGACGCTTGAATCCATCGCTTACCAGACCCGCGACGTACTGGAAGCGATGCAGGCCGACTCCGGCATTCGGCTGCACGCTCTGCGTGTGGACGGCGGCGCGGTAGCCAACAACTTCCTGATGCAGTTCCAGTCAGATATTCTCGGCACGCGGGTGGAACGCCCGGAAGTGCGCGAAGTGACAGCGCTGGGCGCAGCCTATCTGGCCGGTCTGGCAGTCGGTTACTGGCAGAACCTGGACGAGCTGCAGGAAAAAGCCGTCATCGAGCGAGAATTCCGTCCCGGCATTGAAACCACCGAGCGTAACTACCGTTACAGCGGCTGGAAGAAAGCGGTGAAACGCGCAATGGCGTGGGAAGAGCACGACAAGTAAGGTCGCCATCCGGCAAAATCTTTGTGCGGGGGCAACTCCGCACACACATCAATTATTCCCTCCCTCCCCTGTGCTACACTGCGCGCCACTCCTTTTTGCTACGAGTTTGTTATGAGACGAGAACTTGCCATCGAATTTTCCCGTGTGACCGAAGCGGCGGCGCTGGCTGGCTACAAATGGCTGGGACGCGGCGATAAAAATACCGCGGACGGCGCGGCGGTCAACGCCATGCGTATCATGCTCAACCAGGTCAACATTGACGGCACCATCGTGATTGGCGAAGGCGAAATCGACGAGGCCCCGATGCTCTATATCGGCGAGAAAGTCGGTACCGGCCACGGCGATGCGGTAGATATCGCCGTCGATCCGATTGAGGGCACGCGCATGACGGCGATGGGTCAGGCGAACGCGCTGGCGGTACTGGCGGTCGGCGATAAAGGCTGTTTCCTGAATGCGCCCGATATGTATATGGAAAAACTGATTGTCGGCCCGGGCGCCAAAGGGGCAATCGATCTCAATCTGCCGCTGGCGGATAATCTGCGCAACATCGCGGATGCGCTGGGTAAACCGCTGGGCGATCTGACCGTGACCATTCTGGCAAAACCACGTCATGACGCGGTCATCGCAGAGATGGCCAAACTGGGCGTACGCGTGTTTGCCATTCCTGACGGCGACGTCGCGGCCTCAATTCTGACCTGTATGCCGGATAGCGAAGTCGATGTGCTGTATGGGATTGGCGGCGCGCCAGAGGGCGTGGTATCCGCAGCGGTGATCCGCGCGCTGGACGGCGACATGCAGGGACGTCTGTTGGCGCGCCATGACGTGAAAGGCGACAGCGAAGAAAACCGCCGTATTGGCGAACAGGAGCTGGCGCGCTGCAAAGCAATGGGGATTGAAGCGGGCAAGGCGTTATGCCTGGGCGACATGGCGCGTAGCGATAACGTTATTTTCTCCGCGACCGGCATCACGAAAGGCGATCTGCTGGAAGGAATTAGCCGAAAAGGCAATATCGCCACGACGGAAACGCTGCTGATCCGCGGCAAATCACGCACCATCCGCCGCATTCAGTCTATCCACTATCTTGATCGTAAAGATCCGGATGTGCAGGCGCATATCCTCTAGCGCATTTGTTAGTTAGAGCCTTCCAGCCTCGCGGGGCTGGAAATCTTTCTCCTGACGAACGAAGATAAGGTTAGCGATTCAGAACAGGAGAAAACCATGGCCGATTGGGTAACAGGTAAAGTCACTAAGGTGCAAAACTGGACTGACGCACTGTTCAGCCTGACCGTTCACGCCCCCATTAATCCTTTTACTGCAGGCCAATTTACCAAACTCGGACTGGAGATCGATGGCGAGCGCGTTCAGCGCGCGTATTCCTATGTGAATGCGCCTGACAATCCGAATTTAGAGTTTTATCTGGTGACGGTTCCGCAAGGAAAACTCAGTCCACGGCTGGCGGCGTTAAAACCCGGCGATGAGGTGCAAGTGGTCAGCGACGCGTCGGGCTTCTTTGTGCTGGATGAAGTGCCTGACTGCGAGACGCTATGGATGCTGGCGACCGGAACGGCTATCGGCCCGTATTTGTCTATTCTGCAATATGGTCAGGATTTGGCGCGCTTTAAAAATCTGGTTTTAGTCCACGCCGCGCGCTTCGCCGCCGATTTAAGCTATCTGCCGCTGATGCTGGAACTGCAAAGGCGTTATGAAGGTAAGCTGCGCATACAGACGGTGGTCAGCCGGGAGAACGTGCCAGGCTCGCTTACCGGGCGCATGCCAGCGCTCATTGAAAACGGCGAGCTGGAAAAAGCCGTGGGATTGCCGATGGATAAAGAGACCAGCCACGTCATGCTATGCGGGAACCCGCAGATGGTGCGCGATACGCAGCAACTGCTGAAAGAGACCCGGCAGATGACTAAACATCTGCGCCGCCGACCGGGGCATATGACGGCTGAACATTACTGGTGATATTTTGCCGGATTGCAGGTCGCGCCTTATCCGACCTCCGTAGGCTATCACCCGGTAAACGCCACCGGGCAATTTACCGGGCGACAGGCTACGGTTTATCGCCCGTTTACGGTTCTGCTTTAAACTTCACGTCTTGTGTCGCTTTCCCAAACTTATTTTCCCCCTGAACACCGACAAACGCGCCCAGATCGATAAGCATCATCACCAGAATCAGCGTCGGAATAAATCGCCCGACGACCCACTGCCACATACCCGGCAGCATCACCCAGTTTCCGGCCAGCAGCATCCACGCCAGAATCATCAGCAATGCCCACGCGCCGGAGCGCCCCCGGTCATGCAGACGTTTGACCATGACGGCGGCGGTCGGCCACAGCAGACATACCAGGCAAAATGCCGCCGTCTGGATATCAAGCAGATTTTTTCCCGCCAGCGAAAAGAGCGCCAGCATTCCGGCAAACCAGAGGCCGATCCAAATCCAGAAATCACGGCGTCCGATACGCCCTTTAAATGAGAATAACCATTGCTGTATGGTCATGTAAGTTCCTTATATTTCGCCTTCCGCAACAGTTTACCCTTTTGACAAGCCCGACAGTTATCGTTTTAATCGTGAGCAGTCCTAACGAAAGGTAAGATTGATGAAGCCAGGATGTACTCTGTTTTTACTGTTGTTTTCTGCTCTTACCGCCAGCATAACGGCGCACGCGCAGCTTTCATCATCGAACACCACGGCGCCCTATCTGCTGGCGGGATCGCCGACCTTTGATCTCTCTATTAGCCAGTTTCGTGAAAACTTTAACCGCCAGAATCCCGATCTGCCGCTCAATGAATTTCGCGCCATTGAGCATAGCCGCGATAAGGCGAATCTGACCCGCGCCGCCAGTAAGATTAACGAAAATCTGTATGCCTCCACGGCGCTGGAGCGCGGTACGCTCAAAGTGAAAAGTATGCAGATTACCTGGTTGCCAATTCAGGGGCCGGAACAGAAAGCGGCGAAAGCGAAAGCGCTGGACTATATGGCCGCCATTATTCGCACTGTCGCCCCGTTGCTGACAAAAGAGCAAAGCCAGAAAAAACTGCAAAAGATGCTTATCGCCGGTAAAGGTAAACACTATTACGCCGAGACCGAAGGCGCGGTACGTTATGTTGTCGCAGATAACGGCGAAAAGGGGCTGACCTTCGCGGTTGAACCGATTAAGCTGGCGTTATCTGAAAATCTGGAAGGGGCGAATTGATGACAAAAAGCAAAGCCTTTCCGGGGATGAATCTCTATACTGTTTCACAGACCATGCCGCTCTGACGAGCGGCCATCTTCCTTAATTCGCTGACTAAGCGTGGAGAAATGAAATGCGACATCCTTTAGTGATGGGTAACTGGAAACTGAACGGCAGCCGCCACATGGTAAACGAACTGGTGGCCAACCTGCGTAAAGAACTGGCGGGCGTAGCAGGCTGCGACGTGGCAATCGCTCCGCCGGAAATGTATATCGATCTGGCGAAACGCGCTGCTGCCGGCAGCCACATCATGCTGGGCGCGCAGAACGTTGATCTGAACCTGTCTGGCGCATTCACCGGTGAAACTTCGGCTGAAATGCTGAAGGATATCGGCGCGCAGTACATCATTATCGGCCACTCCGAGCGTCGTACTTATCACAAAGAATCTGACGAGCTGATCGCCAAAAAATTCGCCGTGCTGAAAGAACAAGGTCTGACGCCAGTGCTGTGCATCGGTGAAACCGAAGCGGAAAACGAAGCGGGCAAAACAGAAGAAGTGTGCGCACGCCAGATCGACGCGGTACTGAAAACACAGGGCGCGGCGGCCTTTGAAGGCGCGGTTATCGCTTACGAACCCGTATGGGCGATCGGTACCGGCAAATCTGCGACCCCGGCTCAGGCGCAGGCGGTACACAAATTCATCCGCGACCACATTGCCAAAGCTGACGCTAAAATCGCTGAGCAGGTCATTATCCAGTACGGCGGTTCCGTCAACGCGTCCAACGCAGCCGAACTGTTCGCGCAGCCGGACATCGACGGCGCGCTGGTAGGCGGCGCTTCTCTGAAAGCTGACGCCTTCGCCGTGATCGTGAAAGCAGCCGAAGCCGCTAAACAGGCTTAAGTTGTTGCGACGGGAGGAACTCACCTCCCGTCATTATCGCGTTACCAGTATCCCAACCAGTGCCACCAGAAGGCGCCGGTCACGCCCCAGACAGTCAGGTTGACTACACTCATTACCAGCCCCGTTTTCCACCACTCCGCCAACGTAACATAGCCAGAGCCAAAGATAATGGGCGCGGTGCCCGTGCCATAGTGCGTCAGCGACATCATCAACGAGGAAGAAAAACCAAGCATCAGCCCAAGCAGCGCCGGCGGCGCGCCGAGACCCAATCCCGCAGCGAAGAACGCGGCAAACATCGCGGTAATATGCGCCGTGGTGCTGGCGAAAAAGTAATGCGAATAAACGTAAAGCAGGATCAGCAGTAACGTTGCTATGCTCCAGTGCACACCGAGATGGTTGATGGCGCTACCGACGCTGGTCGCCAGCCAGCCGACCAACCCCAGCTTGCTGAGAAAATCAGCCATCATCACCAGCGCGGCGAACCAGACAATAGTATCCCATGCCCCACGGCATTTCAGAATGTCGTCCCAGCTTAATACTCCCGTCAGCAACAAAATTGATAAGCCAATTAATGCGGCGCTGGTAGGATTAACGGTCCAGCCGCTCCCCATGAGCATGGCAGGAACGCCGGCCCACAGACAAAGCAGCAAAATGAAAACCGCGAGGGTAATTTTCTCTGCCAGCGAGAGAGGGCCAAGCGCAGTTAGCTTTTGTCGGGCGAACTGCGGCGCATCCGGCGTACGCGTAACGGCAGGCGGGTAGAGCCACCAGATCACAATGGGCATCACAACCAGCGATACCACCGCAGGAAGGAGCGCGGCGATAGCCCACATTCCCCAGGTCATATTCAGTACCCCGTCCGTCCCTTTGGTCAAGAAACTGACAATTAACGGGTTAGGCGCAGTTGCCGTGATAAACATCGCCGAACTGATCGGATTAATATTGTAATTCACTAGCGCGAGGTAACGGCCCGTTGCGCCATTCTCACGGTCTCCTGGCTGGGAACCAAGACTTTCCGCAATCGCCCGCATCACCGGGTGAATAATGCCGCCGCCGCGCGCGGTATTGCTTGGCGTCACCGGCGCAATCAGGGTTTCCGCCAGCGTTAATGCCCAGGCGATCCCCAACGTTCTTTTACCAAACAGCGCAATAAACCCATAGCCTATACGCGCGCCCAGTCCCGTTTTCAACAAACTTTGCGATAGCATGATAGATAAGCCAATCAGCCAGATAAGTTGATTAGAAAAACCGCTCAGCGCATCGTTCAGCGCCGCTGAAGGTTTACCGGGATGAGTGACGCCAGTCATTGCCACCAGCATAATCGCCACAATCGCAATAGCGCCAATAGGCATGGCTTTCCCGATAATCGCCGCAATAGTACCGATAAACAGCGCCAGCAGTTGCCATGCCTGTGGAGTCACATCCGCAGGGCAAGGGATAACAAACCAGATGGTCAGCGTAATCACGATCGAAATGATGGCAGGCCAACAGCGAATGGGGGTCAATCTGTCCATGAATCAATCCTTGAGTTTCCAGCGCACACATCTGCGCTCCGGTATTAACCGGCATCGGTGTAAATAAAACAACTCACCCTCTCACAAAACAAAAAATTAACAGTCCGTTAAAACTATAATTTACCCAGCACTCGAAACCAGGCGTAATCCAGTGGTAGCAGTACCAGATACGTCACCGCCGCCAGCGCCAGACACAGCAACATTCCCGCCCTTGCCGGCACCTTTCCTAACGCCATCGCAACGACAATCGGCGACGCCTGATACGGTAATAGCGGCGTGGAATAACCCAGCACCTGAATCATAATGACCGATAACAGTGGGAAACCGGTAGCATCTGCAAAACTTTCCGCCAGTGTCGTATAGAGCGCCGGTACGCCGTTAGCGGTCATAATAAAATTCAGCGCCGTCGTGATACCCGTGAGCGCAAGGAAACTGGTAAACGGTTTTTGCGTATCTAATGGCATAACGCGCAGTAAGGTTTCCCCCACCGCATTACCAATACCAGTTTGCGTGACGGTGAGCGCCAGCCCCAGAATCCCGGCGACATAAATACAGGCGCGAATATTAATACCACTGGCAAACTCATCCCCGCTGATAAAACCTACTCGCGGCAACATCGTCACTACCGCTGCCGCCAGACCGGTCCAGGCCGGGCCAATACCGTGCCAGCTTTCCGTTACCCACATCGTCAACACCACTGCCAACATCCACGCCAGCCGCTTTTCATTGCGGCTTATTGGCGCAGGCGGTTCTGCCTCGTATGGCGCATGGGGCGCACCGGGAAATAGCCAGCAAATCAGGGCGATTAATACGATGCCTTTTAACCATCCCAGTACCGGCGTATGCAGCAGTAAATACGGCACATAGTTCAGGTGGATGCCATAAGATCCTTCTGCCGCGCCGCTCATCACCAGGTTGGGCACGTTCGCAGGCAAAATGGTGGCGGAAAGCTGGAAGGTGCCGAACCCGACGGCCAATGCCAATCCATACCAGGCGCGGGTGCCATCCGCTATTCCGGCGCGTTTCGCCATCGCTGCGACAATCGGCATTAACAGCGCAATACGCCCCATATTTGAGGGCATCACAAACGCCAGAGCATAGCTAAGCAACACCACACTGCTAACCATCAGAGGCCAGGAGTCCGTTAATTTAGCCGATAACGCGCGCGCCGCTCTGTCCGCCAGCCCGGTTTTACGAATCGCGATCCCCAGCACGAATCCGCTGAATACCAGCCAGAAAGCTGAAGAGGCAAAACCGCCGAAGATCGTTTCCGGCGGCGCAATTTTCGCCGCCATCGCTACGGTAAAAAAGAGCAGCGCGGTAATAAATTCCGGCAGCAACGAAGTGGCCCAAAGCAGGATAGTAATGCTGACAACCAGCGAAGGAAGAAACAGAGGGTGCGAAAGCCAGAGCGACATGCCTGTCTCCTGTTGTTTTTTTCAACAAGAATACGGGGACAGGCACGTAGAGTAAACGCCAGAATCGCCAGGGTTACTTCAGGATCTCACACTGATGATCCTGAATTTCCTCGGCAGAAGCGCGATTGAGGGTCAGTAAATTACGCTGCGTCGCCAGCAGAACAAAAGAGTCGTCGCTTTGGCGTACCACCGCCAGCGCATAGCGTCCCATATGCTCGCGTGCTTCCGGTACTTCTTCCGCCAGCATCATAAACGGACTACGCTGCGCCAGTTCGCTCTCGGTTACCCGGCGCGCCAGATATTCGTGTCCCATCAGGCCGCCCGGCAGCGGAAGCCAGCGAGTGCTGATGCGCGTGAGATCGTTATCCAGTTGTTCCCGAACGTCAGGACGAATGCAAGAAATATGGATATGCAAATGGTCCTGTGAACGACCAAGCCGCGAATTAATCGTCAGCGAGACCGCGCTATCCGGAATATCATGCCCGTATTTTTTACTCATATAGCCGCGAGCCTGCCAGGCCAGCCAGAAAAAGTTGGGCGTAGAGGGTTCCAGCAACAGCGGGCTTTCCGTACCGTTAATACGGTAGGTAGGCATTAATAAATATTGCAATGGACCGTGGCGATCTTTAAAGACGACATAGCCGGCGCGAGGTTTGACTTCCGCGCAAGGCGCTGGGTTTTGATGCTGTAACTGATCGGGCAGGCACTGTTCAAGAACGATTTCCCGTAATGCATCAGGATTGCCGGAGAATTTCCAGTAACCGACGCCCGCCGCGGCGACAATCACTATCACCGCCAGTAAAAAGTAGCCTGTTTTTTTCATGTTATGCGTTCCCTGTGTCTCATAGACGAGGAAGAGTAACGCAAAATTATGGCAAAGAAAAAACCCGGCAACGTAATACGTTACCAGGTTTATAAACGGTTTAGCGTTTGCTGATTTGGTCGAACGTACCGCCATTAGCGAAGTGATCTTTTTGCGCCTTCGCCCAGCCGCCAAACACCTCGTCAATGGTGAACAGCTTCAGCTTCGGAAACGCATCGTCGTATTTTTTCGCCACGTCAGCATCGCGCGGACGATAATAATTTTTTGCCGCAATTGTCTGCCCTTCCGGCGAATAGAGATACTTGAGATACGCTTCCGCCACCGCATTCGTCCCTTTTTTCTCAACGACTTTATCGACCACGGACACGGTCGGCTCCGCCAGAATGGATTCGCCAGGCGTGATAATTTCGAACTGGTCTTTGCCCAGCTCGTGCGTCGCCAGCAACGCTTCGTTCTCCCAGGCGATTAATACATCGCCGATCCCACGTTCCACAAAGGTATTGGTTGAGCCGCGCGCACCGGAGTCCAACACCTCGACATTCTTATATAGCGCTTTGACAAAATCCTGCGCTTTCGCCGGGTCATTATTGTTATGATGCAGGGCATAACCCCATGCCGCCAGATAGTTCCAGCGGGCGCCGCCGGAGCTTTTCGGGTTTGGCGTAATGACCGACACACCGGGTTTAATCAGATCGTTCCAGTCATGAATTTGTTTTGGATTGCCCTTGCGCACCAGGAAAACAATGGTGGACGTATACGGCGCAGAATTATCCGGCAGGCGTTTGATCCAGGCCTTATTAATGCGCCCACGCTCGGCAATGGCATCAACATCCCAGGCCAACGCCAGCGTAACGACATCCGCATCAATACCGTTAATCACCGACGTAGCCTGTTTGCCTGAGCCGCCATGAGACTGACGGATAATCACATTATCGCCGGTCTCCTGTTTCCAGTGCGCGCTAAACGCTTTGTTGTACTGTTCGTACAGTTCGCGCGTTGGATCGTAAGACACGTTAAGTAGCTTAATATCCTTTGCCAGAACGCTGGTTGACGCCAGCAATAATGTGAATCCTACGCCCCACTTTTTCATCGCCCGACTCGCTTATGTTGTGTTGTGATGAACAAAGCGTGCCAGAAAGCGATCCAAACATTAAAGAATAAAAAAAGATTGGCTATAACAGTGGGGAATATGTAACAGGGGGAAGTTGCCGGATGGCGGTTCGCGCCTTATCCGGCAATTTACGTTGCCATACCTTAGTACAGTTTTTTCGCGCACTCCATCCAGTCGCTTTTGAACGGACGCTTCATGTTTTCAATCGCATCGATGATGTCATGATGAACAAGCTGCTCGTTCTGGATACCAACACAACGACCACCGTGGCCTTCCAGCAGTAGGTCAATAGCATAAGCGCCCATGCGGGAAGCCAGGATGCGATCGTAAGGTACGGGAGAACCGCCTCGCTGGATGTGGCCCAGCACCGTCGCACGCGTTTCACGACCCGTCTCTTTTTCAATAAAGTGCGCCAGTTCGTCAACATCGCACATATGTTCGGTGATAGCGACGATAGCGTGTTTTTTACCTTTCGCGATCCCGGCTTTAATTTCCGCCACCAGATCCTCGCGATTAAATTCAACTTCCGGCACCACGATAAACTCACAGCCGCCAGCAATAGCCGCTGCCAACGTCAGGTCGCCGCAATAACGCCCCATCACTTCAACGATAGAGATACGCTGGTGAGAAGAGGAGGTATCACGCAGACGATCAATCGCTTCCACCACGGTGCCGAGGGCAGTGAAATAGCCGATAGTGTAGTCGGTGCCTTTGATATCGTTATCGATAGTGCCTGGCAGACCGATGCACGGGAAGCCCATTTCAGTCAGACGTTTTGCACCCATATAAGAACCGTCGCCGCCAATAACTACCAGCGCATCGATACCGCGCTTTTTCAGGTTTTCGATCGCGACAGCGCGAATATTTTCGTCACGGAATTCCGGGAAACGGGCGGAACCGAGAAAAGTACCGCCACGGTTGATCATGTCAGATACGCTGTAACGGTCAAGCTGAACCATACGATCTTCATACAGGCCCAGATAGCCGTCATAAATGCCCATGACTTCCAGCCCTTCCGTCAACGCTGCGCGCACAACACCGCGGATTGCCGCGTTCATGCCCGGCGCATCGCCGCCGCTTGTCAACACACCGATTTTCTTAATCATGACTACCTCTGAACTTTGGAATGCAAAATGAAATCTATTGCCGGAAGCGGATTTCGCACTTCGAAACGATCCAACGACTATACAGATAGTATAACAATCCCTTCCTGCTGAATTGATTCAGGTCAGGCCAAATGGCGGTAATTTATACACAAAATGCTGGCCTGGCTCACTTTTTAACAATCAATTATACAAGCTCGAACTTCTTGCCTTCCCTGGGGACGACTGAACAGGGATCCTGATGAATAATGACATCTGAACCCGGAAAACGCCGCAAAATCGCCTGCTCTACCTGTTCAGCCACTAAATGCGCCTGAACGAGCGGCAGATTATCTTCCATTTCCAAATGAATCTGAATAAAGCGGGTCGGCCCTGACTGCCGCGTGCGAAGATCGTGCGCGCCGCTGACTCCCGGCCATGACGTCACGATATCAATAATTTCCTGTCGTTCCGCATCGGGCAGCGCGCGATCCAATAATGACTGCACCGCCTCATACCCCATACGTAACGCGCTATACAAAATATAGATGCCGATACCTAACGCAAACAGGGCATCCGCACGATGCCAGCCGTACCAGGATAACCCAAGCGCGATAAGAATCGCTCCGTTCATCATAACATCAGACTGATAATGAAGCATATCCGCCCGTACCGCCTGACTTTGAGTCTTGCGTACCACCCAGCGCTGAAACGTGACCAGTATAATAGTGCATATCAGAGCGATGACGGTAACGCCAATCCCCACGCCGGGGTCGTTCATTGGCGTCGGCTTAATCAGATTCTGGATACTGGTCAAAAAGAGAAACAATGCCGAGCCGGAAATAAACATACTTTGCGCCAGCGCCGCCAGCGATTCCGCTTTGCCGTGGCCAAACGTGTGTTCATCATCTGCTGGCTGTAGCGAATAACGCACAACCAATAAGTTCGTCAAGGATGCGGCAATATCGACCAGCGAGTCCACCAACGCCGCCAGAATACTCACCGATCCCGTATACCACCACGCAAAAATTTTGATCAAAAGTAACGCAGATGCCATCGCCGTTGCCGCGATAGCCGCCCGGCTGACCAGCCGTCCATAGGTTTGATTCATAAATACTCCCCCTATCTTGTGCCGGTAGTATAACGGATGGTTTAAAACAGTAAGCTAATAACAGAATGACAAAATGTGGATATTCTCATCATAGAAGAAACATACAGGCGCAGGGACAGAAATTATTTGCTAACTTTTTGATCTCAATAAATTTATACCACTGGACTTCCTATAACGTCCGCATTGATTAAATGTTCCTGCTCGTCAGCAGCGCTTTCCTCCTGAAATACAAAGCCCTACATACTGCGACTGATGGATGAACTGCGCACGCAGGGCTGACTATGTACCGTTTGAAAACCAAAGTTTTATTTAAAATGGGGGCTTTTATGTGGGTAAGATCGACTAGCCTTGCAGAATTTTATTTTCCCCCCTCTTCAAGCCATTCTTCTGCCTGCAGCCTGGCTATATTCAATATTTCTGAAACTGGCATGTAACATTCTTGTTGCAAGTGCATTTTGTTAATGTCAGGGTGTGAGACAATCGCATCATAGGTTTGATCGCAGATTGACGGCTTGATGGTTTGGTTTAAATAGTTAACCGCCCTGGCGCTCATGGGTAACATCTGATCAACTAAGGTGTTAATCTCGGCGGTCAGGCCAGGCCTGGCAAAACTGAGCAATTTTTCCTGACTCTTCCCTTCCACTATTTTTCCATAGCCTCCTTTTATCATGGCTGTCCTCACCAGCTCAGCGCGCACTGTAGAGGGAATATTTTTCTGTTTTTTATTACGAACGTCATCGAGTACTGCATTGATTCTCGAAGGTACATAGGATTCGATATCCTGAGCTAACCTGATATTCACCTCCTTACAAAGGTGGGATACCGCAGTTGCCTGGATTATTAATTTATTTGCCAGCGAAGTACAGATATTGCAAAACTCCTGAATGATATCCTGCGCGTTATAGCAACCTAATTTTACGAGTTCATCGTAGTCCTGACGGGAAAGCGTGAAACTAATATTTACGTCATGACACTCTTCTCTAACATTCCTGTAGCTGCATAAATTCACACTTTCAGCAAAGTCCGTCTCAAGTGAAGCGCTATTTTCATCTTTTAAATTATAGCTTTGATGCGTTTTCGAAAACCACGTAAAGGGTCTGATATTTAACATACATACCTCCGAACAACTAACTCGTGAAATATGCAATTCACTATAAATACTACATGGCAACTAAATTATGCCTATATGTAACAGCATATTTACAATGAAATATCAAACATACAAATAAAATATTAATAATACAGATAGATAACCATCAAACTAAATATATAATTTTATCTAAGATGGCTGGCCAAGCTGCGTTAAATTAATTACGCGTCAGGCACGTGGAAAGGTCTGCCTTTCAAAAACCTGGCGGTATTTGAGAATGTGCAAAATCAGGATTAAGTGCAGAACTTATTAAAAAACTACATAGCATATGGGGAAAACAGAGGTGATGATTTATTTTTCCCTGTAATAATAAGAAACATAAGAACCTGTCAGTAATTCTGTGTAACTGCCACCATAAATCAGCGCTAATAAACCAACACCATATTGTGGTAGGTTCTGGCGAGGTGATTAAGAATGGTGCTTAGCACCATTCGTTTTAAAATTAGCGGGGAGTGTCGTAAGACATTCTCCACTAACGTCAGATACGAGATTACTCGCCGCGTTTTAATGCTGCTGGCCTGATATGTAAGAGGTAACCCTTGATTTTCAGCGTGATAGCCAATAAGCCACAGCACTATTGTGCTCAGTGTTGCCAGCAACTTGATGCAACATGTCAGCGCGGGTGCAATCTCTTTGCGCCTGAGGAAATCAAACACGAATACAGCGACGATGATTATCGCATGTTATTTGGTTGCGACTGGTCTTTCGCTGTTGCAGCGGGTGAGGTGGCAGCATGAACAAACGCAAGCCACGCAAAGCCGTCGCCATGACCGCCAGCGCACTGCAAAAAATGGAGGCGTTCACCTTCGGTGAGCCGGTGCTGGTGCTCGATAAGCGCGACATTCTGGATTACGTCGAGTGCATCAGTAACGGCAAATGGTACGAGCCGCCAGTCAGCTTCTCCGGGCTGGCAAAAAGCCTGCGCTCAGCCGTACATCACAGCTCGCCGATTTACGTTAAACGCAACGTGCTCGCAAGCACCTACATTCCGCACCCGCTGCTGTCCCGTCAGGATTTCAGCCGCTTTGCGCTCGACTATCTGGTATTCGGCATCGCTGCGCGAGGCGATGCGCAACTCGAAAGGGCTCGGCAACGTTAAGAACCTGTTTTTCTACGCTCCCGGCGGAAAACCGGACGGCATCAAAATCGTGCCACTGAGCGAGGTCGCCACAAAGGATGCCTTTTTCAACATCAAGAAAGCCAGCGCCGCCGACCTGATGGATGCGCACCACGTGCCGTTTCAGCTCATGGGCGACAAGCCTGAGAATATCGGCTCAATGGGTGATGTTGAGAAGGTGGCGAAAGTCTTCGTGCATAACGAGCTGTCGCCGCTACAGGACAGGTTCAGAGAAGTAAACGACTGGTTCGGTATGGAGGTCATCAGGTTCAAAGAGTACACACTCAACAACCCGGAATCATCACCACTCAAGCCACTATCATGGAGTAAACCCCGAAAACCAGGCATCCAGCAATTAGGGGTTGGAATGCCCTCCGAGCCCGTAGACACATCTGCCCTACAATAAAACCTTCGAGTGGCTTGAGCGGAGTGCGGGGAAATTTATACACTCCGCTTTAAGGTAATACAATCAGACAACTGTCTGTGCTTATTCGGCTGCGCTTAGGCGCGAAATATAATTTCATCCTCCCCATGGGCCTGAGTCTTTATATCCCCAACCAGCAGGATTCTTCATACAGTCATGGTATAGAGAGGGGGACATTTTATCAGTTTGGGTTGCCTCATTGCGACAATAATCACTCGCCCCGGCACGTCCCCATCGAGTCCCTAAACCGTCGCCAAGCCCCCCACCATTTACAGCATTAGCAACGCGTGTCGCCCCATCTACAACATGACCAATACCCGATAATGCTTCACCGAGGCCACCCGCACCACTGACTTTCTCCAGTTGTTCATCAGTAATTAGTAACATGAATCAGCTCCTATCTAATTGGAAAATAATTAACTGCAAGGGAGAAAATAATACATAGAAAATAACAACTCAAATCAGAAAGTGTTTGAAAAATTTTTTTTTGAAAAAAACACCAGACTTATGAAAAGTTATATCAATTTAAATTATAAAACTTTAATTACCACGTATAACCCAGGCACCTCCAATTCATTGGTGGCGATTTTTTTCGCCCCTGTAACCATCACGCCTCAGACGCGCCACACGCGCACGACTACACAGTGTAAATAGACCCGTTTTAGTTTCATGCATTTTTTTGAGTTACCGGCCAAATAATGGTGCTGTCGGTATTCCTCCGGTGTCATATTGTTCAGCGATTCATGCGGACGTTCACAGTTATATTCTGATAACCATTTTTCCGTGATTTCACGTACTTCATTCAGCATTCTGAACAGATAAAAATCGAGTATTTCTGTGCGGTATATCCTGTTAAAACGCTCAATGAACGCGTTCTGTGTCGGCTTATCCGGCATGTTCATCAGGCTAATCCAGTTGGATAAGTTTTCCGGGCAACATCCTATTCATGGACTGCCGCCACTGGTGGAAGCCAACCCGGAAATGACGTTTCTGGAGAAATCAGAAATCGAGAAGCTGTTAAGCGTTTTAGTTGGCGATGACTTGCTGGTCGCGCTTTTGTGCCTGAGCACTGGCGGAAGATGCCACACTGAAACCAGCACAGATAACAAGCTGCAGGGTTACCTTTTTGAAAACCAAAAACGGTAAAAAGCCAACCGTGCCGATTTCTGAGGAACTTGAGAAAAAAGTTAAAGAGGAGGCCAGCGCTAAATTGTTCAAAGTCGATTATGAGAAGTTTTGCGGGATTTTACGCAGAGTGAAACCTGATATACCACCCAATCAGGCAACTCACATCCTGCGACATACATTCGCAAGTCATTTCATGATGAATGGGGGCAACATAATTGCGCTGCAGCAGATTCTCGGGCATCCGAGTATTCCGCAGACGATGGCCCAGGCGCATCTTGCGCCTGACTACCTGCAGAACGCCGTCGCACTGAATCCTCTTAATGGTGGAGTGATATTATAAATTACCTCTTTGCGTGTCCACATAGTGTCCACACTCAGAGAATTTTAAAAGCGTTCCACACCGTTACATTTTCTTCTAAGCGTCTGTATTTACTTATATTTTAAGGTAAGTGATTGATAAAAAAAACCCCCACATCATGTGGGGGAAGACAGGGATGGTGTCTATGGCAAGGAAAACAGGGTTGTTACTGGGAACGTGAGTTGCTACTACTCAATAATTTCAACGATGAACTTTTTTGCCATTGCGCCACGTCGCGCAGTTGCTCCATTCGTTGTTGATGCTTTTCATTCAAAACCGCTTGCTGCTCCGGCGTTAACAGGCGATACATCTGGTTACGCACGCGGGCCATTTCGACCTGGCGGGCAACCTGCTCTTGCGCCATTTTTTCTGCCTGAGCGCGCACAGCGCTTTCATCAAATTTTTCTGCGGTGACAAGCCGATGCATTGTCTCCATTTCGCTAACATTAACAGGAGGCTGTTCGTGCCTTGCCTGCTGCATAAGATCTCGCATCTGCTGACGCTGATGTTCGGTTAAACTTATGCCGTCAAACATATGATTTTGCGCGCTACGCTGCGTGGCCCCGTCACCGGGGTGCCAGTTATCGCTTGTAACAACTTCAGCGGCGTGGCTTAAAGAACTGAATGCCAGCGTTGAGGCCATAACAGCAGCGGTAACTTTGCGCATCGCTTGCTCCCAAAATCTTTTCTGTCGCGATTCAACGAGAGACAGTTTACGATTCGGGCTGCAAACATGCGTCAGGGGGTGTAAAACAACGTAAAGTCATGGATTAGCGACGCCTGATGACGTAATTTCTGCCTCGGAGGTACGTAAACAATGAATAAAATCCTGTTAGTTGATGATGACCGAGAGCTGACTTCCCTGTTAAAAGAGCTCCTCGAAATGGAAGGTTTTAATGTTCTGGTGGCCCACGACGGCGAGCAGGCGCTTGAGCTTTTGGATGACAGCATCGATTTACTTTTGCTTGACGTCATGATGCCAAAGAAAAACGGTATCGATACGTTGAAAGCGCTTCGCCAGACACACCAGACGCCTGTCATTATGCTGACCGCACGAGGCAGTGAGCTGGATCGCGTTCTCGGCCTTGAGCTGGGCGCGGACGACTATTTACCCAAACCGTTTAACGACCGCGAACTGGTGGCACGCATCAGAGCTATTTTGCGCCGCTCCCACTGGAGCGAACAGCAGCAGAGCAGCGACAACGGTTCACCGACGCTGGAAGTCGATGCGCTAAGCCTTAATCCGGGCCGTCAGGAAGCCAGCTTCGATGGACAGACGCTGGAATTGACGGGTACGGAATTCACCCTGCTCTATTTGCTGGCTCAGCACCTCGGTCAGGTGGTTTCCCGTGAACATTTAAGCCAGGAAGTGCTGGGTAAGCGTCTGACGCCGTTCGATCGCGCTATTGATATGCATATTTCTAACCTACGTCGCAAACTACCGGAACGTAAAGACGGTCATCCGTGGTTTAAAACATTGCGCGGCCGCGGCTATCTGATGGTTTCCGCTTCATGATAGGAAGTTTAACCGCGCGCATCTTCGCCATTTTCTGGTTGACGCTGGCGCTGGTGCTAATGCTGGTACTGATGTTGCCCAAGCTCGATTCACGCCAGATGACCGAGCTGATGGACAGCGAACAGCGCCAGGGATTAATGATAGAGCAACATGTAGAAGCTGAACTGGCGAACGATCCGCCCAACGATCTGATGTGGTGGCGTCGCCTGTTCCGCGCGATCGATAAGTGGGCGCCGCCTGGACAGCGGTTATTACTGGTGACCTCTGAAGGACGCGTGATCGGCGCTGAACGCAGTGAAATGCAGATCATTCGTAACTTCATTGGTCAGGCGGATAACGCCGATCATCCGCAGAAGAAAAAATATGGCCGCGTAGAGATGGTGGGGCCGTTCTCCGTTCGCGACGGAGAGGACAATTACCAGCTTTACCTGATTCGACCGGCCAGCAGTTCGCAATCCGATTTTATTAATCTGCTGTTTGACCGCCCGCTCCTGTTGCTCATTGTCACGATGCTGGTCAGTTCGCCGCTCTTGCTATGGCTGGCGTGGAGTCTGGCAAAACCGGCGCGTAAGTTGAAAAACGCGGCTGATGAAGTGGCGCAAGGCAACCTGCGTCAGCACCCGGAGCTGGAGGCTGGCCCGCAGGAGTTCCTCGCCGCTGGCGCCAGTTTTAACCAGATGGTGACGGCGCTGGAACGGATGATGACCTCGCAGCAGCGTTTGCTGTCAGACATCTCCCACGAGCTGCGAACGCCCCTTACGCGCCTGCAACTGGGTACCGCGCTGCTGCGTCGTCGTGGCGGCGAAAGCAAAGAGCTGGAGCGTATTGAAACCGAAGCGCAGCGTCTGGACAGCATGATCAATGACCTGCTGGTGATGTCGCGTAACCAACAGAAAAACGCGCTGGTCAGCGAAACGATGAAAGCCAATCAGCTATGGGGCGAAGTGCTGGATAACGCCGCCTTTGAAGCCGAACAGATGGGCAAATCGTTAACGGTAAATTATCCGCCGGGGCCGTGGCCGCTCTATGGCAACCCGAACGCGCTGGAAAGCGCGCTGGAAAATATTGTCCGTAACGCGTTGCGTTATTCACACACGAAGATTGAAGTCGGCTTCTCGGTAGATAAAGACGGTATTACAATCACGGTCGATGACGACGGTCCGGGCGTCAGCCCTGAAGACAGAGAGCAGATCTTCCGTCCGTTCTATCGCACCGATGAGGCGCGCGACCGTGAATCCGGCGGTACTGGCCTGGGTCTGGCGATTGTCGAAACCGCCATTCAACAACATCGCGGTTGGGTGAAAGCGGACGACAGCCCGCTGGGAGGATTGCGGCTAGTAATCTGGCTGCCGCTGTATAAACGCTCTTAATTGCGCTGCCGGGCATTAAACCCGGCAGGCAATTTATTTTCCCCACAAACGGCGAGAATTGTCTTCGATCTTACCGTTTATACGACGCTTCTGCATCGTTCTGGTCCAGCTTTTCGATAAGCCTGCTGCCGACAGTAAACGGTGATACTGCGAATCATCAAATGGCATATGCCAGGCAATGGCTATCGCCTCCTGCACGCTGACATCGCTCACGCGGGAAACCAACTCCAGCGGCGCATCTGTCTCGACCCTGCCTGGCGCTATCACGCCGTAGAGCCAGCCGGTTTTACCCACGTTTTGCATCTGGCTGGCCATGTCGCTAATCGCAAAATGGTAATTGAGCTTATAGCACGGCGAACGCGGCTGCGTCACCTGAATGAGCGCCTCTCCCCAGCGAAAAATATCGCCAATATAGACATTTTCCTCAGTCAACCCCTCAGTAGAGAGGTTCTCACCAAAAGCGGGGGCGATAAATAACTCAGCCTGCTCCCCAAACGCTTGTCTCCAGTACTGATAGTGTTCACGCGGATAGTGGCACAGCGCGCGATCGGGCCCACCGTGAATTTTTTTCTCCGCCTGCTCATCGCCTACCAGACCCAGGTCCGTCAGCATCAGTCCGCCATCAACCTGCACTTTCGCGATAGCGCTGGGGCGGCTTCCCGCGTAATCCTGAATTTTGCCTGTAAAAACATCGACAGAATATCGCATCTGTTCCCTCTCCCAACAAATTCCCCCATTACACCACATTTATTTTACCCCAGTCGCTCAAAATAAGAGCACGGTTCACATGAAGCATAGATACACGTGATATCAATGGCGTTTATTTTTGAAATATAATTTCAAATAAGGAATCGACAACGTGACTGGTCAATCGCAATTTGCTGGCGTCTGGTGGCCTTCCATTACGCCAATGGACAATGACGGCAGGCTCGATCTCAACGGTCTGAGCCAACATCTCAAACGCCTTACCGAGGCCAAAATTGACGTGATTTTGCTGATGGGCAGCATCGGGGAATTTGCCTCCTTTACGTTCGAAGAGAGACTGCATCTGATCCGCAAAGTCCGCGCTATGAGCTCGCTGAAGATGGTCGCCAACGTCTCATCCACCAGCCAGAATGATATTCTGTTGATGGCGAAGGAAGCATTTAAGCAGAGCGACCTGGCGGCGCTTCGCGATATTCAGGACCAGATTGGCACCTACATGTCCCTCTACGCCATCGGCGAAGATTTTGTCACCACTATCAAAACTGTGGTATCGCGTAAGTTTGGCTATTGCAGCGGCGTGGACAACCCGGCGAAGAATCCGACTCCCACCCCATGCTCCGGTAGAATGTGCGAGGCAATTGCCGCAACCACCCACGCCACCAGAATCTTGGTTATTACTAACGTGCCTGATTTACGCAGCACGGTGCTGGTAGCGCTGCGTTTGATCGATGCCCCCATGTAAAAGAACCAGACCGCCAGAATGGGCACCGTACCGGTGATCATACGTTGGTAAATGAGCCGAAGTATTTCCCGGCGTCGGGTGAAAAGATGTGACATAGCGCGCCCAGAAAAAGTGGCACCAACATCATACCGTCCGGGATTTTCTCTATAGTACGTTTGATCTGCATTTCTATCACCTGTAGACATAAAAATAGGGCAATTTTTATGGGCGACTGCACCTTGCTTTTGAGAGACGCTCGCCTTGATGAAAAGAAGAGAGACATTCAGAGAGGCTATAAAAGTGATCCCATCATCATAATAAAACATCATTTCAATATAATTGTATTATTGCTTCACTTTTATTTTGATCAAAAAAACCCCCACAAACATCGCTTGCAGGGGCGTTATTAAAGCGTAAAACTTATTTTTTCGCGGCGAAACGTGCAGCCGCTTCATCCCAGTTCACCACGTTCCAGAATTCTTTGATATAGTCCGGGCGGCGGTTCTGGAATTTCAGGTAGTAAGCATGTTCCCACACGTCCAGTCCCACGATCGGGAAGCCGGAAGCGCCAGAGATAGCCTCGCCCATCAGCGGAGAGTCCTGGTTAGCGGTAGAAACAACAGCCAGTTTATCGCCTTTCAGTACCAGCCATGCCCAGCCGGAACCAAAACGGCTGGCGGCCGCTTTTTCAAACTCTTCTTTGAATTTCTCAACAGAGTCGAAATCACGCTCGATCGCCGCTTTCAGATCGCCCTGCAGAGTGGTGCCTTTTTTTAGCCCCTTCCAGAACAGGCTGTGGTTAGCGTGGCCGCCTGCGTTATTACGTAGCACGGTTTTTTTGTCCGCAGGCACCTGGTCCAGCTTAGTAATCAGTTCTTCAACCGGCAGGTTAGCAAACTCAGGCAGGCTTTCCAGCGCCGCATTAGCATTGTTGACATAGGTTTGGTGGTGTTTGGTGTGGTGAATCTCCATCGTCTGCTTATCGAAATGCGGTTCCAGTGCATCATAAGCGTACGGCAGGGATGGCAGTGTGTAACTCATAATCATCTCCATTATTGTCGAGCGGCACAGTGTTAACGCCGCGTAAGCAGTTGGTTCATTATAGTTAATTAAATGATATTGAAAATGATTATCAATGCCGTACTTTTTACAGGGTTTTAATCATTCGAGCCATGACAAAAGATGTGAGCCGAATCACCCACTTAACGCAATGATTGCCAACATACGCAAAATGGCGGCAATCGTTGAAAGGTGAATACCCTGCGTAATTTTTAAACTCGTTAGGTCGGAGGGGTCATTACCGACGATAAAAAATAACGAGGATTAAGTCATGAGTAACGCGATTACGATGGGTATTTTTTGGCATTTGATAGGTGCGGCTAGTGCAGCCTGCTTCTATGCCCCGTTCAAACAAGTGAAACAGTGGTCATGGGAAACCATGTGGTCAGTGGGCGGCATTGTCTCCTGGCTTATTCTGCCGTGGGTAATTAGCGCCCTGTTACTGCCTGATTTCTGGGCCTATTATGGACAGTTTAACCTCTCCACCCTTTTACCGGTTTTTCTGTTCGGCGCCATGTGGGGCATCGGCAATATTAATTACGGTCTGACCATGCGTTATCTCGGGATGTCGATGGGTATCGGCATCGCTATCGGCATTACGCTTATCGTCGGCACGCTGATGACGCCTATCATCAACGGTAACTTCGATGTGTTAATCCATACCGAAGGGGGACGCATGACGCTGCTTGGCGTCTTTGTCGCGCTGATCGGCGTCGGGATTGTGACGCGCGCCGGACAGTTAAAAGAACGCAAAATGGGCATTAAAGCGGAGGAGTTCAATCTGAAGAAAGGGCTTCTGCTGGCAGTGATGTGCGGCATTTTCTCGGCAGGGATGTCTTTTGCCATGAACGCCGCTAAACCGATGCATGAGGCTGCGGCCGCGCTTGGCGTTGACCCGCTCTATGCCGCGCTGCCGAGCTACGTGGTGATTATGGGCGGCGGCGCACTGGTTAACCTCGGCTTCTGTTTTATCCGTCTGGCAAAAGTACAAAATCTATCGATAAAAGCCGACTTCTCGCTGGCAAGGCCGTTGATTATCAGCAATATTCTGCTGTCCGCGCTTGGCGGCCTGATGTGGTACCTACAGTTCTTTTTCTATGCCTGGGGTCACGCGCGCATTCCGGCGCAATATGACTACATGAGTTGGATGTTGCATATGAGCTTCTATGTGCTGTGCGGGGGGCTTGTCGGCCTGGTACTAAAAGAGTGGAAAAATGCTGGGCGCCGTCCCGTTGGCGTATTAAGCCTCGGCTGCGTGGTAATTATTATCGCGGCGAATATTGTCGGTTTAGGCATGGCCAGCTAATCGCTTTGATTACTGAGATGACGCCATTGACTCGGCGTCATCCCGGTTTCCCGCGTGAACACCACTGAAAAATAGTTACTATCTTCAAAGCCGCACTGCATTGAGATTTCGCTAATCATCAGCGGGCTATGCTGAAGCAGATACTGCGCGTGGCAAATACGGACCTGGCGTAAATATTGATTAATCGTCATCCCGGTCTGGGTGCGAAACTGCTGCCGCAGTACCCGTTCGCTGCATTGTTCCTGCTGGCAAAACGCATCCAGCGCAAAGGGACGCTCAAGGCTATTAGCCAAAGCGGTAATTAATTTATCCAGCAGGGTTTCTCTGGAGGTTGCCGGAAGATCGTCGGTCGCGTAACGATGCCGTTTTAACGTCATCACCAGTTGACCAAACAGCAATTCCGCCATCTCATTCGCCAGCGGATCGCGCCCATTATTCTCATGTTCAAGCTGGTTAATGACCTGCCGCGCCTGATTCATTCCCATACTGCTCAGCCGCCAGTGAGGATGCCACTGCCCTCCCTGAAAGCCGGGAATCATCGCCTGCCAATTTACATTGAGTTTCAAACGCTCCGGGCAATAAATGATATTTTGCAGCACCAGATCGTTAACGGAAGTATAGGAGTGTTTGTCTTCAGCGCGAATATAAAACAGATCGCCGCGGGTAATTCTGTATGGACGGTCATTGAGAACGTGTAAGCCATTGCCTCGCCAGACCATCACCAGTTCACAAAACTCATGCGTATGTTCCGCAAAAACATCCTGTGGATAGCGATCGGCAACCGTAACGGCCTGCTGCTCATCAGTAAAAAAATCTTTTTTCAAAAGGAGTAACTGATTTGCCACCGCAGCACCTCACGTTGAATGCTTGCCGGATAGCCCTACGCTTACCTGGCATTAAAGGGTAGAATTATCAAAGAATTGGCGACGAAAAATGTTGATAGCATTCGCGTTACTGGGGTATCGCATCGCGTCCCTGACGGATATCCCGCGGCGACCAGTTAAATTCGCGGCGAAAGAGGGTCGAAAAGTGGTTACTGTCGCCAAAACCGCAGCGATACGCGATTTCTGTTACGCTATGATCGCTATGGCGCAATAAATGCCGGGCTTTGATCAAACGCAGGCGATTAAGGTAACGCTGCGGTGTCAGCCCGGTATGCTGTTTAAGCTGACGATGCAGCGTGCGTAGCGACAGTGAAAACTGTTCAGCTACCGCCTCCCAGCAGACCTCCTCCGCAAAATGATCTTCCAGCCATACCATCAGTTGGTTAAGTTTGGCGTCGTTATCGGTCGCGCCGCCCATCAGGCTACTGCGGCGTAACAATACCAGTAGTTGCATAAACAAAATTTCGCGATTCGCCACGGCAGGCGCATCCATGCCGTCTCCGGCTCGCTCCATCAGACCGACCAACTGGCGCACCTGCTGCAACGCGCTCTGATTTACCCGCCAGTGAGAAGGATAGTAACCATCCTGCTCCTGCGGCAGCAATTGCTCCAGCCCCGCCAGGAACTGAAAGGCTTCCGGTGAACGCCACAGTACATTCGTCAGGCATAAGTTGTCGGTATGTTCATATAAATGCCGGTCGTGATCGCGAACAAAACACACGGTACCGCCGCTAATGGTATACGGCTGCCCGTTGAACACATGAATGCCCGTACCGTGTTCCACTATCACGATTTCGTGGAAATCATGATGATGTTCAGGGAAAGCGGCTTGCGGCAGACGAGGTTCAATCGCCACGGGTGCTTTACCTGATGGAAAAAAATCCACGCTATGCAGTACCGTCATGATGTATCCCTTCCTGATGAATGAAACTGACTGAAGCCGTTAGTCCAAAAGGCGCGCCGGCCTGGTGATAGTAATTAAGGGTTATCGGTCTCACCTTAAATTTTTAACGCTAAAGCGCGCAAACATGGTCTTTTTTTCAAGAAAAGGCGGGAAAAAGCGGGAAATGCGGACGACATCACACCGGCCTATTAGTAGAAACTGTGAACGCTATCACGTTCATCTTTGCCTTGTTGCCAGCAGCTCATTTTCCTGTCAGTAACGAGAAGGTAGGCCTTTGAGGGCTTTTTTAGACTGTGCGCAATGACTCTAAGAAGGACCTCATTATGACTTTTCGCCATTGTGTCGCGGTGGATCTCGGCGCATCCAGCGGGCGCGTGATGCTGGCGCGTTACGACAGCAAGCACCGTACCCTGACGCTACGTGAAATCCACCGTTTTGTGAACTGCCTACAAAAAACAGACGGGTTTGACACCTGGGACATCGACAGTCTGGAAAAGGATATCCGTCTTGGTCTGAAGAAAGTCTGCGATGAAGGCATTCTTATCGACAGCATCGGCATCGACACCTGGGGCGTCGATTATGTCCTGCTTGATGAACTGGGCCAGCGTGTCGGCCTGCCTGTTTCTTATCGCGATAGCCGTACTACGGGCATCATGCCGCAAGCGCTGGTCCAGATCGGCAAAAGCGAAATCTATCGCCGCAGCGGGATTCAGTTTCTGCCGTTTAACACCCTCTATCAGCTACGCGCGCTGACGAAGCAACAGCCGGAGTTAACGGCGCAGGTCGCTCATGCTCTGCTGATGCCCGATTATTTCAGCTACCGCCTGACCGGTGAAATGAACTGGGAATACACCAACGCCACGACCACCCAGTTGGTCAATATCAATACCGATGACTGGGACGATACCCTGCTGGCGTGGAGCGGCGCGAAAAAAAGCTGGTTCGGTCGCCCCTCGCACCCTGGTAATGTTATCGGCGACTGGATTTGCCCGCAGGGCGACCGTATTCCGGTGGTAGCCGTCGCCAGCCACGATACCGCCAGCGCCGTTATTGCCTCTCCGCTGGCAAATAAACATAGCGCTTACCTGTCTTCAGGCACCTGGTCGTTGATGGGTTTTGAAAGCAAAATGCCTTACACTACCGATGATGCGCTGGCCGCCAATATTACCAATGAAGGCGGCGCTGAAGGGCGTTATCGGGTACTGAAAAACATTATGGGTTTATGGCTGCTCCAGCGTGTGCTGAAAGAACGGCGCATTACCGATCTGCCTGCGCTTATCACCCAAACAGAAGCGCTGCCAGCCTGCCGTTTCCTGATTAACCCGAATGACGATCGCTTTATCAACCCCGCAGATATGAGTGCCGAAATCCAGGCCGCCTGTCGCGAAACCGACCAGCCCGTTCCCGTCAGCGATGCCGAACTGGCGCGCTGCATTTTCGACAGTCTGGCGCTGCTGTATGCCGATATCCTGCACGAATTGGCAAATCTGCGCGGCGAAGCATTTACCCAACTGCATATTGTCGGCGGCGGATGCCAGAATGCGCGACTCAACCAGTTGTGCGCCGATGCGTGTGGTATTCGCGTGATGGCCGGGCCGGTTGAAGCTTCTACCCTCGGCAATATTGGCGTCCAGCTTATGGCCCTCGATGAATTAAACAACGTTGATGACTTCCGTCGGGTCGTCAGCGCTAACTACGACCTGACAACGTATATCCCTAATCCTGATAGTGAAATTGCCCGCCACGTTGCGCAGTTTCAACCAACACGACAGACCAAGGAGCTTTGCGCATGACCACTCAACTGGAACAAGCCTGGGAACTGGCAAAACAACGTTTTGCCGCAGTAGGTATTGCTGTCGAGGAGGCATTGCGCCAGCTCGATCGCCTGCCGGTCTCCATGCACTGCTGGCAAGGCGACGACGTTGCCGGATTCGAAAATCCGGAAGGTTCGCTGACGGGCGGAATTCAGGCGACCGGCAACTATCCGGGCAAAGCGCGTAACGCTACCGAACTGCGCGCCGATCTGGAACAGGCATTGAGTCTGATTCCAGGACCAAAACGGCTGAACCTGCACGCCATTTACCTTGAGTCGGATACGCCGGTTGCCCGCGATCGGATCAAACCCGAGCATTTTAAAAACTGGGTCGCGTGGGCGAAGGCCAACAAGCTCGGCCTGGACTTTAACCCGTCCTGCTTTTCTCACCCGCTGAGCGCCGACGGTTTCACGCTGGCGCACGCTGATAGCAACATCCGCCAGTTCTGGATCGATCACTGCAAAGCCAGCCGCCGCGTTTCGGCATATTTCGGCGAGCAGCTCGGCACGCCATCGGTGATGAACATCTGGATCCCGGACGGCATGAAAGACATTACCGTTGACCGTTTAGCCCCGCGTCAGCGCCTGCTGGACGCGCTGGATGAAGTTATTAGCGAGAAATTCGACCCGGCGCACCACATCGACGCAGTAGAAAGCAAATTATTTGGCATCGGCGCAGAAAGCTACACCGTCGGCTCCAATGAGTTCTACATGGGCTATGCCACCAGCCGTCAGACCGCGCTGTGTCTGGATGCGGGTCACTTCCACCCCACTGAAGTGATTTCCGACAAAATCTCCGCCGCCATACTGTATGTGCCGCGCCTGCTGCTGCACGTCAGCCGTCCGGTGCGCTGGGATAGCGACCACGTGCTGCTGCTGGATGATGAAACCCAGGCAATTGCCAGCGAGATCGTCCGTCATAACCTGTTCGACCGCGTGCATATCGGTCTGGATTTCTTCGACGCCTCTATCAACCGTATCGCCGCGTGGGTGATCGGCACGCGCAACATGAAAAAAGCGCTGTTGCGCGCCTTGCTGGAGCCGACAGAACAACTGCGCCAGCTTGAAGCCAGCGGTGACTACACCGCACGTCTGGCGCTGCTGGAAGAACAAAAATCCCTGCCGTGGCAGGCCGTCTGGGAAATGTATTGCCAGCGTCACGGCACGCCGGCTGGCAGCCAGTGGCTGGAAAGCGTGCGGGCGTATGAGAAAGACATTCTGAGTAAACGTCGCTAAACATCACAAATTGTAGGCGCGACTTATCCGACCTACATGACATCCGAGAGATTTCGGATAATCAACAGGAACACGAACATGCAAAATATTACCGATTCCTGGTTTGTCCAGGGCATGATTAAAGCCACGTCTGATGCATGGCTGAAAGGGTGGGACGAACGTAATGGCGGTAACCTGACGCTACGTCTGGATGAAGCCGATATCGCGCCATTTGCAGCTAATTTCCACGAAAAACCACGCTATATCGCGCTAAGTCAACCAATGCCGCTGCTGGCGAATACACCGTTTGTCGTTACCGGCTCCGGCAAATTTTTTCGCAACGTTCAGCTCGATCCGGCAGCCAATTTAGGCGTGGTCAAAATCGATAGCGACGGCGCAGGCTACCACATTCTGTGGGGCTTAACCCACGACGCCGTACCCACCTCCGAACTCCCGGCGCATTTTCTTTCCCACTGCGAACGCATCAAAGCCACCCACGGCAAAGACCGCGTGATCATGCACTGCCACGCCACCAACCTGATTGCCCTAACCTACGTCCTGGAAAACAACACTGCGTTGATCACCCGCAAACTGTGGGAAGGCAGCACCGAATGCCTGGTGGTATTCCCGGACGGCGTCGGCATTCTGCCGTGGTTGGTGCCAGGCACCGATGAAATCGGCCAGGCCACCGCGCAAGAAATGCAGCAACATTCGCTGGTACTGTGGCCGTTCCATGGCGTGTTTGGAAGCGGACCTACGCTGGATGAAACCTTCGGTTTAATAGATACCGCAGAAAAATCGGCTGAAGTGTTAGTCAAAATCTATTCGATGGGCGGTATGAAGCAGACCATCACGCGTGAAGAGTTGATCGCACTGGGTAAACGCTTTGGCGTAACCCCGTTAGCAAGCGCACTGGCATTGTAAGGAGAATACCGATGAGCTTTATGTTAGCACTGCCAAAAATCAGCCTGCACGGCGCTGGCGCGATCGCCGATATGGTAAACCTTGTGGCGAATAAACAATGGGGCAAGGCGCTGATCGTCACCGACGGTCAACTGGTCAAACTCGGCCTGTTAGACAATCTGTTCAGCGCTCTGGACGCGCATAACATGCCTTATCATTTGTTTGATAAAGTATTTCCGAACCCCACCGAAGCCCTGGTACAAAAAGGCTATGCGGCGTACCAGGCGGAAGCCTGTGATTACATCATCGCCTTCGGCGGCGGCAGCCCGATCGACACCGCGAAGGCAGTGAAAATCCTCACCGCCAATCCAGGCCCTTCCACCGCCTACTCCGGCGCCGGCAAAGTGAAAAACACCGGTGTGCCGCTGGTTGCGATTAACACTACGGCAGGCACGGCGGCGGAAATGACCAGCAATGCGGTAATTATTGATTCCGGGCGTCAGGTAAAAGAAGTCATTATCGATCCAAACATCATCCCGGATATCGCGGTGGACGACGCCAGCGTCATGCTGGCGATCCCCGCTTCGGTGACCGCCGCGACCGGGATGGACGCCCTCACCCACGCGGTTGAAGCCTACGTGTCTGTCGGCGCGCATCCGCTCACCGACGCTAACGCGTTAGAAGCGATTCGCCTGATTAACCTGTGGCTGCCGAAAGCGGTTGATGACGGTCATGATCTCAACGCGCGCGAGCAGATGGCATTTGGCCAGTATCTGGCGGGAATGGCGTTCAACAGCGCCGGCCTGGGCCTGGTTCACGCTCTGGCGCACCAGCCGGGCGCAACTCACAACCTGCCGCACGGCGTCTGCAACGCTATCCTGCTGCCAATTGTCGAGAACTTTAACCGTCCGAACGCCGTCGCGCGTTTTGCCCGCATCGCACAGGCGATGGGCGTGGATACACGTGGTATGTCTGACGAAGCCGCAAGTCAGGAAGCGATTAACGCTATCCGCACGCTGAGCAAACGCGTCGGCATTCCAGAAGGTTTCAGCAAGCTGGGCGTCACAAAAGAAGATATCGAAGGCTGGCTGGATAAAGCCCTCGCCGACCCGTGCGCGCCGTGTAACCCGCGCGCCGCCAGCCGCGACGATGTGCGTGAACTGTACCTGGAGGCGTTATGATCCGCAAAGCCTTTGTGATGCAGGTAAATGCCGACGCGCACGAGGAGTATCAGTGTCGTCATAACCCAATCTGGCCGGAGCTGGAGGCAGTATTAAAATCTCACGGCGCGCATCACTACGCGATTTATCTTGATGCGCAACGAAATCTTCTTTTCGCTACCGTTGAGATTGAATCCGAAGCGCGCTGGAACGCCGTCGCCAGTACCGACGTTTGCCAACGCTGGTGGCGGCATATGCGTGATGTGATGCCCGCGAATCCGGATAATAGCCCGGTCAGCGCCGAGCTAAAAGAGGTGTTCTATCTGGCATAAACCTTTGCCCGGCGGCGCTGACGCTGACCGGGCCTACCATTCTCAATTCTGTTCCGCCACCAGAATAGCCTGAGTATCCGGTTCCAGCGCTTTAAAGATATGCGCCTGGTCGCCGGGATAACAAATGTAATCCCCTTCCGCCAGCTCTTCCGGCGCGTCGGTTAAACCGACGAGGGCCTTTCCCTGGGTAACAATAATATGTTCCACCGACCCCGGCGGATGCGGGTGAGAGATCCGGTCGGCCCCCGGCTGCGTCAACAGCAGATAGATATCACGCCGCGCGCCGGGCGGGCACGCCGCCAGTAATATCGCCTGATAATGCGCCTGCTCCGCCACCACTTTGGTGCCTTCCCCGCGGCGAATCACCTGCGTTTTTTGTACCTGCGGCTCCAGCAGCCTGGCAAAGGGAATGTCGAGCGCGACACACAGCGACCATAGTGTCTCCAGGCTGGGGTTGCCATTCCCCGCTTCCAGTTGTGAAAGCGTAGATTTAGCGATGCCTGCGCGCCGCGCAATCTCCGCCAGCGATAGTCCGGTTCGCTGGCGTTCGCGTACCAGGCTTCTGGCAATAACGCTAATAGGTTGTGTCATAAAGCATCCAACGTTCACTATAACGAACGAAACGTTCGTCTTGTAAAGCAAATCTGTTCCGTTCATTATAATGAAAATTCGTTCGATATGACTAAAGAAGATGAAACACTATTTTTCCTGTCTCAAGGGAGACACGATAAAAGCGATATTTTTAGTGTGCCTGGCCGTGGGCGTCGTCGGCATGTCCTATGGCTCGCTGGCGATGGCCTACGGTTTCCCGATGTGGGTGCCATTTGTACTCTCTATTTTTGTGCTGGCGGGCGCGTCCGAGTTTATGTTTATCGGCATTGTCGCCAGCGGCGGCAATCCGTTAGCGGCGGCGGCGGCGGGACTGCTGGTGAATGCGCGCCACGTGCCGTTTGGCGTAACGGTGCGCGATTTGGTCGGCACCCGCGCCGCCAGCTTTTTCGGCTGCCATATCATGAATGATGAGAGCGTGGTGTTCGGCCTGTCGCAAAAAACGCCGGAACAGCGTAAAGCGGCTTACTGGCTATGCGGGTCAGGCGTCGCTATTTTATGGCCGACAGGGACACTACTCGGCACGCTGGTCGGCAAATTGCTGCCCGCGCCGGAGACCATTGGTCTGGATGCCGTATTCCCGGCAATCTTACTGGCGCTGGTGATCCCGGCGTTTAAAAACCGCACCACATTGATTCGGGGTTGCAGCGGCGCCGCGCTGTCGCTTGCCGCTGTTCCCTTTGTGGCTGCCGGATTGCCGGTGTTGCTTTCGCTGCTTGGCCTACTGGCGAGGAAAAAATAATGGGCAATATGACGCTATTTATTATCGGTATTGCTCTTTTATCCGCAGGAACCTATTTGATGCGCCTCGGCGGCGCGAAACTTGGCAGCCGTCTGGCGCTGTCTGAGCGTTCACAGGCGCTGCTGTCGGATGCGGCAACGGTGCTACTATTCTCCGTCGCGCTGGCGACCACCTTTTACGAAGGCGAACATTTTGCCGGCATGTCGCGCGTATTGGGCGTCGCCTTCGCCGTATTTTTAGCCTGGCGTAAAATGCCGCTTATTGTGGTGATTATCGCCGCCGCGGTAGTGACGGCGCTGCTGCGGCTGGCGGGTATACATTAAAAAGCGCTTTTGCATTTAGACGCTGTGCATATATTTCTGCCGGGTGGCGGCTAACGCCTTACCCGGCTTATAAAACCAGATATATCAACAAATTATACATCTTAACTTAACGTATTACTGTATTTGCGCTTCGATCCAACGGATAACGGATGCAATATCCAGCGGCTGCTGCTGTTGATCTACCGTAAACACCGGCCCCAGGCGCATTGGTTGCGCCCGTTGCGCCAACTGGGCCAGCTCCGGGAGATACTCTTCGCCCGGATGCCCCGGTTTACGGTCCTGCAACCGACTGGCGTAGCGCGATACCGCCAGCTCCGGCGAGATCTGATTCCAGACTTCAAGGACCTTTTCCACTCCCGCTTGTTGCAGCAACTGCTGCAACATTTCGCGCGGCTGAAAACCAAACCAGGCGTCAATTAACCAGACACAGCCTGCCGACGACTGGCCAACAATCGACCATATGACCTCATAGGCGGCGCAGCCCAACTGCCGGTTGAAAGGACGATCAATGTCAGTAAAGCGCGCCATAAATGGCTCCTTAATACCGTCGATGGTGAGCAGCGGCAGATTAAATGTTGTCGATAGCTGCCGGGTGACGGTGCTTTTACCCGATGCAGGAATGCCGTTAATTAAAATCACCGTTTTACAGCCTGGTGTGAGATATCTGTTCATAACAGCGCGACGACCTCCTCCCGGCTGCTGGCGGCCCGCAGCTTAGTCATCGTTTCGTTATTATCGAGTAATGCGATAATCGCGCGGATCCCCTCCTCAATATGGGCATTGCTGTCCTGCGCGCCGAACATAATGACAATATCCGCCTTCTCGCTATCGGCAAACTGAATCGGTTTGTTCAGCACCACCAGGCTAAAACAGTTACGCTTTACGCCGCATTCAGGTCTGGCATGAGGGATCGCTACGCCTTCATCAAAAACGTAATACGCACCATGGTGCAGAGTATTATCAATCACCGCCTGGCCGTATTCTGCCGAGATATACCCTTTTGCCACCAGCGGACTGGCCGCCAGGTGAATCACTTTCTGCCAGTCTGACTCCGTGACGCCGACCTGAATCGCATCGGCCTCAATAAGTAATTCTTTTATCGTCATGATGACTCCTTAAGAGCCTATATCAGTAGGCGTTATCGGTGCAGGCGGTTTGGACACGGACAGCGCGGAAAAACCGGAGCGTACACGTAGTACGTGAGGATTCGCTTCGCTTCGCTTCGCTTCGCTCACCCTTCGGGCCGCCCTGAAGGGCGTTCAAAGAAAAATCTTTGTGAGCACTGCCCTGGTTCAAACTGGCAAACAAGATAGCCTAATGAACAGGTTCTAAATATTACGGCGAATAACATTACGTAACTCATCAATGCGAACAAAAAGCGCATCTATTTCCTGGCGGTGAGTTTTACTTTTGGCATACACCGACAGCGCCCGGTTATAAATCAGCATTAACGCTTTCTGCACGTCGCCATTACCAGGGTTGCCCTGTAATTCACCTTCCAGCCTGGTTATTTCCTCCGCCAACTGGCGGGACTGTTGGTCATAATTCTGCAGTGGGTTATTTTCTTTTTTCCACAGCCTTTTCAAAGATTCAAACATAGCGAGCTCCTCCCTGACGGACTACAGGGCAACGGAATACCATTAAATAACGAAGGTTTTATTTAAACAGGGCGATTTTTTCCATTAATACATGAGTGACCGCGTTATTCGCCGGAATTAAAAACTTGCGTACGCTGTCATTCACTTTGCCTTTTTCAAAGGTCGTTTTACATTGGTCGACCCACTGGACGTTCATTTCGGTGCCGACGTTTACTTTATTGATGCCCTCAGTGACGGCCAAGCGCATGTCATCATTACTGACGCCAGTACCGCCATGAAGCACTAAAGGCACGCCGGTAGCGACACTGATCTCTTTCAGCCGCTGGTGCTGGATCTGCGCCTTGCCGGTATACAGGCCGTGCACCGTCCCCACGGAAACCGCCAGCATGTCAACCTGCGTCTCATCGACAAAGCGTTTGGCATCTTCCACTGTCGTGAAGCAGATATCTTCCGCAGCCACGGCTTTGCCATCTTCCGATCCACCGATCGCCCCCAATTCGCCTTCTACCGTGATATTCCGTGGGCGCGCCATCTCTACCACTATCCGCGTATTGCCTATATTTTCCTCCAGCCCCAAATGGGAACCGTCGTACATTACGGAAGAAAACCCGGCGTCCATGGCCGTTTCAATAGCGCTGATATCGGAGCAGTGATCCAGATGCAAGCAGGTCGGCACATTTTCACTTTCCGCTAATGAACAAACGGCATCCACCAGTAAACGATAACCAAGATATTCCGCCGTCCCGGTGGAGATTTGAATCATTAATGGGCTATTGCTTTTTTGCGCCGCTTTAAAAAATGCCGGTAGCATTTCAATGCAGTGCAAATTAAATGAACCAATAGCTTTAAATTTTCTTTCCTGCGCAATTTTCAGAATATCGTTGAAGTTATACAGACTCATGAATATTTTCCCCTTTTGGCTTAGCTGATTTACCGTTTACGAACCATGCCAGTGCGGCAACAAAAACAATGAATAAGGCGACAAATAACCCGTTATTCTGGAAGGCGTGACCTAATACCAGGCCGGAACTAATGACATCCGAATCACTGAAGGTGACGCCGGTAAAGCCGTAGCTTTCCAGCATCGGCACTAAAATCGCAGGCAGGAAGGTGATGAACAGGCCATGAACCACACCGCCGATCATCGCCCCGCGCCGACCTCCCAGCGCATTGCCAAATACGCCTGCCGTACCGCCAGCAAAGAAGTTGGTGAGCAGACCCGGCAGAATCATCGCCAGACCGAACATCGGAAAGACCAGCATGCCGATGATGGAACCGACGGTGGTCGCCAGGAACCCGACAATCACCGCATTGGGCGCATAGGGGAACAGAACCGGACAATCCAGCGCGGGCTTGGCGTCCGGGACAATGCGCATCGCAATACCGCGAAATGCCGGAACCAGCTCATTAAGCAATAAACGCACACCGCTGTAGAGAACAAATACGCCCGCCACGAACTGAATAGACTGCATAAAGGCGTACATCAGGTAGTTAATACCGTTGGAGAACTGAGCGATATATTCCGGGCCCGCCGCAATCGCAGGAATCAGGTACATCGGCACCATCACCACCGCCATCGCGAGATAGGTATCCTGGAGAAACTTAAAGTTATCCGGTAATTCAAGGTCTTCCGTTGAACGGGAGCCTTTACCCACCACTTTAGCCACCGCCGCCTGTACCAGATAACCAATGGTACAGAAGTGCCCCAGCGCCACGTCATCAGAATCAGTAATGCGCCTAACGATCGGCTGCGCCAGCGCGGGCATCAATACCGCCATCACGCCGCCGAAAATCCCGCCAGTCAAAATCAACGGTAGTCCCGTCAGCCCGGCTTTATAGCCAATCACCGCGCCAATGGTCGCCATCCACAGCAGCGCCTGGCCGGTCAGGAAGATATATTTCAGCGGCGTCAGGCGGGCGATAATAATGTTGACGGCAAAAATCACCATTAAGGTCAACGCCACTTCGGAACCCAGTTCACGGTTGGCTAATCCGGCAATGGCGGCAACATCGGTAATGTAGCCTTTCATGCCAAATCCCTGGGTGAAGATATCGTTGAGGAACGTCAGCGTGGCGACAATAATGTTGATTCCGGCCATCATAATTAAAAAGCCGAGCAGCGTTTTAAACGTTCCTTCTGCCGTTTTGCCCGGCGATTTCTTTTGCAGAATCAGGCCCAGCATCGCAATAAATGCAATTAATATCGAAGCCTGACCGAGCAAATCTTTGACGATAAACTCTACAAAGCTATTCATAGTCTGCTACCTTCAGATTACGCTCTTTTAAGAATGCGACGATCTTAGTTTCAATCTCATCTTTATCTGTGAGTTTATTTAGCACTACGACGCGCTTAATTTCCTCTTCGCTGGCATCTGCCGTTAATATATCGGCAAAGGTTTTTTGCGTCAGAATCATGTCGGATTTAAACGCCCCGGCTTCGGAAACGGTGGTATGTTCAATATGTGCCGGGATTTCCAGTTTCTTTAAAACCGCTTTCGCCGTCATTTCAATGGCAAAGCTTGAACCGAGGCCGCAGCCACATACGCAAAGAATTTTCAGCATGCAAGGTCTCCTCAAATAATATTGAGTTGTTTGGCAAGTTTGTAATGGTGTCCTTCGATATCTACCAGACGTTTTTTCATACTGACGAGATCAATCGGAATAGGTTTATTACTTGAATTAATTATAATGGCTTTATTTTTCATCCCTGACTGAATGCAACGAACCACTTCGCTGGCCATAATGGTGCCCTGATAAATCTCCTCGCAGGTCGGGTCGCCGCTGCGTAAACCGTAGCCCATTATCGTCTTACGAATGCGCACGCCAATGCGCGGTTCGAGCTGTTTAATCATGGTATCGATTGCCCCCTGAAAGCCGGGGGAATACTCCCTGGTATAGCCTTCGGAACAAAGAATCACGACGCTATTCTGCTTTGCCAGCTTCTGCTTCACGCGCTCGGCCAGCATTTCTAACGGCATCTGCGATTCCGGGATCAGGGCAATATCGGCATTACATTTGATAGCAGATTGCAACGTTAATTCTCCACAATAACCTCCTAGTATTTCGACCATAAATACACGGCCCGGTAATGCTCTTCCTGTATTTCTTAAACGGGAAACTTCTTTAATAATTTGCTCGCAGGCGGTAGAGAAACCAATCGTATAATCACTGCCGTAAACATCATTATCGATAGTCATCCCGACGCCAAAACAATTAATATCAAACTCGCTCAGCGTATTGAGAAACTGCAGGCTGCCATCACCGCCTGCCATAATCAGCACATCGATACGCAGTGATTTAATTTTTTTGGCAATAATTTCATATTCACTGCGCTGTAGTTTTCGACTGGTACGCCCTGATGTAATAATCGGAATAGCGGCAATAGAGAAATCAACCAAATCGCGCCAGGCGACATCATGGTGATCTTTCTCCAGCAAACCGGTAATACCACCATTAAACAACGTGATTTCTGCATTGGTAAATCTGGCAATCTGAAATATAAAATTATTCATGCCGGAGACATCCCCGCCGCTAACGACAATACCGATTTTCATTACGTTTCCCCCGAAGCTTCCGTGGAAACATTTTTCCCTGACTTCAAGCCTATTATTTGCAATAGAGATCACAAAATGTCGATAAATTTGCTGTCGCATAATATTGACAGACTCATTATTGAAGTATTTTTGTGAGGTTAATCACATTTATAAATTGAGACCTGTTTAACAGTTATTTTTTTATTCCGTTAATTATCATTGAGTTGATATACGAAGAAAAAATCTTCATCATTGTGGCGTTTTATCGCAATATTCAGTTTTTATGAAAAGATAAAAATGTGATAAATACCGCATTTTTGTTTCACGCGGTTGAAAGCCAAACCCGGCATCAATCAACCAGGCCACGCCTGCTGGCGAGTGTCCGACAACCGACCAGATCACCTCATAGGCCGCAAACCGGCGAAGACGACCAGGTCAAGATCATCGGCACCCTGTGCCGCAAAATTATCCATCAGGACTTTATCAACCAACTGAAACAGGGCGACGCTAATCAGGTGCTTGCCCTGTTAAATCAGACCTTAACCTCATAAGGAAGCGGCTATGGCGTCATCCTTACGTTTAGTGGCGATCACCAACTGTCCTGCGGGTATCGCTCACACCTACATGGTGGCGGAAGCGCTGGAGCAAAAAGCGCGGTCTCTCGGCCATACGATTAAAGTCGAAACCCAGGGGTCGAGCGGCGTTGAAAACCGCCTGACCCGCGAAGAAATCGCCGCCGCTGATTACGTGATTCTGGCAACCGGACGCGGTTTAAGCGGTGAAGACCGGGCGCGCTTCGCCGGGAAGAAGGTCTATGAAATCGCGATCTCCCAAGCGCTGAAAAATATCGATCAGATTTTCGTTGAATTACCTTCACATTCGCAGCTATTCGCCGCCGATAGCGGCGTGAAGCTGGGTAAACAGGATGTCCAGCAGGGCAGCGTGATGAGCCACCTGATGGCGGGCGTCTCGGCCGCGCTGCCGTTTGTTATCGGCGGCGGTATTCTGGTCGCCATCGCCAATATGCTGGTGCAGTTTGGTTTGCCCTATACCGACATGTCGAAAGGCGCGCCGTCGTTTACCTGGGTCGTCGAATCGATCGGCTATCTCGGCTTCACCTTTATGATCCCGATTATGGGCGCGTATATCGCGTGGTCGATTGCCGATAAGCCAGCCTTCGCTCCGGCGTTTCTGGTTTGTTATCTGGCGAACAATAAAGGTCTGCTCGGCACCCAATCCGGCGCGGGATTTCTCGGCGCGGTGGTGCTGGGGCTGGCGATCGGTTACTTCGTGCTGTGGTTCCGGAAAGTGAAACTCGGCAAGGCGCTTCAGCCGCTGCTCGGCTCAATGCTGATCCCGTTTGTCACCCTGCTGGTGTTCGGCGTGCTGACGTATTACGTCATCGGCCCGGTGATGTCCGATATTATGGGCGGCCTGTTGCACTTCCTGAATACCATTCCGCCGTCAATGAAGCTGGGCGCGGCGTTCCTTGTCAGCGCGATGCTGGCGTTTGATATGGGCGGGCCGATCAACAAAACCGCGTGGTTTTTCTGCTTCTCGCTGCTGGAAAAACATATCTATGACTGGTACGCCATCGTCGGCGTGGTGGCGCTGATGCCGCCCGTCGCCGCAGGTATCGCCACCTATCTGGCGCCAAAACTGTTTACCCAGCAGGAGAAGGCTGCCGCCAGCAGCGCGATTGTGGTCGGCGCAACCGTCGCCACCGAACCGGCGATCCCTTACGCGCTGGCCGCCCCGCTGCCGATGATTACCGCCAATACGCTCTCCGGCGGCATTACCGGTATGCTGGTTATCGCCTTCGGAATCAAACGTCTCGCGCCGGGTTTAGGTATCTTTGACCCGCTGATCGGCCTGATGTCGCCGGTGGGGTCATTTTATCTGGTGCTGGCGATCGGCCTGGCGCTAAACATTTCATTAATTATCATCCTGAAAGGATTGTGGCTGAAACGTAAAGCAAAAGCCGCGCAGCAGGAGCTTGCCCATGAACATTGAGTTACTTCAGCAGTTATGCGAAGTCAGCGGCGATGAGCAGGAAGTTCGCGCCATTCTCATCAACACGCTGGAACCCTGCGTGGATGAAATTACCTTTGACGGCCTCGGCAGTTTTGTTGCCCGTAAAGGCAATCGTGGACCGAAGGTGGCGATTGTCGGTCATATGGATGAAGTCGGCTTTATGGTCACGCATATCGACGGCGGCGGCTTTCTGCGCTTCACCACCATTGGCGGCTGGTGGAACCAGTCGATGCTCAATCATCGGGTCACGATTCGTACTCGCGAGGGGGTAAAGATCCCCGGCGTTATCGGCTCCGTCGCCCCGCACGCCCTGACGGAAAAGCAGAAACAGCAGCCGCTATCATTTGACGAAATGTTTATTGATATTGGCGCGAGCAGCCGTGAGGAAGTGGAAAATCGCGGCATTGCGATTGGCGACTTCATCAGCCCGGAGGCCAACTTTGCCCGTTGGGGTGAAGATAAGATCGTCGGTAAAGCACTGGATAACCGCATCGGCTGCGCCCTGATGGCGGAACTGTTACAGGCGGTGGATAACCCCGACATCACGCTCTACGGCGTCGGCAGCGTGGAAGAAGAAGTTGGCCTGCGCGGGGCGCAAACCTCGGCGGAGCATATCAAGCCTGACGTGGTTGTGGTGCTGGATACGGCGGTGGCGGGCGACGTACCCGGCATCGACGGCATTAAATATCCACTGAAGCTGGGTAAAGGGCCGGGCCTGATGCTGTTTGATAAACGTTATTTCCCCAATCAGCAGCTGGTCGCTGCATTGAAAGCGCGCGCGCAAAGCAGCGGTGCGCCATTACAGTTCTGCACCATGAAAACCGGGGCGACGGACGGCGGGCGCTATAACGTGATGGGCGGCGGTCGTCCGGTGGCGGCGCTGTGCCTGCCGACCCGCTATCTGCACGCCAATAGCGGGATGATCTCAAGGGCGGATTATGACGCGCTGTTTACGCTGGTGCGCGAACTGCTGACCTCGTTGACGACAGAGAAAGTTAAAGCCTTCACCGATTTTCGCCAGGTGAACGATACACAAACTCATTCGAGTTGCATCAAGGCGGCAAATAAATGCATCCCTGGGAGCGTACAAACAGTACGTGACCAGGGTGACAAATCTGCCGGGAGCAGATTTGAACGCTGCTCGCAGCGGCCCCGAAGGGGCGAGGCCCAAGGACGGGCCGAGTAATGCGCAGCCAACGCAGAAGCAGCTTGAAGGAGGAAGTGTATATGTTATCGGAACGCCAGTTAAAGCTCGTGGACATACTCGAACAGCAGCCCTGCTCGCTGGGCGAGCTGGCGCGACAAACTGGCGTGTCGAGCCGCACTATTCTGCGCGATATTGATTATCTTAACTTCACCCTCAGCGGTAAGGCCTACATTCAGGCGGGCGGCAGTGCAGGTTATCAGTTGGAAATCGTCGACAGGCGCAGCTTTTTCCAGCTCCTGCAACGCCATGATAATGATGATCGGTTGCTGGCGTATTTGCTGCTGAACGCCTTCACGCCACGGACACAGCTTGCCTGTACGCTTAACCTGCCTGAAGCCTGGGTGGCAGAAAGGCTGTCGCGTCTGAAGCTACGTTATGAGCGCGCATTTTGCCTGGCCAGCCGTCCCGGGGCTGACCATTTTATTGATGAACCGGAAGTAAAGCGCATTATCTTGCTGGCGAATTTGCGCCCGGGAAGGCGAAGGCGAGAACTTGGTTATCAATCACCTCGCCATCCCCCACTGCTGGAGCGAGCAGGAATTCCATTTCCGCGGATTTTTCATCACCCTGGCGAACTCTGTACAAGTTAATAATGAGCCCGTTGACCATGTGCTGCTCGCCTGCGCTGCCGCCGCTGCGCGTCACGAGCTGAAAATCTTCAGTTATCTGGCTAGCGTCATATACCGCCATCCGGCCGACACGGTTCGCAGGTTAGATAGCTATGAAGCATTTATTTCGCTGTTAAATCAGTAAGAGCAAAAAGCGCCTCAAAGGCGCTCTTTCTACGGTATAGCGGCTGTTATTTCAGTAGTTCAGCGGTCATATGCACGCGGTTGCCCGTGTAAGCCTGAGTAATTTTGTAGTCGCTTGCGCCAGCCTGTTCAGCCTGCGCAGCGATTTTGGCTTCTGCACTTTCCAGCGTGGAATCCGTTGCGGTCACTGACTGCGCAGCGAAAGAACCAAAAGAAGTAGCAAAAGCGACAACTGCGACAAAACTTCTGATTATCTTCATGATATAAATCCTTTCGCTTAGTTGTTTGATTAAGGAGAAACTCCTCGATGCAATGAATCGTAGTCCGATATTCGAACAACTAAAAGCGGAATGATTTGCTAATCTTATTCAAATTTATTAAACACAAATCAGACTGGCACGCCTGCCAGTCTGTGCGTAGTTAATGTACCGTCACGCAACACAGACGATTACAATCATCCACCATCTCGTTATAACTTCTCAACGCATCTGGATAAAAATCCGCAACCATCCAGCCTGTTACAGAGCCCTATACCCGTTTTTTCATCATCATTTTGGTATCAAATGTATCGGCAGAAATCATGACCGCCATTTATCCTGGCATAAAGACTGGGTGGTGATACCGAGATGTGTTGCAACGCTGGAAACAGAATGGCCACGATTAAAAACCTGTTTGACAGCTTCAATGTTGAGTTCGCCGGGATAACACTTACTACTCATGGGCACCTCTCTTTTAGCCATCTTAAATGGCTCTAAGGCATCTGTTAAACACGTATCGATTCACTTATCTCATGTGAAAATAACATTGCATATTGTAACTCATTGAAAATGATATTTGCATTAAGGGAATACAGTAAGTAGAGGATACAATATGCGTTTATAGTTTTTTACTCCAATATAAATATTTTTCATTGAATGCATTATCAAATATTAAATGGTAAATATAAAATATTACACACTTCTCTTGAAAAAAAATTTTACTTTCAGATGTCTTTTTCTGTGACTTGATGCTTCCCATGCCTCTTAAAAAAGATAATATCAGGCTGGGTTTAAACAAAAAAAGTGGATTAAAGAGGTTAAGATGAACTTATTGACTGAAAAAGAAATCAACAATATCTGTGGTGCTGGATTTGGTGATTATGGTGGTTATACCAGTGGTGAATTAGGAGCAAAAGCAGGATGTGCCATAGACTCAATTCTGGGGATCCCTGCATGTGGACATAATAATGGTAAAAATCCAGGGAAACTCGACCCCCATGCGCCTAATATCAGTGAACCATTAAAACCAAAGCCTTACTGGAACCAACCTATGACCGAATGGCATGGTGGTTTTTAACTTCACGGTTTATTAAACAGATAAATCCTAAATACCCATTCATATTGTAAAAGTATTATTCGGATTGTTGTAGTGAATCCCACTAGCGTTGGGGCATAAATGGTTAACCTGCTTATCATGTGTGATGCGGGTCATTGTTAATCATTCAGTGACTCACCGGGTAGCGACCGGCACTGCAACTCTACTTACAGGTAGATTGAAGATGACCTCTTCTCTTTAATCTTTCTCAGAGCGAATATGGAACCGATGAAATACGAGCTAACCAATATTACTCAGTACTATAATGGTGTCGCCTTGCGTCGCATTCGCGCACTACGTGATAGTGAATTATCCGGATTTAAAAGGGGTGACATTGGTGGATGGATACAAACAACCGATAATCTCTCTCAGGAAGGAGAATGTTGGATTCATCATGATGCCCGCGTCCTGGGAAATTCCCGGGTTACTGGCGATTGCCGTATTTCAGACTACGCAGAAATAAGTGGAAATGCCAGAGTTTCTGGCTTTAGTTTAATTGAGCATTGTGCAGTAGTTACTGATAATGCTGTGTTGGAAGGTGTTGTCAGACTTTCTGGCTACAGCCGAATTTTTGGCCATGCACACATTTGCTGTGGCGAGGATGGCCCGCAAATATTATCCGACGCTTGGATAAATTTCGATATTGATTATGACACAAACTACGCCATTTTTGTTGATGGTCGCGATGCCGGCCTGATAATCGCCGTTTCACAAAACGGTTCAATATGTGTGGCTGGTAACTGGGATTTTGACGGATTTTTTGGCGATCTTCCTGCGTTTAAGCAATGGGCTCAGAAGCACAGTAAGGCGGCAGTAAGATTGTTACCAGGCATCAGCTATTGGCTATCTCAGTAGTCTCTGGAATATGCCTTAATATATTTTTCTCGTTGACATAGAGTGATAATCATTATCTAATGAAGATATATTTCATTTCACCCATTTCGTTAAGCACTACGCAGTTCGTTTTCCTGTTATCCACCCCATATTATAGTAGGGTGCCTTATTAACGATAAATTAAGACTAAGGCATATAACACTATGTTCCGTAAGGAAGCTCTGGAAGGCCGAAAAATGATATGGCATGGGAAGGCATTGCTACTCCCGGGAATACCTCCCATTATAGTAATATTTTTTTGTCTGTTTTTTTTATCCTTCTTTTTATATTTTGTTATTACGAAGGACTATACGCGTCGTGTTACCGTAAGTGGAGAGGTAACGACATGGCCGCGCCCCGTCAATATCTATGCCGATGTGCAGGGATTTGTTATTGACCGCTTTGTTACGGAAGGGCAGGTCGTAAAAAAGAATACACCACTATATCAAATTGATGTCAGTAAAAGTACTCGAAATGGCGTGGTCAGCAGCAGACATCATGCAGATATCACGAACCAGATCCGTCAGGTGGATAATATTATCTCAGGGCTAAAGGACAGCAAAAAAGCCACACTGGATGCTCTGGAAAAACAGAAAATACAGTATATCCAGGCGCTTCAAAGTTCGTCCGATATCATTCGTCATGCCGAAGAAGGTATCCGAATCATGAAGAAAAACATGGATAATTATCGCCAGTACCAGTCCCGAGGCTTGATTACGAAAGATCAGTTAACGAATCAGGAAACGATTTATTATCAGCAACAGAGCAACCTTCTGGGACTGAATAGCCAGAATGAACAGAATGCATTACAGTTAACCAGCCTTGAAAGTCAGATACGAATTCAGGCTGCAGAATTCGATAACCGGATTTATCAGATGATATTGCAGCGTTATGAATTACAGAAAGAGCTGATCAATACAGATATTGAGAGTGCTGTCATTATTCGTGCGTTATCTGATGGAAAAATAGATTCACTGAGTGTGAGTACAGGGCAGATGGTCAGCGCTGGCGACAGTCTGGCTCAGATTTTACCTGATACCGTCAGACACTACTATCTGATGCTCTGGGTGCCAAATACTGCTGTACCTTATATAGCCACTGGCGATAGGGTTAATATTCGTTATGAAGCATTCCCTGCAGAAAAATTCGGACAGTTTCCGGGAATTATTCAGTCTATATCACGTGCACCCGCAACCCCACAGGAAATGCGCACATACCAGGGCGCCCCCCAGAATACATCTTCTCTCTCCGTACCCTATTACAAAGTCATCACTCAACTGGACAGGCAAAGCATCACTTATGGCGGTAAATCGCGCCCACTGGAAAACGGAATGAAGGCGCAGGTTACGTTATTTCTCGAAAAACGAAAAATTTGGCAATGGATGTTATCCCCCTTTTATGACATGAAGAACAGTACCACAGGGCCAGTTAATGAATAGCGAAATATTAAAAAAGTACATTTCCCGGTTAGAAATCAGCTTGTTCAGACGTGTACCTGTTATCCATCAGACAGAATCGTCAGAATGTGGGATTGCATGTCTTGCAATGGTTTTCGGTCACTATGGAAAGAGTATCGATCTGTTTTCCCTGCGCCAACAATTCAATATATCTTCCCGCGGGGCAACGCTTTACAGTATTCGTACAATAGCCGTGCAGATGGGTATGACTGCGCGGGCATTATCACTGGATCTGAATGAACTTAATGTGCTACGACGACCCTGTATTCTCCACTGGAACTTTAATCACTTTGTAGTACTGGTGAGTGTAAAGCGTAATGGTTTTGTTCTTCATGATCCCGCCCGGGGGAGAATTATTGTCAGTAAAGCCGAAGCCTCAAAATGTTTCACAGGCATTGCGCTGGAGCTCTGGCCAGGGAGTACATTCAGAAGAGAACGAGTTAAAAAGCGGCTGAATCTGGTTACGCTTATAAATAGCATTCATGGGATAAAAGGTGCGCTGCTAAAAATTTTTGCTCTCTCAATAGTAGTAGAGGCTATTGGATTAATCTTACCAGCAGGAACCCAACTGGTTATGGACCATGCACTTCCAGCCGGAGATCGTGGGCTACTGTCGATGATATGTATTAGCCTTATGTTTTTTATTTTACTGAGGGCTACAGTAAGCACATCACGTGCATGGATCTCATTAATTATGGGAACGCTTGTCAATATACAGTGGCAATCAGGGCTTTTTTCCCATCTTTTACGCCTTCCTCTCTCTTATTTTGAGCGGAGAAAACTTGGCGACATACAGTCCAGATTTGGCTCCCTGAATACATTACGTACCACTTTCACCACCAGTATTGTTGGGGCCATTATGGATGGAATCATGGTTTGCGGACTGCTAATCATGATGTTGCTGTATGGTAAGAGCCTGACCTGGGTAGTGCTTGGGTTCACCGTGGTATATATCGCTATTCGTCTTTTTACCTATACCTATTATCGGCAGTTTTCTGAAGAGCAACTGATCATGGAGGCCCGAGTATCTTCATATTTTATGGAAACCCTGTATGGAATTGCTGCTGTCAAAATGCAGGGGATGACAGATCGTCGCCATACTCACTGGTTTAATCTGCAAACGGACGCAATCAATACTGGAATTCGCGTTACTAAAATGGATCTTTTTTTTGGCGGGCTCAATATATTTATCAGTGCCTGTGAGCAAACTATAATTCTCTGGCTTGGTATCAGTCTGGTTATGGACAATGAAATGACAATTGGCATGTTCGTAGCCTTTGGTGCGTACCGGATGCAATTTTCAGACAGGATCTCAACTCTGGTGGGATTCCTACTACAGCTCAGGATGATGAGTTTACATAATGAACGTATCTCGGATATTGCTCTAAACGAGCAAGAGTCAGTAAAACCTGATATTCCAGTGTCGGAGAAAATAACGCCAGTATCCCTGGAGGTAAAATCACTTACTTTTCGTTACGATCAACAGTCAATGCCGGTTTTCAGCGAGTTGAATCTTACTGTCTCTCCAGGGGAGAGCGTGGCTATAATAGGGCCTTCAGGCTCGGGTAAGACAACACTGATGAAAGTATTATGCGGGCTTTTTAAGGCGGACTCAGGACAGGTGCTTATTGACGGAAACGATATACAACAGATGGGGGTTAATAACTACAGAAAAATTACTGGTTGTGTAATGCAGGATGACCGACTTTTCTCGGGGACAATCCGCGAAAATATTTGTGGATTTGCTGAAAATATTGATGATGAGTGGATGGTTGAATGTGCGAAGGCTAGTTTTATTCATGACACAATAATATCAATGCCGATGGGTTACGACACATTGACGGGAGAATTGGGCGAGGGTCTATCCGGAGGACAAAAACAGCGGTTATTTATCGCACGGGCTTTATATCGTAAGCCGCGTATTTTATTTATGGATGAGGCGACAAGTGCCCTGGATAGCAAAAGTGAAAACTATGTTAATAGCGCGATAAAATCTCTGAACATTACCCGGATAATTATTGCGCACAGAGAGTCAACAATAAAATCAGTAGATCGAGTATTTAGTTTAACTTGAGCCTGAACTGATAAAGGTAATTAATTAGACATAAATACAATATATAATATTCATCTGCCATCGATTCGATTTAAAGTAGAACTTTCCAGGTTTAGTTTTACAACAGATGTTGGTTAGTGAGAGCCCTACAGCCCCCCTAAAAGTAGAATAAAGATAACTTTTAGGGGAGCTATCACTGACTACAATCTCATATTATGAGCTACTATTGATTAAGTCTTTCTGATATCTCGAGCATATATTTACTCTGTGCATTATTACGCATCTTTAGAGGGGATAAACCATATTCCTTTTTGAAATAAAACGCAAAAGAGGCATGGCTATTATAGCCACACTGGCGGGCAATTACTGCTACGGGAATATCCGTATTCTCCAGTAACTGTCGTCCTCTGTTCAGTCTTGTTTTTTTCAAAAAATTACATGGTGTAAATCCTGATATCTTCTTAAACTCACTAATAAAAGAATTAGGGTTCATATTGTATTCTTTTGCCATATCTTTTACACGCCATGGATAATCAGGACTTTTTATCATTTCCAGGATCAGCTTAAAAAACTGATGTCCCGTGTTATTAAAAGGCAATGAAGAATTTGCAACTTTATTAAGATAAATATGTATAAAAAAAAGTGAAATTGGCACTTCCAGAGAAAGAATTGCCTCTGACTTACTTTTCTGAAGCTTTAGCAACAAGCTGATCATTTCGCTGGCTACAGGTATGACATCAATATGGCCAGAATCCAGCACATATAAGCTATTATAACATCCATAGTACACGATTAAATCTTTATATAACCCTCTGGGGACCACTCTTGTTTGCAATATCTCTGTATCCTGCCCTCCCGTTAAAAAAAAACAATCGCTGCACTTTCTGTTAAGGAAGATAAATTCTCCTGGTGACAATTTTATTGATGGAGGTGCATTAAACATTAATTCAGCCACCCCTTTTTTTATATAAAAAACATCGATATAACAATCAAGATCTGACGTCTGTGTATCCTGTGAACATGGAAGTATTATATAGGGGCACGAGCAGTATTCAATAAAATCAATACTTGAATTTGAAGACAAAAAAGCTTGGCGTATTTTTTCCATGAATATCTCTACACATTATTATACGCTAACAATAAGTCTATCTTTAGCTAATAAAAATTAGATTTATCTTAAATGGGCCACTGAGGCCCATATGACTTACTGGTGAGTAATTTTCTTTTGTGTAATCTCTTCGGCCACTTTTATTGTCGTATTTTCATCGCCGACATAAAATGGCAGTTTCTGAGAGGAGTTAATCTTCGAAAGAGAGATCGCTTGCCCATTTAATACCAACAATACATAATCAACTTTCTTACGCAAAGCTTCATTGATTTTTCTTTGCCCTTGCTGATTAGGAATAATATTCAAATACATTTCTTTCTTGTCATTCTGTCCTAATGACAAAGAGTTAAGTTCACTACGTGTCAAAGCTGTGTCAGAGTCAACGTACCATTTTCTTCCAATGAGTTCAACCTCCGACCATCCATTATGGGCGGACTCACTTAGTGTTAATAACTCAAGTGAAGGGAGTTGATGTTGTACTGGTGCAGGAATAGGAGTTACGACACTCTTTACCGGTTTCTGATGACATGCATTCAATGTAAGTAAAATAATACCAAGACCCACTAAGGATAGATACTTTTTCATATTTTACCTTCTTAAAATTACTTTCTATTATTGATGACAGGTGTAACGATTACAGTAACCTTCCTGTCCGGATGTAAACACTCAGTCAACTTTTCGTTTATTAATCCAGGACAACTAGTTTCCGGTACTGCCTCCCCCATACCCTTCGTAAATATTTTATCCTCAGGAAAACCCTTAGATACCAGGTATTTTTTCACATATTCTGCTCGTAAAGCTGAAAGTTTCATATTATGTTGATGAGTACCTTGCCGGTCTGCATAACCATAGACACTGATACTACTATATTTACCCCTTTCTCTAATAGAGGAAATTATTTTATCGAGATTATTTTGTGAATTCTTATCTGACATGTTGAGTTGATACTCATTAAGCCTAAAAAGAATATCAGCATTAAGCGTATATCTGTTTGTCTCTTCTTTTTCATGTAAAATCGGTGGACAAATAATGTTTTCAGAATCAACGCTTCTCCAGTATATACCGGACACTTGCTTATCTGAGTTATAAATAATTTTGAGTTGGCATGTTGTAACTCCGTGAGGACCATAACCAGGTGTTCTGAAGTGGAGAAGATAATCCCATTCCAGAACAGAAAAAAGACCTTCATCAAAATGAGGGCGTCCTAATAGTAAATACACCTGATCCTTCGTCATTCCTTTATCAAGCAGAGTTATACTCTCTGGGGTTGGGAAAACACCCTGCCCTGAACCTAATTTTGCTCTTGCAGGCGCTGGCCAGATAATTTCTTTAATACTGCCATCTTTTCCAGGGTGACTCGGATTTTGTTGACAACCGAACAGAGTTAGTACTCCAGCCAATATCAATAATTTACCAGTATATATTTTCATTATTTCTCAATCCGAACAAGATATTTAACTTAAGAAGGAGTCGACAAATACCGACTCCTGATTATCAAAACTGGAATCCTATACCTACGGATGCTCCGGTCTGATTTCTTGTCGTTGAGGAAAATGAGCCTTTTAATACCCAGTTTCCATTATCTGAAATGGTAGATAAGCCAATAGCCAGACTGCTCTCTCCCTGAAATGTCCCTCCACTCATGGACATCATGCTTTTGCCCGGAATATATGCCTGGGTTAAACCTGCAGTCGCTATCGCAGCGGCTGCGCCTGCATTGGCTCTGCGTTCAACACGATTAATCTGATTTCCCAGGCTACTAAATGCCTGCTGGAATTGCCCATAATTAACAGCATCTCCAGGACGGGTTGCATTACCTACATTATGAATGGTATTTCCCCCCATATCGACATTTGCGCCACTTGCCACAGACAGTGATTCTGTTGCTGTAACAGACTTAACATTAATTCTCTCATTCAGACTGACACTAAGAGAATTTCCATTCACTACCGTGCGAATATTTTTATCATCACCTTTGATATTTACTGTCGAGCCTAGCCTTGCATCGTAAGGAGTACCACTATCGGCTGCAAATGTAATCGGCCTAGTAACTTCGCCACTCACAAAATCATGAATCTGTCCGCCATTTACTGCATCTTTACTTCCTGCAGCTATTACACCATCAGCCACATTTGTGATTTTCATACCTGCACTGTCTATACCTGTTTTATTCAGCGAAGGTCCATTTACAATACCAATACTTTCTTTTACTTTCACTGAGTCAGACAGATTAAAAGTGACCTGATTATCTTTTTTAGAAAGATGGATATTGCCATCATTATTATTGAGATCAACTGTCTCTTTGGGTTTAACTGCACTTGACTGCTGTCCATTTACGGATAAATTCCATCCTGCGCTGGCGGTTTCAGCAGTACTTCTTACAGAGTCAATAGCATCGTGAATTGTGTTTTTACCTGTGTTACCAATATTACTGGCTACCAGCGCTCCTCCTTGATCAACATAAGCATTACCTCCAATAACATTACCGATAGAGGTTGTAATACGATGAATTTGTCCTCCATTGACAACATCCCTGCTCTCTGCAGCAATTATGCCGTTACTGACGCCTGTAATTTTTCCGCTGTTACTGTCGTTAACGACCACACTTCCAAACACCGGGCTTTCAGCAATTTTAATCGATATTATTCCGCTAGAAATATCAGTAACAGTTTTAATATTTTTACCACTGTAATCACCTTTTGTTGTGGCCTCACCTTTAAAGGACAGCGTATCCCCTGGTTTTCTCGTGATATCACCACCTTCATTAGCTGCAAATGTCAATCCCTGCCCAACAATAGATGACAAATTATCCAGTTGCCGTTTGTTTACCGCGTCCGTGTCGTTCACAGCATCACCCACATTACTGATAACCCTGTTGCCCGCGTTAATACCGCCCGTGGTGACCGAAGGTCCGCCGGTAATATGCAGTCCATCAGTACTGAGCAGTGTGTCCCCCGTTTTCACGCTCCTAACATTCAGGTTATCTGCCAGCAGGATGTCCACCTGCCCATCTTTCGCCACGGTTCTGATATTTTTATTGCTCGCCGCCGCATCTTCGGCCAGGCCGCCGCGGATCGTGGTGGTTTCACCCAGATGACGGTTGAATGTCCCGGTATTGCCGGCAAAATTCAGCCCACTGTCTATTTGAGCTTTGTTGGCGGCGATATTCTGGCTGTTTGTCGAGACGTTCTTATGGGTCGAGAATAACTGACTGCCGGTTACCGCATCCCTGCTGTCTGGTGCCAGTGCTCCATCTGCAAGGCCGCTGATTTTTCCCGAGTCTTTATCAAGCGTAATCGTCCCGATCGCGACATTATCAAAGTTTACCTTTCTGGATGTGGCAATATTCAGTGTTTTACCAGCACGGGTCACCTCAATATTATCACCCTGTGCAACGTTCACGGTGTCCCCGGGCGCAACCGTCTCGGTATCCCCGCCATTGGCCTGTATATTCCAGCCCCTGCTGACGGTGGTGGACAAATTATCCAGTTGCCGTTTGTTTACCGCGTCCGTGTCGTTCACGGCATCGCCCACGTTACTGATAACCCTGTTGCCCGCGTTAATGCCACCCGTGGTGACGGAAGGTCCGCCAGTAATATGCAGTCCATCAGTACTGAGCAGTGTGTCCCCCGTTTTCACGCTCGTAACATTGAGGTTATCTGCCAGCAGGATATCCACCTGCCCGTCTTTCGCCACGGTTCTGATATTTTTATTACTCGCCGCCGCATCTTCGGCCAGACCGCCGCGGATCGTGGTGGTTTCACCCAGACGACGGCTGAATGTCCCGGTATTACCGGCAAACAGATTGCCTTTTTCCACTTCAGATGTAACCGCAAACAACTGACTTCCATTAATAGCATCTGTACTGACAGGAGAAAGTCGACCGGCAGCGACATTCGTCAAGGTTCGCTCTTTTCCGGAATCTCCGATACTCACAGTTGATATCGGCGAAGAGCCCGCAAATTTGTGAGACACGCCATTAACGCTATAGCCAGGCGTTGCAATGGCAGCCGAAACCGTAGAGTCATTACCAAGTACGACTGAATTATCTACGGCATTATTAACAGCGTTACCCAGTACAAAAGCATTACTGGCAGATATAATATTATTATTCCCAATGGAGTAAGAATTCACACCTGATACGGTACTTGGATCTCCTATTGCACCTGAATTAGTACCACTTACTATATTTCCTGTACCAATACTAATTGTATTATCAGCAGAGGCTTTGGCGCCTTTTCCGATGGCTATCGCATTTTGTGCTGAAGACAGTGAATTATATCCTATAGCCAGTGCTGCATTCGCATTTTCACTCACTTTCGCATTATGTCCTACAGCCAGTGCCGAATTCGAATAAACGCCGCTATTTATACCGACAGCTGTACCATAGAGCCCCCCAGTGGTTACTCTTTCAGGGTTGCCATCACCAGTAAGAGTTATTCCAACAGAAGCTCTGGATCCTAATGCCACGCCATAGTCAGCTACCACCGTTTGACGACCAACAGAAACAGATGCACTGGCTGTTCCCGAAGGGTTGTTTCCCTTGACAACAGAAGCCCCCTGTCCAATAGCGATACCGCCTGCACTAACTGCGCCATTGCCGATAGCAATCGTCGTAGCCTCAGAGATTTTGGCCTCTGCCCCTCGACCAATAGCGATTCCATTTGCCGCACTCTTCACAGCGCTACCAATACCTATGGCATTTATACCGTTATCTGCGGGCAGACCAACAGCCGACAACGTGTCTTTCGTATTTTTTGCATCGCGGCCTATGAGTATTGCTCCTGCCGCATCTGCATGAGCACTATTTCCTAAAGCGAGTGCATCAGAACCTTCAGCACCGGAGTTCATACCTAGTGCTATACTTTGTTCCCCGGTAGCTGATGCCGCCCGTCCTATAGCCAATGCATTATTATTTTTTGCCAATGCATTATTACCAATAGCTGTACTTGAATTACCTGTTGCCTCGGAACGATAGCCTAATGCTATAGAATTATCCTGCAACGCCGAACTTTCTGCGCCAACTGCAATTGATTGTCTTCCAGAAGTACTATTCCAGGTCGTTCCGTTTTGAGTTCCTGCACCTGCCGTTGCCGCTGCGCCGATTGAAACAGCACCATCAGACAGAGCCTGAGAGTTAGCCCCCAACGATACAGCACCATTGCCAATAGCGGCATTGGCTCTAAAATTTGTGAGATTATTATCCGCACTATTCGAACCAGCGGCTCTCAATATATATCCCTTACCATTTGCATGGTATGTCCCTGCCGCATCATCTCCTCCAATAGCAACAGAACCCGTTTTTCCGGTAATAGCGTCATTACCAATAACCAGAGAGTTATCTCCTATCGCCTGAACATTGCTTCCTATAGCAATAGCCTGTTCAATTCCCGTTTTACCAGGAATAATGGCTTTTGGAATAAACGCATTGTTTCCGATCGCCAGACTTTTTACTGCCCCGTTAGTATTGCTAACACTACCACAAAATAAATCACTTTCACTTGTGCCTGTAGTATGACAAGTTACCGGTATATCTGCATAAGCAGAGCTCATACTAATAGTATTTACCACCAGTAAAGCAATAGGTGTTATTTGTATTCCTTTCATTAAAATGGGCTCTCTTAATTACAAGGTTATAATACATTTAAATACATATTAGCATTATTTTTTATGATTAGAAATTGAATGTGACAGTACATTTCAACAGCAATAAAAATAATATTGTTTTTTTATAAAAAAGGCAGTGTATTTTTATATTTCTTTAATGCAAGAACATTAGGTTGTGTAATTAAAGCCATATCTGGAGGAGTGACACAGCAAGGATATTGCATATTTATCTTTTGATAGTGAATTACAAAACCGACAACCACTATATATTAACACCTGAGACAAGACTGAAGTAACAAGCTGATTTGAATCAAAAATCATTTTTTTGAGAAGTGGCAAACATTGCCAGTTCTTGATTTAAGTCAAACTTTATATAAAAAACACAATATATAAAATAATCTCACTAAAATATAATATCTTCATGAAAATATTTTGTTCTTTATCTTGTGTATATGCAAAATAAAAGAGTACAACTCACTCCTTACTATCGAGTGAGTATGTTTCCTTTCTTACATATACTCGGTATATAAATAACATTCTTAACCCGCTATCCTGCAAAGAGGACAGTGGCCAGATAAAATTTTTCAGTAAATAATAAACGCGCAGAAATAACATTCAGACAACCGTCTCTCCGCACAATATGACACCACGCCCCACCTGCAACGACAAAGATCCTGACAAAGTCAGGATAGAATGGCTATTGGTGAAAATCAGTAAACCCTCGCAGAAAGTCAGTCATCTGCTGGATAATATCGATTATTATGGATGCCGTCATTCGGATGAGGCACTGGTTGAAGGATATATTAATCAAATATCCAGTATTTGACTCTGAGTGGGGTCTGTAAATAATAGTGTGTAACTACCACACTATTATTAGGACGTAATGTTTTATTCCGCGATTAACCGCTGCGGATGGGTATAAACCGTCGCCCTGCCCGGCTTGCAGAACCCCACCAGCGTCAGGTTGCAGCGCTCAGCGACTTCAACGGCAAGCGTAGTAGCCGCAGACACGGCAAACAGGATCTCCACGCCGCACATCGCCGACTTCTGTACCATTTCATAGCTGGCGCGACTGGAAACCAGCGCCGCGCCCTGGTGCCAGTGCTCACCTTCAACGGCGCGGCGGCCTAAAAGTTTATCCAGCGCGACATGACGCCCGACATCCTCATGACCGCCAGCCAGATCGCCAAAAGGCATTACCCATGCAGCAGCATGGGTACAACCGGTCAGCTTACCTGTCGGTTGAAAATCATTCAGATGGATTAACGCGCGATCAAGATTACCGAGATTGAAGGTTTGGCTAAACGGTAGCGGCTGCACTGGCTTACCAATGTCATTGAGCTGTTCAACGCCACATACACCGCAGCCGGTGCGGCCCGCCAACGCGCGACGACGCTCTTTCAGCCCCATAAAGCGGCGACTGGAAAGCTCAATCTGCACTTCAAGTCCGCTACAGGACGGCACAACGTCCATGCCATAGATTTCACGCGGGCTGTCAATGATCCCTTCCGACAGAGAAAACCCCATTGCGAAATGTGTCAGATCTTTCGGAGAAGCCATCATAACGACATGCGAAATGCCGTTATACACCAGTGCCACAGGCACTTCCTCGGCAACATCATCACGTTGGGGGTGCTGCAAATCCTCGCGTTTCCAGAGAGTCAACTGGCGTGAGGTTGTGAAATCAGTCACATTTAGGACTTCTTCAGACAGTATATTGTTCACTTTCTTTTAACCATATAAGAACACACACACCAACATTATGGTATTCTGTTACAACTCCTCCCGGATGGAGGAAAATTTATCCAATTCTGAACCTTTGCGGGCCCGTCCGCAAAGAAAAATAACAACCACTCCCTGAGCGTTTCGGATAGAGAAATGTGAAAGAGAAGTGACAATGTCGAAACAAGGAGCAAACCATGCAGGTCAGCAGAAGGCAGTTCTTTAAGATCTGCGCTGGCGGTATGGCAGGCACCACGGCGGCGGCACTGGGCTTCGCGCCCGGCGCGGCGCTCGCGGAAACACGGCAATATAAACTGCTGCGCACCCGCGAAACCCGTAACACCTGCACCTACTGTTCCGTTGGTTGCGGGCTGTTGATGTACAGCCTCGGCGACGGTGCGAAAAACGCCAAAGCATCTATTTTCCATATCGAAGGGGACCCGGATCATCCGGTAAGCCGTGGCGCGCTGTGCCCGAAGGGAGCCGGTCTGGTGGACTTTATCCACTCTGAAAGCCGCCTGAAATTCCCGCAATACCGCGCGCCCGGTTCAGATAAGTGGCAACAGATCAGCTGGGAAGAAGCGTTTGACCGCATCGCTAAACTGATGAAGGAAGATCGCGACGCCAACTACCAGGCGCAGAACGCCGAAGGCGTTACCGTTAACCGCTGGCTCACCACCGGGATGCTGTGCGCTTCCGCATCCAGTAACGAGACGGGTTATTTAACGCAAAAATTCTCCCGCGCGCTGGGTATGCTCGCGGTCGACAACCAGGCGCGTGTCTGACACGGACCAACGGTAGCAAGTCTTGCTCCAACATTTGGTCGCGGTGCGATGACCAACCACTGGGTCGACATCAAGAACGCCAACCTCGTCGTGGTGATGGGCGGTAACGCCGCGGAAGCTCACCCGGTCGGGTTCCGCTGGGCGATGGAAGCCAAAATTCACAACGGCGCGAAGCTGATTGTGGTCGATCCGCGCTTCACGCGTACCGCGTCGGTGGCCGATTTCTATGCGCCAATACGCTCTGGTACTGACATTGCCTTCTTGTCAGGCGTGATGCTGTATCTGCTGACCAACGAAAAATACAACCGTGAATATACCGAGGCCTATACCAATGCCAGCCTGATCGTGCGTGAAGATTTTGGCTTCGATGATGGTCTGTTCACCGGCTATGACGCAGACAAGCGGCAGTACGATAAAACCAGTTGGCACTATGAGCTGGACGAAAACGGTTTTGCCAAACGCGATACGACACTGCAACACCCGCGCTGTGTCTGGAATCTGTTGAAACAGCATGTCTCACGCTACACGCCGGACGTGGTAGAAAATATCTGCGGTACGCCGAAAGCGGACTTCCTGAAAGTGTGCGAGTACATTGCGGAAACCAGCGTAAAAGATAAAACCGCGTCGTTCCTGTACGCGCTGGGCTGGACGCAGCACTCCATCGGCGCGCAGAACATCCGTACCATGGCGATGATCCAGCTTCTGCTCGGTAACATGGGGATGGCGGGCGGCGGCGTTAACGCCCTGCGCGGTCACTCCAACATTCAGGGGCTGACCGACTTAGGACTACTGTCGCAAAGTTTGCCGGGCTACCTGACGCTGCCGAACGAAAAACAGACCGATTTGCAAACCTATCTGGCTGCCAATACGCCGAAGCCATTGTTGAAGGATCAGGTCAACTATTGGGGCAACTACCCGAAATTCTTTGTCTCGATGATGAAGGCCTTCTTTGGTGATAAAGCGACAGCGGAAAATAGCTGGGGCTTCGACTGGCTGCCGAAGTGGGACAAAGGGTACGATGTGCTGCAGTACTTCGAAATGATGAAACAGGGCAAGGTCAACGGCTATATCTGCCAGGGCTTTAACCCGGTGGCCTCATTCCCGAACAAAAACAAAGTGGTCGCGTCGCTTTCCAAACTGAAGTACCTGGTGACTATCGATCCGCTCAACACCGAAACGTCCACCTTCTGGCAAAACCACGGTGAGTCGAACGACGTCGATCCCGCGAAAATCCAGACCGAAGTGTTCCGTCTGCCCTCCACCTGTTTTGCCGAGGAAAATGGCTCCATCGTTAACTCCGGTCGCTGGTTACAGTGGCACTGGAAGGGCGCGGACGCCCCGGGGATTGCCATGACCGACGGCGAAATCCTCGCCGGTATCTTCTTACGCTTGCGTAAGATGTACTCTGAACAGGGCGGCGCCAACCCGGAACAGGTGCTAAATATGACCTGGAACTACACCAAACCCTACGAACCCGCCTCTGAAGAAGTGGCGATGGAGAGTAACGGTAAAGCGCTGGCCGATCTTATCGACCCGGCAACCGGCGCGGTGGTGGTGAAGAAAGGCCAACAGCTCAGTTCGTTCGCGCAACTGCGCGATGACGGTACGACCTCCAGCGGCTGCTGGATTTTCGCCGGTAGCTGGACACCGGAAGGCAACATGATGGCGCGTCGTGATAACGCCGACCCGTCTGGTCTCGGCAACACGCTGGGCTGGGCATGGGCATGGCCGCTTAACCGCCGCATCCTTTATAACCGCGCCTCCGCCGATCCGCAGGGTAATCCGTGGGACCCGAAACGTCAGCTCCTGAAATGGGAAGGCGGAAAATGGGCTGGATGGGATATTCCGGACTATAGCGCCGCCGCGCCGGGCAGTGACGTCGGGCCGTTTATCATGCAGCCGGAAGGGATGGGCCGCCTGTTTGCCATCGATAAGATGGCGGAAGGGCCGTTCCCGGAACACTACGAGCCGTTTGAAACGCCGCTGGGCACTAACCCGCTGCACCCGAACGTTATCTCTAATCCTGCCGCCCGTATCTTTAAAGACGATGCCGACGCGCTGGGTAAAGCGGATAAATTCCCTTATGTCGGAACTACTTACCGTCTGACCGAGCACTTCCACTACTGGACCAAGCACGCGTTGCTTAACGCTATCGCTCAGCCGGAACAGTTTGTGGAAATTGGCGAGAAGCTGGCGAATAAGCTCGGCATCGCGCATGGCGATACCGTGAAGGTCTCTTCTAACCGCGGCTATATCAAAGCCAAAGCGGTAGTGACCAAGCGTATTCGCACGCTGAAAGCGGACGGTAAGGATATTGATACCATCGGTATTCCTATTCACTGGGGCTACGAAGGCGTGGCGAAAAAAGGTTTTATCGCCAATACGTTAACGCCTTTCGTCGGCGATGCGAACACGCAGACGCCGGAGTTTAAATCCTTCCTTGTGAACGTGGAAAAGGTGTAACGGAGACGACCTATGGCTTATCAATCGCAAGACATCATTCGTCGTTCCGCCACTAACGGTTTCACCCCCGCGCCCCAGGCGCGGAACCACCAGGAAGAGGTGGCGAAACTCATCGACGTCACCACCTGTATCGGCTGTAAAGCGTGTCAGGTGGCGTGTTCAGAGTGGAACGATATCCGTGATGAAGTGGGCAATAACGTCGGGGTCTACGATAACCCGGCGGACTTAACCGCTAAATCCTGGACGGTGATGCGCTTCTCGGAAGTGGAACAGAACGACAAACTGGAGTGGCTGATCCGTAAGGATGGCTGTATGCACTGCGCCGATCCCGGCTGCCTGAAGGCATGTCCGGCGGAAGGGGCTATCATCCAGTATGCCAACGGCATTGTCGACTTCCAGTCCGAGCAGTGTATCGGCTGCGGTTACTGTATCGCTGGCTGCCCATTCAACGTGCCGCGCCTTAACCCGGAAGACAACCGCGTCTATAAATGTACGCTGTGCGTTGACCGCGTGGTGGTCGGCCAGGAACCGGCCTGCGTGAAGACCTGTCCAACCGGCGCCATTCATTTTGGCTCGAAAGAGGATATGAAAACGCTGGCGGGCGAGCGGGTGGCGGAACTAAAAACCCGTGGTTATGACAACGCGGGTCTGTACGATCCGGCGGGCGTAGGCGGTACGCATGTCATGTACGTGCTGCACCATGCCGACAAGCCGAATCTGTATCACGGTCTGCCGGAGAACCCGGAAATCAGCGAAACCGTCAAGTTCTGGAAAGGTGTCTGGAAACCGCTCGCCGCGTTCGGTTTTGCCGCGACCTTTGCCGCCAGCGTCTTCCACTATGTCGGCGTCGGTCCGAACCGCGCGGAAGAGGAAGATGACAACCTGCATGAAGAGAAAGACGAGGTGCGCAAATGAAACGACGTGACACCATCGTGCGCTATACGGCGCCGGAACGCATCAACCACTGGATCGTCGCCTTCTGCTTCGTGCTGGCGGCGGTGAGCGGGTTGGGCTTTTTATTCCCATCCTTCAACTGGCTGATGCATATCATGGGCACCCCACAACTGGCGCGAATTGTGCACCCGTTTGTGGGCGTTGTTATGTTTGCCTCGTTCATCATCATGTTTTTCCGTTACTGGCACCACAATCTTATTAATCGGGATGATATCTTTTGGGCGAAGAATATTCGTAAAATTGTCGTCAACGAGGAAGTAGGTGACACGGGACGTTATAACTTCGGCCAGAAATGCGTATTCTGGGCGGCGATTATCTTCCTGGTGCTGTTGCTGGCGAGCGGGGTGATTATCTGGCGTCCGTACTTTGCGCCTGCTTTCTCAATCCCGGTGATCCGATTCGCGTTAATGTTGCATTCTTTTGCCGCAGTAGCATTAATTGTGGTTATCATGGTGCATATCTACGCCGCCCTTTGGGTGAAAGGCACCATTACCGCGATGGTGGAAGGCTGGGTAACCCGGTCGTGGGCGAAGAAACATCACCCACGCTGGTACCGAGAAGTCCGCAAGACAACGGAAAAAGAAACTGAATGAGTATTCGCATAATCCCGCAAGATGAGCTGGGGTCGAGCGAGAAACGTACGGCGGATATGATTCCGCCGTTATTGTTCCCCCGACTCAAAAACGTCTACAACCGCCGCGCCGAACGTCTGCGCGAGCTGGCTGAAAATAACCCGCTGGGCGATTACCTGCGCTTTGCCGCGCTTATCGCGCACGCGCAGGAAGTGGTGCTGTACGACCATCCGCTGGAGATGGATCTGACCGTTCGTATTAAAGAAGCGAACAACCAGGGCAAGCCGCCGCTGGATATCCACGTGCTGCCGCGTGATAAGCACTGGCAAAAACTGCTGCATTCGTTGATTGCCGAGCTAAAACCCGAGATGAGTGGCCCCGCGCTGGCGGTGATTGAGAATCTGGAGAAAGCATCAGAGCAGGAGCTGGAGCAGATGGCCAGCGCGCTGTTTGCCTCGGATTTTGCCTCCGTCAGCAGCGATAAAGCCCCGTTTATCTGGGCCGCGCTCTCCCTTTACTGGGCACAAATGGCCAGCTTGATCCCAGGCAAAGCCCGCGCGGAATACGGCGAAGCGCGCCAGTATTGCCCGGTGTGCGGTTCGATGCCGGTCTCCAGTATGGTGCAGATCGGCACCACGCAGGGGCTGCGTTATCTGCACTGTAACCTGTGCGAAACCGAGTGGCATGTGGTCCGCGTAAAATGCAGTAACTGCGAACAGAGCCGCGACTTACACTACTGGTCGCTGGAAAATGAGCAGGCTGCGGTGAAAGCCGAAAGCTGCGGCGATTGTGGGACTTATCTGAAGATTCTGTATCAGGAAAAAGACCCGAAAGTCGAAGCCGTTGCCGACGATCTCGCCTCGCTGGTGCTGGACGCGCGCATGGAACAGGAGGGCTTCGCCCGCAGTTCCATTAACCCGTTCCTGTTCCCTGGCGAAGGGGAATAAGTTCCGGCATGATCTACCGGGCGACGCCGAGCGCCCGGATTTCAGCCCTATACCGCGTTAACGTTAACAGCCCAACGCGGGTATCACATGTTCAGGGTCATTAGCGATCGCGCGCAGCAAGGCTTTTGCTGGCCCGGTAGGCGAACGTCGGCCTTGCTCCCAATTGCGCAACGTATCGACGCTAACGGAAATTAAATCTGCAAATTTAGTCTGTGATAATCCAGAGGCTTGTCGAATTTCTTTAATTTTCATGGCATCAATATAAAAGGTGCGTGAAGGCTGGCGGGCTCCCTCAGCAATCTCATTCATTTGAGACATACTTTTCGTTAAACGTTCAAATAACGCTTTATCCATCTACCACCTCTCATTCAACATACGAAGCACCGCTTTTTCTTGCGCGGTTAAATCATCTTTAATACCTTTCTTATAAATGAGTAGCAGGCGAATTTCAGATCGACTGACTCGGTAAAAGTAAATGATTCTTACGCCGCTACGCGTCCCCCTTCCCCGAACGCCCCAACGAACCTTCCTCAAACCACCGGCATCCTGTATAAGATCACCACTATCAGGTTGTATCGCAAGGAGAAGTTGTAATCTGTGGTACTCATCGTCATCCAACAGATTTTTGACGTCTTCGGTAAAGATTTCCGTTTCTATGAATATCATTTCCCTACGCCATTAGCTTATAGTAATCGAAATCATCTATACGTCAATGGCGTATAGATGGTCGAATTTAACTCTATGGCTTTTAAACGACTTAACCCATTAATGCAAAATAGAAATTTCCTTTTGCGAGGCGTTTTCCAGAATCTCCACATGCCTGAAATCCCCCTTCCCCTGGACAATATATCGCGCTATAACCCTGTATGTTTACACAGATTAAAGGACTGAAAAAATGGCGCTGGAAAAAGGTATTGCACAACGGGTGGAGGCGTTTATTGATCGGGACGCCCCTCTGTTCGTCATCAGAATATTGATGACCGGAGAGCGGCACATGTCGCCAGTACAGTACTGGCCGGAGAGAAAGAAAGTCGCGTAGACGTTAATGACATCGAACTGGAAGGAATAACATTTCGCATAGTATCGCCACGCAACGCTTCCGGAGCGCTTCCCTGTGTTATTTACTATCATGGCGGTTGTTTCGTTAGCGGGGGGCTGTCACCCACGACAATCAACTGCGGCAACTGGCTTACATCAGCGGATGTCGGGTTATTGCCGTACAGTACCGCCTTGCGCCGGAGCACACCTTTCCGGCGGCGCATGACGATGCCGCGTCTGGAGCGAATCTCGGTCATAAATATGCAGAACAGTTGGGTATCAATCGCCGCCGTATAACGCTTGCAGGCGATAGCGCGGGCGGGCATCTGGCGCTGGTCACGGCGCGCCTACTCCTCCTCGTTGCCGCCCTCTTCATACGGACCGAACGGTTTCGCTGGTAGTACGATATAAATGCCTTCGAAAATTGCCCCGGTGGTATCGCCGCCCAGGAGTTCAACCTGCAACTGGACACGCGCTTTTTTACCCCGCGCCAGCCTGTCCAAATCACCGCTTAGCGACCCCAAATCAGCCACTGCGTTTGGCTTTCCGCTAATCGGTTTACTGTAGCGAATATGGGCGTCAGCAAGAATAATCGTCCCGCCCAGGTGGCGTTCACGGAGCATCAGCCAGATAAGTCCCCATCCGGTCAGCGTCGCCAGGGAGAACAGGCTGCCGGCAAACACCGTATGATGCGGATTTTGATTACCGGTTTCCGGCATCGTGGTAATAAATTTTTGCCCGGTGTACTGCTGAATGCGCACCCCCATTTTTTCGCTCAATGGAATGTGCTCATACCAGGCCTGCTGAAGCTGCCCGCACCAGTCGCCGCGATGCAGGATATCATCCAGTGAGGCTACCGGTTTAATCATCAGAAAATGGCGGATTGGCGTGGTTGTGGGCGTAGTAATCTCCCCCTGATTGACAAATCCGAGTTTGGCAAAGAACTCAACCGCATCTTCGCGCGCGCTGCAGGTGACGCGCTTAACGCCTTCCTGACGGGCGACAGACTCCAGGGTCATCGCCATTAATGTCCCCAGCCCTTTATCCTGTACCGAGGGATGTACAGCCATAAAACGAATAGACGCCTCGTTATCTGCATTGATATACAGGCGGCCCACTGCCACTAAATTTCCCTCTTCGTCCACCACCATTTGATGGTGCGCCAACGCATCCCAGCCATCCCGTTCCGACCCTTTCGGCTGGTGCAGTGGTTTACGCAGCATCTCCCAGCGAAACTGGTAGTAACGTTCTAATTCTTCTTCTGTTTGCGGAACTCGAAGGTGATACATAGCCGTACTCTCTTTTGTTATCCGCGGCCACGCCGGAAGCTGACTCATACCTGGAGCCAGAATGTCACGGGACCATCATTAACCAGCTCAACCTGCATATCGGCAGCGAAGCGTCCGGTTTGCGTGTTTATCGACTGCTGGCGGCAGCGTTCGACAAAATATTCATAAAGCGCCTGCGCGCGATCCGGCGCAGCCCCGCCGGAAAAGCTCGGTCGCATACCGCGCTCGGTATCTGCCGCCAGCGTAAACTGCGACACCACCAGCACGCTGCCGCCAGCCTGTTGTACATTCAAATTCATCTTGCCGTCAGCATCGCTGAAGATACGGTATCCCAGCACGCGCTCGCACAGACGATTCGCTTTTTGTTCGTCATCTTCTTTTTCGACACCCAATAACACCAAAAGTCCTGGGCCGATTTCACCCGTCGCCTCGTCCTCCACGGTGACGCTGGCACGGGTTACGCGTTGAATTAATGCAATCATGGTTGGTCAGCTTCTTCTTGTTCTGCGGCTTGTTTGAGTTTTCGGTATTCCCCGAGAGTGACAGTTATTTCTGCGCCAAGCAAGACTATACACCAGGTCCAGTATACCCAGACAAACAGGATAGGGATCACTGCCAGCACGCCATAAATGAGCTGATATGACGGGAACATGGTGATATAAAGCGCGAAACCTTTCTTTCCAGCTTCAAACAGTAAAGCTGCGACAAACGCGCCGACAAGGGCGTCACGGTTCGGTACGCGAGTCGTTGGGACAATACTGTAAAGTAACCAGAATGCGATCCACGAGAGCAGCAGCGGAAAGATGCGCAATACATTGTCGATGACCGTATTCAGATCGCTGGCCCAACGTAAAGAAAGCAGGTAGGAGCTGATCGCCAGGCTGGCGCCAGCGAGAAGCGGGCCGAGCGTGAGGATCATCCAGTACACCGCAAAAGAGTACACTTTTGGCCGTGTGCGTTTGCTGCGCCAGATAGTATTTAAGGCGCTATCAATGGCGTACATCAACAGCAATGCCGTCACAATCAGTCCACAGGCGCCCACCGCCGTCATTTTGTTGGAGTTAGCGACAAACTGCTCAATATAGCGCTGAATCACATCTCCGGTGGCTGGCATAAAGTTAGCAAAAATAAAATGGCGTAACTGAATGCTGACATCAGAAAACATCGGAAAAGCAGCGAAAAGAGCAAAAACGACGGCAATAAGCGGTACTAAGGAGAGTAATGAGACATAGGCGAGGTTTCCCGCCAGAGTCGTCATATTATCCTCATCGATACGCTGCCATAATAGCTTGAGCCAGACCCGAACAGGGCGTGTATGGCGTCCAGCTTTTTGGTGAACGGTTTTTAGCATAACAGCTTCGCGAAATAGTCAGGGATGGTGGTTTTATCCTTCACCAGAATGCTGGTGATCCCCAACTGGTTGGCCCCTTCTATATTATCGGCATTGTCGTCGAAAAAGACCGCATCGGCGGCGGAAAAACCTTCTTTCTGCAGGACGTGCTGATAAATACGCGCTTCCGGCTTACGCATTCCCAAATCCTGCGATAAATAGATATGGTCGGCGGCAGCGCGAACCTCCGGATATTCCTCCGGCCAGAAGTGGGTATGCAGTCGGTTAGTATTAGATAACACCACCACGCGATGCCCCTGCTCGCGCAGTTTATGCATGATAGCAATCACTTCGGGCCGTAATCCGACAAATACCGCCTGCCAACCGTGCGCGAATTGTTCATAACTGAGCGATAACGCCATTTCATGACAGAAAGCTTCAGCAAACGCTTCGTCAGTTATCTCACCGCGTTCATGCTGGTGAAAAGTCTCGCTCATCGTAAATTTTTGCTTCAGCGAAGCCAGCGGTACTCGACTCAGGTCGCTCCACACACCTAATACGCGGTTAAAGTCGATGTCGACAATCACATTACCTAAATCAAAGATGTAGAGCATGTCATTCTCCTTGCTAACCGGGGATGAATAACTGTAGCGGGAAAGAAGAAGTTTGACTATGTATCCCTTTATAAATCAATTAACAAAAAGGCAATAGAAACGCAGACGATGTCCAATATCGCCTGAATCACAGCGCCGTTTTATTGGCCGGATAAAGTGCTGACGCGACCATCCGGCACAAGGGCACTTGTCACGCTGAAACGGCGTCGCCCAGCGAAGGACTCACCTGAACCACGTCGATTTGCTGGGATTGAAGTAAATTCTGCAATGCCGGACCGGGATACTCGTCCGTAAACAGAGCGGTAATCTGTGACACATTGCCGATCTCGACCGCCGCAGAAGCATGGTATTTCGTATGATCGGCGGCCAGCAGAATATGTCGCGAGTGGGCCATCATGGTTTTCACTACGCTGGCTTCGTTGACATCAAACTCCAGTAACGCGCCATCGCTCTCTATCGCGCCTACGCTGGTGACGAGATAGTCCGCCCGGAACCCCGCGACAAACGCCGTCGCGGAGGGCCCGATAATGCCGCTATTATGCGGGCGCAGCGTGCCGCCAGGCACCATCACTTCAAAGCGAGGGTTGTTATAAAGAATGTGCGCGACGCGCAGGCTATTGGTGATAATGCGCAGATGATTATGGTTGAGCAGCGCGCGCGCCACCTGCTCAACCGTCGTTCCAATCGTGATAAATATCGTGGAGCCATCCGGAATATAGTCAGCCACGGCTTCCGCAATGGCTTTTTTCTCTTGCGTCCAGGAGACCTCCCGCTGCTCAAAGGCGGTATTGACCACACTGGACGCTCTGCCGGCGCCGCCGTGATGACGCGTAATCAGCCCCTGCTCGCTTAATTTACGAATATCGCGGCGAACCGTCTGGGTAGAAACCTCCAACAAACAGGCTAACTCATCGATATTCATATAGCCGCGCTCATCAATGAGCATTAACAGCCGATCGTGTCGCGGATTACCGGTCAGTTCGGTAAGACTCATGAGCATTCCTCTAAAAGCTTCCTACTGCCCATATTATACAAAAAGTGACAGGAAAGATCGGGTTTGCTCACAATCAGGGATACCCGCTCGACCACCTGGGCGCGTACACTTCAGCGCGGCAACGCCGCTGGCGAATCTGACAGCCTCTTCGATGGCGTATCCGCTTGCCAGGCCAAATGCCAGAGCGCCGTGAAAAACATCGCCCGCGCCGGTAGTATCCACCACCTCCACGGTAAAACCCGGTTGGTGGCGTACCGCCGCTTTTTCCAACCAGTTGCAGCCTTCGCTGCCTCGCGTGACATAGACATGTCCATTTGTGAGCGTTTGTGCTTTTTTTAGCGCATCAATGGCTTCGCTCATCCCCGTCAGGCGTGCCAGCCCCGGCTCGGAGAAGGCGGCGTGGTCGCTTAACGCCACCAGCTCGCTAATATCCTGCGGCGTAATATCGCCATCGAGAACGGTCATGACGCCAGCCTGACGCGCCAGCATAAATGCCTGTTTTGCGCCGTCATGCCAGCGCACATCCGCCAACACCACATCCCACTGCGAAAAATCGATGTCGTTAAGCCAGTCGGCGTCAGGTAATAAATCCGGGCTGGGATAATTAACGATAATCCGCTCTCCTTTGGCATCCACCATAATCGCTGACTGCGACGACATGGCCTGCGTGTAGCGGCGGGTATAGCGGGTATTTACCCCCAGGGATTCCAGCTCCGCCAGCAGGCTGTTTCCGGTGTCGTCATCGCCCACACGGCCAATAAAGTCCACCTGCGCGCCCAATTTCGCCGCAGCCACGGCAGCGGTCGCCGCAGGCCCGCCGCCCACTTCCGTATAGCGCTTCGCCACATATTTACCCCCTTCTGTCGGTAATCCTTCCACGTAATAGATGCGATCCATCACGGTAATACCTACACAAGCAATACGAACCATGGTCATTCCTCAAGCATTTGCGATGCGCTCATTTTAATTTCACGAAATGTTTAAAAAGTGACGGGTGTCAATTTTTTGACTATAAATTACAAATACGATCACAAACAGACAGAAAATAGCTCATTAATGACAAAAAATGACACCACCGTGTTCAGGAGAACGATATGGCAGTTATAGCATTTATCGGGTTGGGGCAGATGGGCTCCCCTATGGCGAGCAATCTGCTAAAGCAGGGCCATCAACTCAGCGTCTTCGATGTTAATCCCGACGCCGTACAGCGTCTGGTAGACAAAGGCGCGCAACCTGCAAGCAGCCCGGCTCAGGCAACCATCGGCGCTGAATTTGTTATCACTATGCTCCCGAACGGCGATCTGGTTCGTTCCGTTTTGTTTGGCGAGCAAGGCGTTTGCGAAACCCTTTCCCGTGAAGCGCTGGTCATTGATATGTCCACGATTCATCCGTTGCAAACCGACAAGCTGATTGCCGACATGCAGAGCAAAGGGTTCAGCATGATGGATGTGCCGGTAGGCCGGACATCTGACAACGCGATTACCGGCACATTATTGCTGCTGGCGGGCGGTACGGCGGAACAAGTAGAGCGCGCTACCCCTGTTCTAATGGCGATGGGTAATGAACTGGTCAATACCGGCGGCCCGGGAATGGGTATTCGCGTAAAACTGATCAACAACTACATGAGTATTGCGCTAAATGCGCTCTCCGCCGAAGCCGCCGTGCTGTGTGAAGCGCTGGGGCTTTCCTTCGACGTGGCCTTAAAAGTGATGAACGGCACTGCCGCAGGCAAAGGGCATTTCACCACCACCTGGCCGAATAAAGTGATGAAAGGGGATCTGTCTCCCGCCTTCATGATCGATCTGGCGCACAAAGATCTTGGCATCGCGTTGGATGTCGCCAATCAACTGCACGTACCGATGCCGCTCGGCGCCGCCTCCCGTGAAGTTTATAACCTGGCGCGGGCCGCAGGCCGCGGTCGGGAAGACTGGAGCGCCATCCTGGAACAGGTGCGCATCAGCGCCGGGCTGACCGCTAACGTAAAAAAGTAACGACTGTATAAAGGAAAATTGAATGAACAACTACACCATCAAAGACATTACGCGAGCGTCCGGCGGGTTTGCCATGCTGGCTGTCGATCAGCGCGAGGCGATGCGTTTAATGTTTGCTGCTGCTGGTGCGAACCCCCCCGTCGCCGATAGCGTGCTGACGGATTTCAAAGTGAATGCGGCGAAAATTCTCTCCCCGTATGCCTCTGCCGTTCTGCTGGATCAGCAGTTCTGTTATCGCCAGGCCGTAGAACAAAACGCGGTCGCTAAAAGCTGCGCCATGATCGTCGCGGCGGATGATTTCATCCCGGGCAACGGTATTCCCGTTGATAACGTGGTCATTAATAAAAAAATTAATGCGCAGGCGGTAAAACAGGATGGCGCGAAAGCCTTAAAACTGTTGGTGCTGTGGCGCAGCGACGAAGACGCGCAGCAGCGTCTGGATATGGTCAAAGAATTCAATGAATTATGCCACTCCAATGGTTTTCTGAGCATTATCGAACCGGTTGTACGTCCGCCGCGATGCGGCGACAAGTTCTGCCGCGAGCAGGCGATTATCGATGCGGCCAAAGAGCTGGGCGACAGCGGCGCCGATCTTTACAAAGTTGAAATGCCGCTCTACGGCAAAGGCGCGCGTTCCGATCTTCTTACCGCCTCACAACGCCTGAATGGGCATATCAATATGCCGTGGGTCATTCTCTCTTCCGGTGTGGACGAAAAACTGTTCCCTCGCGCAGTCAGGGTCGCCATGGAAGCTGGCGCATCCGGGTTCCTGGCGGGACGCGCGGTCTGGTCATCAGTGATTGGTTTACCGGATACCGAGCTGATGCTACGTGATGTTTCCGCTCCTAAGTTGCAACGTTTAGGTGAAATCGTCGACGAAATGATGGCAAAACGTCGTTAATACGAGGATGAAAGAATGAAATGGTTTAACACGTTGAGCCACAACCGCTGGCTGGAGCAGGAAACCGACCGCATCTTTACTTTCGGTAAACACGCCGCAGTGCCGACAGGCTTCGGCTGGCTGGGAAATAAAGGGCAAATCAAAGAAGAGATGGGCACCCATCTTTGGATCACGGCGCGTATGCTGCACGTTTATTCCGTGGCGGCGTCCATGGGCCGACCAGGCGCTTATGATCTGGTCGATCACGGTATCAAAGCCATGAACGGCGCGCTCCGAGATAAAAAATACGGCGGCTGGTATGCCTGCGTTAACGATCTGGGCGTGGTGGATGCCTCTAAACAGGGTTATCAACACTTCTTCGCCCTGCTGGGCGCGGCCAGCGCCGTCACTACCGGCCATCCTGAAGCCAGAAAATTGCTGGATTACACCATTGAAGTTATTGAGAAATACTTCTGGAGCGAAGAAGAGCAGATGTGCCTGGAGTCCTGGGATGAAGCCTTCAGCAAAACCGAAGACTACCGTGGCGGCAACGCCAATATGCATGCCGTCGAAGCCTTCCTGATTGTTTATGACGTCACCCATGACCGTAAATGGCTCGACCGCGCGCTGCGTATCGCGTCGATAATTATTCATGATGTGGCGCGCAACGGTGATTACCGCGTCAATGAACACTTCGATTCACAGTGGAACCCTATCCGCGACTACAACAAAGATAACCCTGCCCACCGTTTCCGCGCCTATGGCGGCACGCCGGGACACTGGATTGAGTGGGGCCGTCTGATGCTCCATCTCCATGCTGCGCTGGAGGCCCGCTTCGAAACGCCGCCCGCCTGGCTGCTGGAGGACGCGAAAGGTCTGTTCCATGCCACCATCCGCGACGCCTGGGCGCCGGATGGCGCAGACGGCTTTGTCTACTCAGTCGACTGGGACGGTAAACCTATCGTACGTGAACGCGTGCGCTGGCCGATTTTAGAAGCAATGGGTACGGCCTACGCCCTCTACACCCTGACGGGCGATAGCCAGTATGAAGAGTGGTATCAGAAATGGTGGGACTACTGCATTAAGTACCTTATGGACTATGAAAATGGTTCCTGGTGGCAAGAGCTGGACGCCGATAACAAAGTGACCACCAAAGTGTGGGACGGCAAGCAAGATATTTACCATCTGCTGCACTGCCTGGTCATTCCTCGTCTGCCACTCGCGCCGGGCCTGGCTCCAGCGGTTGCGGCGGGTCTCCTGGATATCAACGCGAAATAGGTCATGAGGATGGCAGCCATGCACAGCGGTGGAAAAACTATTCAGCTTAATGCGGGCCATTACCAGGCGAAAATCGTCACGGTTGGCGCAGGACTGGCGGAACTGACTCATCATGGACGCCATATGGTCATCCCGCATAAACCGGAAGAAATACCCATGGCGCATCTGGGGAAAGTATTGATTCCCTGGCCAAATCGCGTGACAAATGGCTGCTACTCCTATAACGGCAAGGTTTTGCAGCTTGCCGTTAACGACCCGATTTCGCAGACCGCCATTCACGGTCTGTTAGCCTGGCGAGACTGGCAGATTAATTATCAGTCGGCGACAGAAGCGTCGCTAACGATTTTTCTGCCGCCCTCCTACGGTTATCCCTTTGCGTTGATATCAAAAGTGATTTATCGATTAGATGCCGCCAGTGGGCTGCACGTATTGATTCGTACGCAAAACATTGGCGATGAATCAGCCCCTTATGGCGCGGGCGCACATCCTTATCTGACTTGCAATCTGCAAAGCATCGATAGCTGTGTATTAACACTGCCTGCAAGCGAAGAATTGCCCGCAGACAGAGATTTTTCCACATCATGCCTGCTCGGCGAAACGCGCCTTGATCATGCGGCTAAGACCGCGACTGCCCCGGCTGAGTGGGAGGTCAGACTTACCAGCCCAACGCAGAACATGTCCACATTTTTACGCAGCAACCAACCCTGGCTACAGATCTATAGCGGCGAAAAACTCAGCCGAAAAGGTCTCGCGGTAGAGCCTATGAGCTGCCCGCCCGATGCCTTTAATTCCGGGATCGCACTGATTCATCTTGCCCCAAAAGCGACCCATCAACTGCATTTCTCCATCGGCTGTGACTAGCCCAAATGGATTACCGAATTACCCTACATTCACGGAGATTACAATGAATTCTCTACCACAACGGTCAACCGATTTTGAACTGACAACATCACAGGATGGTTTTGCGCTTAGCTGGCAACAGCGCCTGATTCTACACCACAGCGCCGAAAACCCCTGTCTGTGGATTGGCGCGGGCGTTGCCGACATTGATATGTTCCGCGGCAACTTCAGCATCAAAGACAAACTTAACGAGAAGATTGCATTAACGGAGGCCACGGTCAGCGAGCTACCCGACGGTTGGCTGGTACAATTCAGCCGTGGCGCAACAATTAGCGCCACCCTTCGCATCTCCGCCGATGAGGCGGGACGTCTGACGTTGGATCTGCAAAACGACGACCTGCACCACAACCGTATCTGGTTACGCCTCGCGGCTAATCCAGACGACCATATCTACGGCTGCGGCGAACAGTTCTCTTATTTCGATTTGCGCGGCAAGCCGTTCCCGCTGTGGACCAGCGAACAGGGCGTTGGCCGTAACAAAACCCGCTATGTCACCTGGCAGGCCGACTGTAAAGAGAACGCCGGCGGCGACTATTACTGGACCTTCTTCCCGCAACCAACCTTTGTCAGCACGCAAAAATATTACTGCCACGTCGATAATAGCTGCTATATGAATTTCGACTTCAGTGCGCCGGAGTATCACGAACTGGCTCTGTGGGAAGACAAAACTACGCTGCGTTTTGAGTGTGCCGACACCTACATCGCCCTGCTGGAAAAACTGACGGCGCTGTTAGGCCGCCAGCCGGAGCTGCCTGACTGGGTTTACGACGGCGTCACGCTCGGCATTCAGGGCGGTACGGAAGTTTGTCAGCAAAAACTAGATACCATGCGTAACGCAGGCGTAAAAGTAAACGGTATTTGGGCTCAGGACTGGTCCGGCATTCGTATGACCTCTTTCGGCAAACGCGTGATGTGGAACTGGAAGTGGAATAGCGACAACTATCCGCAACTGGATAGCCGTATCAAACAGTGGAAAGAGGAAGGCGTACAGTTCCTCTCTTATATCAACCCATACGTCGCCAGTGATAAAGACCTCTGCGCCGAGGCGGCGAAACACGGTTATCTGGCGAAAGACGCCACGGGCGGCGACTATTTGGTCGAGTTTGGCGAATTCTATGGCGGCGTGGTCGATCTGACCAATCCTGAAGCTTACGACTGGTTCAAAGACGTCATCAAAAAGAACATGATCGCGCTCGGCTGTAGCGGCTGGATGGCGGATTTCGGCGAATATCTGCCGACCGATACGTATCTGCACAACGGCGTCAGCGCCGAGATCATGCATAACGCCTGGCCTGCGCTGTGGGCGAAATGTAACTATGACGCGTTACAGGAGACCGGCAAACTCGGCGAGCTCCTGTTCTTTATGCGCGCCGGTTATACCGGTAGTCAGAAGTATTCCACCATGATGTGGGCAGGCGACCAGAACGTTGACTGGAGTCTTGATGATGGTCTGGCCTCTGTCGTGCCTGCCGCATTGTCGCTGGCGATGACCGGCCACGGTCTGCATCACAGCGATATCGGCGGTTACACCACGTTATTCGACATGAAACGCAGCAAAGAGTTGCTGCTGCGCTGGTGCGATTTCAGCGCCTTTACGCCGATGATGCGCACCCATGAAGGCAACCGCCCCAGCGATAACTGGCAGTTCGACGGCGATGCGGAAACCATTGCCCACTTTGCCCGCATGACCACCATCTTTACCACGCTGAAACCGTATCTCAAGCAGGCGGTGGCGCAGAACGCGGCTACCGGTCTGCCGGTCATGCGTCCGCTATTCCTGCACTACGAGCACGATGCCGCAACCTACACCCTGAAATATCAATATCTGCTTGGTCAGGATCTGCTGGTCGCGCCGGTTCACGAGCAGGGGCGTTGCGACTGGACGCTGTACCTGCCGGAAGATCACTGGGTGAATATCTGGACCGGCAAAACCCACCACGGCGGTGAAATTACCGTGGATGCGCCCATTGGCAAGCCGCCGGTCTTCTATCGCGCGAAGAGCGAGTGGGCTTCACTTTTTGCTTCTTTACGGAATATCTAATACGGCTCGCCCGCAGGGAAACCTGCGGGCAGATGGAGAAGAATAATGAGTCAAACATCATCGAATCCGGCAACCCTACGCTTGCCGTTTAAAGAAAAACTTGCCTATGGCCTGGGAGATTTAGGTTCCAATATCCTGTTAGATATCGGGACCCTCTATTTACTCAAATTTTATACCGATGTGCTTGGTTTACCAGGGACTTACGGTGGGATCATTTTCCTGATCGCCAAATTTTTTACCGCCTTTACCGATATGGGTACCGGTATTATGCTCGACTCGCGGCGTAAAATTGGTCCGAAGGGCAAATTTCGCCCGTTCGTGCTTTACGCGGCATTTCCGGTAACGCTACTGGCGATTGCTAACTTTGTCGGCACGCCGTTTGAAGTGACGGGAAAAACCGTCGTCGCAACGATTCTGTTTATGCTGTACGGGCTGGTGTTCAGCATGATGAACTGCTCGTATGGCGCGATGGTGCCCGCGATTACCAAGAACCCGGATGAGCGCGCCTCGCTTGCCGCCTGGCGTCAGGGCGGCGCCACTCTCGGCCTGCTGCTGTGTACCGTTGGCTTTGTGCCGGTCATGAACCTGATCGAAGGCAATGCCCAGCTCAGCTATATTTTCGCCGCCACGCTATTTTCATTGTTTGGCCTGCTATTTATGTGGCTGTGCTACGCCGGCGTTAAAGAGCGCTACGTCGAAGTGAAACCTGTCGATAACGCGCAAAAGCCCGGATTATTGCAATCGTTTCGCGCCATCGCCGGTAACCGTCCGCTGTTTATTCTGTGTATCGCCAATCTTTGTACTCTCGGCGCCTTCAACGTCAAACTGGCGATTCAGGTTTATTACACCCAGTACGTTCTTAACGACCCGATCCTCCTCTCCTGGATGGGCTTCTTTAGCATGGGCTGTATTTTTATCGGCGTCTTTTTGATGCCCGGCGCAGTAAGGCGTTTTGGCAAGAAGAAAGTCTATATCGGCGGGCTGTTAATATGGGTGGCGGGCGATCTGCTCAACTACTTCTTTGGCGGCGGCTCGGTCAGTTTTGTCGCCTTCTCCTGCCTGGCGTTCTTCGGTTCCGCCTTCGTCAACAGCCTGAACTGGGCGCTGGTTTCCGACACGGTGGAGTACGGTGAATGGCGCACCGGCGTCCGCTCGGAAGGGACGGTTTACACCGGCTTCACCTTCTTCCGTAAAGTCTCCCAGGCGCTGGCAGGGTTCTTCCCCGGCTGGATGCTGACGCAAATCGGTTATATCCCGAATGTGGTGCAATCGGCAGGCACCGTCGAAGGCCTACGCCAGTTGATCTTTATTTATCCGTGCGTGCTGGCGGTCATCACCATTATTGCGATGGGCTGTTTCTACAACCTCAACGAGAAGATGTACGTGCGAATTGTGGAAGAGATTGAGGCCCGGAAACATACGGTTTAACAACAATAAAATATAACGCCCTGCGGGGCGTTTTGAGAGGCGATTATGTCTAATCATGATCCGCTAACGCTAAAGTTGAGCCTGCGGGAAAAATGCGCCTATGGCGTGGGCGATTTCGGCTCGAATCTGATGCTGTGTATCGGTACGCTGTATCTACTGAAGTTTTATACCGATGAACTCGGGATGCCTGCATATTACGGTGGAATTATCTTTCTGGTGGCGAAATTCTTCACCGCTTTTACCGATATGCTCACCGGCGTATTACTGGATTCACGCCGTACTATTGGCGCAAAGGGAAAGTTTCGGCCTTTTATTCTGTATGCGTCATTTCCGGTAGCTCTGGTTGCTACTGCGCAATTCTTTGCCACTCACTTTACTTTACCCATTAAAACAGCATTCGCGACGGTGCTGTTTATGTTGTTCGGTCTGTTCTACAGCCTGATGAACTGCTCATACGGCGCGATGGTCCCCGCTATTACCAAAAACCCGCATGAGCGCGCCCAGCTCGCCGCATGGCGACAAGGCGGCGCTACCATTGGCCTTCTTCTTTGTACCGTAGGTTTTATGCCCATTCAGGCGCTGTTTACCCGTTCCCTTTCGCTGGGTTATCTGGTTGCAGCAGTCATCTTTTCGGTCTGCGGGCTGTTCAGCATGTGGTGGTGCTTTAGCGGGGTGAAAGAACGGTATATCGAAACCGTGCCTGACACGCATAAACCCAGCATATTGAAATCCTTCTGCGCGATTTTTCGTAATCCGCCGCTGCTGGTGCTCTGCGTCGGCAATTTGTGCACGTTGGCCGCCTTTAATATCAAACTGGCCATTCAGGTTTATTACACTCAGTACGTGCTGAACGATATTCATTTGTTGTCATGGATGGGTTTTTTCAGCATGGGCTGTATCCTGATTGGCGTCTTATTAGTCCCTGCGGCGGTAAAACGCTTCGGGAAAAAACAGGTTTATCTTGGTGGTCTGATATTGTGGGCCGTGGGTGATATCCTGAATTTTATCTGGGGTGGAACGTCATTCCTGTTTGTTATCTTCTCTTGTATCGCGTTTTTCGGTACCGCTTTCGTCAACAGTCTGAACTGGGCGTTGGTTCCGGATACGGTTGACTACGGCGAATGGAAAACGGGTATTCGCGCTGAAGGCTCGGTTTATACCGGTTATACCTTTTCCCGCAAAATTTCCGCTGCGCTTGCTGGCTTCTTGCCAGGTATTATGCTGACGCAAATCGGTTATATCCCCAACATAGCTCAAAGTGACACCACGTTGCTTGGTTTGCGTCAGCTCATTTTTTTATGGCCTTGCGGTCTTGCCATTATCGCAGCACTAACCATGGGCTTTTTTTATAAGCTCAATGAACAACGTTTCGCTTTTATTATCGAGGAAATTGCTCAACGAAAGAAAACAGGTAATCAAACTGTCGCGACTAATAATAAACAAAGTATTTCTACTGTAAATAATTAAACGACGCTTGCCGCTTTATCCATCCCGATGGATGGCGGCTTCCCTACATTTGAAAAATGGATTTATTATGAAATCTCTGAATACGCTAGTGATATTAACCTCTGTAATATCCACCTCTGCTTTTGCTGGCGCTTATGTTGAAAACCGTGAGGCCTACAACCTGGCGTCTGACCAAATGGAGTTTATGCTGCGCGTCGGCTATAACTCCGATATGGGGGCCGGAATTATGTTGACCAATACCTATACCCTACAGCGTGATGATGAATTAAAGCACGGTTATAATGAGATTGAGGGCTGGTATCCGTTATTTAAACCTACAGATAAATTAACCCTCCAGCCTGGGGGGTTAATAAACGACAAAAGCATTGGTTCCGGCGGCGCCGTCTATCTGGATGTTAACTATAAATTTACCCCGTGGTTTAATCTTACGGTACGTAACCGATATAATCACAATAGTTATAGCTCAACCGATTTAAATGGCGAACTGGATAATAATGACAGCTATGAAATCGGTAACTACTGGAATTTTACCATTACTGATAAATTTTCTTATACCTTTGAACCACACTATTTTTATAATGTTAATGATTTTAATAGTAGTAATGGTACGAAGCATCATTGGGAAATCACTAATACCTTCCGTTATCGTATCAATGAACACTGGCTGCCCTATCTTGAATTACGCTGGTTAGATCGTAACGTGGAACCCTATCATAGAGAGCAAAACCAGATTCGTATCGGGGCGAAGTATTTCTTCTGAGATAATTTACGTAAAAAAGCCGCTGAGGTTCAGCGGCTTTTATGTGCCGGATAGCGACCTGCGCTTTATCCGGCCTACGAGAAGCTCGTATTACTCTTCTTTCGGACCACGGTTCGCACGGCGGCGATCGTTTTCCGTCAGGTGACGTTTACGGATACGGATAGAGGTTGGGGTGACTTCTACCAGTTCGTCGTCATCAATGAACTCCAGCGCTTGCTCAAGGCTCATTTTAATTGGCGGAACCAGAATCACCGCTTCATCCGTACCGGACGCACGCATGTTGGTCAGTTTCTTACCGGTCAGGCAGTTTACCGTCAGGTCGTTAGAACGACTGTGAATACCGATAATCTGGCCTTCGTAAACTTCCGCGCCGTGACCCAGGAACAGCTTACCGCGATCCTGCAAACCGAACAGCGCAAACGCAACCGCTTTACCCTGACCGTTGGAGATCAGTACGCCGTTCTGACGCTGACCCACTTCACCCGGACGAATATCGTCGTAATGGCTGAAGGTGGAGTACAGCAGACCAGTACCGGAAGTCATGGTCATGAATTCTGAACGGAAGCCAATCAGCCCGCGGCTTGGGATCACGTAGTCGAGACGCACGCGGCCTTTACCGTCCGGATTCATGTTTTTCAGGTCGCCTTTACGCTCGCCCAGCGCCTGCATGACAGACCCCTGGTGCTGCTCTTCGACGTCCAGCGTCACGTTTTCGTACGGCTCTTGTTTACGGCCGTCGATTTCACGGAAGATAACTTTCGGACGGGAAACCGCCAGTTCGAAACCTTCACGACGCATATTTTCAATCAGCACGGACAGGTGCAGTTCGCCACGACCGGATACACGGAACGCATCCGCATCTTCGGTTTCTTCAACGCGCAGCGCCACGTTATGCACCAGCTCTTTGTTCAGACGGTCAAGAATCTGACGAGAAGTCACAAACTTACCTTCTTTACCGCAGAACGGCGAGGTGTTAACGCAGAAGAACATAGACACGGTCGGCTCGTCAACGGACAGCGCCGGTAGCGCTTCAACGTTCTGCGGGTCGCAGATAGTGTCGGAAATGTTCAGCTCGCCAAGACCGGTGATCGCAATGATATCGCCCGCTTCGGCGATATCGCTGTCGATACGCTCCAGACCCAGATGCGTCAGCACCTTACCCACTTTCGCGTTACGGGTTTTCCCTTCACTATCGATGATAGTGACCTGCTGGTTCGGCTTCACTTTGCCGCGTTTGATGCGGCCAATGCCGATAACGCCAACGTAGTTGTTGTAGTCCAGTTGGGAGATCTGCATCTGCAACGGACCATCGAGGTCAACGTCCGGCGCCGGAACATGATCAACGATCGCCTGATACAGCGGGGTCATGTCTTCCGCCATATCTTCGTGGTCCAGACCCGCGATACCATTCAGCGCCGAAGCGTAGATGATCGGGAAGTCCAACTGTTCGTCGGTCGCGTCGAGGTTAACGAACAGGTCGAAGACCTGGTCGACAACCCAGTCAGGGCGTGCGCCAGGGCGGTCAACTTTGTTGATAACCACAATTGGTTTCAGGCCATGAGCAAAGGCTTTTTTGGTCACGAAGCGCGTTTGCGGCATCGGGCCGTCAAATGCGTCAACCACCAGCAGCACAGAGTCAACCATGGACATGACGCGCTCTACTTCACCACCGAAGTCAGCGTGCCCGGGAGTATCAACGATGTTGATACGGTAATCATTCCATTTAATAGCGGTGTTTTTAGCGAGGATAGTAATACCACGCTCTTTCTCCAAATCGTTGGAGTCCATCACTCGCTCTTGAGTTTCGGCACGCGCGTCGAACGTACCGGATTGCTGGAGCAGCTTATCAACCAGGGTAGTTTTACCATGGTCAACGTGCGCGATGATGGCGATGTTACGCAAATTTTCGATCACAACTTTGCCTCAGGCATTAGAAATAGCGCGTTATTGTACACGGATTAATCGCACTACAAAACAGGATCACAAACATCCTCCGCAAACAAGTATTGCAGAGTCTCTTTGTGATCGCTTTCACGGAGCGTTAAAAGGGTGGCTTGCGTTCTATTGCACCAATGTGGTGCTTAATGTTCACATTAAAGCACTATTTTGGTGCAACATAGTCACCGTGGTGCAGCCCTTTTGCACGATGGTGCGCATGATAACGCCTTTTGGGGGCAATGTGAAAGTTGGCACAGATTTCGCTTTATATTTTTACGGCGACACGGCCAGCAGAATTGAAGATCTCGTTACCACGACGACGTCCATGACCAATCCGGGAGAGTACAAGTATGTCCGCTGAACACGTTTTGACGATGCTGAACGAACACGAAGTGAAGTTTGTCGATCTGCGCTTCACCGATACCAAAGGCAAAGAACAGCACGTCACGATTCCTGCTCATCAGGTAAATGCCGAATTCTTTGAAGAAGGCAAAATGTTTGATGGCTCCTCTATCGGCGGCTGGAAAGGCATTAACGAATCCGACATGGTGCTAATGCCGGATGCCTCCACTGCGGTTATCGACCCGTTCTTCGCCGACTCCACCCTGATTATCCGTTGCGATATCCTGGAACCTGGCACTCTGCAAGGTTATGACCGTGACCCTCGTTCCATCGCGAAACGTGCGGAAGATTACCTGCGCGCGACCGGTATCGCCGATACCGTCCTGTTTGGGCCGGAACCTGAATTCTTCCTGTTCGACGACATCCGCTTCGGCGCATCTATCTCCGGCTCACATGTTGCGATTGACGATATTGAAGGCGCGTGGAACTCCTCTACCAAGTACGAAGGCGGCAACAAAGGCCATCGTCCGGGCGTGAAAGGCGGTTATTTCCCGGTTCCGCCAGTCGACTCCGCGCAGGATATCCGTTCTGAAATGTGTCTGGTCATGGAGCAGATGGGCCTGGTCGTTGAAGCGCACCACCATGAAGTAGCGACCGCAGGTCAGAACGAAGTGGCGACCCGCTTTAACACCATGACCAAAAAAGCCGACGAAATTCAGATTTACAAATATGTCGTGCATAACGTGGCTCACCGCTTCGGTAAAACCGCGACCTTTATGCCAAAACCGATGTTCGGCGATAACGGTTCCGGTATGCACTGCCACATGTCGCTGGCGAAGAACGGCGCCAACCTGTTCTCTGGCGACAAATATGCTGGCCTGTCTGAACAAGCGTTGTACTACATCGGCGGCGTCATCAAACACGCCAAAGCCATCAACGCTCTGGCGAATCCGACCACCAACTCCTACAAACGCCTGGTCCCAGGTTATGAAGCGCCGGTGATGCTGGCCTACTCCGCCCGTAACCGTTCCGCCTCCATCCGTATTCCGGTGGTGGCGTCTCCGAAAGCGCGCCGTATCGAAGTTCGTTTCCCGGACCCGGCGGCTAACCCGTATCTGTGCTTTGCCGCCCTGCTGATGGCCGGTCTGGACGGGATTAAGAATAAGATTCACCCGGGGGAAGCCATGGACAAAAACCTGTATGACCTGCCGCCGGAAGAAGCGAAAGAGATCCCACAGGTGGCGGGTTCTCTGGAAGAAGCGCTGAACGCGCTGGATCTGGACCGCGAATTCCTGAAAGCAGGCGGCGTGTTTACTGATGAAGCGATCGATGCGTACATTGCGCTGCGTCGCGAAGAAGATGACCGCGTGCGCATGACCCCGCACCCGGTAGAGTTTGAGCTGTACTACAGCGTTTAAGTTGCCGTGGAAACGTTTAGCCTGTCTCTGGCAGGCCTGGGATTGATGACAAACACTATAAAACGCCGGATAAGGCGACGCTGTTACCCGGTACGACGTTTGTCAGCAATCTGTAGCCCATCGCACGATGGGCTTTTTTCTCCACCAACAATATGATCTCACGCGCTTTTTAGTGGTAAAACGCTATAATGCACTAAAATGGTGCAACCTTTTCCTGGAGACTGCTGAATGGCAAGCGGCATACAGCCCGATGCTGGGCAGATCCTCAATTCGTTAATTAACAGCGTGCTGGTGGTCGACGACGCGCTGGCAATCCATTACGCCAACCCTGCCGCGCAGCAGTTGCTCGCGCAAAGCTCACGCAAACTGTTTGGAACGCCGTTACCCGAACTGTTGAGCTATTTTTCGTTAAACATTGACCTGATGCGCGAAACTTTAGCGGCAGGACAAGGCTTTACCGATAACGAAGTGACGTTGGTGATTGATAGTCGCTCGCATATTCTCTCTTTGACCGCCCAACGTCTGCCCGACGATTTTATACTGCTCGAAATGGCGCCGATGGATAACCAGCGCCGTCTGAGTCAGGAACAGTTGCAGCACGCGCAGCAAATCGCCGCCCGCGATCTGGTGCGCGGTCTGGCGCACGAAATCAAAAATCCGCTCGGCGGCCTGCGCGGCGCGGCGCAGTTACTCAGCAAGGCGCTGCCCGACCCGGCGCTAACGGAATATACCAAAGTCATCATTGAGCAGGCCGACAGGCTACGCAACCTTGTCGATCGTTTGCTGGGGCCGCAGCATCCGGGAATGCACATTACCGAGAGCATACATAAAGTCGCGGAGCGCGTGGTCGCGCTGGTGTCGATGGAACTGCCGGATAATGTCCGGCTTATCCGCGATTACGACCCCAGTCTGCCGGAACTGCCGCACGACCCGGAACAAATTGAGCAAGTGCTGCTGAACATCGTGCGCAATGCCCTACAGGCGCTAGGATCGGAGGGCGGGGAAATTATTCTACGTACCCGTACAGCGTTCCAGCTCACGTTACATGGCGAGCGTTACCGTCTGGCGGCACGTATAGACGTTGAAGACAATGGGCCGGGCATTCCTCCCCATTTACAAGATACGCTGTTCTACCCGATGGTCAGCGGCCGTGAAGGCGGCACCGGGCTTGGGTTATCCATCGCCCGCAATCTTATCAATCAACATGCCGGCAAAATTGAATTTACCAGTTGGCCGGGGCATACCGAGTTTTCGGTTTACCTGCCGATTCGGAAATAGAGGTGTTTATGCAACGAGGAATAGTCTGGGTCGTCGATGATGATAGTTCCATCCGTTGGGTGCTTGAACGTGCTCTCGCCGGGGCAGGATTGACCTGTACCACCTTTGAGAATGGTAATGAAGTACTGGCTGCGCTGACCAGTAAAACGCCGGACGTCTTGCTGTCGGATATCCGAATGCCGGGAATGGACGGGCTGGCGCTATTAAAGCAGATTAAACAACGTCACCCGATGCTTCCGGTCATCATTATGACCGCACATTCCGATTTAGATGCCGCCGTGAGCGCCTATCAGCAGGGGGCGTTTGATTATCTGCCTAAACCGTTTGATATTGATGAAGCCGTCGCTCTGGTCGAGCGCGCGATTAGCCACTATCAGGAGCAGCAGCAGCCGCGTAATATTGAGGTTAACGGCCCGACAACGGACATGATAGGCGAAGCGCCCGCCATGCAGGATGTGTTTCGCATTATTGGTCGGCTGTCGCGTTCTTCGATTAGCGTGCTGATTAACGGTGAATCAGGGACCGGTAAAGAACTGGTCGCCCATGCGCTACATCGCCATAGCCCACGCGCCAAAGCGCCGTTTATCGCGCTCAATATGGCGGCTATCCCGAAAGATTTGATCGAATCCGAACTGTTTGGTCATGAGAAAGGCGCTTTTACCGGGGCGAATACCATTCGGCAGGGCCGTTTCGAGCAGGCTGACGGCGGTACGCTGTTTCTGGACGAAATTGGCGATATGCCGCTGGATGTCCAGACTCGTCTGTTACGCGTGCTGGCTGACGGACAGTTCTACCGCGTAGGCGGATACGCGCCGGTAAAAGTGGATGTGCGTATTATCGCCGCTACCCACCAGAATCTCGAACTACGCGTTCAGGAAGGAAAATTCCGCGAAGACCTGTTCCACCGCCTGAATGTGATTCGTATCCATCTCCCGCCGCTGCGCGAGCGCCGGGAAGATATTCCGCGCCTGGCGCGCCATTTTTTGCAGGTCGCCGCGCGTGAATTAGGCGTGGAAGCCAAATTACTACATCCGAAAACCGAAGCAGCGTTAACGCGCCTGACATGGCCTGGTAACGTGCGTCAGTTAGAAAATACCTGCCGCTGGCTCACCGTCATGGCCGCCGGGCAGGAGGTCTTGATCCAGGATTTGCCGGGTGAACTGTTTGAAGCCTCAGCACCGGATAGCCCGTCTCATCTGCCACCAGATAGCTGGGCCACATTACTGGCGCAATGGGCGGACCGCGCCTTACGATCCGGTCATCAAAATCTGCTTTCTGAAGCGCAGCCAGAACTGGAAAGAACATTACTGACCACGGCGTTACGCCATACGCAGGGCCATAAACAGGAAGCCGCCAGGCTGCTAGGTTGGGGGCGAAATACCCTAACGCGGAAGTTGAAAGAGCTGGGAATGGAGTAATTATGTAAAGATTAATAATTGAGCGCAAAACGCTGCTATTTTGCACTTTACTGTTCCGATGAGTTCAGTATGATCATGCCCGGCAAACGGGGGGATGCATTATGTTAGAATCTATTATTAATCTGGTATCGAGTGGGGCGGTCGACAGCCACACGCCACAAACCGCGGTTGCCGCGGTACTGTGTGCAGCACTGGTGGGACTGTTCAACTAGTGGGTTCGCCGGGTGGTGGCTTCGCCTTACCCGGCCTGCTCTATTCCGTACTATATCACCCGCGAAAACTGCTGCATCCGCGCTTTCTGGCGCAGATATGCATCAAAGCACATACAGATGTTGCGGATCAGTAGACGACCTTTCGCCGTCACCTGAATCCCTTTATCATTGACATCTACCAGCCCGTCTTTCGCCAGCGGCGACAGTAATTGTAAATCTTCGGCAAAGTACTCAGCGAAATGCACATCCCATTGCTGTTCGACGGCCCTAAAATCCAGGCGGAAGTTGCAGATCAGCGCTTTGATAATATCGCGACGAATGCAATCATCACGGGTCAGCGTAATACCACGCCATAGCGCATTGCCCCGCTCATCCACTTGCTGGTAATAACGCTTCAGCGCTTTCTGATTCTGCATGTAGCTATCGCCAATCATGCTGATGGCGGAAACCCCCATCCCCAGCAGATCGGTATCGCCCTGGGTGGTATAGCCCTGAAAATTACGGTGCAGCACGCCTTCGCGCTGCGCGACGGCCAGCTCGTCGTCCGGACGGGCAAAATGGTCCATCCCGATAAACTGATAACCGGCCTGAGTAAGCGATACGATCGTCTCCTGCAAAATATCCAGTTTCTGCTGCGCGCTGGGTAAATCAGCATCTTTAATTTTACGCTGGGCGGCAAAAAGCGTTGGCAGATGCGCGTAGTTAAAAACGCTCAAACGGTCGGGGTTCAGTTCCGTCACACGTTGCAGTGTGAAAGCAAAGCTTTCCGGCGTCTGCTTCGGTAAACCGTAGATCAAATCGATATTGGTCGAGGTAAAGCCGATATCACGGGCGTGATTAAGCAGCGCAAAGATGAATTCTTCATCCTGTTCGCGGTTAACCAGACGCTGAACCTCTTTATTAAAGTCCTGCACGCCCATACTCAGACGGTTAAAACCTTCCGCGCGTAAATGATCGAGCACATCCAGCTCAATTTCACGGGGATCAATTTCGATCGAGATTTCTGCGTCGGTATTAAAGTGGAAATTTTCACGCAACAGCGTCATTAAACGGCTGATTTGCGCTTTATTCAGGTAAGTTGGCGTACCACCGCCCCAGTGAAGCTGGCTAACCTGACGGCCTGCAAATAGCGGCGCGCGATGGCGGATTTCTTGCTCAAGCGCATCAAGATACTGGTCAGCTTTATGCTGTTGGCGGGTGACAATCTTGTTGCAGCCGCAGAAATAGCACAACTTGTGACAAAACGGGATATGCACATACAGCGAGAGCGGACGTTCAGGATAACGCGACACAGCCTGCAAGAATGCGGCGTCCTCGAAGTCTTCAGAAAACTCCAGCGCGGTTGGGTACGAGGTATATCGTGGCCCGGAATAGTTATATTTCTGGATCAGGGCCTGATCCCAGTCTATTTGCTGTTCAGACATGCTCACTCCTTCCGATGGCGTCTCTGGCGGGTACGGCGTACCGGCTTCACGCCATGACGGGCGGCAAGCCGGCTGCGCAGCCATTTCTGTCGCCGCGACAATCGCTGTAGTTTAACGAATAACCACACCAGATAACATATAACCGGAAGGGTTATAAGCAGGACGGGCAAGCCCACAGTGTAAATCCGTTAGTTGCCGCCTCTTAGCAGGCGCATCATATCTTCCTGCTTTTCGTCCTCTTCGTCGTCTTCTTCGTCGTCATCGTAAGACAGACCAAGCTTCTGCATCAGTTCATCAATACGATCCAGTTTGGCATCTACCCAGGCTTGATCTTCCGCACTCAGGGTTTCGCCCGCTTCCAGACGTTCTAACAGCGCATCCAGGCGCTCATCCGTTTCCAGTAAATCCAACTCCGCCTGTGGTGAAAGCATAGGTTTCTCACTTTTCGGTTTATGCTGTTGGGTCACTTTTTCAGTCACGCCCAATGGAACAGGTGTTTTACTGCCAATACGTGGATCTTTTTGTTGATTCTGATTGCCGCCGCCCGAAGCGGAATTGCCGCCCGCCGCGCGACTTCCCGGCGCATGACCGCGATGTTTTTTCAGGCGCTTACGGTCGCGCGCCTCCTGGTTTAACTCTTCACGCGTTTTACGGCGCTGTTTGCCAAAGGCTTTACTGCGCGGTGCAGAGGTTGGTTTTTTCATGATGTCAGATCTTTAAGCCGTTTTATACAGTATAGAATTGAGGCGGAATCTAGCAGAAAGCAAGCAAAGAAAAAAGGCGACAGAGTAATCTGCCGCCTTTTTTCTTGACTCACGACCCTTAACGGGTTCCACCATCCCTGTTGGCTATCAACACCCCTGTTTTTCCCTTAGCCTGGAACATTCCATGTTATTTCCATTTCCTTTTACTAACGTCTCCGGACGTTTGTCTTCCTGACAATCCTGCGTCTTCGCCTCCTGGCGCTCCTGACCCTCATCCTGAGTCGTTGATCCTGTTAGGCATCCTCGCTATATACGCTACTTTACACTTTTGAGGCAAGCTAACAAGATACCGACACGGCAACTCCCTCTTTTTCAGACAATTACCTTTCTATAACTTTATGATTTAACTATATTAACTGGATTTCAGCGTTGCAAAGATTCTGTCATGTCGCATAGGTACAATGGGCAATATCTTACAAAGCGTATGGCTTTTGCTTACAGCGTCGCCGCGTTGAAAAATCCGCCTTTTGCTGGTGTTCAGGTATAATCGCGGCAAAGCTTTGACTGACGGAGACGACCGCTTTGACTAACCTGAATTATCAACAGACGCATTTTGTGATGAGTGCGCCTGATATTCGCCATTTACCTTCCGATTCTGGAATTGAAGTGGCTTTTGCTGGCCGTTCCAATGCAGGCAAATCCAGCGCCCTGAACACTCTGACGAACCAAAAGAGCCTGGCGCGTACCTCTAAAACGCCGGGCCGTACCCAACTGATTAACCTGTTTGAAGTGGTAGAGGGTAAACGGCTGGTTGACTTACCGGGTTATGGCTACGCGGAAGTCCCGGAAGAGATGAAACGTAAATGGCAACGCGCGTTGGGGGAATATCTGGAGAAACGTCAAAGCCTACAGGGCTTAGTCGTTTTAATGGATATCCGCCATCCGTTGAAAGATCTCGACCAGCAGATGATCCAGTGGGCTGTAGAGAGCAATATCCAGGTTCTGGTCCTACTGACCAAAGCGGACAAACTGGCCAGCGGCGCACGCAAGGCGCAGTTGAACATGGTACGTGAAGCCGTACTGGCTTTTAATGGCGATGTGCAGGTAGAAGCGTTTTCCTCGCTGAAAAAGCAGGGAGTGGATAAGTTACGTCAGAAGCTGGATAGCTGGTTTAACGAGTTATCGCCGGTAGAAGAGGCACAGGACGCCGAATAAGTGGGTGGGACGGATAAGCGCCATCCGGCAATAAATGCCGGATGGCGACCGGGCGCGTCTAATCCAGTTCATAGACTTTTCTTTCTTACGCCCAATAAAAAACGCCCCAGTCATAAACTGACTGGGGCGGCTAAAATATTCAGCCAAATCCGATTACGTGAAGTAAAAGGTCTGAAAGATAGAACATCTTACCTCTGTACCCTACGTGAATAACTTTACTCTTTTTTGAGCAACACAGAAAGACCTTTTCGTAATTTTTTTTCATTCTTTACATAGGGAATTCTAATGCCCATCACAAAATCCCCTTACTTATGTTGCTTAATTACGAAAAAAGCGCGTTATTCCCTAAACGGTTAGTGCGCTTGATCCCAATTTTCTCCGCTACCGACTTCCACCAGCAACGGCACATCAATACGCGTGCAGTTTTCCATCAACTGATGGATACGTTTTGATACCGCATCTAAGTCGTCTTTATGCACTTCGAACACTAATTCATCGTGTACCTGCATAATCATTCGCACGCGCGGCTGCTCGGCCTGTAACCAGGCATCGACGGCAATCATGGCGCGCTTGATGATGTCGGCAGCCGTTCCCTGCATGGGAGCATTGATCGCCGCGCGCTCCGCCCCTGCGCGCCGCGCCGCGTTGCTGGATTTAATATCGGGCAGGTAAAGGCGACGTCCCTCCAGCGTTTCCACGTAGCCTTGTTCTTTTGCCTGAGCGCGGGTGCGCTCCATATATTCCAGCACGCCAGGGTAGCGTTCGAAGTAGAGATCCATATACTTCTGCGCCTCTTTCCGCGAAATATTTAGCTGGCGAGAAAGACCAAAGGCGCTCATCCCGTAAATCAGACCAAAGTTAATGGCTTTCGCACTTCGGCGCTGTTCCCCGGTCACGCTGTCCAGCGGCAGACCAAATACTTCCGCCGCCGTTGCGCGGTGGATATCTTTCCCTTCGGCGAACGCCGTGAGCAGCCCTTTATCACGGGAAAGATGCGCCATAATACGCAGCTCAATCTGTGAATAGTCCGCAGACACGATGAGATAATCCTCAGGCGCGATAAATGCCTGACGAATGCGGCGGCCTTCGTCGTTGCGTACCGGAATATTTTGCAAGTTCGGATCGGTGGACGATAAACGTCCCGTCGCCGTTACCGCCTGATGATAGGACGTATGGACGCGCCCGGTTTTCGGGTTAATCATCAGCGGCAGCTTATCGGTATAGGTAGATTTTAGCTTCGCCAGACCACGATACTCCAGAATCACTTTCGGCAGTGGATAGTCCAACGCCAGCTCTTCCAGCACCTCTTCCGAGGTTGACGGCGCGCCGCCAGGCGTTTTCTTCAGCGGCTTGATACCCTGCTTTTCAAACAGGATGGTCTGCAACTGTTTCGTCGAGGACAGGTTAAACGCCTCGCCCGCAAGGTCATGCGCTTTCTTTTCCAGTTCCGCCAGACGTAGCGTAATTTCTTCCGAATGTTTGTGCAGGACGGCAGGATCGATTTTTACGCCATTGCGCTCAACGCGTGACAATACCGGCACCAGCGGCATTTCGATGTTTTCGAAAACATTCAGCGGGCCTTTGTGTTGCTGGAGTTCAGGCCACATTTTGAGATGCAACTGTAGCGTGACATCCGCATCTTCTGCCGCATAGCGTCCCGCTTCCTCCAGCGCGATTTGGTTAAAGGTAAGTTGGTTTTTACCTTTACCAGCAATGTCTTCAAAAGTGATCGTTTTGTGCTTCAGCCAACGATCGGACAAGCTGTCCATATCATGGCGTCCGGCGACGCTGTTCAGAATGTAAGACTCAAGCATAGTATCGAAGGCGATACCGCGCAGCTCAATGCCGTAGTTCTGCAAGACGCCGCGATCATACTTGAGATTTTGCCCCACTTTGCAGGCATTTTCATCTTCCAGCAGCGGCTTCAACAGTTCCAGCACACGCTGGCGGGATATTTGATCCGGAGCATCCAGATAATCATGTGCGACAGGCACATACGCGGCAACGCCAGGTTCGATGGCAAACGAGAGGCCCACCAGGTTGGCGGCGATATTATCCAGACTGTCGGTCTCGGTGTCGAAAGCAAAAACTGGCGCTTTTTTGAGCTTTTCTATCCAGATTTCCAGCGTGGCTTCGTCCAGAATAGTGACATAATTTTCATAAGAGAGCGACGCTGTCGGCTCGCTGAGCGATTCATCAATAACGACTGTTTCCTGCGGTTTTGTCGCTGGTTTCGCGCCCTTTGCCTGAAGCCACTTGCCCGACTCGACATCCGCCGTCCAGCGCTTAAATTCATATTTTTTAAATAGTCCCAGCAGTTCATCCGCAATCGGCTGTTGCACTTCAAGCTGTTCACAGGTCAATTCCAGCTCAACATCCGTTTTAATGGTGGCCAGTTTATAAGACAGGTACGCGACATCTTTATTCTGCGCTAATTTTCCGGCCATCGTTTTGGCGCCGCGGAAAGAAAGGTCGGCAATTTTTTCCGGCTCGGCGTACAGCGTATCCAGGCCCCCCAATCCCTGCAGCAAGGCTTGCGCCGTCTTCTCACCCACGCCCGGTACGCCAGGAATATTATCCGAGGAGTCCCCCATCAGCGCCAGAAAGTCGATAATCAGTTCAGGCGGCACGCCGTACTTATTAACGACTTCATCCGGGCCGAGGATGGTGTTGGTCATAGTGTTGATCAGCGTAATATTCGGCGTTACCAGCTGTGCCATATCTTTATCGCCGGTGCTGATCAGCACTGGACGTCCCACCTTCTCCGCTTCTCGCGCCAGTGTGCCGATAACGTCATCCGCTTCTACGCCAGAGACCGCCAGCAGGGGAAGTCCCATTGCTTTAACCATGGCATGTAACGGCTCTATTTGCGCACGCAGATCATCTGGCATCGGAGGACGATGCGATTTGTAATGTTCAAAGAGTTCATCACGGAAGGTTTTTCCTTTGGCATCAAACACCACTGCAGCATGCGTCGGCTGATACTGCATGATCAGGCTGCGTAGCATGTTGAGGACACCATACATTGCGCCCGTAGGCTCTCCCGCGCTATTGGTTAACGGCGGAAACGCATGATATGCGCGATAGAGATAGGATGAGCCATCTACGAGAATAAGAGGATTTTCTGGGATCTGAACCATAATGTCCGTGCCTGTTTATCAGATTATGGTTAAAGGATGCCACATACAGGAGGAAAACTTGAGCTTTTCGCCGCATTTACAGAAAAGTTTTGTGGATCCTCAGGATCGATCGCAAAACAACCTGTGGATAACTTTGTGCATAAATTATTAGCATTGCTTTAAAATCAGTTCGATAGTCTTCCATTTTTTATAATTATATATAATTTTCAATAAGTTGATAGTATCACACTTTTCTCATTATCTGATTCACGTCGTTATCATAATGTGGATAGTTATTACGAATGTTTCTATTTCACTCAGCCCATCATTAACATCGTTTTCTGATAGAATCAGTCTCTTGCGCCCTTTTCGCGCACCGTTTATGGCTAACTTTTGAATAATTCATTATGACGAGAATACTCGCGGCGATCACGCTCCCACTGACTATCGTATTGACCATCCTGGTCACCATAGTTTGCTCAGTACCGATCATCGTTGCCGGAGTGGTAAAGCTCCTTTTACCTGTTCCCGGCGTCTGGCGTAAGATCTCCATTTTTTGCAATTTCATGATGTATTGCTGGTGTGCTGGACTTGCAGCGCTGCTACGCCTTAATCCGCATTTGCAATGGGATGTTGAAGGCTTAGAAGGTCTGAGCAAGAAAAATTGGTATTTACTGATTTGTAACCATCGTAGCTGGGCGGATATCGTTGTGCTTTGCGTTCTGTTCCGCAAGCATATCCCAATGAATAAATACTTTCTTAAACAGCAATTGGCCTGGGTGCCATTTATCGGGCTGGCATGTTGGGCATTAGATATGCCGTTTATGAAGCGTTACTCCCGTAGCTACTTGCTCCGCCACCCTGAGCGACGCGGTAAAGATGTCGAAACGACTCGTCGCTCTTGCGAAAAGTTTCGTCGGTATCCCACCACTATCGTTAACTTTGTTGAAGGTTCGCGATTTACGCATGAAAAACGTCGGCAAACGCATTCGCCCTATCAACATCTGTTGCCACCAAAGGCAGCAGGTATTGCAATGGCGATTAACGTTTTAGGCACTCAGTTCGATAAACTGCTTAATATTACGTTGTGTTATCCGGACAACGATCGCCGCCCCTTCTACGATATGCTACGCGGTAGGCTGACGCGTATTGTCGTACGGGTACAACTGGAACCCATAAATGAAGAACTACACGGCGATTATGTTAACGACAAAATATTCAAACGTCGCTTTCAACGTTGGCTTAACACGCTGTGGGATAAGAAAGATATACAGATAGAAGGGATTAAAAAAACTTGTAAAAACGCCGGTCACTGACCGGCGTTTTTTTATTTTTTATCAACCAAATATTTCACGGTATCAGCATACTGCTGGACAAAGACATCCGTGTTGCTGGTATCCATTCCTTGTGGGTTAATCTGGTATTTGCCGTTTACAAACATCGCCGGAACACCCTGCAGTTGCAAGTCAGATGCGGCTTTCTCCTGCTGTGCAACCAGTGATTTCACCACGAAGCTGTTCCATGCCGCATCGTAATCTTCGCTTTTGACGCCCGCATCAACGAACACTTTACGGATATCCGCGGCAGATTGTACGGTCTGGGTTTTCTGTACGGCTTCAAACAGCGGGACCGTTACTTTATCTTCTACACCCAACGCCATCGCCACTGCCCATGCCTGGGTGAGATCCTTGCCCAACGGCCCCAGGAACTCAACGTGGTACTTGGTCATTTTGGTACCTTCCGGCAGCTTTTTCTTCACATTGTCAGACACATGAAGCACTTCTTCAAACTGATAACAATGTGGACAGTAGAATGAGAAGAACTCCAGTACCTGAGGTTCGCCAGCGACCGGTTTATCCAGCGTGATATACTGTTTACCGTCGCTGATCTGTGCTGCCGAGGCACTAAAAGCTAAAACCATACCAGCCAGCGCCAGCCAAATCTTTTTCATGATCAACTCTCTCCGATTAATACATTGGCGTTAATTGTAAAGGGGGTTCGTGCAAAACTTTAGTCTGCTCAATAAAAGTCGTTGTCTGCCGCTGCCAGTAATCTTCCCCGGTTAACCAGGGAAAATTTTTTGGAAACGCAGGATCACCCCAACGACGAATCAACCAGGCAAGATAATAAACTAAACGCATGGCGCGTAAAGGTTCAATAAGACCGATTTCAGACGTATCGAACTCACTAACGTCTTCATAAGCTTCAATAATGGTTTCAATCTGCATTCTCTGTTCGGCTTTGTCGCCGTTCAGCAACATCCATAAATCCTGTATCGCCGGGCCGTTACGAGCATCATCTAAATCGACAAACAACGGCCCATCACGCCACAAAATGTTTCCGGCATGACAATCGCCATGCAATCGCAGCGTGGTGAAATCGGTGCGCCAGCATTCGGTAACTGCAGACAGTAAAGTATCCGTGGCTTTCAGGAAAGCTGCTTTTTGCCCGGAGGGAATAAGTGCGGCATCTTCGAATACCTGGCGCGGTTCAAAAAGATACTCTGCAAGCCCAATGTCAGGCCGGAAAGTGAAAGGACGTTTTCGTCCCGTCTGATGCAACCGGCCCAGATAACGCCCTACCGCCTCCATCTGATCGATATTATCTGCTTCAAACTGACGACCACCTACGCTGGGGAAAATAGCATAATGATAGCCCTGATGCGCTAACAGCGTCTGGCCGTTAAAAGCCAGCGGCGCAGCAACCGGAACCTCATCATCCACCAGTTCAAGCGCAAACTGGTGCTCTTCCCGAATTTGATCAACAGACCAACGTTCAGGACGATAAAACTTAACGACAAAACGTCGACGATCTTCATCCTGAAACTGATAGACGCGGTTTTCATAACTGTTTAGCGGAGTCAGCCCGGAATCCACCCTGATCCCCTGTTCAAAGAGCGCATCCATGATGGTTTCCGGGTGTAGCGTCTGAAAAGTAAAAGCGTTGTCGTTCATCCCGTCGTCCGGAAAATACTACGAATGATTCAGGATATCATTTCGTGACGATTTCGGTGGCGCCGCTTACAAGGTTTTACTCTTTAATGACGCCGCGAGCGCGTAAAAGCGCCGTTTTAAAGTCTTCTTCGTAGTCTTTTTGAATCCCCGGAATGGCGGCGTCTTTGGCGGAATCGCGCATTTTCAGATGATAGATCAGGATATCGTCAGTTAAATCTTCCAGATTGCCGTTAAAACCTGATTCTTTCGCCAGTTTCTGTAAAAATTGCGTCAGATTAAGATCGGGCTCTTTCTGCCAGGCAGGCTGGAGGAGTTCAATGACTTCATTCAGGCGTTTACATTTCATAGCTGTGCTCCTTATTCTTGATACAGACACGGTAGCAGGGTCAATCCCACAATAAAAGAGGCGATATCGGTGAATCTGGATGAAGTCATAACCGGCGTGGTGCTGGCAGGCGGTAAAGCCCGACGGATGGGCGGAGCGGATAAAGGTCTGCTTGAGCTGGACGGTAAACCGCTGTGGCGGCACGTTGCCGACGCGCTCGCGCCGCAACTTGCTACGGTCGTCGTAAGTGCTAATCGCCATCTGGATATCTACCAGGGCAGCGGCCTGAAAGTCATTCCGGATTCAATCGCTGACTTTCCAGGGCCGCTGGCGGGTATGCTTTCCGTTTTTCAGCAGGTAGCAGACGACTGGTTTCTGTTTTGCCCCTGTGACAATCCCTATATCCCCCACAACATAGTCGATCGTTTAGCAGCGCAGCGTCATGGCGCACCCGTGGCTTGGGTTCATGATGGAGAACGCGATCATCCAACGATCGCGTTGATTAATCGTTCCGTTCAGCCCCAGTTGACAGCTTATTTGCAAGCAGGTGAGCGGCGGGTGATGAGCTTTATGCGCCAGGCAGGCGGACACGCTGTTGATTTCAGTGATTGTAAGGAGGCATTTGTGAACGTCAACACGCCGGAGGAACTCGCGAAATGGCAAAAGAAACCGTGATACCAATGCTCGCTATTGCCGCGTGGAGCGGTACGGGAAAAACAACCCTGCTGAAAAAGTTAATTCCGGCATTGTGCGCCTGTGGGATTCAGCCAGGTTTGATAAAGCACACGCATCATAATATGGATGTGGATAAACCCGGAAAAGATAGCTATGAGTTACGCAAAGCGGGTGCGGCGCAAACGTTGGTCGCCAGTCGGCAACGTTGGGCGTTGATGACAGAAACGCCGGAAGAGTCGGCGCTGGATTTAGCGTATCTGGTGAGTCGAATGGATACGTCTAAGCTGGATATAGTACTTGTGGAAGGTTTCAAACATGAGACGGTCGCGAAGATTTTATTATTTCGCCAGGACGGCGGGCATGACGGGGAAGATCTAACGATTGATGAGCATGTCATTGCGGTTGCCAGTGATGTGCCGCTCAATATGAACGTGCCGGTTCTCGATCTTAATGATATACCGCAGATCGCGACGTTTATTTTGCATTGGTTAAAACGATAAGGGCTTGTGATCGGATAAGGCGGCGCTGCGTTGAGCTAAACCATCCGTCGGTGCGCGCCGCGATGCGCTTACCGGACCTGCAGAGTTACGCAGCCTTTCACCCCTTTCCCGCAAACGCAAAAAAGCCCGTCCGTCAGGATGGGCTTTTTCACTAATTGATGCCTGGCAGTTTATGGCGGGCGTCCTGCCCGCCACCCTCCGGGCCGTTGCTGCGCAACGTTCAAATCCGCTCCCGGCGGATTTGTCCTGCTCCGGAGAGCCCTCACCGACAGACAACAGATAAAACAAAAGGCCCGGTCTTTCGACCGGGCCTTCTGTTCTGTTTGATGCCTGGCAGTTCCCTACTCTCGCATGGGGAGACCCCACACTACCATCGGCGCTACGGCGTTTCACTTCTGAGTTCGGCATGGGGTCAGGTGGGACCACCGCGCTACGGCCGCCAGGCAAATTCTTTGTGCTCTGTCCTGTGTCTTTTACACTGATGCTGCGTTGGCTGCTCTTGCGAACCTCAGTCACATACTTGTGTATGCTCCTTCCGTCGCTGCGTTTGCCGCCTTGCCTCAGCGCAAAATCCTTCGGACTCTGAATCTGAGCTGAAAATTGTTCGTCTTCTCAGTTCCGCCAAAACATCTTTGGCGTTGTAAGGTTAAGCCTCACGGTTCATTAGTACCGGTTAGCTCAACGCATCGCTGCGCTTACACACCCGGCCTATCAACGTCGTCGTCTTCAACGTTCCTTCAGGAGCCTTAAAGGCTCAGGGAAGATTCATCTCGGGGCAAGTTTCGTGCTTAGATGCTTTCAGCACTTATCTCTTCCGCATGTAGCTACCGGGCAGTGCCATTGGCATGACAACCCGAACACCAGTGATGCGTCCACTCCGGTCCTCTCGTACTAGGAGCAGCCCCCCTCAATCTTCCAGCGCCCACGGCAGATAGGGACCGAACTGTCTCACGACGTTCTAAACCCAGCTCGCGTACCACTTTAAATGGCGAACAGCCATACCCTTGGGACCTACTTCAGCCCCAGGATGTGATGAGCCGACATCGAGGTGCCAAACACCGCCGTCGATATGAACTCTTGGGCGGTATCAGCCTGTTATCCCCGGAGTACCTTTTATCCGTTGAGCGATGGCCCTTCCATTCAGAACCACCGGATCACTATGACCTGCTTTCGCACCTGCTCGCGCCGTCACGCTCGCAGTCAAGCTGGCTTATGCCATTGCACTAACCTCCTGATGTCCGACCAGGATTAGCCAACCTTCGTGCTCCTCCGTTACTCTTTAGGAGGAGACCGCCCCAGTCAAACTACCCACCAGACACTGTCCGCAACCCGGTTCACGGGCCCACGTTAGAACACCAGCCATTAAAGGGTGGTATTTCAAGGATGGCTCCATGCAGACTGGCGTCCACACTTCAAAGCCTCCCACCTATCCTGCACATCAAGGACCAGTGTTCAGTGTCAAGCTATAGTAAAGGTTCACGGGGTCTTTCCGTCTTGCCGCGGGTACACTGCATCTTCACAGCGAGTTCAATTTCACTGAGTCCCGGGTGGAGACAGCCTGGCCATCATTACGCCATTCGTGCAGGTCGGAACTTACCCGACAAGGAATTTCGCTACCTTAGGACCGTTATAGTTACGGCCGCCGTTTACCGGGGCTTCGATCAGGAGCTTCGCTTGCGCTGACCCCATCAATTAACCTTCCGGCACCGGGCAGGCGTCACACCGTATACGTCCACTTTCGTGTTTGCACAGTGCTGTGTTTTTAATAAACAGTTGCAGCCAGCTGGTATCTTCGACTGACTTCAGCTCCATGGGTAAACCACTTCACCTACGTGTCAGCGTGCCTTCTCCCGAAGTTACGGCACCATTTTGCCTAGTTCCTTCACCCGAGTTCTCTCAAGCGCCTTGGTATTCTCTACCTGACCACCTGTGTCGGTTTGGGGTACGATTTCGTGTTACCTGAGGCTTAGAGGCTTTTCCTGGAAGCAGGGCATTTGTTGCTTCAGCACCGTAGTGCCTCGTCATCACGCCTCAGTGTTAAAGTGAACCGGATTTACCTGGAACACACACCTACACGCTTAAACCGGGACAACCGTCGCCCGGCCAACATAGCCTTCTCCGTCCCCCCTTCGCAGTAACACCAAGTACGGGAATATTAACCCGTTTCCCATCGACTACGCCTTTCGGCCTCGCCTTAGGGGTCGACTCACCCTGCCCCGATTAACGTTGGACAGGAACCCTTGGTCTTCCGGCGAGCGGGCTTTTCACCCGCTTTATCGTTACTTATGTCAGCATTCGCACTTCTGATACCTCCAGCATGCCTCACGACACACCTTCAACGGCTTACAGAACGCTCCCCTACCCAACAACACATCAGTGTCGCTGCCGCAGCTTCGGTGCATGGTTTAGCCCCGTTACATCTTCCGCGCAGGCCGACTCGACCAGTGAGCTATTACGCTTTCTTTAAATGATGGCTGCTTCTAAGCCAACATCCTGGCTGTCTGGGCCTTCCCACATCGTTTCCCACTTAACCATGACTTTGGGACCTTAGCTGGCGGTCTGGGTTGTTTCCCTCTTCACGACGGACGTTAGCACCCGCCGTGTGTCTCCCGTGATAACATTCTCCGGTATTCGCAGTTTGCATCGGATTGGTAAGCCGGGATGGCCCCCTGGCCGAAACAGTGCTCTACCCCCGGAGATGAATTCACGAGGCGCTACCTAAATAGCTTTCGGGGAGAACCAGCTATCTCCCGGTTTGATTGGCCTTTCACCCCCAGCCACAGGTCATCCGCTAATTTTTCAACATTAGTCGGTTCGGTCCTCCAGTTAGTGTTACCCAACCTTCAACCTGCCCATGGCTAGATCACCGGGTTTCGGGTCTATACCCTGCAACTTAACGCCCGGTTAAGACTCGGTTTCCCTTCGGCTCCCCTATGCGGTTAACCTTGCTACAGAATATAAGTCGCTGACCCATTATACAAAAGGTACGCAGTCACCCCACCCCAAAACGCTCCACTGCCTGATTTTTGTGTTGAACGTCGCTTACGCTCCGTTAACCGCAATCGTGCTGTCGTTACGCATTTTGCGCACCACGCAAAGCGAAACGCTTTGGTGGTGGGGCTCCCACTGCTTGTACGTACACGGTTTCAGGTTCTGTTTCACTCCCCTCGCCGGGGTTCTTTTCGCCTTTCCCTCACGGTACTGGTTCACTATCGGTCAGTCAGGAGTATTTAGCCTTGGAGGATGGTCCCCCCATATTCAGACAGGATACCACGTGTCCCGCCCTACTCATCGAGCTCACAGCACATGCGCTTTTGTGTACGGGGCTGTCACCCTGTATCGCGCGCCTTTCCAGACGCTTCCACTAACACACATGCTGATTCAGGCTCTGGGCTCCTCCCCGTTCGCTCGCCGCTACTGGGGGAATCTCGGTTGATTTCTTTTCCTCGGGGTACTTAGATGTTTCAGTTCCCCCGGTTCGCCTCATTAACCTATGGATTCAGTTAATGATAGTGTGACGAGTCACACTGGGTTTCCCCATTCGGACATCGCCGGCTATAACGGTTCATATCACCTTACCGGCGCTTTTCGCAGATTAGCACGTCCTTCATCGCCTCTGACTGCCAGGGCATCCACCGTGTACGCTTGGTCGCTTAACCTCACAACCCGAAGATGTTTCGTGAAACATCATCGTGTCGCGAAAATTTGAGAGACTCGAACACACATTGACTGTGTGTCGTTTCAATTTTCAGCTTGATCCAGATTTTTAAAGAGCAAATATCTCAAACATGACTCGCAAGTCAGTTTTGAGATATAACGGCCGGCGACTTTCACTCACAAACCAGCAAGTGGCGTCCCCTGGAGGTTTGACCTCATCAGTTTGAACGCTGGCGTCCCCTAGGGGATTCGAACCCCTGTTACCGCCGTGAAAGGGCGGTGTCCTGGGCCTCTAGACGAAGGGGACACTGAAGTCTCTCTCGCAAGACGCCTTGCTTCTCTACATCTATCAGACAATCTGTGTGGACACTACAAAGGCAGGTTCTTTAAGGTAAGGAGGTGATCCAACCGCAGGTTCCCCTACGGTTACCTTGTTACGACTTCACCCCAGTCATGAATCACAAAGTGGTAAGCGCCCTCCCGAAGGTTAAGCTACCTACTTCTTTTGCAACCCACTCCCATGGTGTGACGGGCGGTGTGTACAAGGCCCGGGAACGTATTCACCGTGGCATTCTGATCCACGATTACTAGCGATTCCGACTTCATGGAGTCGAGTTGCAGACTCCAATCCGGACTACGACGCACTTTATGAGGTCCGCTTGCTCTCGCGAGGTCGCTTCTCTTTGTATGCGCCATTGTAGCACGTGTGTAGCCCTGGTCGTAAGGGCCATGATGACTTGACGTCATCCCCACCTTCCTCCAGTTTATCACTGGCAGTCTCCTTTGAGTTCCCGTCCGGACCGCTGGCAACAAAGGATAAGGGTTGCGCTCGTTGCGGGACTTAACCCAACATTTCACAACACGAGCTGACGACAGCCATGCAGCACCTGTCTCACGGCTCCCGAAGGCACAGTCTCATCTCTGAGACCTTCCGTGGATGTCAAGACCAGGTAAGGTTCTTCGCGTTGCATCGAATTAAACCACATGCTCCACCGCTTGTGCGGGCCCCCGTCAATTCATTTGAGTTTTAACCTTGCGGCCGTACTCCCCAGGCGGTCTACTTAACGCGTTAGCTCCGGAAGCCACGCCTCAAGGGCACAGCCTCCAAGTAGACATCGTTTACGGCGTGGACTACCAGGGTATCTAATCCTGTTTGCTCCCCACGCTTTCGCACCTGAGCGTCAGTCTTTGTCCAGGGGGCCGCCTTCGCCACCGGTATTCCTCCAGATCTCTACGCATTTCACCGCTACACCTGGAATTCTACCCCCCTCTACAAGACTCAAGCCTGCCAGTTTCGAATGCAGTTCCCAGGTTGAGCCCGGGGATTTCACATCCGACTTGACAGACCGCCTGCGTGCGCTTTACGCCCAGTAATTCCGATTAACGCTTGCACCCTCCGTATTACCGCGGCTGCTGGCACGGAGTTAGCCGGTGCTTCTTCTGCGGGTAACGTCAATTGCTGCGGTTATTAACCACAACACCTTCCTCCCCGCTGAAAGTACTTTACAACCCGAAGGCCTTCTTCATACACGCGGCATGGCTGCATCAGGCTTGCGCCCATTGTGCAATATTCCCCACTGCTGCCTCCCGTAGGAGTCTGGACCGTGTCTCAGTTCCAGTGTGGCTGGTCATCCTCTCAGACCAGCTAGGGATCGTCGCCTAGGTGAGCCGTTACCCCACCTACCAGCTAATCCCATCTGGGCACATCTGATGGCAAGAGGCCCGAAGGTCCCCCTCTTTGGTCTTGCGACGTTATGCGGTATTAGCCACCGTTTCCAGTAGTTATCCCCCTCCATCAGGCAGTTTCCCAGACATTACTCACCCGTCCGCCACTCGTCAGCGAAGCAGCAAGCTGCTTCCTGTTACCGTTCGACTTGCATGTGTTAGGCCTGCCGCCAGCGTTCAATCTGAGCCATGATCAAACTCTTCAATTTAAAAGTTTGATGCTCGTGACTTTCTTTTTTCAAAGAATAGAACTTCGTAATGAATTACGTGTTCACTCAGAGACTTGGTATTCATTTTTCGTCTTGCGACGTCAAGAATCCGTATCTTCGAGTGCCCACACAGATTGTCTGATAAATTGTTAAAGAGCAGTGCCGCTTCGCTTTTCTCAGCGGCGCGGGGTGTGCATATTACGCTTTCCCGCTTCAGAGTCAAGCGTTTATTTTCGCTTTACTCCGTGAGGTTCTGGTCTGAACCCCGCTGACCCGGCGGGCTGTGTGCCGTTGTTCCGTGTCAGTGGTGGCGCATTATAGGGCGTTATTTCTCCCTGACAAGAGGAAATTTAAAATAATTTTCTGAGTGCACACTTTTTATTCTTTGCGTTTATTTTGCCGACGATTTGTTGGTTAAATGGGCTATTTCACGGGCAAAGTTCGCAACCTGATCCCAGTCGGTGTATACCACTTCTTTACTGGTATCCGTTTCGCCGCCCGACATCTTCATAATAAGCTTGATCATCAGACGGTCATACCAGCGATAGCGGGGATAGCGAAGCGCGCCTGCAATGACGGCGCAGTGGTCAGGTCGCCACGGAGAACTCATCAAAAATTTACGCGCGTAGCTGTTAGTCTGCGGCGTCCGTTTTTCCGCTTTACGCGCCACCAGGTTAACGGAATAAAAGGCGCTCGGCATTCCGTTCAACCGCGTGGCGTATTTCTTAACAAACTCCTGGAAGGCGCTGTGGTAATGACCATAACGAATAGACGCGCCAATCACTACGCGATCATAGCTATCCCAGTCCGGCTCTTCTGCGCGATGCAGATTAACGACATCGGCCCAGATCCCCATCTCTTTGAGTTCAGAAGCCAGATAAGAGGCAATTTCGCGCGTTTGCCCGTCCCGGGTAGAGAAAAGAATCAATGTTTTCACGTGTTACTCCATTATTCACGCCAGAAAGTCGGGGTAAAAAGTACCAGCAAAGTGAATACTTCCAGACGACCAAATAGCATGTTGGCGATGAGTATCCATTTCGCAACTGGATTCATACTGGCGAAGTTATCAGCAACAACCCCCAGCCCCGGCCCCAGATTATTAAGCGTAGCCACTACCGAGGCGAAAGCCGAGAAATCATCTACGCCTGTAGCGATAATGGCCAGCATACTGACGATAAATACCAGCGCGTAGGCAGAGAAGAATCCCCAGACTGCTTCCAGAATACGTTCTGGCAGCGCCCGGTTCCCCAGCTTAATACTGTAAACGGCATTCGGATGCACCAGGCGTTTGAGTTCACGGTTCCCCTGTTTAAACAACAGCAGAATACGGATGACCTTTAACCCCCCGCCCGTTGACCCGGCGCAACCGCCAATAAACGCGGAACATAGCAGCAAGACTGGCAAAAACAGCGGCCAGCGCGCAATGCTGTCCGTGGTAAACCCTGCCGTTGTCGCCATCGACACAACCTGGAAGAACGCCTGATTTAGCGTTGTCAGCGCCGAGTCGTAGATATTATGGAACCACAGTACCAGCGTGCAGATCACCACCAACGTCAACTGTACGCCGATGAACATGCGGAATTCCGGATCGCGCCAGTATACTTTCAGGCTACGTCCGCTTAATAAAGAGAAATGCAGACCATAGTTACAACCGGAGATCAGCAGGAAAATAGCGATGATGGTATTAATAGTGGGACTATCAAAATAGCCTACGCTGGCGTCATGCGTTGAGAAGCCGCCGATAGCGATAGTGGAGAAGCTGTGCCCGATAGCGTCAAACGCGGGCATCCCTGCAAACCATAGCGCCAGCGCGCAGGCTACCGTTAGCAAGACATAGATAAGCCACAGCGTTTTCGCCGTCTCGGCAATACGCGGGCGCATTTTGTTATCTTTCAGCGGCCCCGGCATTTCCGCCCGATAGAGCTGCATCCCCCCGACGCCGAGGATAGGGAGTATCGCCACCGCCAGCACAATGATCCCCATACCGCCAAACCATTGCAGCATCTGACGATAAAAGAGAATGGCGTGCGGTAATGAATCCAGCCCCACCAGCGTAGTAGCGCCCGTGGTGGTTAACCCGGAAAACGATTCAAAAAAAGCATCGGTAATGGTGAGGTTTGGGCTTTCGGAGAAAATAAACGGCAGCGCACCCACGCTGCCCAGCACGGTCCAGAACAGCACCACGATAAGAAATCCTTCGCGGGATTTCAGCTCGCCCTTTTCCCTACGGTTCGGCCACCACAGCATGGAACCGATCGCCAGCGCGACAAAAAAGGTCTGCGTGAACGCTCTTCCTGCGCCATCACGATATATTAGCGCTACCAGTCCCGGGAGAATCATTGTCCCCGAAAATAAGATAACCAGTAGTCCAACGATTCGGGTAATGGCGCGAAAATGCATCTCTGCCGCTTCCTTTATTCTTAAAAATGAGGTGGGGATTATTCTTCAATCGCTAACAATTGCAATGAACCACGGCTAAAATCCGCCAGTTTTGTGGAAAATGCATTCACATGAGCAAAAGGAAGCGCCACCCTCAGCCGAACAGACGCCTGATAATCGCTGGAAACGATCTTCCCGGCAAACTGTCCTAATAATGCTTCGATTCCGGCCAACTGACCGTACTCACACTGCAAAGTATATTCGGTTAATGGCGTCTTGCGCTGTGTAGCAAGCTGACGTAATGCCTGATTCACACCGCCGCCATAGGCTTTTACCAGCCCGCCCGTACCCAGCAGAATACCACCATAGTAGCGCACGACGACGGCGGTAATCTCTCCGACGCCGCTGCCCATCAATTGCGCGAGCATCGGCTTGCCTGCCGTTCCCGCCGGTTCACCGTCGTCTGAAAAGCCCAGTTGCTGTGAGTCGTCTGGCGCACCCGCCATCCACGCCACACAATGGTGGCGCGCATCAGGATGCTCAGCTCTGACTGACTCAACAAACGCTTTCGCCGCGTCTACGCCATCGGTATGCGCCAATAGCGTAATAAAGCGGCTTTTTTTGATCTCTTCAACAACGGTGACCGGCGCTGCAGGGATTAACCAACTGTCCATTACGCCAGTTTTAAATCCCGCGTCATGTTTTCCACGCCGTTTTCGTGGATGACCACGTTATCTTCAATACGAATACCGCCGAAAGGCTTGAGCGCTTCAATTTTCTGCCAGTTGAAGTGCTTGCTGAACGGCCCTTCGCGCCACGGCGCTAACAGCGATTCGATGAAGTAAATCCCCGGCTCGATGGTCAACACCATTCGCGGCTGTAACACACGCGTGCAGCGCAGATAGGGGTATTTGGACGGCGGGGCGAGATGCGTACCGGAATCATCCTGCATAAACCCGGCCACATCGTGTACCTGCAGACCCAACGGATGACCAATACCGTGCGGCATAAACGGCCCGGTGAGATCATTTTCCACCATCGCCTCTTCACTCATGTCGGTAATGATTTGATATTTACGCAGCAGCTTCGCGATGCGCTGATGGAACTGAATATGATAATCCACATAGCTGACGCCCGCCTTCATGGTAGCGATCAGCGCCAACTGTTCGTCGTTAACATCTTTCACCAGGTGGGCGTAGTCGTTATCGCTTTTCGCCGACCAGGTCCGCGTCAGATCCGCCGCGTAGCCGTTGTATTCCGCGCCCGCATCCAGCAGGAAACTGCGTATTTCAGACGGTGCCTGATGATCCAGTTTAGTGTAATGCAGCACGGCGGCATGTTCGTTCAGCGCCACAATATTGCTGTACGGAACATCGGTATCGCGATGTCCCGTGGCGGTCAGGTACGCCAGGTTGATGTCAAACTCGCTCATGCCGGAACGGAAGGCCTCTTCCGCCGCACGATGACCACTCACCGCCATTTTCTGCGCTTCGCGCATACAGGCCAGCTCATAATCCGTTTTATAGGCGCGGTAGTAATGCAGATAGTCGATAACACCTTTCGGGTTGATGTTGTTAGCGGTGATGCCCAATTGTAGCGCGCGCTCAGGAACCGGGCCGATATAGCCGATATTGCCACGCGCGGCAGGCAGTTGGCTACCGATGCCATCCGCTTTCGGTAAGGCGACGACCTCGACGTCTTCCGTCCAGAAAGACGTTGGCAGCGGCTCAACGTTATGCCAGTAATCGACCGGCAGATAAAACCACAATTTGGGTTTGTTGACGCCATCGACCAGCAACCAGCAATTGGGAACCTGAGTTACCGGCACCCACGCTTTAAACTGCGGATTGACCTTAAACGGATAAGGGTGATCGTCGAGAAAGACGTTGAATAGCTCGCCGGAGTGAATAAGTAACGCATCCAGCTTAAAGCGCGCCAGAACATCGCGCGTCCGTTCTTGTAAGGTAACAATATGATTTTTATAGAGCGCGGCCAGTGATTCCATTTTTTACCCTTCTGTTTTTTTGACCTCAGGTCCCCGCATCTTAGCACATCGCTCCACGAGAGCGTGATCTCTGCCGAGCGTGATCACATCGGCATTTCTTTAATCATTTATTTGCATTTTTTTAACACAAAATACACACTTCGCTTCATCTGGTACGACCAGATCACCTTATGGATTCAGGAGACTGACATGCTTTATAAAGGCGACACCCTGTACCTGGACTGGCTGGAAGATGGCATCGCCGAACTGGTGTTCGATGCTCCAGGCTCGGTCAATAAACTCGACACCGCAACCGTCGCCAGCCTCGGCCAGGCGCTTGAGGTGCTGGAAAAACAACACGATTTAAAAGGGCTGCTGCTGCGCTCTAATAAAGCGGCCTTTATTGTCGGCGCGGACATCACCGAATTTCTTTCACTGTTCCTCGTACCCGAAGAGCAGTTAAGCCAATGGTTGCATTTCGCTAACAGCGTCTTTAACCGTCTGGAAGATTTACCCGTACCGACCCTTGCCGCCGTAAACGGCTATGCGCTGGGCGGCGGGTGCGAATGCGTGCTGGCGACCGATTACCGTCTGGCGACGCCAGACCTCCGTATCGGTCTGCCGGAAACCAAACTGGGTATTATGCCGGGTTTCGGCGGTTCCGTTCGTTTGCCGCGTATGCTGGGCGCGGACAGCGCGCTGGAGATTATCGCGGCGGGTAAAGATGTCGGCGCTGAGCACGCGCTGAAAATCGGCCTTGTGGATGGCGTGGTCAAACAAGAGAAGCTAATTGAAGGCGCAATAGCGGTGTTACGTCAGGCCATTGCCGGAGACCTTGACTGGAAAGCCAAACGCCAGCCGAAGCTGGAGCCGTTGAAACTCAGTAAGATTGAAGCAGCGATGAGCTTTACCATCGCTAAAGGTATGGTCGCACAAACGGCAGGTAAACATTATCCGGCGCCGATGACCGCAGTGAAAACCATTGAAGCTGCCGCGCGTTTTGGTCGTGAAGAAGCGCTGAATCTGGAAAATAAAAGCTTTGTTCCGCTGGCGCATACCAATGAGGCTCGTGCGCTGGTCGGTATCTTCCTCAACGATCAATATGTAAAAGGTAAAGCCAAAAAGCTGACCAAAGATATTGAGACGCCGAAACAGGCAGCCGTGCTGGGCGCAGGCATTATGGGCGGCGGTATCGCTTACCAGTCGGCCTGGAAAGGCGTACCAGTCATCATGAAAGATATCAACGATAAATCGTTGACCCTCGGCATGACCGAAGCGGCCAAGCTACTGAACAAACAACTGGAGCGCGGCAAGATCGACGGTCTGAAACTGGCGGGCGTCATTTCGACCATCCACCCGACTCTCGATTATGCCGGTTTCGATCGCGTAGATGTTGTTGTCGAAGCGGTGGTCGAAAATCCGAAAGTGAAAAAAGCGGTACTGGTGGAAACGGAAGAGAAAGTGCGCCCGGACACCGTGCTGGCCTCGAATACCTCCACCATTCCGATCGGTGAGCTGGCAAGCGTCCTGAAACGTCCGGAAAACTTTTGCGGTATGCACTTCTTCAACCCGGTACACCGGATGCCGCTGGTTGAAATCATTCGCGGCGAGAAGAGTTCAGACGAAACCATTGCCAAAGTCGTCGCTTGGGCAAGCAAAATGGGCAAGACGCCGATTGTGGTCAACGACTGCCCCGGCTTCTTTGTTAACCGCGTGCTGTTCCCCTATTTCGCCGGTTTCAGTCAACTGCTGCGCGACGGCGCGGATTTCCGCAAAGTCGATAAGGTGATGGAAAAACAGTTCGGCTGGCCGATGGGCCCGGCCTATCTGCTGGATGTTGTCGGCATCGATACCGCGCATCACGCGCAGGCGGTCATGGCGGCGGGCTTCCCGCAACGGATGCAGAAAGCGTATCGCGACGCGATCGACGCGCTGTTTGACGCCAGCCGTTTTGGGCAGAAAAACGGCCTGGGCTTCTGGCGCTATAAAGAAGACAGCAAGGGTAAGCCAAAGAAAGAAGAAGATGCCGCTGTGGATGACCTGCTGGCAAGCGTCAGCCAGCCGAAACGCGATTTCAGCGACGACGAGATAATCGCCCGCATGATGATCCCGATGATTAACGAAGTGGTTCGCTGTCTGGAAGAAGGCATTATCGCCAGCCCGGCGGAAGCCGATATGGCGCTGGTCTACGGCCTGGGCTTCCCTCCGTTCCACGGCGGCGCGTTCCGCTGGCTGGATACACAGGGCAGCGCGAAATATCTTGATATGGCGCAGCAGTATCAACACCTGGGCCCGCTGTATGAGGTGCCGGAAGGGCTGCGTAATAAAGCGCGCCATAACGAACCGTATTATCCCCCGGTTGAACCAGCCCGTCCGGTTGGTTCTCTAAAAACGGCTTAAGGAGTCACAATGGAACAGGTTGTCATTGTCGATGCTATTCGCACCCCGATGGGCCGTTCGAAGGGCGGCGCATTTCGCAACGTGCGGGCAGAAGATCTCTCCGCCCACTTAATGCGTAGCCTGCTGGCGCGTAATCCGGCGCTGGAAGCGGCGTCTCTTGATGATATTTACTGGGGCTGCGTACAACAAACGCTGGAGCAAGGTTTCAACATTGCCCGTAACGCCGCGCTGCTGGCAGAAATTCCCCACTCGGTACCGGCGGTCACCGTCAACCGTCTGTGTGGTTCCTCGATGCAGGCGTTACACGATGCAGCGCGAATGATCATGACCGGCGACGCGCAGGCTTGTCTGGTTGGCGGCGTGGAGCATATGGGACACGTGCCGATGAGCCACGGCGTCGATTTTCATCCGGGTCTGAGCCGCAACGTCGCCAAAGCGGCAGGGATGATGGGGCTGACGGCGGAAATGCTCTCCCGCCTGCATAGCATCAACCGGGAAATGCAGGACCAGTTCGCCGCGCGTTCTCACGCCCGTGCCTGGGCCGCCACCCAGTCTGACGCGTTTAAAAACGAAATCATTCCGACTGGCGGTCACGATGCCGATGGCGTGCTGAAACAGTTTAATTACGATGAAGTGATCCGCCCGGAAACCACGGTCGAAGCGCTGGCAACGCTGCGCCCGGCATTTGATCCGGTCAGTGGCACAGTCACGGCAGGTACCTCATCCGCGCTTTCCGATGGCGCAGCCGCCATGCTGGTAATGAGCGAAAGTCGCGCCCGTGAACTGGGCCTGAAACCTCGCGCCCGTATTCGCTCAATGGCAGTGGTAGGTTGTGATCCGTCAATTATGGGTTACGGGCCGGTTCCGGCGTCAAAACTGGCATTGAAAAAAGCAGGGCTGTCGACCAGCGATATCGATGTGTTTGAGATGAACGAAGCGTTTGCCGCACAGATCCTGCCATGCATTAAGGATCTGGGATTAATGGAGCAGATAGACGAGAAGATCAACCTCAACGGCGGCGCGATCGCGCTTGGTCATCCGCTCGGCTGCTCCGGAGCACGTATCAGCACTACGCTTATCAACCTGATGGAGCGTAAAGACGCGCAGTTTGGTCTGGCGACGATGTGTATTGGCCTGGGTCAGGGCATCGCCACGGTGTTTGAGCGGGTTTAATCAAAGAATAAATTCCCCTAAATAATTCGCGCTGCATCGCGGCGGCAACTGAGCGAATCCCCGGGAACATAGATAGCTATGTGACCGGGGTGAGCGAAGACAGCCAACAAAAAGGCAATGTGAATTACGATGGGGAAAAGTTTAGTTGCCGTTTTTCCCGCCTGTCAGGGGCGGGTTTTTTTATGGCTTAAATAAACGCGAACGCATCGCCAAACAGGCGGTCTTCCCGCGCGTTACGCTCATTACAGAACAGATCGCGGGCGATTTTCGCCATCTCAAAACGTCCGGCAATATAAATATCGTGCCCCGCCAGCGTACCATGATCCTGCAACACCGCCGTGAGTACCGTTCCTGTACGTCCACGCCAGCCTTCTTCCGGCTGCTCGACAACAGGTTCAATACGCAAATTCGGATGGTTAACAGAGAGCGCTTCCAGCTCAGAGAGATCATAGAGGTGTTTTTCTTCGCGCCCCCCCCAGTAAATGGTAGCATCGCGGGCCGGGTTGCGCGCTAACGCCGTCAACAGGATGGAGCGCACATAAGAAAAGCCCGTACCGCCCGCGATCAGCATCAACGGACGCTCTTCATCGTCACGTAGCCAGGCATCACCATGCGGAATATCGACGACGATTTCCCGGTCTTTCAGAATCCGATCCATGACCGCCATCGCATACAGATTGAGCTCGGAAGCGCCAATGTGTAATTCAATAAACCCTTTCTCGTCCGGCGTTGAGGCCATCGAAAACGGGCGTTTGTCACGCTCGTCCATTACGACCATCAAATACTGACCAGCGCGGAATGAAAACGCCGCGTCCGGCACTAAACGAACCCGATATACGGTATCGGTGATAGCTTCTACCGAGGTCACTTTACAGCTTAAGGTTGTCATGCGCTCCCTCTGTCGGGTGTCGGGTCAATATCGACGTTTTTCAAGCCGCGTCGCCGCAGCCTGAAATGTCGATGTCCGCTTTCAGTTATTTAAAGATAGCCAGCTCATCCCAAATCGCATCAATACGCGCGGTAACTTCAGGATCTTTAACAATAGGACGGCCCCACTCGCGTTGGGTTTCGCCCGGCCATTTGTTTGTGGCATCCAGCCCCATTTTTGAACCCAGCCCGGAGACCGGCGAGGCAAAATCCAGGTAATCAATCGGCGTATTTTCAACCAGCACCGTATCCCGCGCAGGGTCCATACGGGTGGTAATCGCCCAGATCACATCATTCCAGTCGCGTGCGTTAACGTCATCATCGCAAACGATAACAAATTTCGTATACATAAACTGGCGCAAAAACGACCAGACGCCCATCATGACGCGTTTTGCATGACCGGCGTACTGCTTTTTCATCGTCACTACCGCCAGGCGATAGGAACACCCTTCCGGCGGCAGATAAAAGTCGACGATTTCCGGAAACTGTTTTTGCAGAATAGGCACGAAGACTTCATTTAACGCCACCCCTAATACCGCTGGCTCATCGGGCGGGCGTCCGGTATAGGTGGAGTGATAGATGGCATCCTCACGTTGCGTAATATGCGTAACGGTAAAGACCGGGAAGTTATCCACTTCATTATAATAGCCCGTATGATCGCCATACGGCCCTTCCGACGCTATCTCTCCCGGCTCAATATAACCTTCAAGGATAATCTCGGCGCTGGCAGGCACTTCCAGATCGTTAGAAAGGCATTTAACCACCTCAGTTTTCGTGCCGCGCAGCAAGCCCGCAAAAGCATATTCCGACAGAGTATCGGGAACGGGAGTCACGGCGCCAAGAATCGTCGCCGGATCGGCGCCCAATGCAACGGAGACCGGAAAACGTTCACCCGGACGCGCGGCTAACCACTCCTGAAAATCCAGCGCGCCGCCGCGATGGGACAGCCAGCGCATAATCAGCTTATTTTTACCTATCAACTGCTGACGATAAATGCCCAGGTTTTGCCGTTCTTTGTGCGGGCCACGCGTTACCGTCAGTCCCCAGGTAATCAGCGGCGCGGCGTCGTCCGGCCAACAGGTCATGATAGGGAGGCGCGTTAAATCGACATCATCGCCAGAAGCGATTTTCTGCTGGCAAGGCGCGCCGCGTAACCGTTTCGTCGGCATGTTCAGCACCTGCTTAAACTGCGGCAGCTTGTCAAACAGATCGCGAAAACCTTTCGGCGGCTCTGGTTCTTTCAGGAACGCTAATAATTTACCGACTTCCCGTAATGCGGAAACATCATCCTGCCCCATACCCATTGCCACGCGCTTTGGCGTACCAAACAGGTTACATAGCACCGGCATTGAGTAACCTTTAGGATTTTCAAACAGCAACGCAGGCCCACCGGCACGCAGCGTGCGGTCAGCGATTTCCGTGATTTCCAGATGAGGATCCACAGGCAGGGTGATGCGTTTTAGTTCTCCCTGCTGCTCAAGTAGCGTCAGGAAGTCGCGTAAATCGTGATATTTCATGGCGTCCATAGTAGCCTCTTGGTAAGCGCATCATTATACGGCGTTCATCATCGGGATGCTGTAGTTTTGTTAAATTAGCGTGAACTCTGGCAACCAACGCAAACCCAAATGCGGCTTGAAGGATGAAGTGTATAATTAACTTCGCGCATGGCTTTTGCTATGCTTGCGCCCCGAACACGCGGATAAGAGTCATTATGCAATCCTGGTATTTACTGTACTGCAAACGCGGGCAACTTCAGCGTGCCCAGGAACACCTTGAAAGACAGGCGGTAAGCTGCCTGACGCCGATGATCACTCTGGAAAAAATGGTGCGCGGAAAACGTACTTCCGTCAGCGAGCCGCTCTTTCCTAATTATCTGTTCGTTGAATTCGATCCGGAAGTGATACATACCACGACGATCAACGCCACGCGCGGCGTCAGCCATTTTGTGCGCTTTGGCGCGCATCCTGCGATCGTGCCCTCCAGCGTTATTCATCAGCTTTCTATCTACAAGCCCGAAGGGGTTATCGATCCTGAAACCCCCTATCCCGGCGATAGCGTCATCATCACGGAAGGCGCATTTGAAGGGCTGAAAGCGATTTTTACCGAACCGGATGGCGAAACGCGTTCGATGTTACTGCTTAATTTACTCAATAAAGAAGTGAAGCAGAGCGTAAAAAACACCGGTTTTCGCAAGATTTAGCGATCGTTCAGAATACGACCTCAAATAAGGTTCTGGCGTTGGCATCTGTCATCGCCGCTAACCATTGTGGATCTTCACCACGCCATAGTGCGATGCGCTCAAGGATGTGAGGCAGATAAGCGGGCTCATTGCGTCGTGACGTTGGTTTCGGCGTAAGATCGTGAGGCAGCAGATACGGCGCGTCGGTTTCTATCAGTAGCTTTTCCGCTGGAATAAACGGTAATAGTTCACGTAGCTCAAACCCGCGTCGTTCGTCGCAAACCCACCCGGTAATGCCGATATAGATCCCTCTGTCCACACAGGCCTGCATTTGCTGGCGTGAACCGGTAAAGCAGTGCAATATTGCGCCAGGAAGACTGTCCAGCCAGGGATCAAGCAATGCCAGAAATCGCTCATGCGCGTCCCGGCAGTGCATAAAGATAGGCATCTGCAATTCGGCGGCAATTTGTAGCTGCGCCTGAAAGGCACGCTCCTGCTCCTGCGGTGTGGAAAAATTGCGATTGAAATCCAGCCCGCACTCGCCGATAGCGACAACTTCCGGCTGGTTCGCCAGCGCAATAATGGCGTCTTCAGACACGGATAACCACTGACTGCTGTCATGGGGATGGACACCGGCCGTCGACCAACAATGAGGGTAGCGCCGCGCCAATTTTAACGCCTGCTGACTTTCATGGATGTTCGTTCCGGTCAGTAGCATACCTTTTACTCCCGCCGCAAACGCACGGGCGACCACATCATCACGATCTTTTGCAAACTGGCTACTGGTTAAATTAACGCCAATATCAAACATGCTTGCCCCCATATGACAACCGCCCTGACGGGCGGTTGTGTTTACTCTTCAGTGTGCTCGGCCTTTTCGGTCTCGGCCTCGTTATCTTCGTCGCGCGTCCGTCGCTTACCGACATAAAAGCGTGAACAGAAAACGCCGATTTCAAACAGGCAGTACATCGGTATCGCCAGCAACGTTTGCGAGAAAACATCCGGCGGCGTAAGCAGCATTCCCACTATGAATGCCCCGACCAAGATATAAGGCCGTTTTTTACGCAAATCTTCTGGCGTGGTGATACCCATCCAGCACAGCAACACAATCGCCACCGGCACTTCAAAGGCTACGCCAAAGGCCATAAATAGCGCCATGACAAAGCTAAGATAGCTGGCGATATCTGTCGAAACCTGTACCCCTTCCGGCGCCGTATGCGTCAGGAAACCAAAGGCCAAAGGGAATACGACAAAATAGGCGAAGGCCATACCAATGTAGAAAAGCAGCGAGCTGGATACCAGCAGCGGTACGACCAGACGACGCTCATGTTTATACAGCGCCGGGGCGATAAAGGCCCAAACCTGGTACAAAATGACAGGCGCGGATAAGATCAAAGACACCATGAAAGTGAGTTTGATAGGCGTAAAAAACGGCGACGCCACATCCGTCGCAATCATTGTCGCCCCTTGCGGCATCTGTTTAATCAGCGGTGCGGCGACTAAATGATAAATATCATTGGCGAAATAAACTAACGCCAGAAAAATCAGAAGTACTGCGACGATGCAGTTTAGCAGGCGCTTACGCAACTCGATCAGATGCGTGATAAGCGGTTGAGTATCTTCTACAGCCATGTTTACGGTTTATCACTCGACGAGGGGGAAGATTCGACAACAGGCGCAGCGGATTTCTTCTCGGCGTCTATCGTAGCTACGGAAGCGGTTTCCGTCGACTCAGGCACGTTAGCTTTAACGGGCTCCGGCTTTTGTTCCGGCGCGCTCGCCTGTGTTTCAGCGGCGGCAGGGGTGACGCCCTCATGCTGCGTTTCGCTCCCTTTTACCACCGGATTATGGATGGTATGCGCTTCATCGCTCGCTTGTTCGGGATCGTTAGCGCTGTAGGTGCGTTTCATCGACTCTGCGGCCTGACGCAGTTCATCCATAGATGCTTTCAGTTCGGGAGTCAGATTTTCCAGACTCGCCTTTTCGACTTTTTTCAGACTGTCCTGGAACTCCTGAAGTTTCAGTTCCTGAGTCAGTTCATTCTGAACCGTTGTCGCAAGGGACCGCAACGCGCGAATCCAGCCCGCTACCGTTTTTACCGCTACTGGCAATCGTTGCGGCCCCAACACAATGAGGCCGATAACGAACACTAACAGCAGTTCGCTAAAACCGATATCAAACACGGATTATACCTGCTCTTTATCTTGGCTTTTAGCGTCTTCCTTTTTCGCTTCGCCTTGCTTATCCGCGATAGATTTAGCGGTAAAATCAGCGTCCTGACTGGTTTTATCCTGTTTGGCATCATCATCGCTCATGGCCTTTTTAAAGCCTTTGATAGACGCGCCAAGATCGGAACCGATGGAACCGAGTTTTTTGGTGCCGAACAGCAGTACGACGATGACGGCAACAATCAACAACTGCCAAATACTGATACCACCCATACATGTTCCTCTGTGATAGATGATGAATTATTAGGGCCGCATTATACACATTATCCTTCGCGCTGCCTCTTTGTTAGCCGCTTTCGCCCACCCTATTCACATACTTTTACATACGACCGGGACGACATTGACTTGCGGCCTGAGTACTGCCTCGAGTGATAATATGTACCTGCGTGACACACCGGCGTTGAGCGATAAAAAAATCTCAACGAGTTTTACGCCAGCCAACCAGCCAGACAATTACGCCGCCGACCATGAGCCAGCCAGGCATCAATCCCCATTCAGGGCGGTTGACGAGTAAGAATGACCCGCTCAGTAACAGCGTTGCGCCAATTCCCAATAAGTAACGAGACTGACTTTGGCGCACATGGTTTACCTGTAACTCGCGCGCAATCTTATCAACACTGTGCTGTAAATATTTGCCCTGGCGCAAACTGTCGTACACCAGTTCAGGTATTTCTGGCATTTTTTCGACCCAGAACGGCGCTTTTTCTTTAAGAGCCCGCGTGAGAGCCGGGATACCCACCTGATCTTTGATCCAGGATTCAAGAAACGGCTTCGCCGTTTTCCACAAATCAAGCTGAGGATAAAGTTGCCGCCCAACCCCTTCAACATACAATAATGTTTTCTGCAACAACACCAGTTGCGGCTGGACTTCCATATTAAATCGACGTGCTGTATTGAAAAGGTTTAACAACACATGACCAAACGAGATTTCCGCGAGCGGCTTTTCAAAGATAGGTTCACAGACGGTGCGGATGGCAAACTCAAAGTCTTCAACGTTAGTATCTGGCGGAACCCAGCCTGAATCGACATGCAGCTCCGCCACCTTTCGGTAATCGCGATTAAAGAACGCGATAAAGTTTTCTGCCAGGTAGCGCTTATCTTCTTTGTTTAGCGACCCGACGATACCGCAATCAATGCCGATATATTGCGGATTTTCAGGGTGTTCATAGCTGACAAAAATATTTCCCGGATGCATGTCCGCATGGAAAAAGCTGTCGCGGAAAACCTGGGTGAAGAAAACTTTGACCCCGCGTTCCGCCAGCAGTTTCATGTTGGTGCCGTTCTTTTCGAGCGCCGCCACATCCGAAACCGGAATGCCGTATATCCGCTCCATCACCATCATGTTCTGGCTGCAGTAATCGGAGTACACCTCCGGGATATACAGCATGGGACTATTTTCAAAATTGCGGCGTAGCTGAATCGCGTTGGCCGACTCCCGCAGTAGATTCAGCTCATCGATCAGGGTTTTCTCATACTCACGCACCACTTCCGTCGGGCGCAGACGACGCCCATCCGGCAACAGGCGTGGCACCCAGCGGGCAAGGCGATAAATCAGTTTCAGGTCTGCCTGAATTACCGGCAAAATATCCGGACGAATGACTTTAATAACCACATCTTTACCGTTTGATTTCAATCGCGCGGTATGTACCTGGGCGATTGACGCCGACGCTAAAGGCTGGATATCAAAGTCGTCAAACCAGGCTTCGACAGGTAACCCCCCCATCGCTTCTTCAATCTGGGCTTTCGCCAGCCGACCATCGAACGGCGCGACTTTATCCTGGAGCAAAGCGAGCTGATCGGCGATTTGCGGCGGGAACAGGTCGCGGCGCGTGGAGAGCATCTGACCAAATTTGATCCAGACCGGCCCCAGCTCTTGCAACGCCAGTCTTAATCGTTCGCCCAGCAATTTATCTTTGTGCCGGTTTGGCATCCAGAACAGCGAATAGCGCCATAACCGGAGTGGCAGCGTTAGACGCATTCGGGGAATGAGTTCATCAAGGCCGTAGCTTAAAAACGTGCGGATGATGAAATATAGGCGCCGTACTTCACCTGGCGTCATTTGGCCTCCAGTTTTTCCAGCCGTGTGGTCAAAGCATCTACGGCGCGCTCAACAGCCGCGGTTTCTTCTGCAAACCATGCGACTTCCAGCGGGCCCGGCGCCATACGCCACTCTTCAGTGATCGCTTCAGCGGCATAACGCTGCTGGCGTTGAAACCCGTGGCGCAGGAATTTGGCCCCGCCACGCACGACCTTACCGACACTTTCCGCCGCAATATCGCCAGTGTATGGCGCCAACAACTCCGCAGGATCGAATTCGGCGAGATCGGCGAGCGCCACAAAATTTTGCACGACCTGAATATCGCCCTGCACTTCCAGTTCGCCGCTGCGAATAAGCGCGGCCAACTGCTGACGATCGTGTAGTTTTGGCAAAACGCCAGCTTGTGTGATTACCGTACAGTCCGCTTCGCCTTCCCATGCCCCCAGCACATCAACCTGACGTTCGCTGAATACCAGGACTAATGGCGTCGAAAATCCCTTTAGCTCCACACGCAGTACTTTTCCCTGTAAGCGCGTTCTGGCTGATTTCAGCGCTGGCGAACGATACAGAAACGTATTGAGGAGACCTTCAATTCCTGCGGTCACTAAGGGCTTAAAAGGCATTCCACCCTCCTAGAATTTATAACCACGGTGCAATGCCACAACGCCCGCCGTCAGATTGTAATAATCCACGCTCTCAAATCCGGCGTCCTGCATCATGGCTTTTAAGGTATCCTGATCGGGATGCATACGGATGGATTCCGCGAGATACCGATAGCTATCCGCATCGTTCGCGACCATCGAGCCAATACGCGGTAAAATATGGAAAGAATAGGCGTCATACGCTTTACTCAGCGGCTCGATGATAGGCTTGGAAAATTCAAGCACCAGTAAACGTCCGCCGGGTTTCAACACACGAAACATTGACCGCAGCGCTTTTTCTTTTTCCGTTACATTGCGCAAACCAAACGAAATGGTAATGCAATCAAACGTATTGTCAGGGAAAGGCAGAGCTTCGGCATTCGCCTGCACATACTCTACGTTGCCGATCACGCCGATATTACGCAGCTTCTCACGCCCCATTTTGAGCATAGAATCGTTAATATCCGCCAGGATAACTTTGCCAGTTTCCCCGACCATACGTGAAAATTTCGCGGTAAGATCGCCCGTACCGCCCGCTAAATCGAGAACGGTTTGTCCACGACGCACGCCACTGCAATCAATGGTGAAGCGCTTCCACAAACGATGAATGCCAAATGACATTAAGTCATTCATCACATCGTACTTTGACGCCACAGAATGAAAAACGTGGGCCACCATGTCAGCTTTCTGCTCTTTAGCGACGGTCTGAAAGCCAAAGTGCGTCGTTTCTTGTGAATCTTCCACCATCTCAGTGCCTGCTTATCGATAAAAATGTTCAAGAAGTGTAACAGATTGGGCCAATTTGCCCTACTCTGCGCCAGGACTAAACTACTCCGTATGGGTTAACTTAACTGCTGCTTCACCCGTTCATCATTGGGATAATGTTCGTCCTGCCGCCCTTCAGGGATCGATCGTAAACGATATTCTTCATCTTGCGTAACGGCCTGTTCCGCTAAATCCGGATTAATCTCGCGTTTGATTTCCACGCCTAGCCCCCGAAAGGCCTCCGCCTGCGCCAAAACGTTGCCACGCCCCGACGCCAGTTTTTTCATCGCCTGGCGGTAGTTATCCTGGGCTTTATCCAGACTCTGGCCGATCGCTGACATATCATCAACGAACAGCCGCATTTTATCGTAGAGCTTACTGGCTCTGTCCGCGATGTGCTGCGCATTGCGGCTCTGGTGTTCATAGCGCCACAGGTTGGCGATCGTCCGTAATGCCACCAGCAGCGTCGTAGGGCTTACCAGCATAATATTATTTTTCAACGCCTCGGTTATCAGTTCGGGCTGTTTATCTAACGCCAGCAGGAAAGCGGGTTCTACGGGGATAAACATCAAAACATAATCCAGCGAGCGGAGGCCGGGAAGCTGCTGGTAGTCTTTACGCCCCAGTAAGCGAATATGATTGCGCACCGAGGAGATGTGCTCTTGTAAAGCGGCCTCACGGGTATAGTCATCTTCAGCGTTAAAGTAACGCTCATAGGCGACTAACGTCATTTTAGCGTCGATGACGACATCTTTGCCCTGCGGCAAGCGGACGATGACATCCGGCTGCATCCGCGAGCGCGCATCGCTCTCAATACTGACCTGGGTTTCGTATTCGTAGCCTTTACGCAGTCCGGATGCCTCCAGCACCCGCGCCAGCACAACTTCGCCCCAGTTTCCCTGCGCCTTATTGTCCCCTTTCAGGGCGCGCGTCAGGTTGATCGCTTCCTGCGCCATCTGCGCGTTAAGCTGTTGCAAATTACGAATTTCGTGCGCCAGCGTATGCCGCTCCTGCGCTTCTTTGCCAAAGCTCTCCTGAACCTGGCGGCGAAAACCGTCCAGTTGCTCACGCAGCGGCGTTAGCAGGCTATTCAGGCTTTGTCGGTTTTGTTCGTCTACGCGACGATTACTGTGTTCAAAGATACGGTTCGCCAGATTTTCAAACTGCTCGCTTAAACGCTGTTCGCTGTTGATCATCTGACGGATTTTGTCTTCCGCATGTTGCTGAGTCGCTTCCAGACGGGTCGTGACTTCACGCAGATCAGCTTCCAGAGAGGTATTAATACTTTGCAGGCTACGCAGTTCGTTATTAAGTAACTCGCATTCGCTGCGCCAGTGCGCTTCTTGCGCTAATTGCTGCCGGGCCGCGCTCAGTTCGATATCCAGCTCACGCCGTTCTTCGATAAGATCGGCGCGGATTTGATCGGCGTGCGCTTTCGTCGCCAGCCAGCCAATAACCGCCCCAGCCGCCAGCGCCACGACGGCACTTATCATAAGAGTAATATCCACAACACCTCTCCTGGAACCACACTGTCCTGCACAAAATAGAATTGTGCTGTATAAACGTCCAGTTTAAAAGGAATTTCCTGCGAGGCGCCACGCAAAAAGAAAAGGCCGAACGCGTCGGCCTTTGCAAAAGAGAGGAGAATTACAGCAGACGACGGGCCGCTTCCACTACGATTTTCACCGCATGGCTTTCAGTTTGTTTCATCGTTTCCGCATTCGGAATCTCTTGTTGGGTACGGTTGACGATAACGCCCGCCACCATACCTGCGCGTAAACCCTGGCTTGCGCACATGGTTAACAGCGTAGCGGATTCCATTTCGTAGTTCATCACGCCCATCGCCTGCCACTCTTCCATAGAACCTTTGAAGCGACGAACAACGCGACCAGAATAGGTGTCGTAACGTTCCTGACCTGGATAAAAAGTGTCGGAAGAGGCGGTTACGCCAACGTGAGTCGTGGCGCCAATCGATTTCGCGGCTTCAACCAGCGCAGTGGTGCAGGCAAAGTCGGCAACCGCCGGGAATTCCATCGGCGCAAAATGCAGGCTCGCCCCATCCAGACGTACGGATGCGGTCGTTACCAGAACGTCGCCGACGTTGATGTGCGGTTGAATCGCCCCCGTGGTGCCGATACGCAAGAAGGTACGAACACCCAGTTGCGCCAGTTCTTCCACAGCAATAGAGGTAGACGGACCGCCGATACCGGTAGAGCAAACAATAACTGCTTTGCCATCCAGCTCAGCGCGCCAGGAGGTGAATTCGCGGTGAGATGCCAGCTTAACCGGCTTATCCATCAGCGCGGCGATCTTTTCCACACGCTCAGGATCGCCAGGGACGATGGCGAGCTGGGCCCCTTGTAAATCGTTTTTGGTGAGGCCGAGATGAAAAACATCAGACCTGGACATAGAAAACTCCTCTGTGAATCGGGTTTGTCAGAAGAAGCAAAAAGACACTTTACCTAAGGCATAAAGATATTTTCGTGACAACCATCACTGTGGCGTAAAACAATTGCACTCGATTACCATTAAAAAGTGATGTACATCACAATAAATAATCAATATCGCCAGGCGTTGCACAAAAGATAGCCGCTTTAAGGCAATGTAGTTTGTTACACACTGTCTATAGTTAAGATTGCGCTATTTTTTTAAGGGTACGGAGAATACCATGACAACGACACATCCATCCGGCTTTGCACCTGCAGCCTCCCCGCTTGCCCCTACGATGATTCATACGCCTGATGGGGCCATTAACGCGGGGATAACGTCAATTCCCTCTCAGGGCGACGATATGCCAGCCTATTACGCCAGACCAAAAGCGAGCGACGGCGCGCTGCCGGTGGTTATTGTGGTGCAGGAAATTTTTGGCGTACATGAACACATTCGCGATATTTGCCGACGCCTGGCGCTGGAAGGCTATCTCGCCATCGCGCCGGAACTCTATTTCCGCGAAGGCGACCCCAATGATTTCGCCGATATACCCACATTATTGAGCGGGCTGGTGGCTAAAGTACCGGATTCGCAGGTCCTTGCCGACCTGGATCACGTCGCCAGTTGGGCTTCGCGCAACGGCGGGGATGCGCATCGGCTGATGATCACCGGTTTTTGTTGGGGAGGCCGGATTACCTGGCTGTACGCCGCGCACAACCCACAGTTAAAAGCGGCGGTAGCGTGGTACGGCAAGCTGGTGGGCGACACGTCGCTCAACTCGCCGAAGCATCCCGTTGACATTGCCACCGATCTTAACGCGCCGGTACTGGGTTTATACGGCGGGCAGGATACCAGTATTCCACAGGAAAGCGTGGAAACCATGCGTCAGGCGCTACGCGCCGCTAATGCGAAGGCGGAAATCGTGGTCTATTCCGATGCAGGGCACGCGTTTAATGCCGATTATCGTCCGGGTTACCACGAAGCCTCAGCGAAAGACGGCTGGCAAAGAATGCTGGAATGGTTCGCGCAGTACGGTGGGAAAAAAGGCTAACAACAGCGCATTACGATGTTTGTTGGGCCTACGATGCCGGAGTCGGTGTAGGCTCAACAAAGCGTCATAGCTACGTTAGCTATGCTTTACCGCAGCATTTTTTATATTTTTTGCCGCTACCACAGGGGCAGGGATCGTTACGACTGGCGGCTCCGGTATCTTTACGCGCGTCCTGCGCCAGCCAGCGCATGATCGATGCCATCGGATAGCCTTGCGCCAGCAGCGCCCGCCAGACATTCATATACGGCGTAACGTGCTGGAAAAAGTGTTTATATCCCGCACACAAGTAATTATGCGCAGGATGACCGGACGGCGAGACGGCAAAGCGATGCTTCGGACAGCCGCCATGACACGCAAAGCGGTAGTCACAGCGACGACAATCGGCGGTCAGGGTCTCCCGCTTGGCCTCGCCAAACGCAATAGCCCGTTCGCCATTATTTAAGGTTTTGATGCTGTGCTGGTGGATATTCCCCAGCAGATGCTCCGGGTAGACAAAGTGGTCGCAGTTGTAGAGATCGCCGTTCGACTCCAGCGCGAAGGCATGTCCACAGGTCTCGGAATGTACACACAGTACCGGCTGCTGTGCCGTCCAGGCGGCTAACGCCACGTCAAACATCTGCACATATACGCGATCTACGTCGCGACGAACCCAGATATCAAAGATCTGGTTGAGAAATTCGCCATATTGCCACGACGGTACCGTCCATGACGCTAGCGTCGCCGCGCTTTCGCCGGGCATCACCAGATTAAGTACTGATGAGTTATCGGTGCTCATTCGCTCCACCAGCGGGATAAACTGAATAAAACGCGATCCCGCCGCCAGAAGAAATTCGTAGACGTCTGCTGCATGACCGACGTTATGTTTTCCCACGACGGTTAAGGTATTAAAGTCGACATGGTGCGCTTTAAGCCGCGCCATTGCTGCGACGACCTGTTCATGAGTTCCTTTTCCAGCGCGATTAAGCCGATAGTGGTTGTGTAACGACGCCGGGCCGTCGATAGAGAGACCGATGAGAAAATGCTGTTCAGCGAAAAAGCGCGCCCACTCGTCATTCACCAGGATGCCGTTCGTCTGCAACGCATGAGTGATTTTTCGCCCATCGCCGTACTTTTCACATAGTGCGACAACCCGGCGGAAAAACGGTAGTCCCATCATGGTCGGTTCGCCGCCCTGCCAGGCAAAGTCAATACGGTCGCCACTCTGCGCGGCAATATGCTGGCGTATAAACTGTTCCAGCGTCTCGTCCGACATCCGCCAGTTTTTATTGCGTTCCGGGTACAGCGCCTCTTTTTCAAGATAGAAGCAATATGTGCAATCAATATTGCAAATCGCGCCGCCGGGTTTGGCCATTACGTGACAACCTGCTACCGCCATGTCAGACATCTCCGTTAAAAAATAAGGTTCACCAGCGCCATGAGAAAATGCAACGTTTATCGTCGCCAGGGAACATAACAGAATTGAAAACGTCGTTCTGTGCTATGAGAGCGCTGCGCGATCATGACAGGAAAAACGATCTGCGAGGCAATAAAATCCGCCGCGCTGCTTCCAATGACGCTATCCGCCTGGTTGTCATTCATACGGAGAGCCTTTTTATTGTCAAGATCGCCAAATAGCCAGATCCTGAAAAAGACAGAGCGGAAAATAAGAAAAAGGGAAATGAGAAGAAAGAGTAGATAGCGACACTGTTAGTCAGGTCAGACACGGGCGCTACCCGTCAAAGGGTAGCGCCGCATTGCTGCCGGATAAACACAGCGGCCAGGATGGATTATTTCGCCTGACGCAGATTGTGCGCCGCTTTGACCATGTTCGCTAACGCCGCGCGGGTTTCCGGCCAACCGCGAGTTTTCAGACCGCAGTCCGGATTCACCCACAGACGTTGTGCCGGAATACGCTGTGCCGCTTTCTTCAGTAAGGCTTCGATCCACTCGACGCTCGGCACGTTCGGCGAATGAATATCATACACGCCCGGCCCGATTTCGTTCGGATAATCGAACGCTTCAAACGACTCCAGCAACTCCATATCGGAACGCGAGGTTTCGATGGTGATCACGTCCGCATCCAGCGCCGCAATGGCGCCCATGATGTCATTAAATTCGCAGTAGCACATATGGGTGTGAATCTGGGTGTCGTCTTTCGCTACCGCCGCGTTGATGCGAAAGGCCTCTACGCCCCATTCCAGATAAGCGCCCCAGTCGCTGCGACGCAATGGTAAACCTTCGCGTAGCGCCGGCTCGTCGATCTGAATAATCCCGATCCCCGCCACCTCCAGATCCGCTACTTCATCACGCAGCGCCAGCGCAATCTGTTTCGCAATCGTTTCGCGGGTCACGTCTTCGCGGGGAAACGACCAGCAAAGAATAGTCACCGGGCCGGTCAGCATCCCTTTTACCGGCTTGTCGGTCAGCGACTGGGCATATTTCGCCCACTCCACGGTAATCGGCGCCGGACGACTGATATCGCCAATCACTACCGGCGGTTTCACACAGCGGGAACCATAGCTTTGCACCCAACCATTCTGGGTAAAGACGAAGCCGTCCAGGTGCTCGCCGAAGTATTCCACCATGTCGTTTCGCTCGGCTTCGCCGTGTACCAGCACGTCCAGCCCTAAACGCTCCTGCTCGATGATCGCCTGCCTGATGTGTTCGGCGATGCCGGTGCGGTAGTGATTCGCGTCGAGATTGCCCTTTTTGAAGTCCAGGCGCAGACCGCGAATTTCCGTGGTTTGCGGAAACGAACCGATAGTCGTCGTCGGCCAGGCGGGCAGATTAAAACGGGCGCGTTGCGCTTCAGCACGCACCTCATACGGATTCTCACGCTGGCTATCCTGCGCGGTGATCGCCGCCAGGCGTTTTTCTACCCCGGCATTATGGACGCGGGTTGAGTGGCGACGAGCCTGAATCGGCGCGCTCCACTCGGTAATCGCCGATGTGTCGCCGCTGTTCAGCGCATCACGCAGCAACGCCAGTTCACCACATTTTTGCAGCGCAAAGGCAAACCAGCTTTTTACTTCCGCATCCAGACGCGTTTCGACGCTGAGATCGATCGGGCTGTGCAGCAAAGAGCAGGAGGATGCTACCCACAGCGCGCGTTTGCCCACAATGGCGTTAATTTGCGCGTATTTTTCGGTCAAATCGGCGCGCCAGACATTACGCCCGTTAATCAAGCCTGCGGAGAGCAGCCAGTCGACCGGCAGATGTTGATGCAGTTCCGCTACATCATCTTTGCCATGGATGAGGTCAACATGTAGCCCCTGTACCGGTAGCGCGATAATAGTGTCAAGGTTTGGCGTCACGCCTTCAAAATAGGTCGTCAGCAACAGCTTCACCCGGCCGGCGAGCGCGTCGTAAGCCGGTTTGAAGGCATCCAGCCACGCCTGCGGCAGTTCCAGCACCAGCGCTGGCTCATCAATTTGTACCCACTCAACACCACGCTTCGCCAGCTCAGCCAGCACTTGCTGATACACCGGCAAAATGTCTTTCAGCAACGTCAGACGATCAAACGGCTCGCCTTTCACTTTGCCCAGCCATAGATACGTGACAGGCCCCAACAGTACGGGTTTGATCTTATGACCCAGCGCCAGCGCTTCGTCCACCTCCTCCAGCAATTGTGTCCAGGTGAGTCTGAACTGCTGGCCTTTGCTGAACTCCGGTACCATGTAGTGATAATTAGTATTAAACCATTTGGTCATTTCCGCCGCCGCCGCCGGTTCGCCGGTTGGCGCGCGACCGCGGCCAATGCGGAACAGAGTGTCGATGTCCACGGAACCGTCGTTGTTCTGATGACGAGCCGGCACATTGCCTAACAGCAGGCTGGTGGTCAGAACATGGTCGTACCAGGCAAAGTCGCCTACCGGTAACAGGTCAATCCCCGCTTGTTTCTGCTGCTCCCAGTGACGCGCGCGCAATTCGCGCCCTACCGCCAGCAGATCTTCACGGGTCGCGTTCCCCGCCCAGTAGCTCTCTTGCGCTTTTTTCAGCTCGCGACGCAGGCCAACGCGAGGAAAACCGAGGGTGTGAGTCAATATTGTCATTTTACTTCCTCTCTTATTTTATTGAATCTGAAAGTAAAACTCTAAATAGTTCGGCTTGCAGGAAGGCGGCGACACAGCGCATCCCCAGGAGCTTACTGAAGTAAGTGACTGGGGTAAGCAAGGAAGCCAACGCATCTGCAAGTCGAAATATGACGAGTTTTGGACGTCTGGATGTTTACACATCCATAATGTAAAGGTACTGTATATTCCTCAAGCGCAATTTGTTCATGGCGAAGTGAAGGAATTTCATGATCGAGATTAAACATCTGAAAACACTCCAGGCATTGCGGAATAGTGGATCGCTGGCTGCCGCGGCGGCGGTGCTGCACCAGACCCAATCCGCTCTGTCTCACCAGTTCAGCGATCTGGAACAACGCCTTGGCTTCCGCCTGTTCGTGCGTAAAAGCCAGCCGCTGCGCTTTACGCCGCAGGGGGAGATTCTGCTGCAACTGGCAAACCAGGTGCTGCCGCAGATCAGCCGTGCACTGCAGGCGTGCAACGAGCCGCAGCAAACTCGTCTGCGCATCGCTATTGAATGCCATAGCTGTATTCAATGGTTGACCCCGGCGCTGGAAAACTTCCGGGCAAACTGGCCGCAGGTAGAGATGGATTTCACATCCGGCGTCACTTTTGATCCGCAACCAGCCTTGCAACAAGGCGAGCTGGATTTGGTGATGACGTCGGATATCTTGCCGCGCAGCGGGCTGCATTATTCGCCGATATTTGATTTTGAAGTCCGACTGGTGCTGGCGCCCGACCATCCGCTGGCCAGCAAAACGCAGATTACGCCGGAAGATTTAGCCAGCGAAACGCTGTTGATTTACCCGGTGCAGCGCAGCCGACTGGATGTCTGGCGACATTTCCTGCAACCGGCGGGTATCAGTCCGCCGCTGAAAAGCGTGGATAATACGCTACTGCTGATTCAGATGGTGGCGGCCAGAATGGGGATTGCCGCCCTGCCGCACTGGGTAGTGGAAAGCGTTGAACGCCAGGGTCTGGTGGTGACCAAAACCCTGGGTGATGGTCTGTGGAGCCGCCTGTATGCCGCCGTACGCGACGGCGACCAGCGCCAGGCGGTGACCGAAGCGTTTATTCGCTCGACGCGGAATCACGCCTGCGATCATCTGCCGTTTGTGCGGAGCGCGGAGCGACCCATTTTCGATGCACCCACAGCGAAGCCAGGATCACAGCCGCGCCTGTAATAAAGCTTGGCCAGTGGGGCTGCTGATGCCAGATTGCAAGGTTAACCAGCAGTCCTGCGGGAACATGCATATTATTCATAATACCCAGCGTCCCGGCGTCCACTTGGGTAGCGCCATAGTTCCACATAAAGTAGCCAATGCCGGACGCCACCACGCCGAGAAACACCAGAATGCTCCATTGCAGCGTGGTTTCCGGCAACTTTTGCGTGTTCCCCAACAGCGACCACGCCACCGCCGCCACCAAAAACGCCCCCAGATAGAACCACGCAAAGGCGTTGTGCTGCGGCATGGGACGGGTCTCCATCAGACGTTTATACCCCACCATTCCGATGGCGAAACTGATATTAGAAAGCTGCACCAGGAGCAAACCTACCCAAAAATGGTCGGTCACGCGATCGTAGCGAATAATCCCGGCGCCAATCACCGCCAGCAACGCGCTAAATGCATAGCCCCATCGCAAACGACGCTGACTCATCACATCGTAAATCAGCGTGATATAGAGCGGCGTCAGAACGGTAAACAGCAGCAGTTCGGATACGGTCAGATAGAGATAGGCATGGAAGCTCAACATATACATGATGCCAAGCTGCATCGCCCCCACCAGCATATACAGGCTGATGGTTTTTAGGTTGTGCCCGCGAGTACGCAAAAACGGCAGAAAAACGAGCGCCGCCAGCCCAACGCGTATCAGCACCGCGAAATAGCTATCGACATGCCCGGCAAGATACTCGCCAAATAGACTAAAGGAGAAAGCCCACAGGATAGTGGTAATGATGAGTAGCGCCACAATGGATGTCTCTTAAAACAGGGAACACCCATTGTAGCGGAGAGTGAAGTTGACAACTGGACAACTAATAAACAATCACATCAGCGTAAGAAAAGATCGCGCAGGTAATGCGGCACGGCGTTATCAGCATTGATGCCGATCACCTCAAGTTCGGGATACAGGTCTTTCAGACGCTGGTGCGCATTGCCCATGATGCAGCCTTTACCCGCCATCGTGAGCATTTCAGCGTCGTTCATTCCGTCGCCAAAGGCGATACACTCTTTCAGGCTGTACCCCATCGCATGAGCGACCGCTTCCAGCGCATGACCTTTCGACACGCCGCCCGCCATCACTTCCAGACAGGTCAGCGTGGAGAAGCTCACGTTTACCCGATCGCCCCAGCGCGCGTTAATCGCCTGCTCCAGCGGCAACAATTTTTCATGAGTGTCGCTGGTGAAAAACACTTTGCTGACGCCCTCCGGCTCCAGCAGCGCAGGCTCAAACAGCGAGTAGTTAAATACCGCCTCTTTGAAAAAACGCATTTCATCGGGGCGGTGACGATTCATAAACCATTCGTCGTCGCGATAAACGTTAGTAACGATGTCCGGGCTCGCATTCACCACTCCGAACAGGTCGCTGGCAATGTCGCGATCCAGATTATGCGTAAAAACCAAATTCCCGTCGGTATCGTGCACTCGCGCACCGTTGGAGGTGATCATGTAAGACTTGATTTCAAGATTATCGCGGATTTGCCCTACATCGACATGATGACGACCAGTGGCAAAGACAAAATGGATGCCGCGTGCGGTCAACAGCTTCAGAGTCTCTTTGGCATAAGGGGACAACGTATGGTCGGGGGAGAGCAGCGTGCCATCTAAATCAGACGCAACAACCTGATACATAATAAAATTTAACCTCTAAGCAAAGCGATTTCCGCTGGATAAATTAGGCTTGTTGAAAAATTCAACAATGGCGTTAAGCGCGACTGAGCGCATGGCGTCCTTTTCAAAAAGGATCTCATGGTACGCGCCTTTGATAACCAGCGGTTTTCCCCCTTCACAAGGGTGTCCCGCCGCGGCGCGAATTTCACAAAAACGATCGTGGGTGCGGTTATCCACTACCCGCTCTTCTTCCGCCTGAATCAGTAGCGTAGGCGTCGTGTCATCGCTCGCCCCAGCCAATACCTGCTCACCCGCCAGAATGCCTTCGCGTACCCAATGCCAGGTGGGGCCGCCGACGCGCAGTTGTGGCTCATCGGCATAAAAACGTAAGTTACGCTGATAACGCTGGCGGCTATGGGTCAACGCATTCATCCCAAACGGCAACGCCCGCCACTGACCGGTACCAATAGCGTAATCTTCACGGATACGCTGGTGCCCTTCGGCCCAGTCGAGAATATGGCGCACCATAAAGGAAGGCAAGCGTATCACAATACCAAACATCGGCGCGGTGAGCGCAATAGCGTCGCACCGCACACGATGGCGTTGCAGGAATAAAGTGGCTATCGCGCCTCCCATTGAGTGCGCCAGAATATAACGTTTATGCCACGGCCCCGGCTCAATTTCCTGTTGCCAGAACGCCGCTAAGTCTTCAACATAATCGTTAAAATGATCGACATGTCCTCGATGCGGGTCCGATAACATCCGCCCGGAGCGCCCTTGCCCACGGTGGTCGATGATGAAGATATCAAAACCAAGATGAAAAAGGTCATACGCCAGTTCTGCGTATTTTACGTAACTCTCAATGCGGCCAGGACAAATGACGATCGTCCGGGCGTTGGAATCGCTCCGAAAACGGACATAACGTACCGGAATGTTACCCACGCCGATAAACTCCGCCTCTTCCCGCTGACGCCAGAAATCAGTCAGCGGCCCCATGGCAAAAGCAGCGAACGCATTTTCTCTTGTTTCCCAGTCATTTTGCTGCTGAAACATCGGATATCCCGCCTCGTTTACCAGGTAAAATCGTTTTTTGTGTCGTGCCTGACACAACACTGCGGCAGTAGCGTATTGTGGCACAAAAACAGACAACCAGGGAGTTTCACATGACCTTTGAATGGTGGTTCGCCTATCTGCTGACCTCAACGCTGTTGAGTCTTTCTCCGGGTTCTGGCGCCATTAATACCATGACGACGTCCATCAACCATGGATATCGTGGCGCAGCGGCTTCTATCGCTGGACTCCAGACCGGGCTGGGGATACATATCGTACTGGTAGGCGTCGGATTGGGTACGCTCTTTTCACGCTCGCTTATCGCTTTTGAAATTCTGAAATGGGCTGGCGCGGCTTATCTTATCTGGCTGGGTATCCAGCAGTGGCGCGCCGCAGGCGCTATCGATCTGCATACCCTCGCCCAGACGCAATCGCGGGGCCGGTTGTTCAAACGTGCGGTCTTTGTCAATCTAACCAATCCCAAAAGCATTGTCTTTCTTGCCGCCCTGTTTCCGCAATTCATCATGCCGCAGCAACCGCAACTGGCGCAGTACCTCATTCTTGGCGTCACCACCATTGTGGTCGATATGATTGTGATGACCGGTTACGCCACGCTGGCGCAACGCATCGCCGCCTGGATTAAAGGACCAAAGCAGATGAAAGCGCTGAATAAAGCGTTTGGTTCGTTGTTTATGCTGGTAGGCGCGCTCCTGGCGTCGGCAAGACATGCGTGATAGTAACGCCGGATAGCGTTTATCCGGCCTGGAGGTAAATTAACGCGAAATAATCAGGTGAATGCCAAAGCCCGCAAACAGAGCGCCGGCAAAGCCATCGATCCATTTCGCCAGACGCTGATAGCCGCGGCGCATTTTCGGCAGCGCGAACAGGCTGGCGACCACGGTAAACCAGGCCAGCGTCTCCAGGGTGATTAACGCGAAAATACCCCAGCGCGCCGCAGCACCGACATTATCGCCGACAAACAGTGAAAAAACGGAGCCAAAATAGATAATCGCTTTCGGATTCGACAGATTGGTCAACAGTCCTTTGAGAAAGCTGCGCCCGCTCTGCGCCAGTTCAACGTGCGGAGAGGGCGCCGCCGCATCCTGTTTTTTCAGCGCGCCGCGCAGCATCTGATAACCCATCCAGCACAGATACAGGCCGCCGCCGACCATAATGATCGTATGCAGCCAGGCCATTTTTTCGATGATAAGATGCAGGCCAAGCAGCGCGACGCCCGCCCATACCATCACGCCGCAGGTAATACCCAGCACGCCCATCATCGCCTCTTTACGCGAGCGACTAACGGCAGTTTGAGATACGAAGAAAAAGTCGGGACCAGGGCTCATTAGCGCAACGATGTGCACCATCGCCACAGTGAAAAATAGCATCATCATAAAAATGACTCGCAGGAAAATAGTTCAGTGGGTCACCATCCTGGCACTTTTTTGTCGGGCTGACTACTCTTCGTCATCACCATCAACATGCGCGCGGATGAGCGCCATAAATTCTTTGCCAAAGCGCTCCAGTTTACGCATCCCAACCCCATTAACGCTTAACATCTCGCTGGCGGAAACCGGCATCTGCTCCGCCATCTCTATCAGCGTGGCGTCATTAAAGACCACATACGGCGGGATATTCTCTTCATCAGCGATAGCTTTACGTAGTTTGCGCAACTTAGCGAATAATTTGCGATCGTAATTACCGCCGAACGATTTCTGCATCACGCGGGGTTTGAGGGCGACGATGCGCGGCACCGCAAGCTTCAGCGGAACGTCTCCACGGAGCACCGGACGCGCGGCATCCGTCAACTGTAATGCGGAGTGCTGCGCAATATTTTGCATTACCAGCCCCAGATGAATGAGCTGGCGAATCACGCTCACCCAGTGCTCATGGCTCTTTTCGCGTCCCATGCCATAAACCTTGAGTTTGTCATGACCGAAATCGCGGATGCGTTGGTTATTCGCGCCGCGGATCACCTCGACGACGTAGCCCATGCCAAAACGCTGGTTAACCCGACCAATGGTAGAAAGCGCAATCTGGGCATCGTTTAAGCCATCATATTGTTTGGGCGGATCGAGACAGATATCGCAGTTACCGCACGGTTCTTGTCGGCCTTCGCCAAAGTAATTAAGCAATACCAGGCGACGGCAGGTTTGCGCTTCGGCAAAAGCGCCCATCGCATTCAGTTTATGTCGTTCAATATCCTGAAGCTGTCCGGCTGGTTTCTCTTCCAGACAACGACGTAGCCAGGCCATATCCGCCGGATCGTAAAATAGCATAGCTTCAGCAGGCAGTCCGTCGCGCCCGGCGCGGCCCGTTTCTTGATAGTAGGATTCAATATTGCGCGGGATATCGAAATGCACGACGAAACGTACGTTAGGTTTGTTTATGCCCATTCCGAAAGCGACGGTCGCCACCACGATTTGCAGATCGTCGCGCTGAAATTTTTCCTGCACATCGGCGCGAATAGCGTTTTCCAGCCCCGCATGATAGGCCGCCGCGCTAATGCCGCGACTTTGCAAGCGCGCAGCGGTATCTTCCACTTTCGCCCGGCTGTTACAGTAGATGATACCCGACTTGCCGCGTTGCTCCTGAACATAGCGCATTAGCTGGTCGAGCGGCTTAAACTTTTCCATCAGCATGTAGCGGATATTCGGTCGGTCAAAGCTACTGATCTGGATTAACGGATCGTTAAGCCCAAGCAGACGAATAATATCCAGGCGCGTGGTGTCGTCGGCGGTGGCGGTCAATGCCATAAACGGCAAAGCGGGAAAACGCTGGCGAAGCTGACCGAGAGCCGCATATTCCGGACGGAAATCATGTCCCCATTGCGAGATACAGTGCGCCTCATCCACCGCTAGCAATACCGGATTCCAGTGCGCCAGATGATCAAGAAAGTTGTCCAGCATCAGGCGTTCCGGCGCAATATACAGCAGACGAATCTGTCCGGTACGGCACCCCGCCATCACCTCAAGCTGCTGCTCGCGGCTTTGAGTGGAGTTCAGACATGCTGCCGCCACCCCGTTCGCCAGTAGCTGATCGACCTGGTCTTTCATCAACGAGATCAGCGGCGAAACGACGACGGTCAACCCATCCAGCAACAACGCAGGGATTTGATAGCACAGAGATTTGCCGCCGCCGGTGGGCATGACGACCAGGCAGTCGCGACCGGAGAGCGCAGTATCAATAATCGCTTCCTGGCCCGAGCGAAACTGTTGGTAGCCAAAGGTTTCTTGCAAAACCTGTTTAGCCCCTGATTCCAGATTCAACACTTCCGCCTGCGCCACATTAACCCCGTTCACCATAAATCAAAACAGGCGCTATTTTCAGCGCCTGCGAGAGAAACTGCAATGTTTAAAACACAATCCGATCAGAAGATATCGTTAAGCATCACGCCGACGCCGACACGTGTCTGATTAAAATTATAGTCGATCAGCGATTCGCCATAGCCGCTGTATACCTGGGTATAAAGTCGAACATGTTTAGTGACCGGATAGCTTAATCCAAGCTCCGCGCCGCCGTAGCCCGTATTCCAGTTATACTGGCCTTTAGCGCTTAACACCGCCTCGCCCAGGTGATAACCGATTTTAAGCTGGTAATAACCCATATATTTGGTGATGTCCGGATTATCGTCGGTGCTGCCAATCACGTACCACGGTTTGACCTCTACCAGCCAGTTGCCGTTTTCGGCCATCAGACGGGTATACAGACGGTTCCAGCTACGCGATGTAGGGTCAGAGCGTCCGTTAGAGTCATGGTTGTAGCCCATCTCTACGTCGCGCAGCGTCCAGCCGACAAAGCGATAATCCGTAGCAAAACCAAGAAAAAGCTGCGGTTCGTAGTTGGTTTCGCGAAACGGCGAAGACTCTTTACTGTTGGAAAGCTGCCACCAGGATTTCTGCGTATAGGAAGCGCCCAGTACCGAGTTTGGTCCCAGTATTCCGCGCCACAGCGGAAACGCCAGGCTCAACTGAAATTTCACTTCATCTTTACGTGCGTTTTCAGACCAGTTGTAGGTCCGAATGGCCTCTTTGTTCAGATCGCTGGTGTTCGTGTAGATCAAGTAGTTCGTGTCATAAGGGTAAAGCGTAAAAGGGTTATCATGCTCCTGTAGCATGTTAGCGATGATACTTCCCCGCACTGCAGGCGCATCATGAACCTCTTTTATCGTAGCTTCTTGTGCATATGCCGCTAGTGGCAGTAGCGTGGCTGGCAACAACCAACTCAAAATCGCCCGCATTCCTGGTGTTCTCCTGACGAAATATTTTCAGCTTGAATTATTCTCTGCCAGCCATTTTTACATATTTACACACATAGCCGTTAGTTATCCCTTCTTAAAGTAGAAAACAACAATTAAGAAGCATATTATCAACATTTCATTAACCAATGGAGTGTCAGGAACCTATGTCCGCTGTACTTACCGCTGAACAAGCTCTGAAATTAGTGGGTGAAATGTTTGTCTACCACATGCCGTTTAATCGGGCGTTAGGGCTGGAGCTGGAACGCTATGAAAAAGCGTTCGCCCAACTGGCCTTTAACAACCAGCCGATGATGGTCGGCAACTGGGCGCAAAGCATTTTACACGGCGGCGTCATCGCCTCTGCGCTGGATGTCGCCGCCGGACTGGTATGCGTCGGCAGCACGCTAACTCGTCACGAAACCATCAGCGAAGATGAACTACGCCAGCGCCTGTCACGGATGGGAACGATTGACCTGCGCGTCGATTACCTGCGTCCAGGCAGAGGCAACCGCTTTACGGCCACCAGTAGCCTGCTGCGCGCAGGGAATAAAGTGGCCGTCGCCCGCGTGGAATTACACAATGAAGATCAGCTGTACATCGCCAGCGCCACCGCCACTTATATGGTGGGATAAAAGCAGGTAAACTGTTGTTACACTTCAGATACGAGTTTTCCGGATGGACGCAAAACAAACACGGCAGGGCGTATTACTCGCTCTTGCCGCCTATTTTATTTGGGGGATCGCCCCCGCGTATTTCAAGCTGATCTATTACGTTCCCGCAGATGAGATCCTGACGCACCGCGTGATTTGGTCATTTTTCTTTATGGTGGCGCTGCTTAGCGTCAGCCGCCAGTGGCGACAGGTTAAGCGTCTACTGAAAACACCAAAGAAGATTTTCCTGCTGGCCCTGTCCGCCGTACTGGTCGGCGGTAACTGGCTATTATTCATTTGGGCGGTAAATAATCACCATATGCTGGAGGCCAGCCTGGGTTATTTCATTAATCCGCTGGTTAACATCTTGCTGGGGATGATTTTTCTTGGAGAACGCTTCCGTCGAATGCAGTGGCTGGCGGTGATTCTGGCGGTGTGCGGCGTGCTGGTGCAACTCTGGACCTTTGGCTCGCTGCCGATTATCGCGCTGGGGCTGGCGTTTAGTTTTGCGTTTTACGGCCTGGTGCGTAAGAAAATAGCCGTTGAAGCGCAGACCGGTATGCTGGTTGAAACGCTATGGCTATTGCCGGTCGCAGCGATTTATCTGTTTGGCATCGCCGATAGCGCCACCAGCCATATGGGGCAAAACGCACTCTCGCTGAACTTGCTGTTAATGGCGGCAGGTGTGGTCACTACGATTCCGCTGCTGTGCTTTACCGGGGCGGCTACGCGCCTGCGTCTTTCTACACTGGGCTTTTTCCAGTATATCGGCCCAACGCTGATGTTCCTGCTGGCAGTCACCTTTTATGATGAACATCCGGGCGCGGATAAGATGGTGACGTTCGGGTTTATCTGGGTAGCGCTGGCGATTTTCGTGATGGATGCGCTGTATACCCAGCGCAGAACGCGTAAAGGATTGTGATTGCGGTTTGCTTATCAGGCCTATAAATTCCGTAGGCCTGATAAGGCGTAGCGCCTGCTTTTTAACCTCACTTGAAGTAACAAGCATGATTTAATAGTTCATAAAGATGTGTGAAGCGAAGCCACTTTTCTGCCATCCCTTCCTTGTAATATTCATCCGCAGCAAGCGATAAGTTACTGATTATTAATTAGGTAAATGGAAATTACTCATATGTTCAATTCATCAATGTATCTCCCTTATACCCTCTTTGAACCCGTCACACGCTTCAACGATGACTCTGCCGGTGACATGCAATGTGGCGACATGGGAGAAGAAGAGCTTCTGGCGCTCGGCCTGAATGACATATCAGAAAAAGTCGATCCTTATCGCCTTATTCATTACCCTTTTCCTCATCCCGGAGGGATAGATGGTTATTTTGGCTCATCCACCTCCGGAATAAAAATATCGCACAGTGAGTGTGTTGATATTTTATTTACGGAAATGAAAGAACTTGCAGGGATGTTTTCATTTTATGGTGAATATAGATTCTTGATTGAAGAGCTTATCGGGCATTTCAGATATGGAAATGGTAGCCTTTTTTACAGCCAGCCATTGAATTCCGCCTTTCATAAAAGAATAAATATAAAAACACATAACAGCCCTCTTTTAATAATTAAAAAATGTATTGAAGATAAATTTAAAAATCATAAAAGGGAAGTTTATATCCCTGCTTTACTACATAAAATTCAAACAAAATTACTTAGATCAAAACTCGCTAAATTTAATAATCTGGAAGACAGAATCAATGGACTGGGGATCTGCGTTCACGATATCGCTGCGCAAAAGATAACTCTCACGAATTTTCAAAAGTACGCCATAGGCTGGAGCGCTACATTACATTTCTTTGCGCAGGATCATTTTGGACTGGACGTTGCTGATATTAAGAATAAGCTTTATCGCGAATTTCGTTTTTTCCGCATATGGTTCTTTTTACAGCGGCACAGAGATTTTGCCTTTAAACCTTTTTTCACAAATTTTAACACTATCACCAGAATCGGCAGTTACTGATGAAGAATAAATGCGGAAAAATAGCGCTGTGTTTATTTTTGTTGGCTGGCGCTTATAATTTATGGACCCTGCGTCCGGTTAAAGTTCTGTATGCCTATTCAGATTTTGGCTCGACAGTTTTTCTGGTTGTGGATCATCTGCCATGGACTGACAAAGATAAAATCAGGTGGTACCTGACGCACCGGGAAGAATTTAAGAGGAAATATCCTTTACTGGATCAGGACTGGTCTACCTATCTTGTGATAGATATTGGCAACGGCTTTACTAATGCTAAAGATTATCACGATGGGCCATATGAAGATTTATATTGCTTTCCAACCATTAAGGATGATGCTGATTGTATCGTGAAAGATTACTTATTAATCGTTGATGAGTATCCTGATAGGAATACTCGTTTTGGTGTAACCGTTATTGATGGCGAGCTTGAGTACCAGTTAACGCCCGAGAAACAAATAGAGAGAGTTTTCTATCCATAAAGTATAGCGGTAGCTGAACTGAACCACCGCTATGACTCGGCGTTCCGCTGGAACTGCAGGCCGGATAAGCGAAGCGCCATCCGGCATTAAAATCACAGCCAGTTCTTACGCTTAAAGTAGAGATACGGCGCCAGCCCGGCGAGGATCATGAAGATAATCGCGCCAGGGTAGCCAAAGCTCCATTTCAGTTCCGGCATAAATTCGAAGTTCATACCATAGCTGGAAGCGACCAGCGTTGGCGGCAGAAACACCACGGAAACCACCGAGAAGATTTTAATGATGCGGTTCTGCTCGATGTTGATGAAACCCATCGCCGCCTGCATCAGGAAGTTTACCTTCTGGAACAGCGATTCATTGTGCGGCAACAGGGATTCAATATCGCGCAGGATCTCGCGCGCCTGCTCCAGTTGACCACCCGGTAAGCGCGCTTTGCGCACCAGGAAGTTCAGCGCGCGCTGGGTATCCATCAGACACAAGCGTACCTTCCAGCCAATATCTTCCAGCTCCGCCAACGTGGAGAGCGCTTCATCGTATTCATCGCCCTGATGCCCTTCCATAATGACGCGGCTCAGTTTTTCCAGATCGCTGTAGATATTTTCGATTTCATCCGCCAACTGTTCAATTTTGGTTTCGAACAGATCGAGGAGTAACTCGTAAGCATTGCCATCCACCATCGCCTGGCTACGGGCGCGCATACGATACAAACGGAAGGCGGGCAGTTCGCGTTCACGCAGCGTAAACAGACGGCCATCGCGAATAGTGAATGCCACCGTAGAGTTACCGGCATGATCTTCCGCATCTTCGAAGAAGAAGAAGGAGTGGATATGCAGTCCGTCTTCGTCTTCAAAGAAGCGCGCGGATGCTTCGATATCTTCCAGTTCAGGACGCGTCGCCAGACTCTGGCCCAGCTCAGATTGTACGCGCAATCGCTCGTCGTCGTCCGGTTCGACCAAATCGACCCATACGGCATCAATCAGGGTTTGTGACTCCTCGACTTCCAGCCGGGTCAGTCGGTTTTTTTCCAGTTGAAATGCGCTCAGCATGACCGGGACTCCCAATGCGTAAAAATATCGGACAGTTCAGATGGGCACACAGAAACAAATTGGGTTTCAGACCATTAAACAGCCTGACTCAACGCGACGGGAAAAAATGAAAGGTCGCTGACAACCGCTAAGGCTATCAGCAAAAAGGGATAGCCTTAGGAGTTGATCCTGGATGACAGGATAATGAGCCAGTATCTACTGGGTGTGTCCAAGGCGAATGTCCTCTTAGCGTAATCGTGGGCGCATGTTACGCCAGCAAAAATTTGCCGTCAACACGCAACGAAACGCGAAAAAGCAATAATTTCCCCTTATGCAGAAAGGTTAGCAGAGAGAGGGTATTTATCTATGATTTCAGAATATTAACGTCCCTATATCGTCGGATGGCGGCTTCGTCTTATCCGGCCTACAAATCAAAATGTTAGCCAGCGCGCAGGCCGGATAAGACGCGCCAGCGTCGCCATCCGGCAATACAGGATCCGGTCAAACCGTTTCCAGCTTCGCATACGCGGCAACCAGCCATTTGATCCCTTGCCCCTGAAAAGCCACCTGCAACCGGCTATGTTCGCCGCTACCTTCCAGATTAACGATAGTGCCTTCGCCAAATTTGGCATGACGCACGCGTTGGCCGAGTTTATAGCCCGTGTCGTTTTCCGCCAACGGCGTTCCCATTCGTTGATGGCTCACCGGACGACTGACGGTAGCGCGTAACCGTACCTCCTCCACGCACTCCTCCGGCAATTCGCCAATAAAACGCGACGGACGATGGTAGACCTCTTTGCCGTACAGACGTCGCGTTTCGGCGTAAGTTAACGTCAGCTTCTGCATCGCCCGCGTTACGCCGACATAGGCCAGACGACGTTCCTCTTCCAGACGCCCACCCTCATCCAACGACATCTGGCTGGGGAACATCCCTTCTTCCATCCCGACGATAAATACCTGCGGAAACTCCAGCCCTTTTGCCGAGTGCAGCGTCATGAGCTGTACCGCATCCTGCCAGGTATCCGCCTGCCCCTCACCCGCTTCCAGCGCCGCGTGAGAAAGGAAAGCCTGTAACGGCATCAAATCTTCATCTTCGTCGTTGTAGCTGAACTGCCGCGTCGCCGTCACCAGTTCCTCTAAGTTTTCGATGCGCGTCTGGCCTTTCTCACCTTTTTCTTGCTCATACATTGTGCGCAGGCCAGAGTCTTTGATCACCCGGTCGGTCTGCACATGCAGCGGCATGTCGGCGGTCTCCTGCGCCAGGGCGTCGATCAGCTCCATAAAGCGTTGTAGCGCGCTGGCCGCACGCCCGGCCAATGCCTTCTCCTGTAACAACTCACGGCACGCCTGCCACAATGTTAGCTGGCGATCGCGCGAGGTTTGGCGCACCACGTCCAGCGTGCGGTCGCCGATGCCGCGCGTCGGGGTATTCACCACGCGTTCAAACGCGGCATCATCGTTGCGATTGGCAATCAAACGCAGATAAGAGAGCGCATCTTTGATCTCCTGACGTTCGAAGAAGCGCATACCGCCGTAAATCCGGTACGGCATACTGGCCTGTAACAAAGCTTCTTCCAGCACGCGCGACTGGGCGTTGCTGCGATAGAGAATAGCGCACTGCGCAAGCGCGCCGCCGTTGTCCTGCCAGGTTTTGATGCGGTTAACCACAAAGCGCGCTTCATCCAGTTCGTTGAAAGCGCAGTACAGCGATATCGGTTCGCCGTCAACACCGTCAGTCCACAACTTTTTACCCAAACGCCCATTATTATTCTCAATCAGAGCGTTCGCCGCGCTAAGGATGTTGCTGGTCGAGCGGTAGTTCTGCTCCAGACGAATGGTCTGCGCGCCGGGAAAATCATTGAGGAAACGCTGGATGTTCTCTACCTGCGCTCCGCGCCAGCCGTAGATCGACTGGTCATCGTCGCCGACAATCATCACCTTACCGGTATCGCCCGCCAGCAGACGAACCCAGGCGTACTGAATATTGTTGGTATCCTGGAATTCGTCCACCAGGATATTGGTAAACCGCTCGCGGTAGTGCTGCAGGATGTGCGGCTTGTTCAGCCATAGTTCATGAGCGCGCAGCAGTAGCTCGGCGAAATCCACCAGACCCGCGCGATCGCACGCTTCCTGATAGGCCTGATACACCTTCTGCCAGGTCTGCTCCACCGGGTTACCGTAGCTTTGGATATGGTGCGGGCGTAGCCCTTCGTCTTTCTGGCTATTGATGTACCACATCGCCTGACGCGGCGGCCACTGCTTCTCATCAAGATTCATCGCCTTAATCAGCCGTTTAAGCAAACGCATCTGATCTTCGCTGTCGAGAATCTGGAAATCCTGCGGCAAATTAGCGTCCATATGATGCGCGCGCAGCAAGCGGTGCGCCAGACCGTGGAACGTCCCTACCCACATTCCACCCTGGCTGGTACCCATCAACTGGCCAATACGATGGCGCATTTCCGCCGCCGCTTTGTTGGTAAAGGTCACTGCCATGATGGAATACGGCGAGTTGTTTTCTACGCTCAGTAACCAGGCGATGCGGTGCACCAACACACGGGTTTTCCCGCTTCCCGCGCCTGCCAGCACCAGCATGTTGCTACGTGGCGCGGCCACCGCTTCGCGCTGTTTATCATTAAGACTGTCGAGCAGGTAAGAAACGTCCATTGGCACCGCCGCGTAAAAACATGAAAACTAAAAACGCCCGGTGGCGCTTTGCTTACCGGGCCTACTTATCGTAGGGCGGATAAGCATGGCGCCATCCGCCAGAATAACTGGGAATTTATACAGAACTACTGGTGATTATATCAGCGAGGTGAGAGATGCCAACCGCGAAATTTCGATATGCGGCAGTAAACGGCTGTCCTGCGTCCGCATCAGGTCGGCATCTTCCGGTTTAATCCAGCAGGCCTGCATCCCACAGCGAATAGCGCCAGCCACATCGGTAGTCAGATCGTCGCCGACATGGAGGATATCGCCGATCGGCACATGCAGTTTTTCCGCCGCCAGGAAATACATGTCGCTAAACGGCTTGGAACGCCCATCCGGGCCGGCGCGCAGTACAAACTTAAAGTAATCGCCGAGGCCAAACCGTTCCGGCTGGGCGTTGCCATTAGTGATCGCCACCAGCGGCCATTTTTTCGCCAGCCGCTGTAACGTCTCATGGGTAGCCTGCGGAACCTCAATCTGGCTGCGCCATTTGGCAAAATGCATCATCGCCGCATTGGCGCCGGCAATGGCCTCCTGCGCCGATAATCCCGCATCCCGCATGGCCTGCTCTATCGCGCGATGGCGCCAGCGGGTAACGTCATGATAAATTTCCGGCTCCGCTTCACGCACCGCCTGCCGTATCCGCTGTAAATCGACGTTTTGAAACGAACGTAGCGACGGGTGATAATTTTGCATAAAAGCGAGCGCTTCCTGCTCAGTACGCAAAATCACCGGACGGTTATCATAAAGGGTATCATCCAGGTCAAAGGTGAGCGCGGCAATACGCCCCAAAGGCCGGTAAAAACGCATTATTTCCCCCGTTTAGCGCGCGGATGCGCCGCGTCGTACACCGAAGCAAGGTGTTGAAAATCAAGATGAGTATAAATTTGGGTGGTGGAAAGGTTGGCATGACCCAGCAGCTCTTGTACGCCGCGCAGATCGCCGCTCGATTCCAGCATATGGGTTGCGAACGAATGGCGCAGCTTATGCGGGTGCACGTGGCTGTTTAGCCCCTGCTTTATGCCCCATTCGGCGAACCGTTTTTGGACATTGCGCGCGGAGATACGCTTGCCCAGTTTCGACAGGAATAACGCCTCTTCATCGCTGGCGAACAGGCCACGCAGATCCAGCCAGTGCTCAATCCACGTCACCGCGTTACGGCCAATCGGCAGACGTCGCTCTTTGCTGCCTTTGCCCATTACCCACACTTCACCGGTATCGAGATCGAGGTGCTTTATATCCAGGCCAACCAGTTCGGATAAACGCAGTCCCGCGCCGTACATTACCTCCAGCATCGCCCGGTCACGCACGGCGAGCGGATCGTTAAGATCGATGTCCAGCAGGCGGTTAACGTCGTCGACATCAATATTTTTCGGCAGATGACGCGGCGCTTTTGGGGCGGAGACGCCCTTCGCCGGGTTAGCTTTCAATTCGCCCTGACTGACTAACCAGTCAAAAAAGCTCCGCAATGCCGAGAGACGTAGCGCCAGACTGGCAGGGCCAAGCCCTTTGCGCCGACTGCGCACCGCAAAACTGCGCACTATAAGCGCGTCACATTGTTGCCAGCTTTTCAGTCCGATCTCTTCGGCTAAAGCGATAATGGCATCAAGCTGACGCTGATAATTCAGCAGGGTAATGGGGCTAAGCTGGCGCTCCACGCCTAAATAGCGTAAAAAACGCGAGACATCCTGAGAAAGCGCAACGTCCGTCATACACGTTCAATCCAGCGTTCCAGCAGTGCCGGTAACATCAGCGCGATCTCCTGCAAAAGCTGCGTCCCCTGTTCTGGCTGATAGTGATGAACGTCGCGGCTGCTGAAAATCACGACGCCGAGATCGGCGTCACGGCCCAGCATGGACATCGCGACCGAACCAATCGCTTTCGCCTCTGGCAAAACTACCAGCAGTTCCGGGCCGTTTAGCGGACCAAGATAATGCTGCGACTGTCCCAGTCGCTGAATACGCAGCGGCTCGAAAGCCTGACGGTTTAAAGCCAGATGCGTATAGCGCGATGGCGCGCCAAGACGCCACCTGTCCGGGAACAGACGCAGCGTCGCGCCGGCAAGCCCCAAATCGCGCGCCCAGCGGTGAAACCGCATCAGCATCTCATCCAGACTATCCGCGGCGACCAGACGGCTTTGCAGATGCAGCAGGCGATAAAACAGGCTTTCATTGGCATGAGCCTGTTCCATCAGCAGCGTCATATTTTTTTCAAGCGCATTGATGTGATTACGCGCGCGGGCCATATGCCACTCCACGAGCGAAACCGTTCCCCGTACGGGATGGGGAACACGCATCGCTTCCACCGCATGGGCATTACGGATAAAAAACTCAGGGTGGTGGCGCAGATAATCGACGACCGCTCGATCGTCCAGTTCCGTGAGCGTTTCCTGTAGTTCTTCCTCGGGTTGCTTCATAAATGGATAAATCCGTCGTAGACATGTGCCGCCGGGCCAGTCATGTATAACGGATGACCCGGACCTTTCCAGGCGATATCCAGCCGACCGCCCGGTAATTCCACGCGTACCTCTTCAGCCAGCAGTCCCTGCTGAATCCCCACGGCAACGGCAGCGCACGCGCCGCTGCCGCACGCGCGGGTCTCCCCTGCGCCGCGTTCATAGACTCGCAGCCGGATATGCTCGCGTCTTACAACCTGCATAAAACCGATATTGGCGCGTTCCGGAAAACGCTCATGGCTTTCCAGAACCGGCCCCAGCGTTTCAACGGCCGCCGTGTCGACGTTATCAACCTGAATGACACAGTGCGGATTGCCCATTGAAACTACGCCGCACAGTATGGTCTGTTCCGCCGCTCGCATAATATACGTCTTTTCCGCTTTGTTAGCGCGAAAAGGTACCTGCGCGGGTTCAAAGTTTGGCTCACCCATATTCACCCGCACCAGTTCATCTTCCGTGACGCTCAGCACCATCCGGCCATTCGCGGTACTGACCCGAATATCGCGTTTATTGGTTAGCCCTTTCAGGCGAACAAATCGTGCGAAACAGCGCGCGCCATTGCCGCACTGCGAGACTTCACTGCCGTCGGCGTTGAAGATGCGGTAATGAAAGTCCAGCTCAGGATCATAGGGCGGCTCAACCACCAGCAGCTGATCGAACCCTACGCCCAGGTGTCTGTCGGATAGCCGGCGAATCAGTTCCGGCGAAAAAAAGACATTCTGCGTTACCGCGTCGACGACCATAAAATCGTTGCCAAGGCCATGCATTTTAGAGAATTGCATCATTCACTCCGTTCACGCGGGGACAGAAAACTACCCTCAGTAATTGACCTGGGACGGGCCCTCTCCCGTTGCGCGATCGTTCTTATCGGGCATCGTGGACTGCGTTTTTGAATCGACTTTTTTCGTCGGCGGCGGCGCATTTTTATCGGCTGGCGGGAAATAAAGCGGCCCTTTTAAACCGCAGCCCGTCAGGCTGAACAGAGTCAGAAGTACAGCGAGTGTCTTAAACACGTTTTTCATTATGGATTGCCTGTAAGTTCATGCTTTCTGTTTTCTATCATCGCAGGAGAAGGCGTAAAAGCAAGAGTTTGGCGGTAAACTGCAACGCCTTTTGTTCCAGGTTATACTGCCGCCATCACGAAAAACGGGAAACGACAATGAACGACAGTGAATTTCATCGCCTGGCTGACGCCCTGTGGCTCACCATTGAAGAACGCCTCGATGACTGGGATGGCGACAGCGATATCGACTGCGAAATCAACGGCGGCGTGCTGACCCTCAGCTTTGAGAACGGTAGTAAGATCATTATCAACCGTCAGGAGCCGCTGCATCAGGTGTGGCTGGCGACTAAACAGGGCGGCTATCATTTCGATTTGAAAGGCGACGAGTGGATTTGCGACCGCAGCGGCGCAACCTTCTGGGATCTGCTGGAGCAGGCGGCGACACAGCAGGCGGGCGAGGCGGTGAGCTTCCGCTAAGTGCTTTATTGCCAGGTAGCGCTGCGCTTATCGGGCCTACCGGAGCCGAGCGTAGGCCGGATAAAACGCGTCAGCGTCGCTATCCGGCCCGCTAACTATAAGAAATACTGCTGCAATAGCGGTGCGTCATGATCCTGGTTTGCCGGCGGCACGGTGTTGATAGGCTGCGTACGGAATGGGATTACCTGCGCGCGACCATCGGTTTTCACTATCTGGTAGAACTGCGGCAGGTTAAAGTTGATAAAGCTGGAGCCATACGTGAAGCGATCGTGCGATGACGAATAGAAGCGACTGACGTCGCGCACCAGTTCTTCCTTGCTACCTTCGCAATGGTGATACACTTCCGCCCGGTTACTTTCATCCAGAATATAAATATTAAAGCCTTTCTCATCGCCCGTTTCTTCAAAGAAGAACTGGATAATCCCTTCGCTGGCGAAGCCATCCACCACTGACGGCAATTTCACATGGTTGGTTTCCACCTGTACCGACAGCCCGTGCAGCTTGTTATGCGAAATAGCGCCGTAGAATTCGATAGCGTTCTCCAGCTTCTGCACCGAGACATTCAGGCGTTCGAAGAATAGGCCCCACGTCTGCCCGGAAACCCGCAGCGCCTTGAAGCGACCGGTCTCCTGACGGGTGCTGGAAAGACGTAGCTCAATACATTCGGAGACCAGTTGCTGGACGCGGGTGCGAATCAGGCCGCGAAGATGCTGACTGTAGCAGAACACCTCCACGCTATCCGGCGGCGCGGCATCCTGGTGCATTTTCCCCAGAATCGTTTTCAGCGCTTCGATCATCGCCTGCTCGCCGTTAAAGTGCAGAGTACGCACTTCGTTCCACGAGTTGCGATATAACAAGTCGATACTGCCTATCAGACAGTTTTGCTCTTCACCAAAGCTGAAAACGTCCAGCTTACGGAAGTCAAAATGCACCACTTTATTGCGAAATGCCGCCGTCGGGTCATATTCGAGGTTAACGATAATCGCCAGATGGCGAATTTCACAGGGGCTGTAGAGCGCTTTCGGCGTCGGGGCAGGCAAGCGCAGCGGGAAATGGTGCGAAACATCGGCGACCATCTCCTGCAATTTAGGCAGGTCGACAATACCGTTGCCCTTAATAAACAGATGCGTTCGCGACGTCAGCAGGCCGTTGAACCACGCCCACGCGACCAGCTTATTAAGATAACGGTTATATTCCAGCGGCTGATGGCTGATGATCGAATCCATGTTCGGCGCGCGGTTGTAGAGATACCAGCCTGAACGGTTGGCGCGTCCCGGCGGCACATGGATAAAGGTTAAATTCGGCTCGGACAGATCCGGCGATATCTGCGGGTTCACCAGCGTAACTTTACCTGGCAACGCTTCAAAGGCGGCGTACAGCTTACGCGTCAGTACGCCGATATCCTGCGGGCTGGCGCTAACGCTGAGGTTATTGCGCCGCGCAAAGCGAATCAGATTGCGATAGCTCTGCATCATAGCGTCGAGTAATTCGTTGTGGGCTTCGCGCACCTGATCGATTTTCCAGTTTGCGCGATTATCGAGCATGGCCAGACGCGCGTCGTCCCATCCCCACTCGCTGACTAACTGGCTTAATACTTCCCGACGCCAGCCGACGCAGGCGCGCTCACGGCTTAATTTCTCGCACACTTTCAGGTAGAAGCAGCGGCGGACTAAATCCAGCCGCGTCGGATCTTCAATCGCCGTCAGGTATTCAGTGACCCGCTCCAGCATCATGCAGTAGGGATCGAGTCCAAATGAGACAATTTCGCCGTCATGCAGACGTTGTTTAATGTCTTTCGCCAGCAGACGCGGGTTAGGGTATTCCCATGAGTAGGCTTCCAGCAGCAGCGTTTTTAGCACCGCTTTGTATGGCGAATCGATACTCTTATACAACTGCCACAGGCTGGCGCCAAAGTACTCTTCTGCGGAGAGCGAACTTAAGCCCCCCAGATCCAGCCACTCGTTTGGCGTTAATACGCCCTGTGCATAGAGCGACATGACATAGTCGTCATAATGCTCTTCTTCATCGCACGGCACCATACTCCACAGGATACGCTTCCCGGCCAGGCGCACAGCAGTACGATAAAACTCATCAAGCAACAGGATATGCTGCGTAGAACCGCAATCTTCCCCGCCCAGACTGCCGCTTTCGTTATGGCGGAAACGGTTTTCGTCGATCAGGAAGAAGCTCACCTCAACGCCAAGCGAGGCGGCCCAGCTTTCCAGCAGGCTACACTTACGTTGCAGCAACTGACGCTCTTCGCCGTCGAGCCAGGCCTGATGGCACACCCAGATATCCAGGTCGGACGAGCAGCTCTGCCCGACCGAGGAGGTACTCCCCATGGTGTAAACGCCGGTAATCGGCAGTTCGCCCTTCGGCGGGTCCTGCGGCGTCATACCGCGGTACAGCTCTAATTCGTTCAGATAGTGGCGTTGGGTTTCATCAGGCGTGTAGAAGCAAATGCCGCTGGGAACGTTACCATCAAGGTAACCCGGCATCAGTGGATGGTGATAGTGCAATAATGTCGGCAGAAGACTGTAAACCTGCTGAAAAGCGGGCCCCATCGCAGCAAGCGCGCGATCCACGCGCAGTTGATTTATGGCATCCAGTCTCTGTTTCAGAGTCTCAATATAGAGGTACAAGACGTATCGCCTGATGTTGCTACCCGTCATGGTTCAGGTAAGTGTCTTGCCGTCGCCATTCGGGATAAACCGTATGTCAAAAATAACCGTTGCCCTTTTTCATCCGCATATTTTTATCTAATACCGACGAAAAAATGGTCTAAAACGTGATCAATTTAACACCTTGCTCATTGACCGTAAAGAAAGATGCGCTACATACAAGTGTAGCACCGTTCGCTGCGTGTAAATTCTTAAATACGGGCTGTCGGTTTCGCGTCATTATGCACTGCCATTGACGACACAGCGCCTTATCCTCTCACTCACGGTGACCGGAAAACTAACATCCTCTCTATAAGGATGTTAGGATGGTCAATGATTGATAATGACGGTAACAAGCATGTTAGACAATGTTTTAAGAATTGCCACACGCCAAAGTCCCCTTGCGCTTTGGCAGGCACATTATGTCAAAGACGCATTGATGGCAACCCATCCAGGACTGACGGTAGAACTGGTACCGATGGTCACACGCGGCGACGTGATCCTCGATACTCCCCTGGCGAAAGTGGGCGGTAAGGGGCTGTTTGTTAAAGAACTTGAAATCGCACTGCTGGAAAAACGCGCTGATATCGCCGTGCACTCTATGAAAGACGTTCCGGTGACCTTCCCGGACGGTCTTGGTCTGGTGACGATTTGCGAGCGCGAAGATCCGCGCGACGCGTTTGTCTCGAATAAATATCACAGTCTGGACGATCTGCCCGCGGGTAGTATCGTCGGGACGTCCAGTTTGCGTCGTCAGTGTCAACTGGCGGAACGCCGTCCGGATCTCATTATCCGTTCGTTGCGCGGCAACGTCGGCACACGTCTCGGCAAGCTGGACAACGGCGACTATGACGCCATTATCCTGGCCGTGGCCGGTCTGAAACGCTTAGGCCTGGCGTCGCGCATTCGCACAGCCTTGCCGTCCGAAGTTTCGCTCCCTGCCGTAGGCCAGGGCGCCGTCGGGATTGAGTGTCGTCTTGACGACGCGCGAACACAGGCGCTGCTCGCACCGTTGAATCATCCGCAAACCGCGCTGCGCGTAACGGCGGAACGCGCCATGAATACCCGTCTGGAAGGCGGTTGTCAGGTACCGATTGGCAGCTATGCGGAAATCATCAACGGCGAAATTTGGCTACGCGCGCTGGTTGGCGCGCCGGATGGTTCGGTGATGGTGCGCGGCGAACGTCGTGGTTCTCCCGAGCAGGCAGAGCAAATGGGCATCTCGCTTGCGGAAGAGCTGCTGGAAAACGGCGCGCGTGCGATTCTGACGGAAGTTTATAACGGCGAGGCGCCCGCATGAGTATTCTGGTCACCCGCCCCTCTCCCGCAGGGGAAGCATTAGTGAGCCGTCTGCGCGCACTGGGGCAGGTGGCCTGGAGCTTTCCGCTGATTGAATTTGTCGCCGGTCGGCAGCTACCCACTCTGGCGAACCGCCTGGCGACGTTGACGGAAAACGATCTGGTTTTTGCCCTTTCACAGCACGCCGTCGCCTTTGCCCACGCCCAACTCCAGCGAGATGGTCGAAACTGGCCTGCGTCGCCGCGCTATTTCGCGATTGGTCGCACTACGGCGCTCGCCCTTCATACCGTTAGCGGGTTCGATATTCGTTATCCATTGGATCGGGAAATCAGCGAAGTCTTGCTACAATTACCTGAATTACAAAATATTGCGGGCAAACGCGCGCTGATTTTGCGTGGCAATGGCGGTCGCGAACTGCTGGGCGAAACCCTGACAGCTCGCGGAGCCGAAGTCAGTTTTTGTGAATGTTATCAACGAATTGCGAAACATTACGATGGCGCAGAAGAGGCGATGCGCTGGCATACTCGCGGCGTAACGACGCTTGTTGTCACCAGCGGCGAGATGTTGCAACAGCTCTGGTCGCTCACTCCCCAGTGGTATCGTGAACACTGGTTACTACGCTGTCGGCTATTGGTCGTCAGTGAACGTCTGGCGCACCTCGCCCGGGAACTGGGCTGGCAAGATATTAAGGTCGCTGATAACGCCGACAACGATGCGCTGTTGCGCGCATTACAATAACTCTCATAATGGGATGCCATAATGACGGAACAAGAAAAATCCTCCGCCGTGGTTGATGAGACCAGGGAGACCGTGGAAACCACGCCACAGCCAGTCAATACCGAGAAAAAAAGTAATAACGGCGCCGCGCTGGTATTAAGCGCGGTAGCGATCGCGATTGCCCTGGCGGCAGGTATTGGGCTGTATGGCTGGGGGAAACAGCAGGCGACCGCGCAAACGGAAACCAGCGATGCGCTGGCGACGCAACTGACCGCCTTGCAAAAGGCGCAGGAGAGCCAAAAAGCGGAGCTGGAAGGGATTATCAAAAAACAAACGGCGCAGTTAGATGACGCGAATCGCCAACAGGCGGCGCTGGCGAAACAGCTTGATGAAGTACAACAAAAAGTCGCCACCATTTCCGGCAGCGACGCTAAAACCTGGCTGCTGGCGCAGGCTGATTTCCTGGTGAAACTCGCTGGGCGCAAGCTGTGGAGCGATCAGGACGTCACTACCGCCGCTGCGCTGCTCAAAAGCGCTGACGCCAGTCTGGCGGACATGAATGACCCCAGTCTGATTACCGCACGCCGCGCGATTACTGACGATATCGCCAGCCTGTCATCCGTGGCGCAGATCGACTACGACGGCATTATTCTCAAACTCAATCAGCTCTCTAACCAAATCGATAACCTGCGTCTGGCGGATAACGATACCGATGGTTCGCCGATGGATTCAGACAGCAGCGAGCTGTCCAGCTCGCTAAGCGAATGGCGCGTTAACCTGCAAAAAAGCTGGCAGAACTTTATGGACAGCTTTATTACCATTCGCCGCCGCGATGATACTGCCGTACCGCTACTGGCACCGAATCAGGACGTCTATTTGCGCGAAAATATTCGCTCCCGCTTGTTAGTCGCCGCGCAGGCCGTGCCACGCCACCAGGAAGAAACATACCGCCAGGCGCTGGATAACGTTTCAACCTGGGTTCGCGCTTATTACGATACTGACGACGCCGCGACAAAAGCCTTCCTGGAGGAAGTCGATAAATTAAGCCAGCAAAATATCACGATGGATCTGCCGGAAACCCTGGGAAGCCAGGCGATTCTTGAAAAACTGATGCAAACCCGCGTGCGTAATCTGTTGGCGCAACCGACAGCCTCTACGGAAGCGCCTGCCACGCAGACAGACGCTCCGGCAGCCGCGCCGCAAGGAGAATAATGATGCTAAAAGTATTATTGCTCTTTGTGTTGTTGCTCGCGGGTATCGTGGTCGGCCCGATGATAGCCGGTCACCAGGGCTATGTGTTAATCCAGACTGATAACTACAACATTGAAACCAGCGTAACCGGACTGGCGATCATTCTCATCGTCACTATGGTGGTGCTATTCGCCATTGAGTGGTTACTACGCCGTCTGTTTCGTACCGGCGCGCACACCCGCGTTTGGTTTGCCGGACGTAAACGCCGTCGCGCCCGCAAGCAGACCGAACAGGCGCTGCTGAAGCTGGCGGAAGGCGACTATCAGCAGGTTGAAAAGCTGATGTCAAAAAATGCCGATCATGCTGAACAACCGGTGGTGAATTATCTGCTGGCGGCAGAAGCGGCGCAGCAGCGCGGCGATGAAGCGCGCGCCAATCAGCACCTTGAACGTGCGGCAGAGCTGGCAGGGAACGACACCATCCCGGTCGAGATCACGCGCGTGCGCTTACAACTGGCGCGCAATGAAAATCATGCGGCGCGTCACGGCGTGGACAAACTGCTGGAGGTCACGCCGCGTCACCCGGAAGTCCTGCGTCTGGCGGAGCAGGCCTATATTCGCACCAGCGCATGGAGTTCTTTACTGGATATCATCCCATCCATGGCGAAAGCGCACGTCGGCGATGAAGCGCATCGCGCCATGCTCGAACAACAGGCGTGGATAGGACTGATGGATCAGGCGCGCGCCGAGCAGGGCAGCGAAGGATTACGCACCTGGTGGAAAAACCAAAGCCGTAAAACCCGCCATCAGGTGGCGCTTCAGGTCGCGATGGCCGAGCATCTGATCGAATGTGACGATCATGATATGGCGCAGCAGATTATCATTGACGGTCTGAAACGCCAGTATGACGATCGACTGGTGCTGCCCATTCCTCGCCTCAGAACCAATAATCCGGAACAACTGGAGAAAGTACTGCGCCAGCAAATCAAGACGGTAGGCGATCGCCCGCTGTTATGGAGCACGCTCGGCCAGTCTCTGATGAAACACGGTGAATGGCAGGAGGCGACCCTGGCTTTCCGCGCCGCGCTGAAACAACGCCCGGACGCGTATGATTATGCCTGGCTTGCCGATGCGCTTGATCGACTGCATCAACCGGAAGAGGCCGCCACCATGCGGCGCGACGGCCTGATGCTGACGTTACAGAACAATCCCCCGCAGTAATCGTCTGTTGCCCGGTAGCGTTTTTGCTTACCGGGCCCGCTGCCTCCCGGCAAAATCTCTTTTAGCCATAAATAAAAAAACGCCTGCCCGGTTAAGGGGCAGGCGTCAAAACAGGTCTGTATGACAACATAAAGGGGTGCTTCACTCAACGTTGTGTCCAGGGTGTTTGATGAGGCGTAAGCGACATCTGTCAGTGGACAATAAGCACCGTAAACGGCTCTGCATCATTCCTGAGTTTATGAGGCCAGAAGGCGAGCATAAGAGATGGAATGAGCATCTACCCGTATATTATTGCACATAACGTGCCATCTTTGCACCGCTAAAAAACAGGTGCTGGCGTTAAAAAAACGTAGAGAATTCACGCGATTGTCATCTCCCCGCCGCTGGCGAGGTTTTAGCGTGTCACCCGGTGGAGACAGAACAGGATGCTTTTTATAAACCAATTATAAATCAATAGTTTATTCGTCACCGAATAGCGACAAATGAAGACAGGGATATCGCCAATAAACCACAATGACAACACGTGCGGGATAAGAGGTCGAAAGGGAACAGAAAACAAAAAACCCCGCCGAAGCGGGGTTCAAAATTGGTCGGCGAGAGAGGATTCGAACCTCCGACCCACTGGTCCCAAACCAGTTGCGCTACCAAGCTGCGCTACTCGCCGATATACTGCTTTTTTGAATTTTTAGTTCAATTCATTGAGTCGTGGTGCGAGGGGGGGGACTTGAACCCCCACGTCCGTAAGGACACTAACACCTGAAGCTAGCGCGTCTACCAATTCCGCCACCTTCGCGTTTCACAACTCTATATTAATGGGGTGGCTAATGGGATTCGAACCCACGACAACTGGAATCACAATCCAGGGCTCTACCAACTGAGCTATAGCCACCACTGAAACTTTTTACGCGGTATTAAACCACCGCAGCTCAAGCACCTAAATAAATGGTACGCCCGACAGGATTCGAACCTGAGACCTCTGCCTCCGGAGGGCAGCGCTCTATCCAGCTGAGCTACGGGCGCTTAGCGCCGTTGCGGGGGTGGATAATACGGACTTCACACCCCGCTGTCCAGTGCCTTTTTAAATAAAATGCGCGTTTGGTTATGCTTTGCGCATTTTGGCGTTTATTCCCCCACCTTGTGGGCGGTTCCGTGACGATTCAGGCCGAAAACTTTGTAGACCAGCGTTACGGCCAGCAGGAAGATGACGCCGACAAACAGCGACATGCGCGTATCTTCATTAAAGTACATGCCGATTAAAACGCAAACCAGAAACGCCATCGTCAAATAGTTCGCCCACGGGAACATAATGGAACGAAAAGGATGATCCGCAATCGCGTCTTTATGCGCCCGACGAAAGCGCAGTTGGCTAATCAAAATGACAAACCACGGCACCATCCCCGGCAGTACGCTGGCGCTATAAACGTAAACAAAGACACGCTGCGGATTGGGGATGATGTAGTTCAGGCAGGAACCTACCAGCAAAATCAAAATAGAGAGCGCCACGCCCGCGACCGGCACGCCGTGGCGAGAGACTTTCGCGACTGCCGCCGGCAGTTGACGGTTTTTCGCCAGCGCGTAAAGCATACGCCCACAGCTATACATTCCACTGTTACAGCCGGAGAGCGCCGCCGTTAGTACGACAAAGTTGATAATGCCTGCCGCGGCGGTAATGCCGATTTTCGCGAAGGTGAGCACAAAGGGGCTGCCGTTGCTGCCAATCTCATTCCACGGGAAAATGGTGACGATCACGAAAATCGCGCCAACATAAAAAATCAGGATACGCCACAACACTTTACCTACCGCGCTACGCAACGTCACCTGCGGGTTCTTCGCTTCCCCGGCGGTAATACCGATCAGCTCTACGCCCTGATAAGAGGCCACCACGATACATAATGCGGTCAGAAAGCCTTTCCAGCCGCCGGCAAAAAAGCCGCCATGCTCGGTCAGATTACCAAAGCCAATCGCCTGGCCGCCGTTACCAAAGCCGAAGAAAATCACCCCCAGGCCGATGATGATCATCACAATAATCGTGGTGACTTTGATCATCGCAAACCAGAACTCGATTTCACCATACAGGCGCACCGCAGCCAGGTTCGCCAACGCGACCAACCCCACGGCAATCAGCGCCGGTATCCACTGCGCCATCTCCGGAAACCAGAACTGGACGTAGACCCCGATGGCGGTAATTTCCGAGATCCCGACCGCCATCCACATAAACCAGTATGACCAGGCGGTGAGATAGCCAAAAAAAGGACTCATATACCGGTGGGCATACACGGCAAAGGAGCCGGTGACGGGTTCCAGAAAGAGCATCTCCCCCATGGAGCGCATGATGAAAAAGACGAACAATCCGGCGATGATATACGCCAACAGCACCGACGGACCCGCCCATTTCAGTGTACTGGCTGCGCCCATAAAAAGTCCGACGCCGATGGTGCCCCCGAGGGCAATTAATTCAATATGACGAGCTTCCAGCCCACGCTGTAGCTCCGGTTTTTTCTCTGCCATAAATCCTCATGTCGTGTTTGCAACGGTTCCGGTAGTACCGGTTATTGTTATGGGTACATCGATTGTTGCGAATATTTTCTTAAATTTGGACAAATGGCAAATGAAGCATTAAAAAAATGCATTTATTGCGTAAGAAAGCATCGATTATGTTGTGAATGAACAGCGCCATAAGCACAATGCGCTGCTCAAGTCATCAGAAGGGAAAATTAGAGGTCGCCAGTATAGTGCCAGCGAAGGTAGCGCAGCAGGCGCATCTGACGAGTAATACGACTCGGTTGGGAAAGAAGCCGATACAACCATTCCAGCCCCAGATTCTGCCATATTTTCGGGGCGCGCTTGACGTGACCGGTAAACACATCATAGGTGCCGCCCACGCCCATATATAGCGCATGAGGGTGCACTTCCCGACAATCGCGCATCACGATTTCCTGTTTCGGCGACCCCATCGCGACGGTGACAATTTGCGCGCCGCTGGCATGGATACGCGCAAACAGCGCCTGGCGTTGCTCCGGCTTAAAATAGCCGTCCTGGCTACCCACAAGATTGACGTTCCACTGCGCCCGCAGCTTTTCTTCGGTCTGCGCCAACACCTCAGGCTTACCACCGACAAGAAATACCGGCGTACCTTCTTTACCCGCGCGCGCCATTAGCGCTTCCCAAAGGTCGGCGCCAGCCACGCGAGAGACCTGCGCCTGCGGATATTTTTTACGAATTGAGCGCACCACGCTAATGCCATCGGCATATTTAAATTCCGCCGCCGCTATTAACGCCCGAACTTCCGGATTATCTTCCGCCGTCAGCAGCTTTTCGGCGTTGATCGCCACTAACGTGCCTTGCTTCAATTGGCCGTCAGCAAACAAATAATTCAGCGCATGTGGCATGTCACGCCAGCCAATCAGAGGTAAACCACGCAGCGAGTAAATCGGCGCGGCGGCATTATTGGTCATAGTTTTCCTTATACCAGTACCTAAGGGAGCGAAGTTGTACGTTTATGAATCAGTCCGGCGCTATCAAATAGCCAGAACAGAAGCTTAGCGACCAGCAGACTGGCGCCAAAAATCACCAGAAAGAAAACCACTCGCGAGACAAACGAATCTAGCCCTTCTCGCGCCAGCACAATCATATTAAAGATGGCGCCAAAGCAGAAACTATGCAGAATAGCGGCCTTATAGCGATTAGGCTCTCGATTCCCCAGTTCATACAGCCAATCGAACCATTTGATAATCAGCCCGACAACGATCGCGCCGAGCGGAATAAACAGCGCCCCACCCATGACTACCAGCGATCCGATAAGCGTGGGCGATATCGCCAGGCCGGAATGGTTATTCAGGACTTCCCAGGTAAAGTAATTCGCGGAATTCAGCACAATACTGGGTCGTCCCGGCCATAACCAGGTGGGAATAAAGACGTAGAAATCACGCACGATAGGGGCCAGCCCTTGAAAATCAATATGGTGGTAATTTTGCAACAGTAGCGCCAGATTCTCCCACGGCGAAAAGGTATCGCGCGTCAGATAAAGAAACGTATAGAACGCCTCATCGCCGCTCACATTTAATCCGTAGCGTTTGAGCGCCAGCCAGAACATACCGACAATCCCCAGCACGCCCGCCGTCGCCAGCATCCACAGACTGATCCAGCCCCGAATAATGCCGATAAACAGGAAGATAGCAAATGCAATAATAATGTTGGCACGCGTGCCGCCGACAATCATGTAGGTCAACAGACCAAACGCGACGGTGCTCACCAGAAAGAACAGCCACGCTTTGCTGTCCTGGCGCAGGAAATAGATCACCAGCATCGCCGGAATGAAGAAATAGAAGAACCGTTTTAACGCCACGCCGGAAACTTCGCTGGAGAAGATCTGGCTGTAAGAGTGCAGCCGGAACAGCAAAAAGCCGTTATGCATAAAGAAAATCGCCACGCTCACCAGCGCGATGCCCATCAAAATCACCCAGGTAAGATGTGTTTCCACCCGGTTCATGGTAAAAAACGGCTTGCGTGGTACATCCACAACGCGTTTGCGTAAACGTGTTTTATAGGTCACGTAATACACGCCGTAGAAACAGGCCGCGGATAATAAAGCCTGCAATAAGATTTCCGGCGGCGCGACGCCAACATCGAAACGGAACACCAGCACGCTGGTTAACGGAAAACCAAAAAAGAAGGTCAATAAAAACAGCAACGAAAAGAAAACGTTGAAATTAAAACGCACGCGGCGGAATTCAAACCAGGTTAACGTGGCGATAAACAACGTAGAGAGCAGCCAGACCACCAGCAGCCCGCTGAATTGCATCAAACTCATTCGGCTTCTCCTGCGGCGATTCTCAACGCATTATGCCACGGTTGCAGGTAATTGGGGCTAAAGAAGGCGATGCCGCTTTTATCTACCGATGCGAGTTGGCGCTGCGCCTCACGCACGACCTGCTCATTAAGATCGTCCGTGGTAAACAGGACGGGCAGATGCTGTTCCGCCATATCCTGCCAGAAAGGATTGTCGCGATTCAGTACACACGGGATATCGGCCTGAATTAGCAGACATAACGTCCCAATTCCCTGTTGGCGGGCAAAAATAAAATAACCGAGGTCGCACTGGCGCAGCAGCGCAAGATAGGTATCAAATTCCATTTTTTCGCTAAGAATTTGCAGATTTTCAGCGCTAAATAGCGCCAGACCTGCCTGACGAACCTCATCGATATAGGCCTGGTTATTGACCGGATAGCCCATCGGCACCACCACGTTTACCGCATCACCAAACTGCTGATACACCGCCCGTAACGCCGCAATATGTTCGTTACTGCGATCGCCGGAGTTACCTACCAAAATGGTCAATTTCCCCGCACGTTGGCACTCTTTTGCCATAGAATTCAGGGTAGGATCCATGCGCGTCGGGAAATAGAGCAGCTCGCTGCGTATGCCCGGGTGCTGGCGCGCAAAATAGCTGAGATCGCCGCGCGTCGCGAACACGCCCCCTACTCGCCCCTGCGCAATACGGCGAATCGGGTAGAAAAGACGGAATTTCAGCCCGTTGGACACTTCGTAGAGATCCGCGCCCCAGATATGCCAGTAAAACTGGGCGGGCTTAATACCGCCGCGTAACAGCGCCAGCCACAGGTTGGTGTTGAACTGACCGTGAAAGAAGAATCTCTGTCGACGATTTGCTTTCGCTTTGGCGATGACCGCCTGCGCCAGCGCTTTCTTACTGCCATAAAAGAAAAGCGAGAGCGCCGGACAGCTTTCCGTGAAGCCGTTATCCTCGCCGGCAATCATAAATTCGCGCGCGTGCTCGCTTGTGGCGGCCAGCGTATCATTGAAAAACCGCAGCACGGTGTGGTTATGGTGAGGGATATCCGATCCCAGGACGTGAATCAGTACAGTCATGCTCGCCTACGCCAGAGTAAAAATACGCCGCAACAAAGTGAAAAATAGACAATATAGGTGGCCATATAAGCCTGTGCCGCACCCAGCGCGCCGTGAGCGGGAATCAGCCAGTGAGCGAACGCCGTTAACAGAATGAACTGGCTAATTTCGGCCAGAATGTAAAATCGCAACGACGCTTTGGCAATCACCAGATAACCGAAAACATAGGCGCCGACTTTCAGCACGTCGCCCACTAACTGCCAGGCGAACAGATCGCGCATCGCGGTGAATTTAGCGGAAAAAAGCAGCCAGATAGCAAAATCGCGCAGTAACCAGACGGTAAAACTCGCCGCAGCGACCGCCGGTAACACAAATTTCAGCGCTTTTACCACTTCACGCGTAATGCCCTGTTTTTCCGTCAGGCGTGAGAGCGTGGGTAACAGGTAAACGCTGAAGGAGGCGGTGATAAATTGCAGATAGGCGTCAGAAATGCTGCTTACGCCCTGCCAGATCCCAACATCGCTCCAGCTATAGTGCGCGGCCAATTGGTTTCGCATCATCACATAGGCGACCGGCATCGTAACGGAGGTAATCAGCGCCATCAGGGTAAATTTACTGAGCTGCCCTGCCAGACCGTTGTCCCAGGAGGGCTTGAGATAGCGTAACGGGACGGTGCCGCGCTTAATCAGTATCATACCGGCAGGCACTACCACCAGCGCCGGCACCAGCGCCAGGCCAAGCAGAGCGCCTTCATAGCCGCCGACACGGTAGCAGAGATACCAGGCGGCGACGCCCAAAACGCTGCCGACAATTAACGATAAGGCATTACCCGACGCGTCACGAAAGCCCTTCATCAGCGCCAGCAGCAGGTTCGCCCAGGCAATCCCCATTTGTACCAGCGCGACCAGACGCACCAGCCCTTGATAGTCCGTGTGACCGAACAATCCCTGGCTAATCGGCGCCGCCGCCAGCAGGAAGACCAGCGCCAACAGCGTAGAGAAACCCAACACCATCGCGGAGGAGGTGCCCACCACGGTACGTAACTGCGCCGGATCGTCATGATGTTGTGCGACGAGTTTGGTAACGCCGTTAAATATCCCGGCGCCCGCCAATACGCCCAGCACGGTGATCATCTGGCGGAAGTTACCCGCTTGTCCGACGCCCGACGGGCCAAAAGAGACGGCAAGCAGTTTCACCACCAGCAGTCCGGCGCCAATTTTTACCAGCGTACTGACCGCCGTCCACAGGGAGGCTTTGGCAAGCGACATATCAGGAGAAATAATTTAGCAAGGTAGCAATCACCGTCCGTTGATCGACGGGCGCAAGATTATAAAACAGCGGCAGACGCAGCAAACGTTCGCTCTCTTTTGTGGTGTAGACATCGTCTCCGATAAACTCGCCGAATTTATCGCCTGCCGGACAATCATGTAGCGGAATGTAGTGGAATACCGCCATGATTTCCGCCTCTTTCAGGAAATGAATCAGCGCGCTGCGATCGGCGATATCCCGCAGTTTGATGTAAAACATGTGGGCATTATGCCCGCAGTTTTCCGGAATAGAAGGCAGCTCGATACGCCCGGCGCGCGCCAGCGGCGTTAGCGCATCGTAGTAAGTCCGCCACAGCGACAGACGCTGTTGATTGATACGATCGGCGGCCTCCAGTTGCGCCCACAGATAGGCAGCCTGCAGATCGGACATCAAATAACTGGAGCCGATATCCCGCCAGGTGTATTTATCCACCTGCCCACGGAAGAACTGGCTACGGTTGGTGCCTTTTTCGCGGATGATCTCCGCGCGTTCAATCAGCGTACGATCGTTAATTAGCGTCGCGCCGCCTTCGCCGCCAGCGGTATAGTTTTTGGTTTCATGGAAGCTAAAACAGCCGATGTGACCGATCGTCCCTAACGCGCGGCCTTTGTACGTGGACATCACGCCCTGGGCGGCGTCCTCGACAACGAACAGATTATACTTATCCGCCAGCGCCATGATGACGTCCATTTCACAAGCGACGCCAGCGTAGTGTACCGGCACGATAGCGCGGGTCTTATCGGTGATCGCCGCCTCAATCAGCGTTTCGTCAATATTCATCGTATCCGGACGAATATCGACAAACACAATTTTCGCGCCGCGCAGGACAAAAGCATTAGCGGTGGAGACAAACGTAAAGCTCGGCATGATCACTTCATCACCGGGCTGAATATCCAACAACAGGGCCGCCATCTCCAGCGACGCGGTACAGGAAGGCGTCAGCAACACCTTCGCGCTGCCGAAATGTTGCTCCAGCCACTGCTGGCAACGACGCGTAAAGCCGCCGTCGCCGCACAGTTTGCCGCTGCTCATTGCAGACTGCATGTATTCGAGTTCGGTTCCCACCACCGGCGGCGCATTAAAAGGAATCATGTTGTCACCTGTATAACCAGTACGCAGTGCTTTCGATATTGGCACCGCTCTGTATGTAACGTTTAAGCGCGGCGGTGTTGCCCAACTGGGTCGCCACCCGCAATGTTGCTTTGCCGCGACTCTGCGCCCAACAGATCGCCGCCTGCATAAGTTCCGCTCCCGCGCCGCGTCCGGCCAACAGACCGATACGCGCGTCGGTATTATTCAACTCCCGCAGCGAGACGTAACCGCGGATAGCGCCGGTCTGTGTGCGAAGTACCAGGCATTGGTGATCAAACGTGCCGCGTACCGCATTCTCAATCCACTGGGCGTAAAAACGGGCGCTGGCGTCGGGCGCATACCACGGCGCGCGAAAACGACTCTGCGCAAACGCTTCTCCGGCCAACTGACGCAAAGCAGGAATGTCCGTAAGGCGTGCAATTTCCGCGCCATGCTGGTCGCTATGCCCTTTTACCGGCAACGCAAAATCCACCTCGCCTTCAACCAAAGAGAATCCCAGCGGTTGCAACGCCGACAGCCAGGCGATGTTTTCAGCCGGGACTTTTACCTGCACGCGTTGCCACGCCTGCAGCGCTTCTGACGTTAATTCGGGCGCTGAGGCATCGATACGCACAATGCCGCTATTCACGCCAAAAAACGTATTTTCCCAGAGTAACGGTTCAATACTGGCGTGGACGGGCACGGAGCAACTCCAGTAAATATTGGCCATAGCCGGTTTTTTCAAGCTGACTGGCGGCGCGTTTCAAAGCATCATCATCCAGCCAGCCGTTGCGCCAGGCAATCTCTTCCAGACAGGCAATTTTGAAACCCTGGCGCTTTTCCACCGTCTGCACAAAAGTGCTCGCCTCAATCAGGCTATCGTGGGTGCCGGTATCCAGCCAGGCGAAGCCGCGGCCCAGCAGTTCAACGGTCAGCTTACCTTCCTCCAGATACATCTGGTTGATAGAAGTGATCTCCAGCTCACCACGCCCGGACGGTTTCACGCGTTTCGCATACTCGACGACCTTGCTGTCATAGAAATAGAGGCCGGTCACCGCCCAGTTAGATTTAGGCTGTTTCGGCTTCTCTTCCAGCGAGAGCGCGCGAAAATCATCGTCAAACTCCACGACGCCAAAGCGCTCCGGGTCCATGACCTGATAACCAAATACCGTAGCGCCTTCGGTACGCGCCGCGACCTGACGGAGTTTGGGACTAAACCCCTGACCAAAAAAGATATTGTCGCCTAATACCAGGCAGGAGGGTTCACCGTTGAGGAACGCTTCGCCAATGATAAAGGCCTGCGCCAGCCCGTCCGGACTGGGCTGCTCGGCATAGTGTAAATCGATACCGAACGCTGCGCCGTCGCCCAGCAAACGCTGAAAGTCGCGTTTATCCTCCGGCGTGGTGATGATCAGGATCTCACGAATGCCTGCCAGCATTAGCACCGATAACGGATAATAAATCATCGGCTTGTCGTAGACGGGCAGAAGTTGCTTTGATACGCCGCGCGTAATGGGATGCAACCGGGTGCCGGAGCCTCCCGCCAGAATGATGCCTTTCATTCGTTTCTCCTCCAGGAGTATGAGCCTGCCGTTTAGCGTTTCAGACCTAAGCGTTCGCCCTGATAACTGCCATCCTGCACGGGTTTCCACCAGGCCTCATTGGCGAGATACCACTGAACGGTTTTTCGCATCCCGCTTTCGAAGGTTTCCTGCGGCGTCCAGCCCAGCTCGCGGGCGATTTTCGACGCGTCGATGGCATAACGTAAGTCATGGCCGGGTCGATCATCGACAAAGGTAATCAGATCGTGATAATTCGCCACACCCTGCGGTTTTTGCGGGGCCAGCTCCTCCAACAGAGCGCAAATCGTCCTGACCACGTCCAGATTTTTGCGCTCGTTATGACCGCCGATATTATACGTTTCGCCCACCGCGCCGTTCGTCGCCACGTGATACAACGCACGGGCGTGATCCTCTACATACAGCCAGTCGCGAATTTGCTGACCGTTGCCATAGACCGGCAATGGTTTACCCGCCAGAGCGTTCAGAATCATCAGCGGGATCAGTTTTTCCGGGAAATGGTATGGCCCGTAGTTATTAGAGCAGTTGGTGACAAGCGTAGGCAGACCGTAGGTACGTAACCAGGAGCGTACCAGATGGTCGCTGCTGGCTTTGGAGGCGGAGTAAGGGCTGCTTGGCGCATATGGCGTGGTTTCGGTGAAAAAATCGTCTGCAGTATGCAGGTCGCCATACACTTCATCGGTGGAGATATGGTGGAAGCGGAACGCCGCTTTAGCGTCCGCGTCAAGCGCGGACCAGTAAGCGCGAGCGGCTTCCAGCAAGGTGTAAGTACCAACGATATTAGTTTCAATAAACGCCGCCGGGCCGTCGATGGAACGGTCTACATGGCTTTCCGCCGCCAGGTGCATCACGCTATCAGGCTGATACTGCTGGAAAATACGGTCCAGCGATGCCCGATCGCAGATATCCACCTTCTCAAAGGCAAAACGGTCGCTTTGCGCCACCGACGTCAGAGACATCAGGTTTCCCGCATAGGTGAGTTTATCCACCACCACCACCGCGTCTGCCGTTTCATGGATGATATGCCGCACCACCGCAGATCCGATAAAGCCTGCGCCGCCGGTCACCAGAATCCGTTTCATCAGCGCCAGACTCCTTTGGTATCCACCACATAACGCTGATGAACCGCATCGCCGCGAATCGCCTTAAATTCATCGTGATCCACTAGCATCACCAGCACATCGGCGGCGGTCAGCGCCGCGTCCAGTTTCGTCAGCGTGCAAAGCCCATCTAATTTTTTCGGCAACTGATGGATATTCGGCTCGACGACCCATGTTTCACCACTGTGCCAGCGTGCGATGCTTTGCGCGATCCCCATCGCCGGGCTTTCACGAAGATCGTCGATATTCGGCTTAAAGGCCAGCCCAAAACAGGCGATTTTCACTTCGCTGGCGCGTTTATCGGTAGCCGCCAGGCAATCCGCGACCGCGGCTTTAACTTGATCGACCACCCAGCGCGGTTTGCCGTCGTTCACTTCACGCGCGGTGCGAATCAGCCTCGCCTGCTGCGGATTTTGCGCCACAATAAACCACGGATCGACCGCAATGCAGTGCCCGCCGACGCCAGGACCCGGCTGCAAAATATTGACGCGCGGATGACGGTTCGCCAGGCGGATAAGTTCCCAGACGTTAATCCCCTGGTCGGCGCAAATCAGCGATAATTCATTCGCAAAGGCGATATTCACATCACGGAAGCTATTTTCTGTCAGCTTGCACATCTCTGCGGTACGCGAGTGGGTGACAACGCATTCTCCCTCAAGGAAAATTTTGTACAGCGCGCTGGCGCGAGCCGAACATGCTGGCGTCATACCGCCAATAACCCGATCGTTTTTAATTAATTCCACCATCACCTGACCCGGCAGCACACGCTCCGGACAATAGGCGATGTTAACGTCGGTCTGCTCGCCCACCTGCTGGGGAAAGGTCAGATCCGGGCGCATCTCAGCCAGCCAGCCAGCCATTTGCTCCGTTGCGCCGACCGGCGATGTTGATTCCAGAATCACCAGTGCCCCTTTTTTTAATACGGGCGCAATGGATTTCGCTGCGGCCTCCACAAAGGCCATATCAGGGTCGTGATCGCTTTTGAATGGCGTCGGCACCGCAATCAGGTACGCATCGGCTTCGACAGGCGTCGTCGCCGCACGCAGAAAACCACCTTCCACCGCCGCCTTCACTACGTTGCCTAACTCCGGCTCCACAATGTGAATTTCACCACGATTTATGGTGTCTACCGCATGTTGGTTAATATCCACGCCGATAACCTGCTTCTGGCGGGAAGCAAAAGCGGCCGCAGTCGGTAATCCGATATACCCCAGGCCAATAACAGAAATGGTCGTAAAACTCATAACGATACCCGATAACTTTTTAACGCCTGTAAAATGCGCGCGCATGACTGCCCGTCGCCATAAGGATTATGGGCGCGGCTCATGGTTTGATATTCATTTTCGTCGTGCAGCAGCCGCATGACTTCCGCCACAATGCGCCGGGAGTCCGTGCCGATCAGCCTTACCGTACCAGCGGTAATCGCTTCCGGACGCTCTGTGGTTTCACGCATGACCAATACTGGTTTACCTAATGACGGCGCTTCTTCCTGAATACCGCCGGAATCCGTCAGAATGAGCCAGGCGTGATTCATCAACCAGACAAAAGGTAAGTAGTCCTGCGGCTCAATCAGTAATACGTTTTCAACGTGGCCGAGGATACGGTTGACAGGTTCGCTGACGTTAGGATTAAGATGCACTGGATAGACAATTTGCACATCCTGGTTGGCTGCGGCGATTTCCGCCAGCGCATGGCAGATATGCTCAAAGCCCTGGCCAAAGCTTTCGCGGCGATGACCGGTCACCAGAATCATCTTCTTATTCGCGTTGAGGAAAGGATACTGCTCGGCCAGTTCAGCCTGTAATGTATCGCTCGCCAGAACGCGATCGCGTACCCAGATCAGCGCGTCAATCACGGTATTGCCAGTGACAAAAATGCGCTCATCCGGAATGTTCTCCCGCAACAGATTGTGCCGCGAGTTTTCCGTCGGCGCAAAGTGGTACATCGCCAGATGTCCGGTCAGCGTACGGTTTGCTTCTTCCGGCCAGGGGGAATAGAGATCGCCGGTTCGCAACCCGGCTTCTACGTGCCCTACCGGAATTCGTTGATAGAAAGCCGCCAGACTGGTAGCAATCGTAGTGGTGGTATCGCCATGAACCAGCACTACATCAGGTTTAAAATCTGCCAGGATCGGCTTTAATCCCGCCAGGATTCGGCAGGTAATTTCCGTCAACCCCTGTCCCGGCTGCATAATGTTGAGATCGTAATCAGGCACAATAGAAAAAAGAGTTAATACCTGATCAAGCATCTCCCGATGCTGCGCAGTAACGCACACTTTGGCCTCGAAATGAGGATCTTTTTCCAGCGCATGGACCAGAGGCGCCATCTTAATGGCCTCCGGTCGTGTACCAAATACAGTCAGTACTTTCACGTCGATTCTCTTCGAATAGACAGTAGGGGCCCAGCCCCCTACTGCAGAGGTGCTGCTAAATCGAGCGGCGACGGGTTAAGGCAACGCCCGCACCGATTAGCGCCCCAACGATACCCCACATGATCATCAGGAAGGCACGGCGTGGGCTATCACGTTTTACCGGTTCCTCCGGCGTACGCAAATAACGATAGGTCTGAAAACGAGGGTCCAGCGTCGGTCCCACATTAAGCGTATTCAACATTGCCCGATTTTGAAAGTAGTCCAAATCGAACGCAGGACCAACCGCTTGCAGGTTTTCAAGACGCGCCTGCAACATAGGCCGACCGAGTAAAAAAAGCTCTGAGTCCGGTAATTCATCCGCCGGGACATCCGTCGCGCTACGAGAAATGTTATGTTGTTCCGCAATTTTGAGCGCCTGCTCAATACTGTTTACACGACGCGAGTAGATCGCTTTCGCAACTTCCTCCTGCCGTTTGACCTGCGCTTTCATCTGTACGGTACGCGCAGCCCAGGCGCCTTTTAACTCATCATTCAAATGACTCGCCGCGCGCTGACTGGCGAACGCAACATACTGACGCAGCAGATTATTGGCGTCGGGCGCGGTTTCAGCAATCAGTTTCACATTGTCGTTGATAGCACGTGTAAAATCGCCGGGCGTAAACTGAATATTATTGATCAGTTCATCAAGCATCGCCGCATCGGCTTTGCTATTCCCGACCATTCGCTGCTTGTAATAGTCCGTCTGTAACCAGAAATCGCGACGCGTATCCCAGGAGGCAAGTTGCATGATGAACTCTTTATACGCTTCGTCCATCACTGAGGGCTTATCGGAAGAGGCGGGATCGGTCTTAATATCCAGGTTGCGCAAAAACTGTTGCTGGGAGTAATAACCGCCCAACATAGTTACGGTTGGGCGATCGGTGATCGCCGTCGCACTCCACTCCTGCCGAGCAAAAAAGGTATAGGCTAACGCGATAAGGGCAAATAGCAGGCCAATGCCGATAATCCAGAATTTTCCGGCCCATAAAGTACGAAACAACCCGCGAATATCCAGTTCATTTTCAGCGCTCACCGCGCGTGCCCCCGGTAATGGTTGTGTCATCGTATCCTCATTTACTTGGTTAAGTTCGGCCGGTTTTCACGGTGCCTGCGCAGGCGACGCTTCACACGCTTAATAAATCTCGCCACCTTCCAGGCCCGCTTAATGCAGTAGCCATAGAGGAAGAATGCTAGCAAAAAGAGCACCAACATAACCCATTCAGGAACAAAATGAGAATATTCTGCCGTTACGCCTATTCCCGCCAGAATCGCCGCTGCAAGCGTAATCAGTACAAACGCCTGACGAGAGGTAAATCCGGCGCGCATGATAAGATGGTGAATGTGCTGACGATCGGGTGAGAAGGGGCTCATGCCTTTACGCAGACGGCGATACATAATCGCCACCATATCCATCAGCGGGATAGCGATAATCCATAGCGCGGTAACCGGACTGATCGGGTGAGTTTTCCCCTGCGTCGTTTCCAGTAAAATCCAGATAACGGTAAAGCCAATCAGAGTACTACCGGCATCGCCCATAAAGACTTTATAACGCCGCCCCAAAATACCGAGATTAAGCATAATGTAAGGCAGAATCGCGGCGATCATGGCGAAGCACCATATTGCCAGGCTGGTTTGACCGTCAAACCATAAAATCAGCCCCATCGCCGCGAATGAGACGCTGGATAGCCCGCCCAGCAGGCCGTCAATACCGTCAACCATATTGAAAGCGTTGATCGCCGCCCATACGGCAAACAACGTCAGGAAATAACCGAAGGGACCGAGTACCATCTCCCAGGAGCCAAAGATATAACCGAGGCTACTAAGATAGAGTTTACCGAATACCATCATAATGATACCGATCGCGGCCTGTATGGTCGCACGGATCTTTACGCTGATATCAAAACGGTCGTCCAGCGCACCGATAAGAACCAGTACGCCCGCGCAAGAAAGATAAAGCGACGCATGAGGAATATAGTGATCAACGATTCCGAATGTGAAGCAAATCCCTGCGTAAACCGAAATTCCTCCAACCAACGGTATTAATCCCTGGTGGCGTTTACGGAAGTTGGGTTTATCCACTAAACCGATTTTTTTTGCGACCTTACGCGCAAAAAACAGGAACAGTGTCGTGAATAAAAAAATACTGATGAGATCAGTACTCACGGTCAGTAAATTCACAATGCGTGCTCTCAGATAAAATTAGTACCAGAAGTATAACCATGAAGACCTTTATTCAGAAGGGAAACCCTGCTCTGAAACAGGTAAAATTGTTTAAATATCAACCACACGATATCAATAACGAATGGATCGCAAAGTCCCGACCCGGTTTACCATCGTTTTGTAAATGTGTCGTTAAGATTACAGATATAAAACAAAAACGCCACGTAAAAACGTGGCGTTTTCAGGTAAAGACCAGGTTATGAGCGCTTCATCATCTCGAAGAAATCATCATTAGTTTTGGTCATCGCCAGTTTGTTAATGAGGAATTCCATCGCGTCAATTTCACCCATCGGATGAATGATTTTACGCAGGATCCACATCTTCTGCAGCTCTTCCTGGGTGGTAAGCAGCTCTTCTTTACGGGTACCGGAACGGTTGTAGTCGATAGCCGGGAAGACACGTTTTTCAGCGATCTTACGTGAGAGATGCAGCTCCATGTTACCGGTGCCTTTAAACTCTTCGTAGATAACTTCGTCCATTTTGGAGCCGGTATCGATCAACGCCGTTGCGATGATGGTCAGGCTGCCACCCTCTTCCACGTTACGCGCCGCACCGAAGAAACGCTTCGGACGATGCAGGGCATTGGCGTCTACACCACCGGTCAGTACTTTACCGGAAGCCGGTACCACGGTGTTGTAGGCGCGCGCCAGACGCGTAATGGAGTCGAGCAGGATGATAACGTCTTTTTTATGTTCAACCAGACGTTTCGCCTTCTCGATGACCATTTCGGCAACCTGAACGTGGCGAGATGCCGGTTCGTCAAAGGTAGAAGCAACCACTTCGCCTTTTACCAGACGCTGCATCTCGGTCACTTCTTCCGGACGTTCGTCGATCAACAGTACCATTAGTACGCAGTCTGGATGGTTGTACGCAATGCTCTGCGCGATGTTCTGCAGCAGCATGGTTTTACCCGCTTTCGGCGGCGCGACAATCAGACCGCGCTGGCCGCGACCGATCGGCGAAGCCAGATCCAGAACGCGCGCCGTTAAGTCTTCGGTAGAACCGTTACCACGTTCCATACGCAGACGAGAGTTTGCGTGCAGCGGAGTTAAGTTCTCAAAGAGGATTTTATTACGGGCGTTTTCCGGTTTGTCGTAGTTAACTTCGTTAACTTTCAACAGCGCAAAATAGCGTTCACCTTCTTTCGGCGGGCGAATCTTACCAGAAATGGTATCACCAGTGCGGAGGTTGAAACGGCGGATTTGGCTGGGGGAAACGTAGATATCATCAGGACCGGCGAGGTAGGAGCTGTCTGCAGAACGGAGGAAACCAAATCCATCCTGCAATATCTCCAGCACACCGTCGCCAAAGATATCTTCGCCACTCTTTGCGTGCTGCTTCAGGATGGCAAAAATAATGTCCTGCTTGCGCATACGGGCCAGGTTTTCCAGCCCCATACTTTCGCCGAGAGTGATCAGCTCAGAAACCGGCGTATTCTTTAATTCGGTAAGATTCATAATGGTGTGAGTTCTTAAACTTGGGGTAAATCTCGAACTTAATGTTGTGAATGGTATGGCAGGGTCATCCATGCCTGTTTACGGCTATCAACTCATGTCTGTTCGCTGTCTGGTCACAGGAAAGTACACAGAACTGAAACGACAAGACGGAATGAGCGAAGAGCCAGGAATCTTTCCACTTCTCGTGCGAGAAAAAACGGGAAGTGACGGATAAAACCAGATTCAAACTTAATAAGGTATGTTTAATTCGAAGTCAACACTAACTTAGCACGACTCAGACCGGGCGTCCAGAGATCCTGACAATTTAAGAATAACGTAAGGAAAACGGACGCCGCGAAACTGCCTGAAACCTTAAACATTCGTCGAATGACAGACGCCCAACCATACTGCGCCTGCGTCATTCGACGTATAAAAGGTATTACGCCAAATTGGCGTCGAGAAACTCTTTTAACTGACCTTTAGACAATGCGCCTACTTTGGTTGCCGCCACTTCGCCGTTTTTAAACAGCAGCAGTGTCGGAATACCGCGGATGCCGTATTTAGGCGCAGTACCAGGGTTCTGGTCAATGTTCAGTTTGGCAACGGTCAATTTGCCCTGATATTCATCAGCGATTTCATCCAGAATCGGAGCGATCATTTTACACGGCCCACACCACTCTGCCCAGAAATCAACGAGGATAGCCCCGTCCGCTTTGAGTACATCCGTGTCAAAACTGTCGTCAGTCAGGTGAATAATTTTATCGCTCATATATAACTCCACAGGAATAAGCCTGGCGTGTTGGTGTAGCATTAACCAACGAGGTGCTGATGTTAACTTCGCCAACAAAGGTTGACTTTATTTCACCGGATACGCTTTCGTAAAGCAATAGTAAGCTGATATTCTACCACACTATGAGCAAAACACATTTAACAGAACAGAAGTTTTCCGACTTCGCCCTGCACCCACAGGTGGTTGAAGCCCTTGAAAAAAAAGGGTTTTATAATTGTACGCCCATTCAGGCACTGGCCCTTCCGCTAACGCTGGCGGGTCGTGACGTTGCAGGGCAGGCGCAAACCGGTACCGGGAAAACGATGGCGTTTCTGACGTCAACGTTTCATTATTTACTTTCTCATCCCGCGATCGACGATCGCAAGGTGAACCAGCCGCGCGCGCTGATCATGGCGCCAACGCGTGAATTAGCCGTACAAATTCACGCCGACGCGGAACCGTTGGCGCAAGCGACAGGCTTAAAATTAGGCCTGGCTTACGGCGGCGATGGTTACGACAAGCAGCTTAAAGTGCTGGAAAGCGGCGTTGATATTCTTATCGGTACGACGGGCCGACTGATCGACTACGCCAAACAAAATCACATTAACCTCGGCGCCATTCAGGTCGTCGTACTCGATGAAGCCGATCGTATGTACGATTTGGGCTTTATTAAAGATATCCGCTGGCTGTTCCGTCGTATGCCGCCAGCTGCTCAGCGTCTGAATATGCTGTTCTCCGCCACCCTGTCTTACCGGGTTCGCGAACTGGCGTTTGAACAGATGAACAACGCCGAATATGTTGAAGTAGAACCGGAGCAAAAGACCGGTCATCGCATTAAAGAAGAGCTCTTCTACCCTTCTAATGAAGAGAAAATGCGTTTACTGCAAACGCTAATCGAAGAAGAGTGGCCAGATCGCGCTATTATTTTCGCCAACACAAAACATCGTTGCGAAGATATCTGGGGACATCTGGCGGCAGATGGCCATCGTGTTGGTCTGTTAACCGGCGATGTTGCGCAGAAGAAGCGCCTGCGGATTCTGGATGAGTTCACCCGCGGCGATCTGGATATTCTTGTGGCGACCGATGTCGCGGCGCGCGGGCTGCATATCCCCGCCGTAACACACGTCTTTAACTACGATCTGCCGGACGATTGTGAGGACTACGTTCACCGTATCGGTCGTACCGGTCGCGCAGGCGCCAGCGGACACTCCATCAGTCTGGCTTGCGAAGAGTACGCGCTGAATTTGCCCGCCATTGAGAGCTATATCGGCCACTCGATTCCGGTCAGCAAATACAATCCAGAGGCGCTCATGACCGATCTGCCCAAGCCGTTGCGCCTGACACGCTCGCGCCCTGGTAATGGTCCGCGTCGCGCTGGCGCTCCGCGTAATCGTCGTCGTTCAGGTTAAAAAGATATCCATGCTCAATACCTCGCTCTATGCGGCTATCGATCTCGGTTCAAATAGTTTTCATATGCTGGTAGTGCGCGAGGTTTCGGGAAGTATCCAGACGCTGACCCGAATTAAACGCAAGGTGCGTCTGGCCGCCGGTCTGAACAGCGACAACCAACTTTCAGCCGAAGCGATGGAGCGCGGCTGGCAATGCCTGCGCCTGTTTGCTGAACGTCTGCAGGATATTCCGCAGCCGCAAATCCGCGTGGTCGCCACCGCGACATTGCGTCTCGCCGTCAATGCGGGTGAATTTATCGCGAAAGCGCAAACCATCCTCGGTTGTCCGGTACAGGTTATCAGCGGCGAAGAAGAGGCGCGTCTGATTTATCAAGGCGTCGCTCATACCACCGGCGGCGCAGATCAGCGGCTGGTGGTGGATATCGGCGGCGCCAGTACTGAACTGGTTACCGGTACTGGCGCGCAAACCACGTCGCTGTTTAGCCTGCCGATGGGCTGCGTAACGTGGCTTGAACGCTATTTTAGTGATCGTAATCTGGCGCAAGAAAACTTTGATGATGCGGAGAAGGCCGCGTGCGATGTGCTGCGTCCGGTCGCCGATGAACTGCGTTTTCACGGCTGGAAAGTCTGCGTGGGCGCTTCCGGCACCGTGCAGGCATTGCAAGAAATCATGATGGCGCAGGGAATGGACGAGCGCATTACGCTCGCCAAACTTCAGCAGCTAAAACAACGCGCGATACAGTGCGGGCGCCTGGAAGAGCTGGAAATCGAAGGCCTGACGCTTGAACGCGCGCTGGTTTTCCCGAGCGGGCTGGCTATTCTGATCGCGATATTCACTGAACTGAACATCCAGAGCATGACGCTGGCAGGCGGCGCGTTACGCGAAGGGCTGGTGTACGGGATGCTGCATCTTGCGGTGGATCAGGATATTCGCAGCCGCACGCTGCGCAATATTCAGCGCCGGTTTATGGTCGATACCGAGCAGGCGAATCGCGTGGCGAAGCTGGCGGATAACTTCCTCAAACAGGTAGAAAATGTATGGCATATTGAGCCAATCAGCCGTGAACTGTTGCTTAGCGCCTGTCAATTGCACGAGATCGGTCTGAGCGTTGATTTTAAACAAGCGCCATACCATGCCGCCTATTTAGTACGCCATTTGGATCTGCCTGGCTATACGCCCGCGCAAAAAAAGTTGCTCGCCACCCTTTTACTGAATCAGACCAACCCGGTCGATCTCTCTTCGCTTCATCAGCAAAACGCGGTACCGCCCCGTATTGCTGAGCAACTATGTCGTTTGCTGCGACTGGCGATTATTTTTGCCGGCCGGCGTCGTGACGATCTGGTACCAGAAATTACGCTACAGGCGCAGAATGAAAATCTGACGTTGACCTTGCCTGACGGCTGGCTGGCGCATCACCCGCTGGGTAAGGAGTTGATTGATCAGGAAAGCCAATGGCAAAGTTATGTCCACTGGCCTCTGGATACAGACGATGGGGCCTGCGTGGAATAGCGTTATTTAAGGAGGAAGCCATGCGGGAAGAACTGGACTTTAAATCACTGCGTTTTTTCTCTGCATTATACCGACTGGGCAACGTTTCCCCTGCAGCGGAAGCCCTTAATATCAGCCAGCCTACCGGCAGTCTGCTGCTGAAAAAACTACGCGATCATTTTGACGATCCTCTCTTTGTGCGCATCGGACAACGGATGATCCCAACGCCGCGAGCCGACAATATCGCGCCAACCATCTTTACCCTTCTCCAGTTAGCCGATAACGAGCTACCGGGCAATCCTGAATTCTCCCCACAAACCAGCACCCGTAATTTTACCATTGGCATGACCGATATCAGCCAGATGACGATCCTACCGTCTCTGCACACACAGCTTCAGCAGCAGGGCGCTGAAGGCATCACTTTTTCCGTGCTAAATATCGACGACCAAATGTTGACGGCTCTGGAGTCCGGCAAATGTGATTTATCCATTGGCTACCTGATGCTATTACCGGATAGCACGTATCAGCAGCGCCTGTTTAATCAGTCATATGTCTGCCTGACAGCGGAAAACCATCCGCGCATTCACTCCACGTTCACCGCAGAACACTGGCGCAAAGAAAAGCATCTGGCGATCCACGTCAACGGCACCGGACATGGCGATATTGATAAATTGCTCAATGAGCACGGCATGCCCCGGCATGTAGCTCTCACTCTACCGAGCTTTTTGGGCACGGGAGAACTTGTTGCGGGCAGCGAACTGGTTGCCGTGGTGCCGGAACAGTTAGCGCGTCATATTGTCAAACGTTACCCTTGTCGCAACTGGCCGCTGCCATTCTCGCTACCAGAAATTGCCATACGCCAGGTCTGGCATCAGCGCCTGCACCGCGATCCGGGTCATATTTGGCTACGTTCACTGATCGCTAGCATTACTGCGGATAATTGTGGTTAAGCACCTCTATTATTTTTTAATATTTAAACAATATTGCTGTATTTAATTTTCTGATAACCAGTATAACAATCCTCCTATTGCTGACTGTACATAAAAAAACCTATTCTTCCTGCACTGAGAAATACTGAACACACATAGCAGAGGAATATATTATGCGCGGTAAAATCGCCTTAGAAGAACATGTATCTACACCTAAAAACAACAGTCTGTGGGATTCAACAGGTGAAGCAGCACGAAATGGCTCAGAATATATGAAGGATGTTGAGCGTCGCTTATTAGATCGCAGCTATCAGCTTGATGAAATGGCGCAACGTAATATCGACCACGTTATTCTTTCACTGACTTCACCAGGCGCGCAATCAATTTTGGATAAAGCGACAGCCGTTTCTTTTGCTCACGAAACTAACGATTATATCGTCGAAAATTATGTCAAACCCAATCCGGATAAATTCAGCGCTTTCGCTACGCTGGCGCTGCAAAATCCGGAAGCCGCCGCAGAAGAACTGGAACGTGCGGTGAAAAAACTGGGCATGAAAGGTGCGCTGATTAACGGTTATACCAACGTCAAAGACAGCGAACATGGACTGTATCTGGATGACGAATCCATGCTGGTATTCTGGGATAAAGTTAACGAACTGAACGTCCCGGTTTACCTGCACCCTCGCGAACCGCTGGAAGGTCCGGCACGCGGCATCTATACCGGTTATGAAAGCCTGATCGGCTCCGCGTGGGGCTTTGCGCAGGAAACCGCTGTTCACGCTATCCGTCTGATGATGAGCGGCCTGTTTGATCGTTACCCGAATCTGAATCTGGTGCTCGGTCACCTTGGCGAAGGTCTGGTGCATATGCTGCCGCGTACTCAGCATCGTCTGTACCGTCAGCGTTTTGGCTGTGGTCTGGGCAAAGCGGAAAAACCGTTAATGCACTACCTACAAAATAACTTTATTGTCACCACCAGCGGCCACTTCAACACTTACTCTCTGCAAAATGCCATTGAAATTATGGGCGCCGACCGGGTAATGTTCTCCGTTGATTATCCGTATGAAGATATTCATCAGGCCTGCGACTGGTTCGATCCACTGGAAATGGATGCCGACCTGAAAAACAAAATCGCATGGGGCAACGCCAGCCGCGTATTTAACATTAAATAACCATCCATCACACTATCAGAGGGCCTGCAATCAGGCCCTCTCTATTTATATGGGATAAATAAGGAGGATATATTATGCCGGTAGGCATTTTTGTCTGTAGTGGTTCGCTGCTGGTTGGCGCAATTATTGGCGCCTCTCTCAACCGATTTATTCCCGAGCATTTAAAAAAGACTTTACCTCTTATTGCCGGATTAATTTCGATTAGCATGGGGGCATTTTTCCTCAATAAACTGGTGAACCTACCGCCTATTGCTCTGGCGGTTATTGTCGGCACAATTATCGGTTGCCTGCTGAATATCGAAAAATGGATCGAAAGGGCCGGAACTAAGTTACGTACGCCCATTGAGAAAATATTCCCAACAAAAGAGGATGCCAGTCTTAGCTCTGAAGACTTTATCAATCAGTTTATCGCCGTCTTGATCTTGTTCTGCGCCAGCGGTACGGGTATTTTTGGCGCATTAACTGAAGGTATGACCGGCGATGCGACGATATTGATAACCAAATCAATCCTTGATTTCTTTACCGCCGCCATTTTCGCCTCCGCGCTGGGTTACATTATCGCCGTTATCTTTGTGCCTCAGCTCATCGTGTTTGCGATTCTCTTTTTTGCCGCCAGCTTCATCATGACATTGCTCAACCCACTGATGATCGCCGATTTTACCGCCTGCGGCGGCATCATCATGCTGGCAACTGGATTCAGGCTATGCGGCATTCGCAGCTTTCCGACTGCGAACATGCTACCGGCACTGATCCTTGTGATGCCTTTCTCCACCTGCTGGCAACAGTTTGTCGCCTGAGATTTAGCTCTTTTTCGCTGCCGCCATCATCGCCCGAATATTGGCGATGTTGGCCTGCCCTTTCTGCATTCGCTCCTCGGCGCTCACCGTTTTACGCTCCTGCTCCCAGATAAGATCGTCCTGCGGTAGCTCCAGCAGGAAGCGGCTCGGCTCCGGGCGCACCAGTTCGCCATACTGACGGCGTTCTTTACATAATGTAAAGGTGAGCTCTTTCTGCGCGCGAGTAATCCCGACATAGGCCAGACGACGCTCTTCCTCAATATTATCTTCGTCAATGCTGCTTTGATGCGGCAGGAATCCTTCCTCCATCCCGACCATAAACACATACGGGAATTCCAGCCCCTTCGAAGCATGAAGCGTCATCAACTGTACCTGATCCAGCTCCTCTTCGCTCTCGCCGCGCTCCATCATATCGCGCAGCGTAAAACGTGTAACCACCTGGGTCAGAGTCATCGGCTCATCCAGTTCGTTACCTTCCAGCATTTCAGTCATCCAACTAAAGAGCTGGTTAACGTTTTTCATACGCATCTCCGCCGCTTTTGGACTCGGCGAGGTTTCGTACAACCAGGATTCATAATCAATACCGTGGATGAGATCGCGCACGGCGGCGACTGGCTCGCGTTCGGCCAGACGCTGGATTTCCCCTAGCCAGTGGGTAAAACGCGTCAATGAATCGTAACCACGCCCGGACAACATCTGGCTCAGCCCCATATCAAAGCTGGCGGTAAACAGGCTTTTATTGCGCGTCATTGCCCATTCCCCCAACTTTTGCAGCGTGGCAGGACCGATTTCACGTTTTGGCGTATTCACGATACGCAGGAAGGCGCTGTCATCATCCGGATTGGTCAGCACCCGTAGGTAGGCAAGCAGGTCTTTAATCTCCGGACGGGAGAAGAACGACGTGCCGCCGGAAATTTTGTACGGAATGCGGTTCTGCATGAGGAATTTTTCAAATACCCGCGACTGATGGTTCCCGCGATACAGAATGGCGTAATCCTTGTATTGGGTCTTGTTCACAAAGTGATGGGCAATCAGTTCGCCAGTAACGCGCTCAGCTTCATGCTCTTCATTGTTTGCGCTTAATACTTTGAGTTCCGCGCCGTAACCGAGTTCGGAAAAGAGGCGCTTTTCAAAGACGTGCGGATTATTGGCGATGAGAATATTCGCCGCTTTCAGGATGCGGCCCGAAGAACGGTAGTTTTGCTCCAGTTTGATCACCTGCAGCGCCGGGAAATCCTGACTCAGTAACACCAGGTTTTGCGGACGCGCCCCGCGCCAGGAGTAGATAGACTGATCGTCATCGCCCACTACCGTAAAGCGCGCGCGTTGCCCGACCAGCAGCTTAACCAGCTCATACTGGCTGGTGTTAGTATCCTGATATTCATCCACCAGCAGATAACGAATTTTATTCTGCCAACGCTCGCGTACCTCGTCATTGCGTTGCAGCAGCAACGTCGGCAGCAGAATCAAATCATCAAAATCGAGGACGTTACATGCCTTCATATGGGCGTCATAAAGCCCGTAGCAGTGGGCAAAAATACGATCGCGTTCGCCTTTCGCCCCCGCCGCTGCCTGCGCAGGCGTTTTGAGATCGTTTTTCCAGTTGGAGATCGTGGAGATCAGCTGTTGCAACAGAACTTTGTCGTCTTCGATCAGGCCTTCGGTCAGCTCTTTGAGCAAGGCGACCTGGTCGGTATCGTCAAACAATGAAAAGTTCGATTTCATCCCCAGCGCAGCGTACTCGCGCTTAATCATATCCAGCCCTAGCGTATGAAAGGTGGAGATCATCAAACCGCGCGCTTCCTTACGCCCGAGCGTCTGCCCGACGCGTTCTTTCATTTCGCGCGCCGCTTTATTGGTAAACGTCACCGCCGCAATATGTCGGGCCTGATAACCGCATCCGCGGATCAGGTGGGCAATTTTATTGGTAATTACGCGAGTTTTACCAGAGCCCGCCCCTGCCAGCACCAGGCAGGGTCCGGTGACGAATTCGACAGCGTGTTGTTGGCCGGGATTTAAACGCATGGGAATAGTGCTCAATCTTCGAACGGGGGAGGGATTGTAGCAGAAAGCGAGGCCCAAAGAAGACCAGGCTGCCTTTTCTGGCAGCCTGGAAAAGGTTAATCACCAGGCTCTGGCGGCAAGCGGCGTATAGCCATTACGCTGCGCGCTCTTGATCCAACTGTAAGAACCCATTAGCGCGATCGCCGTCAGCAGAACATACTCAAGCGACATTGCATAAACGCCCTGTACCGCATAGATCACGACGCTAATTACATCAATAATCACCCACAGCAGCCAGTTTTCCACGTACTTGCGGGTCATCAGCACCATCGCCGCAATCGACAACACCAGCATGGTGGAATCCCAGAACGGGAACGCGTCCGGCTGGAGTTCAGGCATCGCCACCTGAATACCTACCGTTTGCAGAAGCGCGAGCATAACGCGGGTCAACGTAGCGAAGACCGGATCGATAAACCACGTCATCAGCAGAATGGCGACAATACATACGACCCCCAGCACCCATGCTTGTTGGCGAGTAAGCCAACGGACTTTCAGAGCGGCTTCCTGGGCGTCATTCTGCCGGCTCCATGCGTACCAGCCGTAAATATTCGCCGCAAAGAAAAACACCTGAAGCAACAAGCTGGCGTACAGTTGGATCTGAAAAAAGATAGCGGCAAACAGAGTGACGTTAATCAAACCAAACAGGTAATTAATGATTTTTTCCCGGCTGGCGCACCAGATGCACAATAAGCCAAAGACAGTGCCGATAGCCTCAATCCACGACAGCGCATACCCGCCTTCGCCGAGAGGAATGTTGACCATTACATTGTTAATGCTGAAAAAGTCCATCATTACTCTCCTTGCAAACTATCGAAATAAATGGCCTGAAGCGCCAGAGAAATCTGGCGTTCTTCACCTTGCTGGCACAAGGTTTCCCGCTGAACATAATGGTTAATGCTGCTCTCCAGACAGCCATTATGCGCGACGACCACGTTTAGCAACGACGCTGTACGCAGCCCACGTAACGCCCCCACAACCATCAGCGCGGCGGTTTCCATATCCGCGCCGAGAACCCCCCTGGCCGACCATTCGGCATCCAGTTCAGTTTCGCGATCGGTGTAAAAGCTGTCATGGCTGCGCACCAGCCCGCAAACGGCAGAGATGTTCATCTGTTTCGCCTGCTGTATCAGCGTGGCGGTAAGATACGGGTCCGCACAGGCCGGATAACTGGCGGGCGCATAGGTTTTGCTGGCGCCGTCGTCAGCCACCGCGCCGTGGGCGATGATCACATCGCCCAACGCCAGCGAGTCCTGCAACGCGCCGCAACTACCGATACGGATTAGCGTGTTGACGCCAACCTGGCGTAACTCCTCAATGGCGATAGCGGTTGACGGTCCACCGATTCCCGTGGAGAGTACGACTATTTCAACGCCCTGAAACCAGCCGCGCGCCGTGCGAAACTCCCGGTTTTGCCCCAGAATCTCAGCCTTATCAAGAAAACGGGCGATTCTGTCCACCCGCCCGGGATCGCCGGGCAAAAGCGCATATTTCGCGCGGGTCATGCTTGTGTTAAGCCGAATATGGGGTTGCATCTCCCGTCTCCTTATTGTTCTGAGGGGTTCAGATTTCCGCCTCCTGTTTGAGTTTTTCAGGAGCCAGTAAAATGATCCGCTCACCGTCGGTATCGATAATGTTCAGCGATTTCAGATCGTGCAGTATCCGGTTGATACTGCGCGTCGTCGCCGCAAATTCCTGACCAAGATTCTGCTTATCAAGCAAAATAGTGGTTGATTCATATTGTTGATAACGCAGCCATAATGCCTGGCATACGCGCTGATGCAGCGAGTACAAATTGTCGCTACTGGCCTTTTTCGACAACTGGTAATACTGTTGGCTGAAAAACCTCAGCATCCGCTGGTTAAAATGGTTATCCAGCGTTAGCCAGCGGCAAAAATGCGCTTGCGGCAGGCTGAGTAGCTGTACATTGCCGACGGCTACGACAGAACAGATATAATGCCGCGACTCAAATATCTCTAACTCGCCCAGCATATCGCCTTTGCCATAACGCGCCTGCCGGTAACGGCGTCCATCTTCAGCTTCGTAAAAAACATCCACTTCGCCGACCACGATGAGCGAAAATTGCTGGCATATTTCCCCCTGACGGCAGATAAGCGTGCCGCGGGAAATATCGTCAAATCGCCAGCACTGCATGATTTCCAGCGGACAATATTTAAGTAACTCATAGAGCACAGGGTCGCGTACGACCTGGCGTAGCCCTAAAAGCCAGTCGTCTGGAAATTCTGTGTTTTTCATTATGTTCATGGTATCTCGCCCCTTATCAGTAAGGACAGGACCGCTGTCCCGCACACCCGAAATACGCCCGGTAAAAATGCTGCTTATCTCCCGGTTCGTAAAATCAGGCGAGACATCTGTCCTGTGATGGCGAAGAGTATATGTCTGACGGCCTAAGGAGTGATAAAGTGACGGCCAATCTTTGCGACGTGAGAAAGAAATAATGGCAAAAACGGCAGCAGCACTGCATATCCTTGTAAAAGAAGAGAAACTGGCTTTAGATCTTCTGGAGCAAATTAAAAACGGCGGCGATTTTGAGAAACTGGCGAAAAAGCATTCTATCTGCCCATCCGGTAAAAAAGGCGGCCATTTAGGCGAATTCCGTCAGGGCCAGATGGTTCCGGCATTCGATAAAGTGGTCTTCTCCTGTCCGGTCCTGGAGCCCACCGGCCCACTGCACACCCAGTTCGGCTATCACATTATTAAGGTGCTGTACCGAAATTAAAAAAACCGGTGTCTAATTGCACCGGTTTTTTATCTCAAAGCCTTCCCCTAAGGATTTCAGCTTGCAGGAAGGCGGCAAGTGAGTACAGCCCCAGGAGCATAGATAACGCTGTGACTGGGGTGTACGAACGTAGCCAACGCATCTGCAAGTTGAAAGACGACGAGGAATTAGCCGGCAACGGCAATACGCTTCATATCCGTCATATAACCACGCAGTTTCTGGCCCACCTTCTCGATAGCATGACTGCGAATCGCGTCGTTCACGTCGCGAAGCTGTGCGTTGTCTACCGCGCCTTCCGGGATAGCGTTACCCAGATCGCCCGGTTGCAACTCCGCCATAAACGGTTTCAACAGCGGTACGCAAGCGTAAGAGAACAGGTAGTTACCGTATTCTGCGGTATCGGAGATAACCACGTTCATTTCGTACAGACGTTTACGCGCGATGGTGTTCGCAATCAACGGCAGTTCATGCAGTGATTCGTAGTAGGCGGACTCTTCGATAATGCCGGAATCCACCATGGTTTCGAACGCCAGCTCAACGCCCGCTTTCACCATCGCGATCATCAGCACGCCTTTGTCAAAGTACTCCTGCTCGCCGATTTTGCCTTCATACTGCGGTGCGGTCTCAAACGCGGTTTTACCGGTCTCTTCACGCCAGGTCAGCAGTTTCTTATCGTCGTTAGCCCAGTCCGCCATCATACCGGAAGAGAACTCGCCGGAGATGATGTCATCCATATGTTTCTGGAACAGCGGCGCCATAATCTCTTTCAATTGCTCGGACAGCGCGTAAGCGCGCAGTTTCGCCGGGTTGGACAGACGGTCCATCATCAGGGTGATACCGCCCTGCTTCAGCGCTTCGGTGATGGTTTCCCAGCCGAACTGAATCAGTTTTTCCGCATACGCTGGGTCAGCGCCTTCTGCCACCAGCTTGTCGAAGCACAGCAGAGAACCGGCCTGCAACATACCGCACAGAATGGTCTGCTCGCCCATCAGGTCGGATTTCACTTCCGCGACAAAGGAAGATTCCAGCACGCCCGCGCGGTGACCACCAGTTGCAGCGGCCCAGGCTTTGGCAATCGCCATGCCTTCGCCTTTCGGATCGTTTTCCGGGTGAACGGCGATCAGCGTCGGTACGCCGAAGCCACGCTTGTATTCTTCACGTACTTCGGTACCCGGACACTTCGGCGCCACCATCACCACAGTAATGTCTTTACGGATCTGCTCGCCCACTTCCACGATGTTAAACCCGTGGGAGTAGCCCAGCGCCGCACCATCTTTCATCAGCGGCTGAACGGAGCGCACCACGTCAGAGTGCTGCTTGTCCGGCGTCAGGTTAACCACCAGGTCCGCCTGCGGGATCAGCTCTTCGTAGGTCCCCACTTTAAAGCCGTTTTCGGTCGCTTTGCGCCAGGAAGCACGCTTTTCAGCAATGGCTTCTTTACGCAGGGCGTAGGCGATATCCAGGCCGGAGTCGCGCATGTTCAGGCCCTGGTTCAGACCCTGCGCGCCGCAGCCGACGATAACCACTTTTTTACCCTGAAGGTAACTTGCGCCATCGGCGAATTCATCGCGACTCATAAAGCGGCATTTACCCAACTGCGCCAACTGCTGGCGCAGGTTCAGTGTATTAAAGTAGTTAGCCATAGTGATACCTCATGATGTTGTACTGTCTTATTGTTCGGTTCGCAGATTTGTATTTGCGAGAATGGACCCACATTACAACAGGAAACTTATTGCGGAAATTGATATATTCACAACATTACGTTGCGGTTTATGCAACATCAAAAACCGGAGGTCTGTCTGTGGATTTACGCGATCTAAAAACGTTCCTGCATCTGGCGGAAAGCCGCCATTTTGGCCGCAGCGCGCGGGCGATGCATGTCAGCCCCTCCACGCTTTCCCGCCAGATACAACGCCTTGAAGAAGATCTCGGACAGCCGCTGTTTGTACGTGATAACCGTACCGTAACGCTCACCGACGCTGGGGAGGAGCTGCGGGTATTCGCCCAGCAGACGTTATTGCAGTATCAGCAGTTGCGCCATACGCTCGACCAGCAGGGGCCGTCGCTCTCCGGTGAATTGCACATCTTTTGTTCAGTGACTGCCGCCTATAGCCATTTGCCGCCGATTCTCGACCGTTTTCGCGCCGAACACCCTTCCGTTGAGATCAAATTAACGACCGGAGATGCCGCCGATGCGATGGAAAAGGTGGTGACGGGAGAAGCGGATCTGGCCATCGCCGGCAAACCAGAAACGCTGCCCGGCGCAGTGGCGTTTTCGATGCTGGAAAATTTGGCTGTTGTGCTGATCGCCCCGGCATTGCCCTGTCCGGTTCGTAGCCAGGTCGCGATAGAGAAACCGGGCTGGGCGACAGTGCCGTTTATCATGGCCGATCAGGGACCGGTACGTCGCCGCATTGAACTGTGGTTCCGTCGGCATAAAATCAGTAATCCCTCAATATACGCCACGGTGGGCGGCCATGAGGCGATGGTGTCAATGGTCGCATTGGGCTGCGGTGTGGCTTTAATTCCGGAGGTTGTACTGGAAAACAGTCCGGAGCCGGTACGTAATCGCGTGATGATTTTAGAGCGTAGCGATGAGAAAACGCCATTTGAACTGGGCGTGTGCGCGCAAAAAAAGCGACTGCATGAGCCGCTGATTGATGCGTTCTGGAAGATTGTGCTGACGCGCAAAATCACCGAATAACGCTGGCTGTGCGTGCTGGAGAGCGAATATCCCCCAGTCATGCCCCTCAGGTGGGAGAGTAATTGGTATCAAAGGTGCCAGGTGTAAATGCGCATTGCGGGTAACATCGTCATTAAAGAAACAGTACCTTACGAGAGGGAGTGACGATGCAGAAACCCAAAAAGCTGTTCAACAACACCGATCATATCCGCAGTGAAATCATGCAAGGACTGGTGTACGCCGGAATGGGGAAAATCCACGCTCTGACGGCGTACTGCGCAGTCTACCGCACCATAAAGTCGGGCGTGCAGACCGTTATCGTCAGCGGCGGAGGCAGCGGTCATGAACCAACTTTTGCCGGGTTTGTCGGTGAAGGAGGGATCGACGCCTGCGCGCTCGGCGAAGTCTTCACTTCACCGTCTCCCGATCAGATTATCGAAGCCAGCCGGGCGGTCCATCAGGGCAGCGGCGCAAAGCCGGGAGATAAAACGATGGTGGATGCGCTAGCCGCCGCGGCGGAGCAAGCCAACACTGACGTTGCGCTACAACTGCCCGAAGCGCTGTCTCGCTGCGCGCAGGCGGCAATGGCGGGCGCGGAGAGAACCTGCACCATGACGGCCCGCTTTGGGCGGGCAAAAAACCTGGGTGAGCGGGCCATCGGACACTGCGATCCTGGCGCGGTCTCCATGGCGCTGATCCTACAATTTATGGCTGAGTTTGCCCATCAGGACTAACTGGTCATGCTCCATTCAAAGGGATTCATGTTTGTACATCAATCCCTTTTTGCCATTGCGTTAATCGCGTGACGGCGAAAATCAGTGGTAGATTCAGAATTCACACTCCTTTTCTGTATAATGCCCCGTGCCATAATAGATAAATGAAATTTGCATTACTGAGAATACCTGGCGGATCAGCCGGTTCTGTGGTCGATGTTTGTCAGACCACTTCCTCGTTGAGTTTTAAGGTGCTGAAAACAGAGGTGTGGTGGGGGACTTGTTTACCATCACGTTAAGCAAACCAGAAAAGACGGTGTCATTGCGTACTTGACAGCGAAATACAAACTTAATTAGCCATCACTATGATAATCAAACCAAAAATTCGTGGATTCATCTGTACAACTACCCATCCGACTGGCTGTAAAGTCAATGTGGAAAAACAGATCGAGTATGTGAAGAAAAACGGGAAAATCGCTAACGGCCCTTCCCGCGTACTGGTCATCGGAGCCTCCACCGGTTACGGCCTGGCCTCCAGAATTTCCGCCGCCTTTGGCAGCGGTGCCGCCACTATCGGCGTATTTTTTGAAAAACCTGGCACGGAAACCAAACCGGGTTCCGCTGGCTGGTATAACGCGGCGGCTTTCGATGAAGCAGCTAAACGCGAAGGCCTGTATGCCAAAAGCATCAACGGCGATGCGTTCTCTGACCAATGCCGTGATGAAGTTATCAAACTGATCAAAGAAGACCTGGGTCAGATTGATTTAGTCGTTTACTCGCTGGCGTCCCCGGTGCGTAAAATGCCGAAAACCGGTGAAATCGTCCGTTCCGCGCTGAAACCGATCGGCGAGGTTTATACCTCTAAAGCGATCGATACTAACAAGGATCAGATCACCACCGCCAGCATTGAACCGGCCACCGACGAAGAAGTCCGGAATACCGTCACCGTCATGGGCGGCGAAGACTGGGAACTGTGGATGAGCGCGCTGAACGAAGCTGGTGTGCTGGCCGACGGCGTGAAAACTGTGGCCTATTCTTACATCGGTACCGATCTGACCTGGCCAATCTACTGGCACGGCGCGCTGGGCAAAGCGAAAGAAGACCTTGACCGCGCAGCAGGCGCGCTGCGTAACCAACTGGCACCGCTGAATGGCACTGCAAACGTCGCGGTGCTGAAATCCGTGGTCACCCAGGCTTCCTCTGCTATTCCGGTGATGCCGCTGTATATCTCCATGGTCTTCAAACTGATGAAAGAACAGGGAATTCACGAAGGTTGCATCGAGCAGATCAACCGTCTGATGACCACCAGCCTGTACGACGATAACGTGGCGCTTGATGACAACCAGCGTATCCGTATGGATGACTGGGAGCTGCGCGAAGACATTCAGCAGGCGTGCCGCAATCTATGGCCGCTGATCACCACTGAAAACCTGGCGCAAGAAACAGACTATGCAGGCTATAAGCTGGAATTCCTGAATTTGTTCGGTTTTGGCCTCGACGAAGTGGACTATGATGCTGACGTGAACACCGAAGTCGAATTCGATGTGATCACGCTGTAATCAACTGATATCGATAAAAAGGGTTTATGCTTTAACATAAACCCTTCAGACTTTGATCTAATAAGGTCAGTACAAAAAACGGACTGACCGCCATGCTCAGAGAACCTTCCCCGCAGCAGTACCAGTTTGAAACCATCACCCTCGCGAACTCGTCCCCCAAGACCATCTGGTCCGCAAAATCACGCCGCTATCGACTTTGAATTTATCCGCGATGCCGTGGCCCACCTCTATGCACTGATAACGGCAGGCCCGCCATCGACCCGGTCCGCCTGATTAAAATGATGCTGCCGGGCTATCTCTTCGGTATCCCTTCTGAACGCCGCCTGGTTAAGGAAATCCAGGTCAATGTCGCTTACCGCTGGCTCCTGCGTATGGGGCTGACGGAGAAAGTGCCGGACGCCTCCACTCTCAGCCAGAACCGTCTTCGCCGCGTTAACGACAGCGGTATCTTTGAACAGATTTTTGACCATATTGTGGAACAGGCGCTGGCCCGCGGGATGGCGAACGGTCGGGTACTTTACACCGACAGCACCCACCTGAAAGCAAACGCGAACCCGCGTAAGGCAGTGAACGAACAACGCCCGGAAGGCGTGAGTGAATATCTGGAGCAACTGAATGCCGCCGTGGAGGCCGACAGGAAGCAGCACGAAAAAAAGCCGCTGCCCGGCGTAAAAAGGACGCCCGACAGTGCAGCCGCCACCGTTAAGAATACCAAATCAGCACCACTGACCCGGAAAGTGGCTTCATACACCGGGAGGGCAAGCCGAAGGGGTTCTTCTGGCTGGACCACCGTACGGTGGACGGAAAGCACGGCATCATCATGGATACCCACGTCACACCGGGCAATGTCCATGACAGCCAGCCGTTCATCGGCAGGCTGGCACATCAGGTGGAACGGTTCGGGCTGGATACGGTGACCGTGGGCGTGGACGCAGGCTACTTCACGGCAGCGGTGTGTCACCTGACGCAGGAGGCGGGTATCGCGCTGGTACCGGGCCTGCCGTCGCCCGAATAAAGGGCAGAATGATTACCAGAAAAAGCACTTCCGCTATGGCCCGGATAAGGATGTGTATGTCTGTCCAGCAGGCGCGGAACTGAACTACAACACCACGGACCGCAACGGCTACCGGCATTACCGGTCGGATAAAGCGGTCTGCGCGGGGTGTCCGGAGCGGGAGAAATGCACGAAAAGCCGTCAGATGCAGAACCATCACGCGGCATGTGTGGGAAGAGGTGAAAGAGAAGGCAAACGCACTGCGGCTGACGAAATGGGGTAAAAAGGTGTATGCCCGGAGAAAGGAGACGGTGGAGCGCAGCTTCGCGGATGCGAAACAGCATTATGGTCACCGGTATGCACGGTTCCGTGGTCTGCCGAAAGTCCGGATGCAGTGCTGGCGCTATTTTACTGGCTGTTACGGGTAGTGAAAGGTCAGCCCGGATACATCCTGGGGTAATAACGGAAAAATATCGCGATCGCGACCTGCGGTCGCTGCAAAAGAAGAACCCCACGAAAAAATGTGGGGTTCGTCAGCAGTCTGAGGGATAACCAGTTGGTTATCCCTTGGTCACCGGCGCTTAACCGGCCAGAAAGAACCGGAACGCCGGGTTATTGCTCTCATCATGGCATTCATAGCCCAGTTCATGCAGCCGGGTTTCAAAATCCGGCTCATGATCGCCCAGCTCGAACGCTGCCAGCACGCGGCCATAATCGGTACCGTGGCTACGGTAATGGAATAGCGAAATATTCCAGTGCGTGCCTAGAGTATGCAGGAATTTAAGCAACGCACCGGGCGACTCCGGAAATTCGAAACTATACAAACGCTCCTGTAATGGCTTGGAGGGGCGTCCGCCGACCATATAGCGCACATGCAGCTTCGCCATTTCATCGTCGGAGAGATCCACTACGCTATAACCGCCGTCGCGCAGTTGGGTGATAATCTCTTTTCGTTCCTCCAGCCCCTGGCTGACGCGTACGCCGACAAAAATACAGGCATGTTTTGCGTCAGCGAAACGGTAGTTAAACTCGGTGACCATACGCCCGCCAAGCAACTGGCAGAATTTGAGGAAGCTGCCCTTTTCTTCCGGGATGGTCACCGCCAGTAACGCTTCGCGCTGTTCCCCCAATTCGCAGCGTTCAGACACATAGCGCAGGCCGTGGAAGTTGACGTTGGCGCCGGAAAGGACGTGCGCCAGGCGTTCGCCGCGAATATTGTGCTGGGCGATATATTTTTTCATCCCCGCCAGCGCCAGCGCGCCGGACGGCTCCGCCACCGCACGCACATCTTCAAACAGATCTTTCATCGCCGCGCAGATAGCGTCGCTATCCACGGTGACAATATCATCAAGGTATTCCTGACACAGCCGGAACGTTTCGTCGCCGATGCGTTTTACCGCCACGCCTTCAGCAAACAACCCAACGCGCGGGAGATCCACTGGATGACCGACTTCCAACGCCGCTTTCAGGCAGGCGGAATCCTCCGCTTCGACGGCAATAACGTTGATTTGCGGCATCAATTGTTTGATCAGTACCGCTACGCCAGCCGCCAAACCGCCGCCGCCAACCGGCACAAAAACACGATCGAGATGCGAATCCTGCTGAAGCAGCTCCAGCGCCAGAGTGCCTTGCCCGGCGATCACCATTGGGTGATCAAACGGCGGCACCCAGGTAAAACCCTGCTGCTGCGCCAGCTCAATAGCTTTCGCTTTTGCTTCATCAAAATTAGCGCCGTACAACAGCACTTCGCCGCCAAAACCGCGTACCGCATCGACTTTAATATCTGCCGTTGCTTTTGGCATGACGATCAGAGACTTCACGCCAAGCCGCGCGGAGGAGAACGCCACGCCCTGCGCATGGTTCCCCGCCGAAGCGGTAATCACGCCGTGGGCTTTTTGTTCTTCGGTCAATCCGGCCATCATCGCGTAAGCGCCGCGCAGCTTAAAGCTATGTACCGGCTGCCGATCTTCGCGTTTGACGAGAATAACGTTGTCCAGACGTGACGAGAGCTTTTCCATTTTTTGCAGCGGCGTCACCTGCGCCGCTTCGTATACTGGCGCGCGTAGCACCGCGCGCAGATACTCCGCCCCTTCCGGCGCGGCTGACAGAGGTTGAGATTCCGCCATCATCAACCTCCCAGTTTCGATTTATCGCGCACCGCGCCTTTATCGGCGCTGGTCGCCAGGCTAGCGTAGGCACGCAGGGCAAACGAAACCTGACGCTGGCGATCTTTCGGCGTCCATGCTTTATCGCCGCGAGCTTCCTGCGCCTCGCGGCGTGCGGCGATTTCAGCCTCGCTCAACTGCAACTGAATGCTGCGGTTTGGGATATCAATCGCAATGGTGTCGCCATCTTCAATCAGCGCAATAGTGCCGCCGCTGGCCGCTTCCGGCGAGACGTGACCGATGGAAAGACCCGAAGTACCGCCGGAGAAACGCCCATCGGTAATGAGCGCGCAGGCTTTGCCTAGCCCCATCGACTTCAGGAAGCTGGTCGGATAGAGCATTTCCTGCATTCCCGGCCCGCCTTTCGGCCCTTCGTAGCGGATCACGACCACATCGCCTTCCACTACTTTGCCACCGAGAATCGCCTCTACCGCGTCGTCCTGGCTTTCATACACTTTTGCCGGGCCGGTGAAGGAGAGAATGCTATCATCCACGCCTGCGGTTTTCACAATGCAGCCGTTTTCGGCGAAGTTGCCATACAGCACCGCCAGACCGCCGTCTTTGCTATAAGCATACTCCAGCGAGCGGATGCAACCCTCGGCGCGGTCGTCATCCAGCGAATCCCAGCGACAATTCTGCGAGAACGCTTTAGTCGTGCGAATGCCCGCAGGCCCGGCGCGGAACATCTGCTTCACGGCTTCATCTTCCGTCACCATAACGTCATACCGCTCAAGCGTTTGCGGCAGCGTCAGGCCTAATACGTTTTTCACATCACGGTTCAACAGACCCGCACGATCCAGCTCGCCCAGAATGCCTAAGACGCCTCCCGCGCGGTGGACATCTTCCATATGGTACTTCTGCGTGCTCGGCGCCACTTTGCACAACTGCGGGACTTTGCGGGAAAGCTTATCGATATCACTCATCGTAAAGTCGATTTCCGCTTCTTGCGCAGCCGCCAGTAGATGCAGAACGGTATTGGTCGAACCGCCCATCGCAATATCCAGCGTCATCGCATTCTCAAACGCGGCTTTGCTGGCGATATTGCGCGGTAACGCTGAAGCGTCATCCTGCTCGTAATAGCGTTTAGTCAGTTCAACAATCCGCTTACCGGCATTGAGGAACAACTGCTCACGGTCAACATGGGTCGCCAGTAGCGAACCGTTGCCCGGCTGCGACAGGCCCAGCGCTTCGGTCAGGCAATTCATGGAGTTAGCGGTAAACATGCCGGAGCAGGAGCCGCAGGTTGGACACGCGGAGCGCTCCACCTGGTTACTTTGATCGTCAGAGACTTTCGGATCCGCCCCCTGAATCATGGCATCAACCAGATCCAGCTTGATAATTTTGTCCGAAAGCTTGGTTTTCCCGGCTTCCATCGGTCCGCCGGAGACAAAGATCACCGGAATATTCAGGCGCAGCGAGGCCATGAGCATCCCTGGGGTGATTTTGTCGCAGTTGGAGATACACACCATCGCGTCGGCGCAGTGAGCGTTCACCATGTACTCAACGGAGTCGGCGATCAGCTCGCGCGACGGCAGTGAATAGAGCATACCCCCGTGCCCCATGGCGATCCCGTCATCCACGGCAATAGTGTTGAACTCTTTCGCCACACCGCCGGAAGCTTCAATCTGTTCGGCGACCAGCTTACCGAGATCGCGCAGATGAACGTGACCCGGCACAAACTGAGTGAATGAGTTCACCACGGCGATAATCGGTTTGCCAAAATCACTGTCGGTCATTCCGGTGGCGCGCCATAGCGCGCGGGCACCCGCCATATTACGGCCATGAGTGGTGGTGGCGGAACGGTACTTAGGCATGCTTTATTTACTCCCCATCTTTGTCTGTTAAATGGGACGGTGCGTGCCGTCCCATTTTTTATTACTGATTAACCGGATCTAACCAGCCCCATTTATCCTCGGTTTCTCCAGTGAAGAGACCAAAGAAGGCTTGTTGAATACGCTTGGTGACAGGACCGCAGCGGCCTTCGCCTACCTGGATACCATCAACGCTGCGTACCGGAGTAATCTCTGCCGCCGTTCCGGACATAAACACTTCGTCGGCCAGATACAGCGATTCACGGGACAGCACCTGCTCACGCACTTCAATACCCAGCTCTTTCGCCAGTTTGATGATCGCGTCACGAGTAATGCCAGGCAGCGCGGAAGAGGTAAACGGCGGAGTAAACAGCACGCCATCTTTTACCTCAAACAGGTTTTCGCCTGCGCCTTCGGAGATATAGCCGTTTACATCCAGGGCGATGCCTTCCTGATAGCCGTGGCGGCGCGCTTCACTACCCACCAGCAGTGAGGAAAGATAGTTCCCGCCCGCTTTGGCGGCGGTCGGAATGGTGTTCGGCGCAGCGCGATTCCAGGAAGAAACCATCGCATCAATCCCCTGATCCAGCGCTTCGGCGCCCAGGTATGCCCCCCACGGGAACGCGGCGATGATGACGTCAGTGGTATATCCCGGGGGAGGATTAACGCCCATACCGACATCGCCCACAAATACCAACGGACGGATATAAGCGCTGGTCAGATTATTTTTACGAATCACGGTGCGGCAGGCTTCCATCAGTTCATCAATACTCTGCGAAACCGGAAAACGATAAATTTTTGCTGAGTCGCGCAGGCGCTGCATATGTTCACGATGACGGAACACCACCGGGCCTTTGTGAGAGTCGTAGCACCGAATCCCTTCAAATACCGACGTACCATAGTGCAATGCATGAGACATTACGTGAACCTTCGCATCTTCCCAGCGCACCATCTCGCCATTGAACCAAATGTAATCAGCTTTTTTCGTCGTCATTTTTCTTCCTTTTGCGCTCAGGCGCGGATTTGTTGTGATGTGGCAGCGCTCTGGCAGATCGCGACATGCGCAACGTCTACCAGTTTACTTAACTGACTAAACAGTAAGTCGACCGACCGGGGACTGGCAACGGTCAATTCAATATTTATATTCTGCGCATCGGTCGCGGCTTCCATGTTCATGGAGCACACCTGAAAACCACGATGGCGCACCACGCGTAAAACACGTTCTAAGGTTTCTGGATTAAAGCGTGCCGATACATTGACCTGATGTTGCATCATGATAATTTCTCCAGCATTTCAGAGTTACTGGCGCCAGGCGGCACCAACGGCCAGACATTTTCAAGTTCGTCGATTGAAACGTGAAGCAGGTACGGACCTTCGCTTGCCAACATCGTGTCGAGTGCCGCTTCAACCTGGTCTTTACGAGTAATGTGCTGGCCTGGAATGCCGAAGGCGCTGGCCAGCATGAGGAAATCGGGGTTATCGGTGAGGGTGGTTTCGCTATATCGTTCCTGGAAAAACAGTTGCTGCCATTGTCGAACCATCCCTAACCGCTGGTTGTCGAGTAAGACTATCTTCAACGGTAACTGCTTGCGTTTTACGGTGCCCAGCTCCTGCACATTCATCATGAAGGAGCCGTCACCGGAGATACAGATAACGGTATCATTCGGTCGCGCTACCTGTGCGCCAACGGCCGCCGGTAAGCCGAATCCCATCGTCCCCAGACCGCTGGAAGTGATGAAATTCTCCGGGCGGGTGTAAGTCATATGCTGGGCTGACCACATCTGATGCTGCCCCACATCCGTCGTCACCACACTGTCTGCGGGTTTACGTTCCGACAGTTGCTTCAACAACAACGGCGCATAGATAGCCTCGCCAGGATGGTCATAGCGCCAGGCGTGCTCGGAACGCATTGCAGCGTTATGCTGCCGCCACTCATCAATAGCTAACGGTTGCTGTAACGCAGGTAACAACGTATTCAGATCACCCTGTAACGCTACGTGCGCCTGGCGTAATTTGTTCAATTCGGCCTGATCAATATCTAAATGAATCACACTGGCGTTCGGTGCAAACGTATTCAGCTTACCCGTCACCCGGTCATCAAAACGCGCCCCGACGGCAATCAGCAGATCGCACTGCTGCACCGCGTAATTTGCGGCTTTGGCGCCGTGCATTCCCAGCATTCCCAGATAGTACGGATAATCAGCTTCAACAGCGCCCAGCCCTTTCAGCGTACAGGTAACCGGCATTTGCGTTACCGCGATAAATTTACGCAGCGCCGGAACCGCCTGCGCCATACCCACACCGCCGCCGACGTACAGTATCGGCTTCTGCGCCTGCGCCAGCATGTTACGCGCTTTCTCAACTGCGGCATGGGGGAGTGTCGCTTCGTTAGCAACGGTAGTGAACCAGGGCTCCAGCGCTCCGCTGGCTAACTGGATATCTTTAGGGATATCCACCAGAACGGGTCCGGGACGGCCAGCGTTGGCGACGTCAAAAGCCTCTGCCATGATACGAGGCAACTCTGCCAGCGACTGCACCAGAAAGCTGTGCTTGGTACATGCCAGCGACAGCCCTAACACATCCACCTCCTGGAACGCATCGGTGCCGATGAACGGGGCGGAAACCTGACCCGTGATCGCGACAACGGGTACCGAATCTAACAACGCATCCGCCAGACCAGTGATCAGGTTAGTGGCGCCAGGGCCGGAGGTAGCGATACAAACACCGGTTTTACCGGTAGAACGGGCATAACCGATCGCAGCCATCACCGCGCCCTGCTCATGACGGCACAACAGATGCTCCACACCACCATCATACAACGCATCGTAAACCGGCATAATTGCGCCGCCAGGATAACCAAATACAGTTCTCACCCCCTGCGCTCGCAAAGCATGTACCACCCACTGTGCCCCGTTCATAGTTACATCCCCGTCATAATTATGGAGAAACAGAATTTTATGCTGTTATTCATGATCTGCTCCTCACTTAAGTTTTTCAGGCCAAAAAAAACCCCCGGACCTTTCGGTGCGGGGGTCTTAGTTCGTTAAGGCTTGATTTCTAAGCCTTTCCTCGTCCAAGTGCAGCCCCGCACGGTGGGATAATAATCACCACCACGCTAATCACGACCAGGCTAATCACTCGTAGAAGGGCTGTCATTTTTGTCTATTCTTGCATCTTGTTCGAAGGAATACCTAAAGAGTTACCATAGGTTTCGCCAATAGCACAAGGTATTTTTTTAACCAGGTTTCAGATAGTACAGATGAATACTTAAAAGTTCTTTGTTTTTTATAAGAAAAATCAGGAACTGAAAAATTTTCACGTTTTCTTTTCCCTTTTAGCGCGCTTTACACCCTGTTTTCCTTCTTTTCGCTTCTGCGAGCGTTCTTCCAGATTGATGTTTATTACCTGAAAATGACGCCAAAATTCAGGAATCCGCCACTAAAAAACAAAAAATCAGTAATTCAATTTTCTCTTCTATTCCGCATAATTCACGCAACAGGAGGGATTATGTCACTGTCGATTGTTCATACCCGCGCCGCACTTGGCGTCAATGCGCCGCCTATTACTATAGAGGTGCATATCAGTAATGGGTTACCGGGATTAACCATGGTAGGCCTACCGGAAACCACGGTAAAAGAGGCGCGTGACCGGGTACGCAGTGCGATCATTAATAGCGGATATGAATTTCCGGCTAAAAAAATAACCATTAACCTTGCTCCAGCCGATCTACCGAAAGAAGGCGGAAGGTATGACCTGCCTATTGCTGTTGCGCTTCTGGCCGCGTCTGAGCAGCTTACAGCGTCGAATCTTGAGGCATATGAGCTGGTAGGTGAGTTAGCGCTTACAGGCGCATTACGCGGCGTTCCTGGCGCAATATCAAGCGCAACTGAAGCCATCAGGGCTGGCAGAAATATTATCGTTGCAACAGAGAACGCGGCGGAGGTTGGGCTTATCAGCAAAGAAGGATGTTTTATCGCCGATCATCTACAAACCGTCTGCGCCTTTCTGGAAGGGAAACACACTCTGGAAAGACCCTTCGCCCAGGATATGGCATCGCCTGGAACAACTGCCGATCTTAGCGATGTGATCGGTCAGGAGCAGGGTAAACGCGGTCTGGAAATTACAGCGGCAGGTGGACATAACCTGTTATTGATCGGCCCGCCGGGTACGGGTAAAACCATGCTGGCCAGTCGACTGAGCGGGATTCTTCCACCATTAAGCAATGAAGAGGCGTTGGAAAGCGCCGCAATTCTCAGTCTGGTTAATGCCGATACGGTACAAAAACGATGGCAGCAACGTCCCTTTCGCTCACCTCATCATAGCGCCTCACTTACTGCTATGGTCGGCGGCGGCGCAATACCCGCACCGGGAGAGATATCGCTGGCGCACAACGGAATTTTGTTCCTTGATGAATTGCCTGAATTTGAGCGACGCACACTGGATGCGCTACGTGAACCTATAGAATCCGGTCAAATTCATTTATCCCGTACCAGAGCGAAAATAACGTACCCTGCCAGGTTCCAGTTAATCGCCGCAATGAATCCCAGCCCGACCGGACATTATCAGGGAAATCATAATCGCTGCACGCCAGAACAGACACTACGTTACCTCAGTAAGCTGTCAGGTCCATTTCTTGATCGTTTCGACCTTTCGCTTGAGATACCGCTTCCTCCACCCGGAATTCTCAGCCAACACGCCTCAAAGGGTGAGAACAGCGCTACGGTAAAAAAGCGGGTCATCGCTGCCCAGGAACGACAGTACCGACGCCAGAAGAAGTTAAACACGCGTCTGGAAGGTCGCGAGATCCAAAAATACTGTGTTTTGCATCATGATGACGCCCGCTGGCTTGAAGACACGCTGGCGCATCTTGGATTATCCATTCGCGCCTGGCAGCGCTTACTAAAAGTGGCCAGAACCATTGCCGACATAGAACTGGCTGACGAGATCTCGCGTCAGCATTTGCAGGAGGCGGTAAGCTATCGGGCGATAGACAGGTTGTTAATTCATTTACAAAAGCTGTTGGCGTAAAAAAAGGGCATTACGCCCTTTTTATTAATCATCAGCTTCGGTGTAGTCTTCTGCGCCTTCAACTTGCGGCTTGCCGCCAGACAAGGTGTGGAAGCGTTTTGGACGCTTGATACGCGTCATATACTTGGACCAAACGCGTTCTGCATCCGTTACCGGCTCGCGTTCACCGCGACATACCGCTACAAACAACTTCTCTTCTTCAGTCACTGGCTCACGCTTGCCAAGATCCAGATCATTAAAGGCATGACCATAACGCTCAAGCAGTTGCGCCTCTTTAATCGTGAAATCGCCGTGACGAGAGAATCCACGTGGATAATGTTTATTGTCAAAATATCGATTAGTCGTCGTAAAGCTTTCCGCCATCCTGCACGCTCCTAATTCTTTGTCTGAGCTATTTATGGCGCGGAGTATTAGTTACGCTTGACAGAGTGTAAAACAAAACATTTAAATCATAACGACAAATAATTTTGTGGAGAGCACAGTGGATACGGAATTGTTAAAAACTTTCCTGGAAGTTAGCCGAACACGCCATTTCGGGCGGGCCGCAGAAGCGCTTTACCTGACGCAATCCGCGGTGAGCTTCCGTATCAGGCAACTGGAGAACCAGCTGGGCGTAAACCTTTTTACGCGGCACAGAAACAATATCCGTTTAACCGCGGCTGGCGAAAAACTTTTACCGTATGCGGAAACGCTGATGAATACGTGGCAGGCGGCACGTAAAGAGGTGGCGCATACCTCACGCCATAACGAGTTTTCCATCGGCGCAAGCGCGTCTTTATGGGAGTGTATGCTTAACGACTGGCTGGGCCGACTGTACCAACTACAGGAGCCGCAAAGCGGTCTGCAATTCGAAGCCAGGATCGCTCAACGGCAATCGCTAGTGAAGCAACTTCATGAACGCCAGCTTGATCTCCTCATTACTACCGAAGCGCCCAAAATGGATGAGTTCAGCAGTCAACTGTTAGGGCACTTCACTTTGGCGTTATATTGCAGCAACCCTGCCCGTATGAAATCAGAACTCAATTATCTGCGGCTGGAATGGGGACCAGACTTCCAACAGCATGAAACAGGATTGATCGCAGCAGATGAAGTGCCGGTATTAACAACCAGCTCAGCCGAACTCGCCCGACAGCAGCTTAGCGCATTAAATGGCTGTAGCTGGCTTCCTGCAAACTGGGCAAACGAAAAGGGCGGATTACATACCGTTACCGACAGCGCAACGCTTTCACGGCCGCTATACGCCATTTGGCTGCAAAACAGCGATAAATATTCGCTTATCCGCGATCTGTTAAAAACTGATGTGCTGGATGAACAATGAAAATAATGAAGAGATAAAGAAGGGAGCTTACGATTACCTGACCGGGTAATTTTAGGCAAAAAAAAATCCTTAGCAGATGCTAAGGATTATTTCTGGCAGGGGCGGAGAGACTCGAACTCCCAACACCCGGTTTTGGAGACCGGTGCTCTACCAATTGAACTACGCCCCTAATTAGGGTGGCGGAACGGACGGGACTCGAACCCGCGACCCCCTGCGTGACAGGCAGGTATTCTAACCAACTGAACTACCGCTCCACCGAATTCTTTTATAACCACTGATTTTTACATCAGTTTACTGCTTAATTTGATACCTGGCAGTTTATGAATCATCTGGTGATTCACCCTTCGGGCCGCTGCTGCGCAACGTTCAAAAGCTTTCGCTTTTGTCACTACTACTCTGTCGAGTAGTGAACTGCCTCAAAGGTCAGTGCCATACTTCTAATTTGATGCCTGGCAGTTCCCTACTCTCGCATGGGGAGACCCCACACTACCATCGGCGCTACGGCGTTTCACTTCTGAGTTCGGCATGGGGTCAGGTGGGACCACCGCGCTACGGCCGCCAGGCAAATTCTTTGTGCTCTGTCCTGTGTCTTTTGTGCTGATACCGCGTTGCCTGCTCTTGCGAACCTCAGTCACATACTTGTGTATGCTCCTTCCGTCGCTGCGTTTGCCGCCCTGCCTCAGCGCAAAATCCTTCGGACTCTGAATCTGAGCTGAAAATTGTTCGTCTTCTCAGTTCCGCCAAAACATCTTCGGCGTTGTAAGGTTAAGCCTCACGGTTCATTAGTACCGGTTAGCTCAACGCATCGCTGCGCTTACACACCCGGCCTATCAACGTCGTCGTCTTCAACGTTCCTTCAGGAGCCTTAAAGGCTCAGGGAAGATTCATCTCGGGGCAAGTTTCGTGCTTAGATGCTTTCAGCACTTATCTCTTCCGCATGTAGCTACCGGGCAGTGCCATTGGCATGACAACCCGAACACCAGTGATGCGTCCACTCCGGTCCTCTCGTACTAGGAGCAGCCCCCCTCAATCTTCCAGCGCCCACGGCAGATAGGGACCGAACTGTCTCACGACGTTCTAAACCCAGCTCGCGTACCACTTTAAATGGCGAACAGCCATACCCTTGGGACCTACTTCAGCCCCAGGATGTGATGAGCCGACATCGAGGTGCCAAACACCGCCGTCGATATGAACTCTTGGGCGGTATCAGCCTGTTATCCCCGGAGTACCTTTTATCCGTTGAGCGATGGCCCTTCCATTCAGAACCACCGGATCACTATGACCTGCTTTCGCACCTGCTCGCGCCGTCACGCTCGCAGTCAAGCTGGCTTATGCCATTGCACTAACCTCCTGATGTCCGACCAGGATTAGCCAACCTTCGTGCTCCTCCGTTACTCTTTAGGAGGAGACCGCCCCAGTCAAACTACCCACCAGACACTGTCCGCAACCCGGTTCACGGGCCCACGTTAGAACACCAGCCATTAAAGGGTGGTATTTCAAGGATGGCTCCATGCAGACTGGCGTCCACACTTCAAAGCCTCCCACCTATCCTGCACATCAAGGACCAGTGTTCAGTGTCAAGCTATAGTAAAGGTTCACGGGGTCTTTCCGTCTTGCCGCGGGTACACTGCATCTTCACAGCGAGTTCAATTTCACTGAGTCCCGGGTGGAGACAGCCTGGCCATCATTACGCCATTCGTGCAGGTCGGAACTTACCCGACAAGGAATTTCGCTACCTTAGGACCGTTATAGTTACGGCCGCCGTTTACCGGGGCTTCGATCAGGAGCTTCGCTTGCGCTGACCCCATCAATTAACCTTCCGGCACCGGGCAGGCGTCACACCGTATACGTCCACTTTCGTGTTTGCACAGTGCTGTGTTTTTAATAAACAGTTGCAGCCAGCTGGTATCTTCGACTGACTTCAGCTCCATGGGTAAACCACTTCACCTACGTGTCAGCGTGCCTTCTCCCGAAGTTACGGCACCATTTTGCCTAGTTCCTTCACCCGAGTTCTCTCAAGCGCCTTGGTATTCTCTACCTGACCACCTGTGTCGGTTTGGGGTACGATTTCGTGTTACCTGAGGCTTAGAGGCTTTTCCTGGAAGCAGGGCATTTGTTGCTTCAGCACCGTAGTGCCTCGTCATCACGCCTCAGTGTTAAAGTGAACCGGATTTACCTGGAACACACACCTACACGCTTAAACCGGGACAACCGTCGCCCGGCCAACATAGCCTTCTCCGTCCCCCCTTCGCAGTAACACCAAGTACGGGAATATTAACCCGTTTCCCATCGACTACGCCTTTCGGCCTCGCCTTAGGGGTCGACTCACCCTGCCCCGATTAACGTTGGACAGGAACCCTTGGTCTTCCGGCGAGCGGGCTTTTCACCCGCTTTATCGTTACTTATGTCAGCATTCGCACTTCTGATACCTCCAGCATGCCTCACGACACACCTTCAACGGCTTACAGAACGCTCCCCTACCCAACAACACATCAGTGTCGCTGCCGCAGCTTCGGTGCATGGTTTAGCCCCGTTACATCTTCCGCGCAGGCCGACTCGACCAGTGAGCTATTACGCTTTCTTTAAATGATGGCTGCTTCTAAGCCAACATCCTGGCTGTCTGGGCCTTCCCACATCGTTTCCCACTTAACCATGACTTTGGGACCTTAGCTGGCGGTCTGGGTTGTTTCCCTCTTCACGACGGACGTTAGCACCCGCCGTGTGTCTCCCGTGATAACATTCTCCGGTATTCGCAGTTTGCATCGGATTGGTAAGCCGGGATGGCCCCCTGGCCGAAACAGTGCTCTACCCCCGGAGATGAATTCACGAGGCGCTACCTAAATAGCTTTCGGGGAGAACCAGCTATCTCCCGGTTTGATTGGCCTTTCACCCCCAGCCACAGGTCATCCGCTAATTTTTCAACATTAGTCGGTTCGGTCCTCCAGTTAGTGTTACCCAACCTTCAACCTGCCCATGGCTAGATCACCGGGTTTCGGGTCTATACCCTGCAACTTAACGCCCAATTAAGACTCGGTTTCCCTCCGGCTCCCCTATGCGGTTAACCTTGCTACAGAATATAAGTCGCTGACCCATTATACAAAAGGTACGCAGTCACCCCACCACTAAGCCCCCTCTGCTTCTTTTGCGGTTGAACGTCGCTCTCGCTCCGTTAACCGTATCCTCAGCAAAGGATGCGTATGTGGAGTTCACCACTGGCTTAGTGGTGGGGCTCCCACTGCTTGTACGTACACGGTTTCAGGTTCTGTTTCACTCCCCTCGCCGGGGTTCTTTTCGCCTTTCCCTCACGGTACTGGTTCACTATCGGTCAGTCAGGAGTATTTAGCCTTGGAGGATGGTCCCCCCATATTCAGACAGGATACCACGTGTCCCGCCCTACTCATCGAGCTCACAGCACGTGCGCTTTTGTGTACGGGGCTGTCACCCTGTATCGCGCGCCTTTCCAGACGCTTCCACTAACACACATGCTGATTCAGACTCTGGGCTCCTCCCCGTTCGCTCGCCGCTACTGGGGGAATCTCGGTTGATTTCTTTTCCTCGGGGTACTTAGATGTTTCAGTTCCCCCGGTTCGCCTCATTAACCTATGGATTCAGTTAATGATAGTGTGACGAGTCACACTGGGTTTCCCCATTCGGACATCGCCGGTTATAACGGTTCATATCACCTTACCGGCGCTTTTCGCAGATTAGCACGTCCTTCATCGCCTCTGACTGCCAGGGCATCCACCGTGTACGCTTGGTCGCTTAACCTCACAACCCGAAGATGTTTCGTGAAACATCATCGTGTCGCGAAAATTTGAGAGACTCGAACACACATTGACTGTGTGTCGTTTCAATTTTCAGCTTGATCCAGATTTTTAAAGAGCAAATATCTCAAACATGACTCGCAAGTCAGTTTTGAGATATAACGGCCGGCGACTTTCACTCACAAACCAGCAAGTGGCGTCCCCTGGAGGTTTGACCTCATCAGTTTGAACGCTGGCGTCCCCTAGGGGATTCGAACCCCTGTTACCGCCGTGAAAGGGCGGTGTCCTGGGCCTCTAGACGAAGGGGACACTGAAGTCTCTCTCGCAAGACGCCTTGCTATTTACTTTTCATCAGACAATCTGTGTGGACACTACAAAGGCAGGTTCTTTAAGGTAAGGAGGTGATCCAACCGCAGGTTCCCCTACGGTTACCTTGTTACGACTTCACCCCAGTCATGAATCACAAAGTGGTAAGCGCCCTCCCGAAGGTTAAGCTACCTACTTCTTTTGCAACCCACTCCCATGGTGTGACGGGCGGTGTGTACAAGGCCCGGGAACGTATTCACCGTGGCATTCTGATCCACGATTACTAGCGATTCCGACTTCATGGAGTCGAGTTGCAGACTCCAATCCGGACTACGACGCACTTTATGAGGTCCGCTTGCTCTCGCGAGGTCGCTTCTCTTTGTATGCGCCATTGTAGCACGTGTGTAGCCCTGGTCGTAAGGGCCATGATGACTTGACGTCATCCCCACCTTCCTCCAGTTTATCACTGGCAGTCTCCTTTGAGTTCCCGGCCGGACCGCTGGCAACAAAGGATAAGGGTTGCGCTCGTTGCGGGACTTAACCCAACATTTCACAACACGAGCTGACGACAGCCATGCAGCACCTGTCTCACGGCTCCCGAAGGCACAAATCCATCTCTGGATTCTTCCGTGGATGTCAAGACCAGGTAAGGTTCTTCGCGTTGCATCGAATTAAACCACATGCTCCACCGCTTGTGCGGGCCCCCGTCAATTCATTTGAGTTTTAACCTTGCGGCCGTACTCCCCAGGCGGTCTACTTAACGCGTTAGCTCCGGAAGCCACGCCTCAAGGGCACAGCCTCCAAGTAGACATCGTTTACGGCGTGGACTACCAGGGTATCTAATCCTGTTTGCTCCCCACGCTTTCGCACCTGAGCGTCAGTCTTTGTCCAGGGGGCCGCCTTCGCCACCGGTATTCCTCCAGATCTCTACGCATTTCACCGCTACACCTGGAATTCTACCCCCCTCTACAAGACTCAAGCCTGCCAGTTTCGAATGCAGTTCCCAGGTTGAGCCCGGGGATTTCACATCCGACTTGACAGACCGCCTGCGTGCGCTTTACGCCCAGTAATTCCGATTAACGCTTGCACCCTCCGTATTACCGCGGCTGCTGGCACGGAGTTAGCCGGTGCTTCTTCTGCGGGTAACGTCAATTGCTGCGGTTATTAACCACAACACCTTCCTCCCCGCTGAAAGTACTTTACAACCCGAAGGCCTTCTTCATACACGCGGCATGGCTGCATCAGGCTTGCGCCCATTGTGCAATATTCCCCACTGCTGCCTCCCGTAGGAGTCTGGACCGTGTCTCAGTTCCAGTGTGGCTGGTCATCCTCTCAGACCAGCTAGGGATCGTCGCCTAGGTGAGCCGTTACCCCACCTACCAGCTAATCCCATCTGGGCACATCTGATGGCAAGAGGCCCGAAGGTCCCCCTCTTTGGTCTTGCGACGTTATGCGGTATTAGCCACCGTTTCCAGTAGTTATCCCCCTCCATCAGGCAGTTTCCCAGACATTACTCACCCGTCCGCCACTCGTCAGCGAAGCAGCAAGCTGCTTCCTGTTACCGTTCGACTTGCATGTGTTAGGCCTGCCGCCAGCGTTCAATCTGAGCCATGATCAAACTCTTCAATTTAAAAGTTTGATGCTCGTGACTTTCTTTTTTCAAAGAATAGAACTTCGTAATGAATTACGTGTTCACTCAGAGACTTGGTATTCATTTTTCGTCTTGCGACGTCAAGAATCCGTATCTTCGAGTGCCCACACAGATTGTCTGATAAATTGTTAAAGAGCAGTGCCGCTTCGCTTTTCTCAGCGGCGCGGGGTGTGCATATTACGCTTTCCCGCTTCAGAGTCAAGCGTTTATTTTCGCTTTACTCCGTGAGGTTCTGGTCTGAACCCCGCTGACCCGGCGGGCTGTGTGCCGTTGTTCCGTGTCAGTGGTGGCGCATTATAGGGCGTTATTTCTCCCTGACAAGAGGAAATTTAAAATAATTTTCTGAATGTCTCTTTTTTCATCAATAGCGGGCTTAACGTGCCATAAAATAAGCAAATTGCCGTTATTGCAACCGCAATCACACTTCCTGGTGGCATACTAATAACCAAACGAAAGAGAAAGGAAGAACATTCATGCCTTTAAGCGCACAACAATTAGCCGCACAGAAAAATCTATCCTATGTTCTGGCTGAAAAGCTGGCGCAGCGGATATTAAAGGGTGACTACGCCCCCGGTACGATTCTTCCCGGCGAAATAGAACTGGGCGAGCAGTACGGCGTAAGTCGAACGGCAGTTCGCGAAGCGGTGAAGACATTGACGGCTAAAGGTATGGTGCTACCCCGTCCGCGCATTGGAACGCGGGTGATGCCGCAGGGAAACTGGAACTTTCTGGATCAAGAGCTGCTGACCTGGTGGATGACGGAAGAAAATTTTCATCAGGTGGTCGATCATTTTCTGGTGATGCGTATTAGCCTGGAGCCGCAAGCCTGCCTGCTGGCGGCGACTCTTGGCACACCGGAGCAGAAAGCGCGGCTGAATGCCTTAATGGAAGAGATGGTTGCGCTGAAAAAGCATTTTAAGCGTGAACGCTGGATTGAAGTGGATATGGCGTGGCACGGGCATATCTACGAAATGAGCGCCAATCCCTTTTTAATCTCTTTTGCTACGCTATTTCATTCGGTTTACCGCACTTACTTTACCTCAATCACCTATAACGAAGTGGTAAAGCTGGATTTGCACCAGGCCATTGTTGATGCCATTGCGGATGGCGACGGCGAACGCGCTTTCCAGTCCTGCCAGGCGTTGTTGATAGCGCCCAATGAGAGACCAGATAATTAACAGGATATTGAATGACCAGCAAAAAAGCGCGCAGTATGGCTGGCCTGCCGTGGATCGCGGCAATGGCCTTCTTTATGCAGGCGCTAGACGCCACCATTTTGAATACCGCTTTACCGGCTATTGCACATAGCCTTAACCGTTCCCCACTCGCCATGCAGTCCGCTATTATCAGTTATACCCTGACAGTAGCCATGCTAATTCCGGTAAGCGGCTGGCTGGCTGACCGCTTCGGTACGCGTCGCGTCTTTATGGTTGCCGTAAGTCTGTTTACGTTAGGCTCGCTGGCCTGCGCGCTCTCCAGTTCACTATCTGAATTGGTTATTTTTCGCGTCGTACAAGGCGTCGGCGGAGCGATGATGATGCCGGTGGCGCGACTGGCGTTATTACGAGCCTACCCGCGTAGTGAGTTACTGCCCGTCCTTAACTTTGTTACTATGCCAGGGCTGGTAGGTCCGATTCTGGGGCCGGTATTAGGCGGCGTGCTGGTGACCGGGGCAAGCTGGCACTGGATCTTCCTGATTAATATTCCCATTGGTGTTGCAGGCATTCTTTATGCCCGCAAATATATGCCCAACTTCACCACGCCGCGTCGCAAGTTTGACATGACCGGCTTCTTTCTCTTTGGGTTAAGTCTGGTATTGTTTTCCAGCGGAATGGAGCTGTTTGGCGAGAAGATTGTGGCGACATGGATCGCATCCGCCATTATTTTTTGCAGTATCGTTCTACTACTGGCCTATATCCGCCACGCCCGCCGTCATCCGACACCGTTAATATCACTATCGCTGTTTAAGACACGCACATTTTCCGTCGGTATTGCCGGCAACCTCGCCACGCGTCTGGGGACAGGCTGCGTACCTTTTTTGATGCCGTTGATGCTACAGGTTGGTTTTGGCTACCCGGCTCTGATTGCCGGCTGCATGATGGCACCGACGGCGTTGGGGTCTATTATCGCGAAATCGACCGTAACACAGGTTTTACGACGTTTGGGATACCGGAAGACTCTGGTCGGCATTACGATATTTATCGGTCTGATGATTGCCCAGTTTTCGTTTCAATCTCCCACTATGCCGATCTGGATGCTCGTACTGCCGCTATTCATTCTTGGAATGGCGATGTCCACTCAATTTACGGCAATGAATACGATTACTCTTGCGGATCTGACAGACGATAATGCCAGCAGCGGCAACAGCGTTCTGGCTGTTACGCAGCAATTGTCTATCAGTTTAGGCGTGGCGATCAGCGCGGCGGTGTTACGTATTTATGAAGGTTTTGCGGGCACCAGTACCGTGGAACAGTTCCACTATACCTTTATCACGATGGGGGCGATCACTATCGTGTCCGCGCTGATGTTTATGCTGCTAAGAGCCAAAGACGGCAACAATCTGATTAAAGAACGGCATCGATCTAAACCGACCCACGCACCGTCAAAACCGGAGTAAGCTGAAGTCGCTGTTGTTGCAAGGCGGGCTGCGCCATCCGATGAATCAACACATCAATAGCCAGTTCGCCCAATTCATCTTTCGGCTGATGGATAGTCGTCAGCGGCGGCGTCATATAGCGCGCCAGCTCAATATCATCATAGCCAATTACCGCCATATCCTGCGGGATACGAAGCCCCGCCTGATATAGCGCCTGATAGGCACCGACAGCCATCGCATCGTTTCCAGTAAAAACCGCTTGCGGTCGCTGTTGAAGGGCAAGTAACGCCTGCATGGCGTTAAAGCCGCCGCCAAATTCAAAATCGCCGGTGATCTCATAGCCTTGCGGAATAGCCAGCCCTGCTCGTCTCATCGCCGCCCGATACCCTTCCAGCCGCAAGCGCGCAGGCGTTTTGTCCAGCGGGCCGGTAATACAGGCAATTCGGGTAAATCCTTTATCGATAAGGTGTTGCGTCGCAAGATCGCCGCCTAACAACGAATTGTCCTGAATGAGATCGCTATCGCCCTCGCCATCAAACGGCGACCAGTCCATCATGACGGTAGGAATAGACGGATAACGTTCCATGATTTCACGAGAAGGCTGATGCGTTTCGGTACAGAGCAGCAGTAAACCGTCTACCCGTTTTTGCATCAGCGTCTCCAGGTTGCGGTTCATCCGTTGCTCGTCGCCTTCGGTATTGCACAGCACCAGACTATAGCCGCGCTCAAAACAGCTTCGCTCAACGCCGCGCACCAGTTCGGAATAAAAAGGGTTGGTACTGGCGGTAATCAGCATACCAATCGTGCGGGTCTGGTTTAACTTGAGACTTCGCGCCAGCGCGGAAGGCGCATAGTTAAGTGATTTAATCGCCGCTTCAACTTTTTCGGTAATCGTCTCACTCACAAAGCGATCTTTGTTAATAACGTGAGAGACCGTCGAGGTAGAGACTCCCGCCAGGCGGGCAACATCTTTCATAGTAGCCAAGCGTTACCCCTGCTGATGTAAAAACGCTTCTATCTCTTCGCGCCACGGAACGGAAGGTTGCGCGCCTTTACGCGTTACGGCAATCGCCGCAGCGGCATGGGCAAAGCGAATCGCTTCCGGCAATGGCGTCTCCTCCAGTATCGCGGTAATAAAGGCACCGTTAAACGTATCTCCGGCGGCAATGGTATCGACAGCCTCAACGCTAAATCCAGGAACGCGGCGGCCCTCACCGTTTACGCTGGCCCAGACGCCACGGCTTCCTAAGGTAATTAATACGGTTCGAATGCCTTTATCATGCAAAACCTGCGCAGCTTTCGCGGCATCGTCGTCATTTTCCACACGCACGCCCGTCAGCTTTTCAGCTTCCGTTTCATTTGGCGTGATGATGTCCACCAGCGCCAGCAGTTCATCCGGTAGCTCACGGGCAGGCGCCGGGTTAAGCGCAACAGTAGTATGATGTTGATGGGCGATTTTCGCCGCCGCCAGTACGCTTTCCAGCGGCGATTCCAGTTGCATCAGTAAGGCATCCGCCTGCGCGATACGTTCACGTTGCGCATCAACCAACGCCAGCGATAACGCGGCATTCGCTCCGGCATGAATACCGATGACGTTCTCGCCTTCGCTATTAACGAAAATCAGCGCCACCCCGGTAGACTCGCCTTTAATGACGCTAACCGGTGCGATATCAATGCGATCGCTGGCTAACTGTTGACGAATACTGTCGCCAATATCGTCATCGCCCGTGCAGGCGATAAACGCAATATTTGCCCCGCTACGTCCCGCAGCAACCGCCTGATTCGCGCCTTTCCCACCAAACGCGACCTGATAATGGCTACCGGTTACCGTTTCACCCGGGGTAGGGAAGGACTCAAGATTAAGGATATGATCGGCATTAATGCTGCCAAGGACGATGAGATTACCTGCGGTTTTCATATTCGGGGTTCCAAGTCAAAGTGCGCCACCGGTTAGGGTGGCGCATGCCCTGCTTTTCTTTTTTACGTTCACCTCAGCGGAGGCTCGCGTATTTATGTCGCCATCAGGCCATCGTTGACCTGTGTCGTTTATTACTGCTTGATGACCAGTTTCAAGTCAACCGGATATTTGGCCTGAACTTTTTCGCCTTTCAGCACCTTATCCGCCACTTCAACACCTTTGGCGCCGATTTGATCCGGTAACTGAGCGATAGTCGCCGCCAGTTTGCCATCTTTTACAGCCTTTTCGCCATCCGGCGTGCCGTCAAATCCAACCACCATCACATCTGCTTTACCGGCAGTTTGCAGTGCGCGCAGTGCGCCCAGCGCCATTTCGTCGTTCTGGGCAAAGACAGCCTGAACATCCGGATGCGCGGTCAGCAGGTTCTGCATGACGTTCAGACCCTTAGTACGGTCGAAATCGGCTGGCTGGCTGGCCAGGACATTAAATTTGTGTGCGGCTACCGCCTGCTGGAAACCTTCGCCACGCTCACGCGCCGCGGATGTTCCGGCAATACCTTGTAACTCAATCACTTTTGCGCCTTCGCCAGCTTTTTTCGCGATATAGTCGCCAGCGATTTTGCCGCCCAACACGTTATCAGACGCGATATGGCTGACGACATAGCCTTTGGTTGCCTGGCGGTCAAGCGTGATAACCGGAATCTTCGCCTGATTCGCCATCTTCACCGCGTTACCCACCGCATCGGAGTCAGTCGGGTTGATCAACAGAATTTTGGTCCCGCGGACGGTTAAATCCTGCACGTTCGCCAGCTCTTTGGCAGGGTTGTTCTGGGAGTCCAGCACCACCAAGTTATAACCCAGTTTATCCGCCTCTTTTTGCGCCCCGTCTTTTAACGAAACGAAGAAGGGATTATTGAGAGTAGAGATCACCAGCGCAATGGTGTCTTTCGCCATTGCATTCGCGCTCACGGTGGCGCTCAGCGCAACAGCAGATACCAGGGTAGCCAGTTTTTTCATGTTCATATTTCAGATGTCCTGTAGTCGTTGTTACTGCTTTTTGTTGTCTACCAGTACCGCCAGCAAAATCACCACCGCTTTGACGATCATCTGGTAATAGGAGGAAACACCTAACAAATTCAAACCATTATTAAGGAAACCGAGAATCAATGCGCCGATCAATGTCCCAACAATGCGTCCTTTACCGCCTGCAAGGCTGGTGCCGCCCAGCACCACAGCGGCAATAGCATCCAGCTCATAGCCGGTACCCGCCGTCGGCTGCGCAGAAGAGAGGCGCGCCACTTCAATGATGCCCGCCAGCGACGCTGTCAGGCCGCAAAGTGAATAGACGATAATTTTCACTTTGCTCACGCTAATGCCAGACAGACGCGTCGCCGCTTCGTTACCGCCCAGCGCGTAGATATAGCGTCCCAGACGAGTGTGATGCAGCATATACCAGGCGGCGATAAAGACGATAGCCATGATCCAGACCGGCGTAGGAACGCCCAGCGGACGGCCGATACCGAACCAGCCAAACAGATCGGCGTTATCGGTAAAGCCGGTGTTGACCGGGCTACCGTCGGTGTAAACCATCGTCACGCCGCGCAATAGCAGCATCATCACCAACGTAGCGATAAACGCCTGTACGCGGCCTTTCGCGACGATAACGCCAGTGACGGCGCCAATCGCCGCGCCCAGCGCCAGCGCGGCGGCAACCGCCACCAGCGCATTTACCTCAACGCCGACGATTGAAGCGGCAACCGCGCCGGTGAGCGCCAGCAGGGAACCGACGGACAGATCGATCCCCGATGTCAGAATCACCAACGTCATCCCCACCGCCATAATGGCGTTAACGGAGGTCTGTTGAAGAATATTGAACAGATTATTAACGGTAAAAAAGTTGGGGCTTAACGTCGAAACAATCGCGATCAGCACCAGCAGGGCAATGAGCGACTTCTGCTCAAGAAGCCACGCTTTAGTGAAATAACGGCGACCAGAAACAGCCTGGGTTGTCATCTTTTTTACTCCTGATTCACGCGATTAAGCTTGCCCACTGCGGCAGCCATTAACACTTCCTGGGTGGCCTGCTCGCGAGTAAATTCACCGCTGAGATGCCCTTCATGCATAACGATAATCCGATCGCTCATGCCTAATACTTCTGGCATCTCAGATGAGACCAGAATGATACTCAGGCCGTCGGCCTTAAACTGGTTGATAAGCTGGTAAATCTCTTTCTTGGCACCGACGTCCACGCCGCGAGTCGGCTCGTCGAGAATGAGCACTTTCGGGCGCGTCATCAACCCGCGGGCAATCGCCACTTTTTGCTGATTACCGCCGGAAAGCAGCCCTATCGCCTGTTCCATTGATGGCGTTTTGACGTTGAACAGACGGATAAAATCCTCCACCGCCTGCTGCTCATCTTTGTGTTTCAGGCTTCCGCCAGCACGGCTGAAATAACCCAGCGCCGTCAGCGACATATTCTCTTTAACTGACATGCCAAGCACCAGCCCATCGCGCTTACGGTCTTCAGAGATATAAACGATGCCATTGGCCAGCCCGTCCTGCGGAGAATGCGTCACCACTTCGTGTCCATCGAGCGTCACGTAACCGCTGGTACGCGGCATCGCGCCGTACAATACTTTCATCAGCTCGGTGCGCCCGGCTCCCATCAGGCCGGAAATGCCAAGAATCTCGCCTTTTCGCAGCACAAAAGAGACATCATTCACACCCGGTCCGCACAGATTATCAACCTTCAGGCGAATCTCGCCCGGTGCGTTATCCAGATGCGGGTACTGATCTTCCAGCTTACGTCCCACCATCATTTCGATAAGAGAATCTTCGGTCAACGTGGCCACTTCACGCTCGGCGATAAACTGCCCATCACGAAAGACCGTCACGTCATCGCAAATTTCGAAAATCTCTTTCATACGGTGAGAGATATAGACAATGCCGCGCCCCTGCGATTTTAATTCGCGGATAACGCGGAACAGAGATTCAGTTTCAGTGTCGGTCAGCGCATCGGTCGGTTCATCCATAATGATGACTTTGGACTCGAAGCTCAGTACTTTGGCGATTTCCACCATTTGCTGATCGCCGATAGAGAGTTCGCCCACCAGCTTATCGCTTTTAAAGCGCAAATTGAGTTTGGCTAAGAGTTGGTCGGCTTCGGCATACATCTTTTTCCAGTCGATTTTGCCAAAGCGATTCACAAACTCACGGCCCAGAAAGATATTTTCCGCAATGGTCAATTGCGGGATCAGGTTCAGTTCCTGATGAATAATGCCGATCCCGGCTTCCTGAGACGATTTAGGCCCATTAAAGGTGGTCTCTTTACCCAGCCATAACAACGATCCCGCATCTCGCGTATAGATGCCGGTTAATACTTTCATCATGGTGGATTTTCCGGCGCCGTTTTCTCCCACCAACGCCATAACGCGGCCAGGATAAACGTTTAACGCGGCACCGGAGAGGGCCTTCACGCCAGGGAATGCTTTATCGATCCCCTTGAGTTGCAGTAATGCGTCCATAGCGGCCTCAGAAAGTGACGCCAGCGCAAAGAATGACGTTCGCATACGGGGAACACTCCCCGCTGCGAATCACCGCCTGACTGTCTGCAGTCAATTTTTTGAATTGTTCGTGTGTCGTATAACTAATTTTTATGGTGTTTCTCTGGTGTTGTTGCAGTTGCTCAAGGTGAGTGAGCAACGTTTCGTGGAGTTGCGGATTCTGTTGTTTGATTTCCGTTGCAAGAATCGCCGCCTCAACCTGCATTTCCTGGGTCACGACATCCACCACCTGCATAAAAGAAGGTACGCCTTGGGTTAGTGCCATATCGATACGCGCGGCGCTATTCGGGATGGGTAAACCCGCATCACAGACCACCAGAGTATCAGTATGCCCCAGACGGGAAATGACCGACGAGATTTCAGAGTTGAGTACGGTGCCTTTCTTCATTTTTCTGCTCCACTAGCGAAACGTTTCGCTGGCCGCAGTGTAACCCTGGATGTGTTCATAAAACCATCATGACGTAACAGAATTGTGATCGCCGTCGAAACGTTTCGCTACCGGAAGTCGGGTGAAGATAATCCCCTGATGGCGATTATCTTGCGGGAACCTACGGATTGGGTAGGCCGGGTAAGCCAACGCGCCCCCCGGCATGTTGGTGAAGGGTTAAATCTCGACCTGCGTTCCTAACTCAATCACGCGGTTAGGCGGGATCTCGAACTGATCCGGCGCGCGCAGGGCGTTGCGTTGCAACAATAAATACAGCTTGCCGCGCAGACGCAAATACCACGGGCGTTTGCCGACAATCAACGACTCGTGCGACATAAAGAACGACGTTTCCATCATCCGACAGCTAAGCCCTTCCAGACCGCAACGGTGGAACACCTCTTCAACGTTTGGCGTTTCGCGCCAGCCGTAGCTGGCCACCACGCGCCAGAATGTCGGAGACAACTGCTCAATCTGCACCCGGCGAACGTTATGCACATAAGGCGCATCTTCCGTACGCAACGTCAGTAAGATTACGCGCTCATGCAACACTTTGTTATGCTTAAGATTATGCAATAAAGCAAAAGGGATCACATTGAGCGCGCGCGACATGTATACGGCAGTACCCGGCACCCGAACCGGCGGTGACTTCTCCAGTGAAGCAATCATCGCTTCCAGCGAATTACCGTGTTCATGCATACGACGCAACAGACGGAAACGCTCGCTCTTCCAGGTGGTCATGATCGTGAACATGATCAAGCCCAGGCTCAGCGGTAGCCAACCACCGGACAACAATTTGTCGAGGTTAGCCGAGAACAGCGGGATATCCACGCACAGGAACGCCACGAGGATCAGCGCAACAAAGTATTTATTCCAGTGCCAGTTCTTACGCGCCACGGTCGTAGAAAGAATAGACGTCAGCACCATCGTACCGGTCACGGCGATACCATAGGCCGCCGCCAGGTTGCTGGAGTGCTCAAAGCTAACAATAACAACCACGACCGCGAAATAAAGCAGCCAGTTAACGAAAGGGATATAGATCTGACCGGACTCCATTTCGGAGGTGTGAATAATGCGCATCGGCGACAAATAGCCAAGACGCACGGCCTGACGCGTCAGCGAAAAGACGCCGGAAATTACCGCCTGGGAGGCAATAACCGTCGCCAGCGCGGCCAGAATCAACAGAGGAATTAACGCCCAGTCCGGCGCCAGCAGGAAGAAGGGATTTTTAATCGCTTCCGGATGCTTTAGTAGCAATGCGCCCTGACCAAAGTAGTTCAGCACTAACGACGGCAATACCACGGTAAACCACGCCAGGCGAATCGGGAACTTACCGAAGTGCCCCATATCAGCGTACAACGCTTCTACGCCGGTAATCGACAGCACCACCGCGCCCAACGCAATAAACGATACGGTTTTATATTCAAGGAAAAAACGTACCGCCCAGACAGGATTCAGCGCATGTAACACTTCGGGATTGGCAATAATACTGCGCAGGCCAAGTACCGCCAGGATTAAAAACCAGGCCAGCATGATCGGCGCAAAGAGTTTCCCCACCATTCCCGTACCGTGCTTCTGAATCATAAACAACAGAGTCAGCACAATAATGGAGAGCGGGACAATCCAGGTATCCAGTTGCGGTGCGACAATCTCCAGGCCTTCAATAGCCGACATCACCGAAATCGCCGGCGTAATCACCACTTCGCCATAGAAAAAGCTGCCGCCTATCAGTCCCATGATAACTAACATGGATGTGGTGCGCGCCGAGGTATTACGTCCGGCAAGCGACATCAGCGTCAAAATCCCGCCTTCACCCGCGTTATCGGCGCGCATCACGAAGGTGAGATATTTGATGGAAACCACAAAGATGAGTAGCCAGAAGATCAGCGACAGAAAACCAAACACGGCATCTCGTTCAACGCCAAAACCAAACTGACCGGACAAACATTCACGAAGCGTATAAAGCGGGCTGGTACCAATATCACCGTAGACAACCCCAATAGCTGCGAGGGTAATCGCAGGCAACGATTGCTTATTATCAGTGCTCATAGACTCATCTTTCGTTTATACACGTCACCCTTCACGCTACCTCCTTGTCGGCTGCATTCGCTTACCCCAGTCACACGCTTAATGTCAGTGCCAGGGGATTCACTCCTTTGCCGCCTTGATGTAGTTTGAATGAATACGTGTATAGATATGAAATGTGTGCGTAGTCCCTTGGCCCACAAAAAAGCGCACAGTATGCACGATTAATCATAAAATCGTACCCCTAAATGAAGCCAGATTAACCTGGCTCAAAGAAAAATAAACAGCGCATCAGACGATTACAGTCCCGGTGGTGAAACGTCTATACTCGCCATTAGCATGATCCATTTGACGAAAGGACGCCTCTTTATTATGGCTCACCCACATTTATTAGCGGAAAGAATTTCCCGTCTGAGCAGCGCCCTTGAGAAGGGGCTGTATGAACGTAGTCACGCCATACGCCTTTGCCTACTGGCGGCGCTAAGCGGTGAGAGCGTCTTTTTGTTGGGCCCACCCGGTATCGCCAAGAGTCTGATTGCCCGCCGCCTGAAGTTTGCTTTCCAGCGCGCCCGCGCTTTTGAATATCTGATGACTCGCTTTTCCACGCCGGAAGAGGTTTTTGGTCCGCTCTCTATTCAGGCGCTGAAAGATGAAGGTCGCTATGAACGCTTAACGACCGGCTATCTTCCCGAAGCCGAAATCGTTTTTCTTGATGAAATCTGGAAAGCAGGGCCCGCTATCCTGAACACATTGCTGACCGCCATTAACGAACGCCACTTCCGCAACGGCGCGTTTGAGGAAAAAATCCCGATGCGGCTGTTGGTGGCGGCCTCTAACGAACTACCCGAAGCGGACAGCAGTCTGGAGGCGTTGTACGACCGACTGCTGATTCGCCTGTGGCTGGATAAAGTTCAGGATAAAGCCAATTTCCGCTCCATGCTGGTTAGTCAGCAGGATGAGAGCGATAACCCGGTACCCGCCGCGTTACAGGTTAGCGATGAAGAATATCAACAGTGGCAAAAAGATATCGGCGCGATTTCACTCCCTGATCCGGTCTTTGAGCTGATTTTTACTCTGCGCCAACAGTTGGATAATTTGCCGAATGCGCCTTATGTCTCCGACCGTCGCTGGAAGAAAGCCATCCGCCTGTTACAGGCCAGCGCCTTCTTTAGCGGACGCGACGCGGTTGCGCCGATTGACCTTATCCTGCTAAAAGATTGCTTGTGGTATGACGCGCAGAGTCTGAATCTCATGCAACAGCAACTGGAAATATTGATGACCGGACACGCCTGGCAGCAGCAGGCCATGCTGACTCGCCTCGGCGGTATCGTCCAGCGCCGCCTTCAGTTGCAGCAACAGCAAAGCGATAAAACCGCATTCACCGTCATTAAACAAGGCGGTATGCTCAGTCGTCGGCCACATTACTCTTTACCGCCGGAAGTCAGCGCGTCAACGTTGACGTTACTGCTACAAAAACCGCTAAAATTGCATGATATGGAAGTGATCCATATTACCTTTGACCGCAGCGCACTGGAACTTTGGCTGACCAAAGGCGGCGAGATCCGCGGCAAACTGAACGGGATCGGTTTTGCCCAAACGCTGAATATGGAAGTCGATAACGCTCAACATCTGGTGGTGCGCGACATCAGTCTACAAGGTACCCGTCTGGCGTTGCCGGGAGCGGGTGAAGACAGTATGCCCGCGGAGATCAAACAGCACCTGGAAACGTTAGAAAACGACTGGCGCCAGCAGCATACCCGCTTCAGCGAGCAGCAACATTGCCTGTTTATTCACAGCGACTGGTTAGGGCGCATTGAGGCCAGCCTGCAGGATGTAGGAGAACAGATCCGCCAGGCGCAACAATGCTGACGCTGGATACGCTAAACGTCATGCTGGCCGTCAGCGAAGAGGGAATGGTCGAAGAGATGATCCTCGCGCTACTGGCTTCCCCACAACTGGCCATTTTCTTTGAAAAGTTTCCGCGTTTAAAAAACGCCGTGACCGCCGATCTCCCGCGCTGGCGAGAAGCGCTACGCAGCCGTCTTAAAGACGCGCGCGTTCCGCCGGAACTCACGGAAGAAGTCATGTGTTATCAGCAAAGTCAACTTCTCTCTACACCACAGTTCATTGTGCAACTGCCGCAAATACTGGCGTTGCTTCATCGCCTACATTCACCGTATGCCGCGCAAGCGAAGCAGTTGACGGAGAGCAACAGTACCTTTACCCCTGCGCTACACACGCTTTTTTTGCAACGCTGGCGGTTAAGTCTGGTCGTGCAGGCCACCACGTTAAACCAGCAACTACTGGAAGAAGAGCGCGAGCAGTTGCTGAGTGACGTTCAGGAACGGATGACGCTGAGCGGGCAACTGGCACCGACGCTGGCGGAAAATGATAATGCCGCAGGCCGCCTGTGGGATATGAGCGCGGGCCAGCTTAAACGTGGTGATTATCAACTGATCGTAAAATACGGCGAATTTCTCGCCGCTCAGCCGGAGCTAAAGCGACTGGCGGAACAACTGGGGCGTTCGCGGGAGGCCAAATCGGTGCCGAAAAAAGATGCGCCGATGGAAACCTTTCGTACACTGGTACGCGAGCCCGCTACGGTGCCAGAGCAGGTTGACGGTATTCAGCAAGGCGATGATATCCTGCGCCTGTTGCCGCCAGAGCTGGCGACGCTCGGCATCACCGAGCTGGAATATGAATTCTACCGCCGGTTGGTGGAAAAACAGCTCCTCACCTATCGCCTGCATGGCGAAGCATGGCGTGAGAAAGTAACCGAACGACCGATAGTACACCAGGATATCGACGAGCAGCCGCGCGGACCGTTTATTGTCTGCGTCGATACTTCAGGCTCGATGGGGGGGTTTAACGAGCAGTGCGCAAAAGCGTTCTGCCTGGCGTTGATGCGCGTTGCGCTGGCGGATAACCGCCGCTGCTTTATTATGCTGTTTTCCACTGACGTTGTGCGTTATGAACTCTCCGGGCCGGAAGGTATCGAGCAGGCCATCCGCTTTTTAAGCCAACGTTTTCGCGGCGGCACGGATATCGCCAGCTGTTTTCGCGCCATTATTGAACGGATGCAGGGACGGGAATGGTTTGATGCCGATGCGGTGGTCATTTCGGATTTTATCGCCCAGCGCTTGCCGGATGACGTGGTGAGCAAAGTGGGAGAGTTGCAGCGTCTTCACCAGCATCGATTCCACGCGGTGGCGATGTCGGCGCACGGCAAACCCGGCATCATGCGCATTTTCGATCATATCTGGCGCTTTGACACCGGGATGCGAAGCCGCCTGTTGCGACGCTGGCGGCGCTAACGGCTTATAAAATAGCAGGAATGCTTTCGCGAACCTGCGTGGGCCATACGCCGCACTGCACCTGGCCAATATGCGGCAATTGCAGCAGCAACATCGTCAGACGCGACTGCCCAATCCCGCCGCCGATGGTCTGCGGCATTTCGCCGCGCAGCAGCGCCTGATGCCACTCCAGTTGCAGGCGATCTTCATCACCGGTCAACGCCAACTGGCGCATCAGCGTATCGGCATCTACGCGGATCCCCATAGAGGAGAGCTCAAACGCATCTTCCAGCACCGGGTTCCACACCAGGATATCGCCGTTCAGACCGGCGTAGCCCAGCTCAGATGCGGAGCTCCAGTCATCATAATCCGGCGCGCGGATATCATGGCGGTGGCCATCGCTCAATTTACCGCCGATCCCCACCAGGAAAACGGCGCCAAGTTCTTTGGCGATCGCGCGTTCGCGCCCTTTCGCATCCAGATCCGGGAAACGCGCCAGCAGTTCCTGACTGTGAACAAAATGGATCTGATCCGGCAGGAACGGCGCCAGACCAAACTGTTTATGCACTTCTGCTTCCGTCGCCTTAATTCCTGCCCATATAGCTTCTACTGTGCTTTTCAGGGTGGAAAATTGGCGCTCGCCATCGCCCATGACACGCTCCCAGTCCCACTGATCCACATAGACCGAGTGGAGCGGAGAGAGTCGGTCTTCATCGGGGCGAAGGGCTTTCATGTGCGTGTACAGCCCTTCGCCCGCGCTGAAGTCATGTTGCCCCAGGGTTTGACGTTTCCACTTCGCCAGTGAATGCACCACTTCGAACTGGGCGTCAGGCAACGCTTTCACTTTTACCTGCACCGCTTTTTCACAGCCGGACAAATTATCCTGTGTACCATCCCCTACGCGACTCAGGATCGGCGCCTGGACCTCAATCAGACCCAGACGCTCCTCCAGCTGGCGAGAGAAATGTGATTTCACGAAGCTAATTTGACGTTGTTTGGCAATGTAAGCGGTTTTCATTTTTTTACTCCTGCGTCCTGTTGCCTATGATTAAGCAACAAAACGAGGGCACTATTCAATAATCAACAAACAAAAAGCCAACTTCGATTTTGATTCGTTAAAAATAACGGCTAAAATAGAGAGAATCATTAATGTTCATAAGAAAAAGCGATGGAAAATTATCAGATCGACAATCTGGACCGCGGCATACTTGACGCCTTAATGGAAAATGCCCGTACCGCCTACGCCGAACTGGCCAAACAATTTGGCGTTAGCCCTGGTACCATTCATGTTCGCGTAGAGAAAATGAAGCAGGCCGGGATTATTACCGGCGCACGTATTGACGTCAGCCCTAAACAACTGGGCTACGATGTGGGCTGCTTTATTGGCATCATTCTAAAAAGCGCCAAAGACTATCCCTCCGCACTGGCCCGGCTGGAAAGTCTGGATGAGGTGACGGAAGCGTATTACACCACCGGTCACTACAGCATCTTTATAAAAGTGATGTGCAAATCGATCGACGCGCTTCAGCACGTACTTATCAACAAGATCCAAACAATCGATGAAATTCAGTCCACTGAGACACTGATCGTCTTGCAGAACCCGATCATGCGTACCATCAAGCCATGATCGGCTTTTTTAATCCCACATTTTTCCACAGGTAGATCCCAGCTCGTTCACAGAGTACAATGCAGCCTCTTTACCTGAGCGAGCGATCAATGGCAGACATTACTCTTATCAGCGGCAGCACCCTGGGCGGCGCCGAATACGTCGCGGAACATCTGGCGGAAAAGCTGGAAGCTGCCGGTTTTTCAACCGAAACGGTGCACGGTCCACTATTAGAAGATCTGTCAACTTCCGGGATCTGGCTGATAATCAGCTCAACGCACGGCGCCGGAGACATTCCGGACAACCTGACCCCTTTCTATGAAGACCTTCAGACGCAGAAACCCGATCTTTCCGCAGTACGTTTTGGCGCAATTGGAATTGGCAGCCGAGAATACGACACATTTTGCGGCGCGATTGAGAAAATAGAAGCGGAACTGAAAGGCGATGGCGCAAAACAGGTTGGGGAAACACTGAAGATCAACATCCTTGAACATGAGATTCCGGAAGATCCAGCGGAGATTTGGCTCGGATCCTGGATTAATTTACTCAAATAAGTGTAAAGATTGAGCGATCAACTGTGGATAAATCTGGTGGAAAGCTTGGATCAACCAGTAGTTATCCAAAGAATAACCGTTGTTCACTTTTTGAGTTGTGTATAAGTACCCGTTTTGATCCCAGCTTATACGGGCCACGATCACCGATCATTCACAGCTAGTGATCCTTTCCAACGCATTGATCTTTATTACAGGATCCGGGTTATCCACAGCCTGGCGCGATCCTAATAAGAGATCACAATAGAACAGATCTCTACATAAAAAGATCTTCTTTTTAATAGCCAGGATCCCGGGGCTTTCTCCATCGGCTAAAGTTGAGTAGAATCCACCGCCCGGGCTTCAATCCATTTTCACACCGCGTTATGCGAGGCAATTACCATGTTTTATCAGGATCCTTTTGACGTCATTATCATTGGCGGGGGTCATGCAGGCACTGAGGCCGCGATGGCCGCAGCGCGTATGGGTCAACAGACTCTGCTTTTGACACACAATATCGACACGCTGGGACAGATGAGCTGTAACCCGGCGATTGGCGGTATTGGGAAGGGACATCTGGTAAAAGAAGTGGATGCGCTCGGCGGCCTGATGGCGAAAGCGATCGATCGGGCAGGTATTCAGTTTAGGATACTAAACGCCAGCAAAGGTCCGGCCGTTCGCGCTACCCGAGCTCAGGCGGATCGAGTCTTGTATCGCCAGGCAGTGCGTACCGCGCTGGAGAACCAGCCGAACCTGATGATCTTCCAGCAAGCTGTTGAAGATCTGATCGTCGAGAACGATCGCGTCGTCGGCGCCGTGACCCAAATGGGGCTCAAATTCCGCGCGAAAGCGGTGGTACTGACCGTCGGGACCTTCCTGGACGGCAAAATTCATATTGGTCTGGATAACTACAGCGGCGGTCGTGCTGGCGATCCGCCATCCATCCCGCTGTCTCGCCGTCTGCGTGAGCTCCCGCTACGCGTCAGCCGCCTGAAAACCGGCACGCCGCCGCGTATTGATGCGCGCACTATCGATTTCAGCGTGTTGGCCCAACAGCATGGCGATAACCCGATGCCGGTTTTTTCGTTTATGGGGAATGCTTCTCAGCATCCGCAACAGGTGCCGTGTTACATCACGCATACCAATGAGAAAACCCATGACGTGATCCGTAATAACCTCGATCGTAGCCCAATGTACGCTGGCGTGATCGAAGGGATCGGCCCACGCTACTGTCCTTCGATCGAAGATAAGGTGATGCGCTTTGCCGATCGTAACCAGCATCAAATCTTCCTTGAGCCGGAAGGACTAACCTCTAACGAGATTTACCCTAACGGTATCTCCACCAGCCTGCCGTTTGACGTGCAGATGCAGATTGTCCGTTCCATGCAAGGCATGGAGAATGCGAAGATCGTTCGCCCTGGTTACGCGATAGAGTACGATTTCTTCGACCCGCGCGATCTGAAACCGACTCTGGAAAGTAAATTTATTCACGGCCTGTTCTTTGCCGGGCAAATCAACGGCACTACCGGCTACGAAGAGGCTGCGGCGCAGGGCTTGCTCGCCGGTCTGAATGCTGCGCGTCTTTCCGCCGACAAAGAGGGCTGGGCGCCTGCGCGTTCTCAGGCTTATCTCGGTGTGCTGGTGGACGATCTGTGTACGCTGGGCACCAAAGAGCCGTATCGCATGTTTACCTCCCGCGCCGAATATCGCCTGATGCTGCGTGAGGACAATGCCGATCTGCGTCTGACCGAAATGGGCCGCGAGTTGGGTCTGGTGGATGATGAACGCTGGGCGCGCTTCAACGAGAAGCTGGAAAATATCGAACGCGAACGTCAGCGGCTGAAATCAACATGGGTAACGCCGTCTGCGGAATCCGCCGATGAAGTGAATGCGTATTTGACCACGCCTCTCTCCCGTGAGGCCAGCGGCGAAGATCTGTTGCGCCGTCCGGAAATGACCTACGCGCAGCTCACTTCGCTTGCCGCATTCGCGCCTGCGCTTGAAGATGAGCAAGCTGCTGAGCAGGTGGAAATCCAGGTCAAATACGAAGGTTATATCGCTCGCCAGCAGGATGAGATTGAAAAACAACTGCGTAACGAGAATACATTGCTGCCTGCCACGCTGGATTATCGTCAGGTTTCCGGTCTGTCGAACGAAGTTATCGCCAAGCTGAACGATCATAAACCAGCGTCTATCGGCCAGGCATCGCGTATCTCCGGCGTTACGCCAGCGGCAATCTCCATTCTGCTGGTATGGCTGAAAAAACAAGGTATGCTGCGTCGTAGCGCTTAATAACCGTTTTGGCGGGGCGCTTCGCTTCCCCGCCCTAAAATTCGTAGGTCGGATGAGGCAACGCCGCCGTCCGGCAAGGAAAACTACAGGTATCTACCGTGCTCAACAAACTTTCTCGCCTGCTGGATGAGGCTGGCATTTCGCTTACCGATCACCAGAAAACGCTGCTGGTTGCCTACGTTGATATGCTGCATAAATGGAATAAAGCCTATAACCTGACGTCCGTTCGCGATCCGGCTGAAATGGTCGTTCGCCACATCCTCGACAGCATAGTCGTTGCGCCGTATCTCCAGGGGCAGCGGTTTATCGATGTAGGAACAGGACCGGGGTTGCCGGGCATCCCGCTGGCTATTGTTCTCCCTGACGCGCATTTCACCTTACTCGACAGCCTGGGCAAGCGGGTGCGTTTTCTGCGTCAGGTCCAGCACGAACTGAGACTGGAAAACATCACGCCGGTTCAAAGCCGCGTTGAAGCCTATCCCTCCGAACCGCCGTTTGATGGTGTTATCAGCCGCGCTTTCGCATCGTTGAATGATATGGTGAGCTGGTGTCACCATCTGCCGGGAGAGAAAGGGCGTTTTTATGCATTAAAAGGACAATTGCCAGAGGATGAAATTGCCTCACTGCCTGACGAATTTAGCGTCGAATCTGTTGAAAAATTACGCGTTCCGCAACTGGAAGGCGAGCGGCATCTGGTGATTATTAAGTCAAACAAAGTTTAATTTTTATCAAAAAAAATAGAAAAAAAACGCCGCGGCTTGTGTTAAAAATCGACAAGCATAACGCATTTCAGCGTTGTTACATTTAACCCTGAATTTACGGTTTCGTTTCAACATTACAACGCCGCTGCTTTTGTTAAAACAGAGAGTAATCAACTTTGTAAATATCAGCCTGCTAAAAATCGAATCGAAAAATCACTTTTGCTTGTTAAATTTTTATTATAAATGTCAATGGGGCGTTTTAAAGGTGTAAGCCGGTATTTTTAAAACAGTCCCTGGTTTTACGCTTAAATATCAAAAAGATGAAAAGGCATGAATTGACACGTAAATGAATTGCGTAAGCGTGAATATGTTTAATATGTGATCTGGTGCACGCTTTATCGCCAGTGTTTTCGCGCTATTTGCAGTTTTGTACGATCGTTCACACTTTGGCTAAAAGTTAAAAAGGCGGGCCAGAGAAAAATATTTAAACATTTATTCACTTTTTGGCTACTTATTGTTTGAAATCACGGGGGCGCACCGTATAATTTGACCGCTTTTTGATGCTTGACTCTAAGTCTTAAAGAACGTTTTATACGACACGCGGCATACCTCGAAATGAGCAGGAGTAAAAACGTGATGTCTGTGTCGCTCGTGAGTCGAAACGTTGCTCGTAAGCTTCTGTTCATTCAGTTTCTGGCGGTAATAGCAAGTGGCTTGCTGTTTTGCCTCAAAGACCCCTTATGGGGCATCTCCGCAGTATGTGGGGGATTGGCAGTGGCACTGCCTAATATGTTGTTTATGATATTTGCCTGGCGTCACCAGGCGCATACACCTGCTAAGGGCCGCGTGTCCTGGACTTTCGCCTTCGGTGAAGCCTTCAAGGTGTTAGCGATGCTGGTTTTACTGGTGGTGGCGTTGGCGGTTTTAAAGGCGGTGTTTTTGCCGCTGATCGTTACGTGGGTTTTGGTGCTGGTGGTTCAGATACTGGCGCCGGCTGTAATTAACAACAAAGGGTAAAAGGCATCATGGCTTCAGAAAATATGACGCCGCAGGAATACATAGGACACCATCTGAATAACCTTCAGTTGGACCTGCGTACTTTCTCGCTGGTGGATCCGCAGAACCCCCCAGCCACCTTCTGGACGCTCAATATTGACTCCATGTTCTTCTCGGTGGTGCTGGGTCTGTTGTTTCTGGTGATGTTCCGTAGCGTTGCTAAAAAAGCGACCAGCGGCGTGCCAGGCAAGTTTCAGACCGCGATTGAGCTGATAGTCGGCTTTGTGCATGGCAGCGTCAAAGACATGTACCATGGCAAAAGTAAGCTGATTGCGCCGCTGGCCCTGACGATTTTCGTCTGGGTATTCCTGATGAACCTGATGGACTTACTGCCTATCGACCTGTTGCCGTATATCGCTGAGCATTGGCTGGGTCTGCCGGCAACGCGCGTGGTGCCGTCTGCTGACGTTAACATCACCCTGTCGATGGCGCTGGGCGTATTCATCCTTATTCTGTTCTACAGCATCAAAATGAAAGGTATCGGCGGCTTCGCAAAAGAGTTGACGCTGCAGCCGTTCAATCACTGGGCGTTCATTCCTGTCAACTTAATCCTTGAAGGGGTAAGTCTGCTGTCCAAACCGGTTTCTCTCGGTCTGCGACTGTTCGGCAACATGTATGCCGGTGAGCTGATTTTCATTCTGATTGCTGGTCTGTTGCCGTGGTGGTCACAGTGGATTCTGAATGTGCCGTGGGCCATTTTCCACATCCTGATTATTACGCTGCAAGCCTTCATTTTCATGGTTCTGACGATTGTCTATCTGTCGATGGCGTCCGAAGAGCATTAATTTACCAACACTACTACGTTTTAACTGAAACAAACTGGAGACTGTCATGGAAAACCTGAATATGGATCTGCTGTACATGGCTGCCGCTGTGATGATGGGTCTGGCGGCAATCGGTGCTGCGATCGGTATCGGCATCCTCGGGGGTAAATTCCTGGAAGGCGCGGCGCGTCAACCTGATCTGATTCCTCTGCTGCGTACTCAGTTCTTTATCGTTATGGGTCTGGTGGATGCTATCCCGATGATCGCTGTAGGTCTGGGTCTGTACGTGATGTTCGCTGTCGCGTAGTAAGCGTTGCTTGAATTAAGAGCAATATCAGAAGGTTAACTAGATAGAGGCATTGTGCTGTGAATCTTAACGCAACAATCCTCGGCCAGGCCATCGCGTTTATTCTCTTTGTCTGGTTTTGCATGAAGTACGTATGGCCGCCGTTAATGGCTGCCATCGAGAAACGTCAGAAAGAAATTGCTGACGGTCTTGCTTCTGCTGAACGAGCACATAAGGATCTTGACCTTGCAAAGGCCAGCGCGACCGACCAGCTGAAAAAAGCGAAAGCGGAAGCTCAGGTAATCATCGAGCAGGCAAACAAACGCCGTGCTCAGATCCTGGACGAAGCCAAAACTGAAGCAGAGCAGGAACGTACTAAAATCGTGGCGCAGGCGCAGGCGGAAATTGAAGCCGAGCGTAAACGCGCCCGTGAAGAGCTGCGTAAGCAAGTTGCTATCCTGGCTGTTGCTGGCGCCGAGAAGATCATCGAACGTTCCGTGGATGAAGCTGCTAACAGCGACATCGTGGATAAACTTGTCGCTGAACTGTAAGGAGGGAGGGGCTGATGTCTGAATTTGTTACGGTAGCTCGCCCCTACGCCAAAGCAGCTTTTGACTTTGCCGTTGAACACCAAAGTGTAGAGCGCTGGCAGGATATGCTGGCGTTTGCCGCCGAGGTAACCAAGAACGAACAAATGGCAGAGCTTCTCTCTGGCGCGCTGGCGCCGGAAACGCTCGCTGAGTCGTTTATCGCAGTCTGCGGTGAGCAGTTAGACGAAAATGGCCAGAACCTGATTCGGGTGATGGCTGAAAATAATCGTCTGAACGCGCTCCCGGATGTTCTGGAGCAGTTTATTCACCTGCGTGCCGCCAGTGAAGCTACCTCCGAGGTAGAAGTTACGTCGGCAACCGCATTGAGTGAAGAACAGCTTTCGAAAATCAGCGCCGCGATGGAAAAACGTCTGTCACGCAAAGTGAAGCTGAATTGCAAAATCGATAAGTCTGTAATGGCAGGCGTTATCATCCGGGCGGGTGATATGGTCATTGATGGCAGCGTACGCGGCCGTCTTGAGCGCCTTGCAGACGTCTTGCAGTCTTAAGGGGACTGGAGCATGCAACTGAATTCCACCGAAATCAGCGAACTGATCAAGCAGCGCATTGCTCAGTTCAATGTTGTGAGTGAAGCTCACAACGAAGGTACTATTGTTTCTGTAAGTGACGGTGTTATCCGCATTCACGGCCTGGCCGATTGTATGCAGGGTGAAATGATCTCCCTGCCGGGGAACCGTTACGCTATCGCACTGAACCTGGAGCGCGACTCTGTGGGTGCGGTAGTCATGGGGCCGTACGCTGACCTTGCCGAAGGCATGAAAGTTAAATGTACGGGTCGTATCCTGGAAGTTCCGGTTGGCCGTGGTCTGCTGGGACGTGTGGTAAACACCCTGGGTGCGCCAATCGACGGTAAAGGTCCGGTTGATAATGACGGCTTCTCTGCCGTTGAAGCTATCGCGCCAGGCGTTATCGATCGTCAGTCTGTCGATCAGCCGGTGCAGACCGGTTATAAAGCCGTTGACTCCATGATCCCAATCGGTCGTGGTCAGCGTGAACTGATTATCGGCGACCGTCAGACCGGTAAAACCGCGCTGGCTATCGACGCCATCATCAACCAGCGCGACTCCGGCATTAAATGTATCTATGTCGCTATCGGCCAGAAAGCGTCCACTATCTCTAACGTGGTGCGTAAACTGGAAGAACACGGCGCGCTGGCTAACACCATTGTTGTGGTGGCGACCGCGTCTGAATCCGCTGCGCTGCAATACCTGGCGCCGTATGCCGGTTGCGCAATGGGCGAATACTTCCGTGACCGCGGCGAAGATGCGCTGATCATTTACGATGACCTGTCCAAACAGGCTGTGGCCTACCGTCAGATCTCCCTGCTGCTCCGCCGTCCGCCTGGACGTGAAGCATTCCCGGGCGACGTATTCTACCTCCACTCTCGTCTGCTGGAGCGTGCTGCGCGTGTTAACGCCGACTACGTCGACGCCTTCACCAAAGGTGAAGTGAAAGGGAAAACCGGTTCACTGACCGCGCTGCCGATTATCGAAACGCAGGCAGGTGACGTTTCCGCGTTCGTTCCGACCAACGTAATTTCGATTACCGATGGTCAGATCTTCCTGGAATCTAACCTGTTTAACGCCGGTATTCGTCCTGCGGTTAACCCGGGTATCTCGGTATCCCGTGTAGGTGGCGCAGCCCAGACCAAGATCATGAAAAAACTGTCCGGTGGTATTCGTACCGCGCTGGCGCAGTATCGTGAACTGGCGGCATTCTCTCAGTTTGCATCCGACCTTGACGATGCCACCCGTAAACAGCTTGACCACGGTCAGAAAGTGACCGAGCTGCTGAAACAGAAACAGTATGCGCCGATGTCCGTCGCGCAGCAGTCTCTGGTTCTGTTCGCAGCAGAACGTGGTTATCTGGCGGATGTCGAACTGGCGAAAATCGGTAGCTTCGAAGCCGCACTGCTGGCTTACGTCGACCGTGATCACGCTCCGCTGATGCAAGAGATCAACCAGTCCGGTGGCTATAACGACGAAATCGAAGGCAAGCTGAAAGGCATCCTCGATTCCTTCAAAGCAACCCAGTCCTGGTAACGTCTGGCGGCTTGCCTTAGGGCAGGCCGCAAGGCATTGAGGAGAAGCTCATGGCCGGCGCAAAAGAGATACGTAGTAAGATCGCAAGCGTCCAGAACACGCAAAAGATCACTAAAGCGATGGAGATGGTCGCCGCTTCCAAAATGCGTAAATCGCAGGATCGCATGGCGGCCAGCCGTCCTTATGCAGAGACCATGCGCAAAGTGATTGGTCACCTTGCGAACGGTAATCTGGAATATAAGCACCCCTACCTGGAAGAGCGCGACGTTAAACGCGTGGGCTACCTGGTAGTGTCGACCGACCGTGGTTTGTGCGGCGGCTTGAACATTAACCTGTTCAAAAAGCTGCTGGCGGATATGAAGGCATGGTCCGATAAAGGCGTTCAGTGCGAACTCGCAATGATCGGCTCTAAGGGCGTGTCATTCTTTAATTCCGTAGGCGGCAACGTTGTCGCTCAGGTGACAGGTATGGGGGATAACCCTTCTCTGTCCGAACTGATCGGTCCGGTTAAAGTGATGTTGCAGGCCTACGACGAAGGCCGTCTGGACAAGCTTTACATTGTCAGCAACAAATTTATTAACACCATGTCTCAGGTGCCGACGATCACTCAACTGCTGCCGCTGCCGGCGTCAGAAGATGATGATCTGAAGCGTAAGGCCTGGGATTACCTGTATGAGCCAGACCCGAAAGCGCTGCTGGATACTCTCCTGCGTCGTTATGTGGAGTCTCAGGTTTATCAGGGCGTGGTAGAAAACCTGGCCAGCGAGCAGGCCGCACGAATGGTGGCGATGAAAGCCGCAACCGATAATGGCGGCAGCCTGATTAAAGAGCTGCAGTTGGTATACAACAAAGCTCGTCAGGCCAGCATTACTCAGGAACTCACCGAGATCGTCTCGGGGGCCGCCGCGGTTTAACCAGGTTATTTCGTAGAGGATTTAAGATGGCTACTGGAAAGATTGTCCAGGTAATCGGCGCCGTGGTCGACGTCGAGTTCCCTCAGGATGCCGTACCACGCGTGTACGATGCTCTTGAGGTGCAGAATGGTAATGAGAAGCTGGTGCTGGAAGTTCAGCAGCAGCTTGGCGGCGGTATCGTACGTACCATCGCGATGGGGTCTTCTGACGGTCTGCGTCGCGGTCTGGATGTAAAAGATCTCGAACACCCGATCGAAGTCCCGGTAGGTAAAGCTACGCTGGGTCGTATCATGAACGTCCTGGGCGAACCGGTCGATATGAAAGGCGAGATCGGCGAAGAAGAGCGTTGGGCGATTCACCGCGCTGCGCCGTCCTACGAAGAGTTGTCAAACTCTCAGGAACTGCTGGAAACCGGTATCAAAGTTATCGACCTGATGTGTCCGTTCGCGAAGGGCGGTAAAGTCGGTCTGTTCGGTGGCGCGGGTGTAGGTAAAACCGTAAACATGATGGAGCTTATCCGTAACATCGCGATCGAGCACTCCGGTTACTCCGTGTTTGCGGGCGTAGGTGAACGTACTCGTGAGGGTAACGACTTCTACCACGAAATGACCGACTCCAACGTTATCGATAAAGTATCCCTGGTGTATGGTCAGATGAACGAGCCGCCGGGAAACCGTCTGCGCGTTGCATTGACCGGCCTGACCATGGCGGAAAAATTCCGTGACGAAGGTCGTGATGTTCTGCTGTTCGTCGATAACATCTATCGTTACACCCTGGCCGGTACGGAAGTATCCGCACTGCTGGGTCGTATGCCTTCCGCGGTAGGTTATCAGCCGACGCTGGCGGAAGAGATGGGCGTTCTGCAGGAACGTATCACCTCCACCAAGACCGGTTCTATCACCTCCGTACAGGCGGTATACGTACCGGCGGATGACTTGACTGACCCATCCCCAGCCACCACCTTTGCGCACTTAGATGCCACCGTGGTACTGAGCCGTCAGATCGCATCCTTGGGTATCTATCCGGCCGTTGACCCGCTGGACTCCACCAGCCGTCAGTTAGACCCGCTGGTGGTAGGTCAGGAACACTACGACACCGCGCGTGGCGTTCAGTCCATCCTGCAGCGTTATCAGGAACTGAAAGACATCATCGCCATCCTGGGTATGGATGAACTGTCTGAAGAAGATAAACTGGTGGTAGCGCGTGCTCGTAAGATCCAGCGCTTCCTGTCCCAGCCGTTCTTCGTGGCGGAAGTATTTACCGGTTCTCCGGGCAAATACGTCTCCCTGAAAGACACCATCCGTGGTTTTAAAGGCATCATGGAAGGCGAATACGATCACCTGCCGGAGCAGGCGTTCTACATGGTCGGTTCCATCGACGAAGCCGTGGAAAAAGCCAAAAAACTTTAACGCCTTAATCGGAGGGTGATATGGCAATGACTTACCACCTGGATGTCGTCAGCGCGGAGCAACAAATGTTCTCCGGTCTGGTCGAGAAAATCCAGGTTACGGGTAGCGAAGGCGAGCTGGGGATTTACCCGGGGCACGCGCCGCTGCTCACCGCCATTAAGCCTGGTATGATTCGCATCGTTAAGCAGCACGGTCATGAAGAGTTTATCTATCTGTCCGGCGGCATTCTGGAAGTGCAGCCTGGCACCGTGACCGTTCTGGCGGATACCGCGATTCGCGGTCAGGATCTCGACGAAGCGCGAGCCCTGGAAGCGAAGCGTAAAGCCGAAGAGCACATTAAGAGCTCGCACGGTGACGTGGATTACGCTCAGGCGTCTGCGGAACTGGCCAAAGCGATCGCTAAACTGCGCGTTATCGAGTTGACCAAAAAAGCGATGTAACACCGGCTTGAAAGCATAAAACCAGTCTGATTGCGGACTGGTTTTTTTTTACCTGTCGTTTATGTCCCATGCCGCATCTTACTTCATGGCTCAAAAAAATAGCAAAAACATCACCCTAACGCTTTAATCAAGGTATAGCGCGACTTTTCACAAGACAAATACCGCGCCAATGGTCGAAAATATTGCTATCACCGTCGGAGGAACCCCGCGATTGAGCGTTTTATCCTCCTTCCATTTCACGATGAAAAAAATGTAGTATTTTCAAAGTGAAACGGTATAAATTCGTTCTCAAATTACAGTCAGGATGCGTATGTTAAACAGTGCTATGAGCGTAGTGATCCTTGCCGCAGGTAAAGGCACGCGCATGTATTCCGATATTCCTAAAGTGCTGCACACGCTTGCAGGTAAAGCAATGGTGCAGCATGTTATTGATGCTGCTAATGAATTAGGCGCCTCACAGGTACATCTGGTCTACGGCCATGGTGGCGATCTGCTTAAACAGACGCTGAAAAACGATAACCTGAACTGGGTGCTTCAGGCGGAACAGTTGGGAACAGGTCATGCGATGCAGCAGGCCGCGCCCTTCTTTAGCGACGATGAAGATATTTTAATGCTTTACGGCGACGTGCCGCTGATTTCGGTTGAAACCTTACAGCGCTTGCGTGATGCAAAACCACAGGGCGGTATTGGGTTATTAACCGTGAAGCTGGACGATCCGAGCGGCTATGGTCGTATTACGCGCGAAAACGGTAAAGTGACCGGCATCGTTGAACACAAAGACGCCACTGATGAACAGCGTCAGATCCAGGAAATTAACACCGGTATTCTGATCGCCAACGGCGCGGACATGAAACGCTGGTTGGCTAAGCTGACTAACAATAATGCGCAAGGTGAATATTACATCACTGATATCATTGCGCTGGCTTATCATGAAGGGCGGGAAATCGCCGCGGTGCATCCGGCCCGCATCAGTGAAACTGACGGGGTGAATAACCGTCTGCAGCTTTCTCGTCTGGAGCGTATTTACCAGGCCGAGCAGGCAGAGAAACTGCTGCTGGCAGGAGTGATGCTGCGTGATCCGGCACGTTTTGATCTGCGCGGTAATCTGGCTCACGGGCGCGATGTGGAAATTGACACTAACGTTATTATCGAAGGTAACGTGACGCTTGGTCATCGGGTGAGGATTGGCGCGGGCTGCATTATCAAAAACAGCGAGATTGGTGATGACTGTGAAATCAGCCCCTATAGCGTGGTGGAAAACGCACGCTTAGAGCCGGCCTGTACCATCGGTCCGTTCGCCCGCCTGCGTCCTGGCGCTGAGTTGTTAGCGGGCGCTCACGTCGGCAACTTCGTTGAAATGAAAAAAGCGCGCCTCGGCAAAGGTTCTAAAGCTGGTCATCTGACCTACCTGGGCGATGCGGATATTGGCGACAACGTGAATATCGGCGCGGGGACCATCACCTGTAATTACGATGGCGCGAACAAATTCAAAACGGTTATTGGCGATGATGTTTTTGTCGGCTCCGATACTCAACTGGTGGCGCCTGTTACTGTTGGTAAAGGGGCGACTATTGCCGCAGGCACAACCGTCACCCGCGACATTGCCGATAATGAACTGGTACTAAGCCGCGTACCACAGGTGCACAAACAGGGCTGGCAGCGTCCGGTAAAGAAAAAATGATTTTGTAGGCCGGATAAGCGTCAGCGCCATCCGGCAGACATGGCATGAGGCGGTAAAAATATATCGCCCGCCAATACGCAGTACTTATAACAATAACCCCACTCTCTACAAGGCTCGGGGTGCCCGAACATACGGGCATACAGGTCAGCGACAACGCATGGCGTAATGCCATAATCAGGAAATTAAATTATGTGTGGAATTGTTGGCGCTATCGCGCAGCGTGATGTAGCTGAAATCCTTCTCGAAGGTTTACGTCGTCTGGAATACCGTGGTTACGACTCGGCCGGCCTGGCCGTGGTGGATGCGCAAGGGCACATGACCCGTCTGCGCCGTCTCGGTAAAGTACAAATGCTGTCTCAGGCCGCGGAAGAACATCCGCTGCACGGCGGGACGGGGATTGCCCACACGCGTTGGGCAACGCACGGCGAACCTTCAGAAGCAAACGCGCATCCGCATGTTTCTGAACACATTGTGGTGGTGCATAATGGCATCATCGAAAACCATGAACCGTTGCGCGAAGCGCTGAAAGCGCGGGGTTATACCTTCGTTTCTGAAACCGATACCGAAGTGATTGCTCACTTAGTGCACTGGGAGCTGAAACAAGGCGGTACTCTACGTGAAGCGGTGCTGCGTACGATCCCGCAACTGCGTGGCGCATATGGCACGGTGATCATGGATACCCGCCATCCGGATACGCTGCTGGCTGCTCGTTCAGGTAGCCCTCTGGTTATCGGTCTGGGCATGGGCGAAAACTTTATCGCTTCCGATCAGTTGGCCCTGCTGCCTGTCACCCGCCGTTTTATCTTCCTGGAAGAGGGCGATATTGCGGAAGTAACACGCCGTACGGTCTCCATCTTTGACAAATCCGGCGCAGAAGTGAAACGTCAGGATATCGAGTCCAATCTGCAATACGATGCAGGCGATAAAGGCATTTACCGCCATTACATGCAGAAAGAGATTTACGAACAGCCGAATGCGATTAAAAATACCCTGACCGGGCGTATCAGCCACGGTGAGGTAGATTTAAGCGAGCTGGGGCCGAAAGCCAACGAACTGCTGTCTCAGGTTGAACATATCCAGATTATTGCCTGCGGGACGTCGTACAACTCCGGGATGGTCTCTCGCTACTGGTTTGAAGCGCTGGCAGGCATTCCGTGTGACGTGGAAATTGCCTCGGAATTTCGCTATCGCAAATCTGCGGTGCGCCGTAACAGCCTGATGATCACGCTTTCCCAGTCTGGCGAAACGGCAGATACCTTAGCGGGCCTGCGTCTGTCCAAAGAATTGGGCTACCTCGGATCGCTCGCCATTTGTAACGTCCCTGGCTCTTCTCTGGTGCGTGAATCCGATCTGGCGATGATGACCAACGCCGGGACGGAAATCGGCGTTGCCTCTACAAAGGCGTTTACCACCCAACTGACCGTTTTGCTGATGCTGGTGGCGAAACTGGCGCGTCTGAAAGGTCTGGATGCGTCCATTGAGCATGATATCGTTCATGGCCTACAGGCGCTGCCGAGCCGTATTGAGCAGATGCTGTCGCAGGACAAACGCATCGAAGCGCTGGCAGAAGATTTCTCCGACAAGCATCACGCGCTGTTCCTCGGTCGTGGCGATCAATATCCCATCGCACTCGAAGGCGCGCTGAAGCTGAAAGAGATCTCTTATATTCATGCTGAAGCTTATGCGGCAGGCGAGCTGAAACACGGTCCGCTGGCACTGATTGACGCTGATATGCCGGTTATTGTGGTGGCGCCGAACAATGAACTGCTGGAGAAACTGAAATCCAACATCGAAGAAGTTCGCGCCCGCGGCGGTCAGCTTTATGTCTTCGCCGATCAGGATGCGGGTTTCGTCAGCAGCGACAACATGCACATCATTGAGATGCCGCATGTGGAAGAGGTCATTGCGCCTATTTTCTATACTGTTCCGCTACAGTTGCTGGCGTATCACGTGGCGCTGATTAAAGGTACTGACGTGGATCAGCCGCGTAACCTGGCAAAATCGGTAACGGTGGAATAACAGCAATTTTGGCAAAGCATCATATGTTAGCCTGCTAACGCTAAAATGAATATAAAGTCCGGTTATGCAAATAAAAGCATACCGGACTTTTATTTTTATACTCCTTTTCAAATTACCTCCATTAATTACGATGACGCGGAATATAATACTTCACCTGAAATTCGAAGGTATTAGTATAAAGAATTGAATAGTCAATAGGCTGATGATTATCATCAATAGCCTGTGTATACATTTTTATTATTGGATCATTGGGGCTAACCAATAAAAGATGGGCTAATTCAGGGGATGGCTTTGTCGGCATGATTGATTCATAACACCCATCAATTTTAACACCACAATCGTTTTCGATGTAAGAGAATTTAGACTTTCTCATATGCGAAATGGTCAGATCTGGGAATCTTGTTGCCGAAAGCCAGGTTTCTTCTAATTGTACGGCAATATTATCAATGAAACGAAGACGCTTGGCATAATGGACAGGATCGCCATTCTGAAGTTGCAACCCGTTCGCGATCTCTTCTGAAGCTGCTTGTAATTCAAATTTAAGTAGCTGACTTGTCGGTTTTTTTCCTTCATTCAACGCAATTTCTGTGAAGCTGTCCAAATGTGTCAAAGATGACTGGAAGTGCTTATTTCTAATCCAGGTGCCTGAACCATGTTTTCTTTCTATAAGCCCTATATCCTCCAGATGCTTTAACGCTTTTCGAAGCGTGTTTCTGGAGACATGGTATAGTTCAGCGAGTTCTTTCTCTGAAGGTAAAAGATCTCCAATATTATATACAGGACTATTTATTTTCATTTTAAGTAGATTAACAATATTTTTATATACCACTTATGAACCTCTATAATAATATTATTTTACAAAGAGTTATAGAAATACAGCTTGTTTTTTATGAGAAGTTGTTCATTTTTACTTCCTTAAGTGAACCTCTTGGGGTTGATTAAATGTGATTCAGGCTACAGTTACAATGATACACTCTCATTAAATTCCTTACTACATCGTTACACTATAAGGTAAGAGAAAAAAATGAAAAATATATTGCTCGTTTGTGCCGCCGGAATGTCAACAAGCATGTTAGTTAAACGTATGCAAGCGTATGCCGAATCTACTAATACTGAAGTTAATATAAATGCAATGTCTATTTCAGAAGCTAAAGAAAAAATTAAAAAGAATGAGGCCGATGTAGTTTTGCTTGGTCCGCAAGTTCGTTTCCAGAAAAAAGAGATCGAAGACGCAGCACAAGGAAATACGCCAGTTGATGTCATCGATATGAAACTTTATGGCCAAATGGATGGAAAGTCAGTTTTAGAAAAAGCTTTATCACTCATTAATAAATAATATGGTTTTAACTAACAATATTTAATTCTTTCCACAGGTGTACGGCTATTTCATTCCGAACACCTATGTTATTTCAAGAGTACTAAAGGGTTTATTATGAGTTTTATGGATACGTTTGAACGTGGCATGGAGAAGATCCTTGTCCCGATCGCAATAAAACTGAATTCACAAATTCATGTGTCAGCAATTCGTGATGCATTTATTCTCTCTTTTCCTATTATTATGGCAAGTTCATTAGTCATTTTAATCAACTTTGCCGTATTATCACCAGATGGATTTATAGCAAGTATTTTACATTTACAGGCTTTCTTTCCTCATTTATCTGATGCGCAACAAATATTTACACCCGTGGTTAATGGATCTGTCAATATTATGGCTATATTGATCGCTTTCCTGGTGGCAAGGAATATAGCCATAAGCTATCAGCAAGATGATTTACTTTGTGGCTTAACTGCAATCGCTGCATTTTTTATTGTATATACACCTTATACGATGATCGGTAGCCAGGCGTATCTGACAACCAAATACCTTGGTCCGCAGGGACTATTTGTTGCAATCATTGTTGCCATTATTTCCAGTGAATTTTTCTGCCGTCTTGCACGTAACCCTAAAGTGACGATATCAATGCCGCCCGCAGTACCACCAGCGGTTTCCCGATCGTTCAAGGTGCTTATTCCTATCTTTTTTGTGATGGTGTTCTTTTCTGTTATCAACTACTTGTTAACCCGTATATCACCAAATGGCTTGAATGATCTGATCTATATGCTTATTCAGGCACCGCTTAAAGATATGGGTACCAATATAGTTACCGTATTAGTTTTAGGTTTGTTGTCGAATTTTTTATGGGTTCTGGGCATACATGGACCTAATACTGTAGCGGCTATCCGTGAGACTATTTTTTCTGAGGCAAACCTTGAGAACCTTTCATACGCAGCATCGCATGGTACAACATGGGGTACACCATACCCGATAACATGGGGCGGTATAAATGATGCTTTTGCGAATTGTGGTGGGTCTGGCATGACGTTGGGTTTACTGATTGCTATCTTAATTGCCTCACGCCGCAAAGAGTATCGTGACCTTGCTAAAATGACCTTTGTTCCTGGATTATTTAACATTAATGAGCCGGTAATGTTCGGTTTACCTATTGTATTAAACCCTATTTTAGTTATTCCATTTATTTTAGCACCGTTTATTAATTCGCTGATCGCCTGGTTCTTTATCAGTATGAAAATTATTCCACCCATTGCCTATGCTGTCCCCTGGACTACTCCTGGTCCTCTCATTGCTTTCTTCGGTACAGGGGGTAACTGGTTAGCATTATTTGTAGGTTTGCTGTGTTTGGCTGTCTCTACATTGCTTTATCTGCCATTTGTGATTGCTTCAAACAAAGTTAATAACATGGCTACAACTGATTAATTAAGGACTTAATATGTTTGCCGATGAAAGTACCGTGATGGAATTACTTATTTATGCAGGCCAGGCCCGCTCTGATGCTATGGAAGCTATCGCCGCTTCTCGTCGTAAAGAATGGGATACCGCTAATTCATTAATGCTTAGTTCAGAAGCGGCGTGCCGTGAAGCACATAAAATCCAGACAGCATTAATCGGTTTGGATGAAGGGACTGGAAAAGTAACGGTAAATCTTATATTGGTCCATGCCCAGGATCATCTGATGACAGCAATGTTATGTCAGGATTTAGCTCGCGAACTTGTTGATCTACGAAAGGAAATGGCAAATTAATTATTAGCCTCTGACATATTTTAACTATAAAAATATCAGGTATTATATGTATTCAAGTAAATTGAAGATCAACCTGTTAGCTATTTCTGTGCTAGCAGCTTTGTTCCCTACCTTAACGCTAGCTGCAAATTTAACTGTTGAACAACGCCTTCAATTGCTGGAGGCTGAGTTATCTGCCAATAAAAAAGAACTTCAGGAGACACAATCACAGTTATCTATCTATAAAAATAAAATGGCGGCGATGGAAGTTAGCCTACAACAAACTGAAAGGCAGCGAGATACAGATAAAACGGGAATTCCGTTAAAGGATAATAAACGGATATCATCTATAAAGATTAAACCCGAACAACAGGTTGTATTAAGCAATACACAAGGAGATAAAACAACAGTTCAAAATGTAACAATGAAGGATATCAGCCGATTTATTAAGGATGATATTGGCTTTAGTTATCAAGGGTATTTCCGTTCAGGATGGGGGACATCAAATCATGGTTCACCACAAACCTATGCTGCAGGCTCATTGGGGCGTTTTGGTAACGAAATGAGCGGCTGGTTTGACCTTACGCTAAATCAACGTGTTTATAACCAGGATGGAAAAACAGCGAATGCGATTGTGACCTATGATGGAAATGTTGGGGAGCAATATAACGACGCATGGTTTGGCGATAGTGATAATGAAAATATCATGCAGTTTAGTGATATTTTTCTCACAACACGTGGATTTTTACCCTTTGCTCCGGAAGCCGATTTTTGGGTCGGGAAGCATAAATTACCTGAGTATGAGGTTCAGATGCTTGACTGGAAGCAACTCACTACAGATGTTGCTGCCGGGATAGGTATCCAAAATTGGGTTATTGGCAAAGGACAATTGGATATATCGCTCAGCCGTGATGATGTTGATGTTTATTCACGGGACTTTTCCAGAACTACGCAAATGAACACCAACTCAATAGATATTCGCTACCGTAATATTCCTCTTTGGGATAAAAGCTCTTTCTCTGTCATGGGTAAATATGCTTTTGCGAATAAAACCGATGAACAGGAGAGAAATGAGGATAACAATTCATTTTTTAAGCTCAAAGATACATGGATGGCTACTGCTATTGTACGCCAGGAACTACCTAAGGATGGTTTTAATGAGTTTACTCTTCAGGTTGCGAATAACTCATATGCCAGTAGCTTTGCTGAATTTACAGGTTCCAGTGACTCTATATCATCAGGACGTTACTACTATGGCGATCACTCAAATGGTATTGCATGGCGATTGATATCTCAGGGAGAATTATATCTGGCCGATCGTATTATTATGGCTAATGCAATCGTGGGCGCTCATGGTGAAGATATTTACAGCTATGAGACAGGAGCCCATAGTGATTTTAGTAGCCTGCGAACCGTTATTCGTCCCGCCTGGATTTGGAATACCTATAACGAATCAGGGGTCGAATTAGGCTGGTTTGTACAGAAGAATACTACCAGTAATGGCACAGATGCTAAGGAGTCTGCATATAAAGCTACACTTTATCATGCGCTAAAAGTTGGACCCAGTTTACTTAATTCAAGACCAGAAATTCGCTTCTATGGTACTTATATAGACATTCTCAATAATGAGCTATCCAATTTTAGATTCAATGATAACAGTAAAGATCAATTCATGATAGGGGTTCAGGCTGAGGTTTGGTGGTAATGTTCGTAACTTATTTTAGAAAATTATTGATTCTGCTGCTTCTCTCAGGAGATGAATATGAAACTAGCTGCATTTGATATTGGCGGCACAGCGTTAAAAATGGCGATTGTGAATCAGAATGGAAAATTCCTGGAAAAAAATAAAAGACAGATTATCGACAGTGATGGCGATCAGATTCTGAATGCGATGATGGCCTGGATAGATATTCATCCTGATTGCAATGGCATAGCGATAAGCGCTCCGGGCTATGTCAATCCAGAATCTGGTTTTATTGAAATGGGAGGCGCGATTCGAAAATTTGATCGCTTCCATCTGAAAAACTGGCTGGAGGAGCGACGTGGTCTCCCCGTTACGGTAGAAAACGATGCCAACTGCGTATTGTTAGCCGAACGGTGGCAGGGTAAAGCCAGAAATATGCGTAATTTCCTGGTACTCACCATTGGTACAGGTATTGGTGGGGCAATTTTCTGCAATAACGCGCTGGTTCATGGTGCCAGCTTCAAAGCGGGAGAATTTGGTTACATGCAAACAACCAGGCCAGGAATCCAAAGTATTCAACACTCTTCAATGAATGAAAATTGTACGCTTCGTGTCTTACGTTTTCGCTACGCAGATTATTTTGGCAAAAAGCTGGAAGACGTGACAGGTGAAGAGATTTTCGATCGTTACGAGGCTGGTAATACAGTATGCCAACGTTTGGTTAGCGAGTTCTTCAATGATCTCGGTACTGGGCTTTATAACCTCGTCAATATCTTTGACCCTCAAGTCATATTTATCGGCGGCGGCATTGTTGAGAGGCCTGGTTTCATTGAAAAACTTAAAGAGAATCTTTATTGGTTTGGTATCGAGAAATATATCAATAGTGTCAGTACCGGTAATGATGCCGGTCTGATTGGCGCAGTTTACCATTTTAATCAGCAAACAAAATCGCTTATCTGTGATTAAAATTATGGAGAATACAATGCAATTTAAAGCCGGGTTTTTATGGGGCGGCGCTGTTGCCGCGCATCAGTTGGAAGGCGGCTGGCAGGAAGGAGGAAAAGGCGTTAGCGTGGCTGATGTGATGACGGCGGGCGCACATGGCGTACCGCGCGAAATTACTGATGGCGTGTTATCAGGAAAAAACTACCCTAACCACGAAGCCATTGATTTTTACCATCGCTATAAAGACGATTTGCAACTATTTGCCGAGATGGGATATAAATGCTTTCGCACATCAATTGCATGGACGCGTATTTTCCCCAATGGCGATGAGTTAACGCCGAATGAAGCGGGGCTGGCTTTTTATGATGATCTCTTCGATGAGTGTTTGAAACTGGGAATTGAGCCCGTTATTACGCTTTCTCATTTCGAGATGCCTTATCACCTGGTTACCCAATATGGCGGCTGGCGTAATCGTAAGTTGATTGAATTCTTTGTCCGTTTCGCCAGCGTGGTTTTTACTCGCTACCAGCACAAAGTAAAGTACTGGATGACGTTCAACGAGATCAATAATCAGGCTAACTTTCACGAAGATTTCGCGCCGTTTACTAATTCCGGCCTGAAATTCAGGCCAGGTGAAGACCGTGAGCCGGTTATGTACCAGGCTGCGCATTACGAACTGGTCGCCAGCGCTATTGCGGCGAAAGTCGCGCATGAAATCAATCCTGCTCTCCAGGTTGGCTGTATGATCGCAATGTGCCCTATTTACCCGCTGACTTGCGAGCCTAATGATATGATGATGGCGATGAACGCCATGCATCGCCGCTACTGGTTTACAGATGTCCATGTACGTGGCAAATATCCACAGCATCTGCTGAACTATTTTGAACGCCGCGGTTTTGTGCTGGATATTACCGAAGAAGATCGCCAGGCGCTGACTCAGGGATGCGTTGACTATATCGGCTTCAGCTATTATATGTCGTTCGCGACTAAAGCTACCGTTGAAAATCCGCTACTGGATTATAATGAAACGACCAGCCTGGTTTCTAATCCATATGTACAGAAATCGGATTGGGGCTGGCAAATTGATCCGGTGGGCCTGCGTTATTCACTGAACTGGTTCTACGACCATTATCAACTGCCATTATTTATTGTAGAAAATGGTTTCGGCGCGAACGATGTGTTAGAGAGCGATGGTTCAGTTAACGACCAGTACCGCATCGACTATCTTTCTGCCCACATTGCAGAGATGAAAAAAGCGGTAGTGGAAGATGGCGTAGATTTGATGGGATATACGCCCTGGGGGTGTATTGACCTCATTTCCGCGGGAACAGGCGAGATGAAAAAACGCTATGGCTTTATCTATGTTGATAAAGATAATGAAGGCAAAGGTACGCTTAAGCGCAGCCGTAAAAAATCATTTGCCTGGTATCAACGCGTTATAGCCAGTAATGGCGAACATCTCTAAAGAATGTTAGCGAAATAAAACAGACGCCGGAAGATAAATCCGGCGTCTTGCGTTACTGACTCACATGACAAGACTCATTTGAATCAATAATTTTTCCTAAAACCCGATCGGGTAATGATCCCAGCCAGATGCGACTATTTCCATGAAAGGGGAAATGGTGGTTTACGACCAGGATGCGGGTTGTCGTGGAAAAACTCAACTTTTGTCGTTTCACGGAAAGGCAATCTTTCTGTAAAAAGTCATTATGTTGTTTTTTTATCTTTTTGATAGTTAATGCTATTTTTATCCTTTCTTAGGGATAATCTTTACAGTCATAAAACTGTCATATTTCGTACATTTAACTGTCACCTGTTTGTCCTATTTTGCTCATCGTAACAACTCAAACAATGATTTACCGAAACCGTGCAGGAGACATTATGAAAGTTATGCGTACCACTGTCGCAACTGTTGTCGCCGCGACCTTATCGATGAGCGCGTTCTCTGCCTTTGCAGCAGCAAGCCTGACAGGTGCCGGTGCAACGTTTCCTGCGCCGGTGTATGCCAAATGGGCGGATACCTACCAGAAAGAAACCGGTAACAAAGTCAATTACCAGGGGATAGGTTCTTCCGGCGGCGTGAAACAAATTACCGCGAATACCGTTGATTTTGGTGCGTCCGATGCGCCGCTGTCTGATGAAAAACTGAATCAGGAAGGACTCTTCCAGTTTCCGACCGTCATTGGCGGCGTGGTGCTGGCGGTGAATATTCCAGGCCTCAAATCCGGCGAACTGGTGCTGGACGGTAAAACTCTGGGCGATATCTACCTCGGTAAAATCAAAAAGTGGGATGATGAAGCCATCACCAAGCTGAACCCGGGCGTGAAGCTACCTTCGCAGAATATCGCTGTGGTGCGTCGCGCTGACGGTTCCGGCACCTCCTTCGTTTTCACCAGTTACCTGGCAAAAGTCAACGACGAGTGGAAGTCGAAAGTGGGCGCGGGTTCTACCGTGAACTGGCCAACCGGTCTGGGCGGTAAAGGCAACGATGGCATCGCGGCATTTGTACAGCGTCTGCCAGGCGCTATTGGCTACGTTGAGTATGCGTATGCCAAGCAGAACAATCTGGCCTACACCAAACTGATTTCTGCTGATGGCAACCCGGTAAGCCCGACGGAAGAGAGCTTCTCTAATGCGGCGAAAGGCGCAGACTGGAGCAAAACCTTCGCGCAGGATCTGACCAACCAGAAGGGTGACGATGTGTGGCCAATTACCTCTACCACCTTTATCCTGGTTCATAAAGCGCAGAAGAAACCTGAGCAGGGCGCTGAAGTGTTGAAGTTCTTCGACTGGGCCTACAAAAATGGCGCTAAGCAGGCGAATGATCTGGATTACGCCAGCCTGCCGGATAACGTCGTTGAGCAGGTTCGTACCGCCTGGAAAACCAGTATAAAAGACAGCAACGGTAACGCATTGTATTAATTTAGTATTCTGACGAAAATGGCGGGAGACGCTTACGCTAACCCGCCCTACGGTGCTGACTGTAGGCCGGATAAGCGCAGCGCCATCCGGCAACTTCGTAAACGCGTTTAACTTAAAGAGTGATTTATGGCTGCAACCAAGCCTGCTTTTAACCCGCCGGGTAAAAAAGGCGACATGATTTTCAGCGCGCTGGTAAAACTGGCTGCGCTGATTGTGCTATTGATGTTGGGCGGTATTATCGTCTCATTGATCATCTCCTCTTGGCCAAGTATTCAGAAATTTGGTTTCTCATTTCTTTGGACTAAGGAGTGGGACGCGCCAAACGATATCTACGGCGCGCTGGTGCCCATTTACGGCACGCTGGTGACCTCCTTTATCGCACTGCTGATCGCCGTTCCGGTCAGTTTCGGCATTGCCCTGTTTTTAACCGAGCTGGCGCCAGGCTGGCTGAAGCGTCCGCTCGGCATCGCCATTGAACTGCTGGCGGCGATCCCCAGTATCGTGTACGGCATGTGGGGGCTGTTTATCTTCGCACCGCTGTTTGCGACGTACTTCCAGGAGCCGGTCGGCAATATTCTTTCCAACATACCTTTTGTCGGCGCGCTGTTCTCCGGTCCGGCGTTTGGTATCGGCATTCTGGCGGCGGGCGTCATCCTCGCCATCATGATCATCCCCTACATTGCGGCGGTTATGCGCGACGTCTTCGAGCAAACGCCGGTAATGATGAAAGAGTCAGCCTATGGTATCGGCTGTACTACCTGGGAAGTCATCTGGCGCATCGTACTGCCGTTCACCAAAAATGGCGTCATTGGCGGCATTATGCTGGGACTGGGACGTGCTCTGGGTGAAACGATGGCGGTCACTTTTATCATCGGCAACACCTACCAACTCGACAGCGCGTCGCTGTATATGCCGGGCAACAGCATCACTTCCGCTCTGGCCAACGAATTCGCTGAGGCGGAATCGGGCCTGCACGTGGCGGCGCTGATGGAGCTGGGGCTGATCCTGTTTGTGATCACCTTTATCGTCCTGGCGGCGTCTAAGTTCATGATTATGCGTCTTGCGAAGAACGAGGGAGCACGTTAATGGCTACGCTTGATATGCAGAACACCGCGCAGCTCGCGGAATCCCGTCGCAAGATGCAAGCGCGTCGCCGCATGAAGAACCGTATCGCATTAACGCTCTCAATGGCGACGATGGCATTTGGCCTGTTCTGGCTCGTCTGGATCCTGATGTCCACCATTACGCGTGGGATCGATGGGATGTCGCTGGCGCTGTTTACCGAAATGACGCCGCCGCCGAACACGGCGGGCGGCGGGCTGGCGAACGCCCTGGCGGGGAGTGGATTGTTGATTCTCTGGGCTACCGTATTGGGTACGCCGCTGGGGATCATGGCCGGGATCTATCTGGCGGAATATGGCCGTAAATCCTGGCTGGCGGAGATCATTCGCTTTATTAACGACATTCTGCTTTCCGCGCCGTCAATTGTCGTGGGGCTGTTTGTGTACACCATCGTAGTGGCGCAGATGCAGCACTTCTCCGGTTGGGCGGGGGTGATTGCGCTGGCGCTGTTGCAGGTGCCGATCGTCATTCGTACCACCGAGAACATGTTGAAACTGGTGCCGGATAATTTGCGCGAAGCAGCTTATGCGTTGGGAACGCCGAAATGGAAAATGATCTCTGCCATTACGCTGAAAGCGTCCATATCCGGAATTATTACGGGTGTGCTGCTGGCCGTTGCCCGTATCGCCGGGGAAACGGCGCCGTTGTTGTTTACCGCGCTCTCCAACCAGTTCTGGAGCACCGACATGATGCAGCCGATCGCCAACCTGCCGGTGACCATCTTTAAATTCGCGATGAGCCCGTTTGCCGAATGGCAACAATTGGCCTGGGCGGGCGTGCTGATTATTACCCTGTGCGTACTGCTGCTGAATATTCTGGCGCGTGTTGTTTTCGCGAAGAAAAAACACGGCTAAAGATATTGCCGGATGGCGCTGTGTTTATCCGGCCTACAAGCTGTGTGCCAACAGGCATAAATAAATCAATTAGTTACGGCGCGGCGAATGTGGCGTCGAATGAGGAAAAGCGTGAAATGAGTATGGTTGAAACTGCCCCGAGTAAGATTCAGGTTCGTGATTTGAACTTCTACTACGGCAAATTCCATGCCCTGAAGAACATCAATCTGGATATCGCGAAGAACCAGGTCACAGCATTTATTGGGCCATCCGGCTGCGGTAAATCAACGCTACTGCGTACCTTCAATAAAATGTATTCGCTTTATCCGGAGCAGCGCGCGGAAGGTGAAATTCTGCTGGATGGCGACAATATTCTCACCAACACCCAGGATATCGCGCTGTTGCGCGCAAAAGTGGGGATGGTATTCCAGAAGCCGACGCCGTTCCCGATGTCCATCTATGACAATATCGCCTTTGGCGTGCGTCTGTTTGAGAAGCTGTCTCGCGCCGATATGGACGAGCGCGTGCAGTGGGCGTTGACCAAAGCCGCATTATGGAACGAAACCAAAGATAAATTGCACCAGAGCGGGTACTCTCTCTCCGGTGGTCAGCAGCAGCGTCTGTGCATTGCGCGCGGCATCGCCATTCGTCCGGAAGTGTTGCTGCTGGATGAGCCATGTTCAGCACTGGACCCCATATCCACTGGGCGTATTGAAGAGCTGATCACCGAGCTGAAACAGGATTACACCGTGGTGATCGTGACCCACAATATGCAGCAGGCGGCACGTTGTTCCGATCATACGGCGTTTATGTACCTGGGCGAGTTGATTGAGTTCAGCAATACGGACGATCTGTTCACCAAGCCCGCGAAGAAACAAACAGAAGACTATATCACCGGTCGTTACGGTTAATTCAGGAGGGCGTAATGGACAGTCTGAACCTTAATAAACATATTTCCGGCCAGTTCAATGCTGAACTGGAAAGCATCCGCACTCAGGTAATGACCATGGGCGGCATGGTGGAGCAGCAGCTTTCTGACGCTATCACCGCCATGCACAACCAGGACAGCGAGCTGGCGAAGCGTGTGGTAGAAGGCGACCATCAGGTCAATATGATGGAAGTCGCCATCGACGAAGCCTGCGTGCGTATTATTGCCAAGCGTCAGCCGACGGCAAGCGATCTGCGTCTGGTGATGGCGATTATCAAAACCATCGCCGAACTGGAACGCATTGGCGATGTGGCGGATAAAATCTGCCGTACTGCGCTGGAGAAATTCTCCCAACAGCACCAGCCGCTGTTGGTGAGTCTGGAATCGCTGGGTCGCCATACCGTACAGATGCTACACGACGTACTGGACGCATTCGCGCGGATGGATCTCGACGAAGCGGTGCGTATCTATCGTGAAGATAAGAAGGTTGACCAGGAGTACGAAGGTATCGTGCGTCAGCTCATGACCTACATGATGGAAGATTCGCGTACGATTCCCAGCGTGCTGACCGCTCTGTTCTGCGCCCGTTCTATCGAGCGTATCGGCGACCGCTGCCAGAATATTTGCGAATATATCTTCTACTTCGTGAAGGGACAGGATTTCCGTCACGTCGGCGGTGACGAACTGGATAAGCTGTTGGCGGATAAAGATCCGAAAGAGTAATCATTATTCATTTGCCCGGTGGCGTGCGCTTACCGGGCCTACATCATCCAGCTTTGTTTCTTCAGCGCGTTATCTCCCACCCGCGCGCTTTCCACAACTCCGGCAACTGCGCCAAATCGGTAAACGTCGTCACGTTAGGGTGAACGATTGGCTTGTTATGCGGATCGGCGCAGAAATAAAACACTTCCATTCCCGCCGCGATTCCTGACTGCGCGCCTGCGCTGGAATCATCTACCAGAATACACTTCTCAACATTGACCTTCATGGCGTTCGCCGCATGGAGCATCAGTGCCGGATCGGGCTTCCAGCGTTGAATATCGTAACCGCTAAACAGCAAATCGGGAAAATGATGCAACATGCCCAGTTTACCCAGCGAATGCTGCATCTTACTGACCGGCCCGTTAGATACCACGCACATGGGCGTCTTAATGCTCTTCAGTAGGGTATTCGCGCCCGCAATGGCCTCCAGCTCAGCATCGAACAGGCGAGCGACCTCGGCGCGATACACGGGTTCCAGCTCCGCCTTTGCCAGCGCAACGCCATGCTCTTTACTGATGGTATCGATAATTTCGTAGAGCTTTACGCCTTTAAAGCGTCTGAATACTTCCGCGAGCTCAAGCGTAATGCCGAACTGCCGGAACATAGCGACATAGGCGCGCGAGCAAATCACTTCACTGTCGACCAGCGTGCCGTCACAGTCAAAAAACACCGCTTCGATTTGGGACATGTCATTTCCATTTTAACAAGTTTAACGTTTACGTAATGCTGAATTAGGGGACGCAATCGTTGCCGTACTAACAAATTGAGTGAAAAAAATTACCACACAACGGCGCCAGGCGTCGCATTTTGGTATAGGATAACGGCGAATTTTCCCTCCTTTCTCCGGAAATTGATAATGAGTCAACAACACACCACCCAGGCTTCTGGTCAGGGTATGCTGGAACGCGTGTTTAAACTGCGCGAACATGGCACGACGGCACGAACCGAAGTGATCGCCGGTTTTACCACTTTCCTGACGATGGTTTATATCGTTTTTGTTAACCCGCAAATTCTGGGCGTCGCTGGCATGGATACCAGCGCCGTCTTTGTGACCACCTGTCTGATTGCAGCCTTTGGCAGTATTCTGATGGGCCTGTTCGCTAACCTGCCGGTGGCGCTCGCGCCAGCGATGGGGTTGAACGCTTTCTTCGCCTTTGTCGTGGTCCAGGCGATGGGACTGCCGTGGCAAGTTGGGATGGGCGCGATTTTCTGGGGCGCAATCGGACTGCTGCTGCTGACCATTTTCCGCGTGCGTTACTGGATGATCGCCAACATTCCGGTCAGCCTACGCGTGGGGATTACCAGCGGTATCGGACTGTTTATTGGCATGATGGGGCTGAAAAACGCCGGCGTGATTGTCGCCAATCCGGAAACGCTGGTCAGCATCGGCAACCTGACTTCCCACAGCGTATTGTTGGGCATTCTGGGCTTCTTTATCATCGCTATTCTGGCGTCCCGCAACATTCATGCGGCGGTACTGGTCTCTATTATTGTTACCACGCTGCTGGGCTGGATGTTGGGCGATGTGCATTACAGCGGCATCGTTTCCGCGCCGCCGAGCGTCTCTACGGTAATTGGTCATGTCGATCTGGCCGGCTCGCTGAATCTGGGGCTGGCAGGTGTCATCTTCTCTTTTATGCTGGTGAACCTGTTTGACTCTTCCGGTACGCTGATTGGCGTAACGGATAAAGCCGGCCTGGCGGATGAGAAAGGTAAATTTCCGCGCATGAAGCAGGCGCTGTTTGTCGATAGCGTCTCTTCTGTCGCCGGGTCGTTTATCGGTACCTCCTCTGTTACCGCGTATATTGAATCCTCTTCCGGGGTCTCCGTAGGCGGACGTACAGGCCTCACTGCCGTGGTGGTCGGTTTGCTATTCCTGCTGGTCATTTTCCTGTCGCCGCTGGCGGGGATGGTGCCAGGTTATGCTGCGGCCGGCGCGCTGATTTACGTGGGCGTGTTAATGACATCCAGCCTGGCGCGTGTGAAGTGGCAGGATTTAACAGAGTCTGTTCCGGCCTTTATTACCGCCGTGATGATGCCGTTTAGCTTCTCCATTACCGAAGGTATCGCGCTGGGCTTTATCTCGTACTGCGTGATGAAAATTGGTACCGGTCGCCTGCGCGATCTCAGCCCATGCGTAGTGATTGTCGCGCTGTTATTTGTGCTGAAGATTGTCTTTATCGATGCGCATTAATCAATGCTTTGCCGGATGACGATCCGGCAAAGCGTAGACCCGGTAGGATGCATGAGTGTCTTACCGGCATTGTGGATTACGCTTTTACGCGCTGGATATAGTCGCCAAACGCGGTCAGTTGGCCTGTCAAATGGTCTAGCGTGCTTTGGTCGATCACTTCCCCAGCTTGCGGGTCGACTTTATTCTGAATCACGCCGCCCATAAATTCCGGTTTATTCATCACCATCGCATCAAGGAACACCAGAATCTGGCGCAGATGATACTGGCAGCGCGCGCCGCCAATCGCCCCCATTGAACTGGTCTGGATAAGAACGGGCTTACCCGCCAGCGGCTGTTCAGGCAGACGGGATAGCCAGTCGATGGCATTCTTCAGGCCGCCTGGAACTGAATAGTTATACTCCGGCGTCACAATGACGACGCCGTCGGCGTTGCGAATCTGCTCCGCCAGCGCCTCTACGCTGGCTGGAAATCCCTCTTCCTGCTGGATATCGGCGTCATACAGCGGAATCTCCCCGATCGAAGGCAGCGGCGATACCGTCATTCCTGCCGGTGCGACTTTAGGCAGCGTACGCGCCACCATCCCGTTAAAGGAACCTTTGCGTAAACTTCCCAGCAATGTAACCACATTTAGCGTTTCAGACATACGTGCCCCTTTTTTCATTATGAACGATTAAGCGTATACGATTTGGCGGCGGGAAGTTGGGCGAATCGCATCAGACGACCGGTTGGCTCATTGGCGCGCGTCTGGATATCGGGCAGGCTTTTCCAGCCCAGTTTGCCATCGAACTCCCACACCTTTAACTTTTCTATCGCTGGTGTAACGGCCACGGACCATACCAGTACATCTTCCGCATCGCACACGGCTTCAAGTTGCGTGACATGCGCGCACTTCAGGCGTCCGGCAACGGGTAAAAGTTGCAGTTCCCGCGGATCGTCATTCATGATATCGCCGGTGAGTTTTAACACGCTCTGGCGCAATGTAATGAGTTGCGCTCGCACTTCGTTGGGATCGTTTTGATTGGCTACCCATAAATTTTCATTACGGGAGAAAGGGTGGCGTTCGAGCGAATGCGGACGGTGGAAGCCGCGGGAGGTGCGCTGTAATTCCATATCCAGCCCGCACTCTCCTTCGGTGGTCAACGCTACACCAACCATATTCCCGGCGTAGGAAATAGAAAAACCTGGCAGATTTTTATCACGAAACGCGGGTTTACCTTTCGCCCGAATAATAATTTCCGGCAGCTCGCCAATTCCGTACAGCATAAACATCAGTTCGGCGAGAAGGCCTCTGGAGGCGAGAAAACGCGTTCGTCGGTGAGCAGGCAGGTTTCTGGCTTCAATATGGCAAGACGAAGAGAGACGAATTGAAACCAACTGTCCCTCCGTAAGTATCCCTCTGGCAAAGTGAGTCGCCATTTTTCGCTCCGTGATTAATGGGCCGTGATAATGACGAGAGTAACATTAACGTAAATTATGGACAGGTTTTACGCGCTAAAAATTCAATTTCAGAAGGTTCTTTAATAAGACGGTTACATTTCTGATAAGAGGAGGGGGAATTTATCAGCGTAGGTGGTCAGATAAGGCGACGGCAGAGTGTGTTGATAGCCTGTCGTAGCCACACAATCTTGGGATTATGACTATTACGTTTGTGCCATAACAGGGTAAACGGCACCATCAGTTTTTTCCACTGTTGCGCATCAAAAGGTAGGGGACGCGCCACGGTTGCTATCAGGGGGTGATCCGGCTGGGCGGCCCTAAAGAGCGACGGCTCGAACCCCGGCAGGCTCAACGCGATATGGCGTTTACGCCCCATTTCTTGCAGGACATCATCCAGCGTCCAGGTATCGCTTTGCTCCCAGCAAATACTGATATGCGGGTAGCGCAGAAAAGTGTCCAGATCCCACGCTTCGCGCAGCGCCGGATGATCTTCCCGCAGCCAGACCCACGGCAAATCGCTAAACAGCACCTCAAAATCGATCGCGAGCGGGGATGACTTTCGCGTCCGGTAAATCCGATGTCGACTTCCCCGCGCGTAATCGCCTCCAGCGAGTCATAATCCCGTGGCGAACCTTTTAATGGTAGCCTGCGGATAGCGCTGATAAATCTGCTGCGACAGCGAATTAAACATAATCATCATTAGCGGCGACTCTGCCGCCAGCTTAAATTTTAAACCGCGCGACGTTTGATGATGCGGCTTATCAAGCAGTTGATTCCCCATCTGCCCCCACACCCTGAAGAAAACGCCCACGCAGAAACAGCGAACTTTCCGACGCCCATGAACAAAGCAGCGAGGCCATCATGAGGACGATCGCGCCGGCGATAGCGACCGGCTTGCGGTCTGACTGGTCGGCTATCTTCCCGGCAAACAGCATCGCTGTCGCCATTCCGGCCAGGTAAACGGAGAAGGCGATATGCAACTGCGCCTCGCTGGCGTTCAGATCGGCGGCAATGCGTGATAAACCGACCAGATACATATCAATACCGGCAGGATAGAGTAAAACCAGGGCAAAACTACACAGTAGAAAACGTTTCATAGCAGCCTCCCAAAAAGTGTGGCGCTAAGGATACGTAGGCCGGATGGCGTCAACGGCCATCCGGCGTAAGCAATGTTACTTACCAATGCAAAAACTGGAGAAAATTCGTCCCAGCAGATCGTCGGAGGTAAACTCGCCGGTAATCTCGCTTAAGCTTTGCTGCGCCAGGCGCAACTCTTCCGCCAGCAGTTCTCCCGCCCATGCGCCTAATAGCTGCGCTTTGCCCTGTTCAAGATGTTCAGCGGCTTCCGCCAGCGCCTGTAGGTGACGGCGGCGGGCCAGGAAGCCGCCTTCCATATTGGTATCAAACCCCATGCTCTGCTTGAGATGATGACGCAGAACGTCCACGCCTTCGCCGGTACGCGCCGAGAGGCGAACCAGTGAGTGACCATTTACTTCACAAATACCCAGCGTCTCGCCGGTGATATCCGCCTTGTTACGTACCACGGTAATCGGCAGATTTTTGGGCAGACGGGCGATAAAGTCCGGCCAGATGTCGGCAGGGTCAACGGCGTCCGTCGTGGTGCCATCCACCATAAACAGCACGCGATCGGCCTGTTCAATCTCCTGCCAGGCGCGTTCGATGCCGATACGCTCAACTTCGTCGCTGGCGTCGCGCAGTCCGGCGGTATCGATGATATGCAGCGGCATCCCGTCGATGTGAATATGCTCGCGCAACACGTCGCGCGTGGTACCGGCAATATCGGTGACAATCGCCGCTTCACGGCCCGCCAGCGCATTCAGCAGGCTTGATTTCCCGGCATTCGGACGTCCGGCAATCACCACCTTCATCCCTTCGCGCAGCAGACTGCCCTGGCGCGCTTCGGCGCGCACAGCGTCAAGATCGGCGATGACGTCATTGAGCTGCGCTTCGATTTTGCCGTCAGAGAGAAAGTCGATCTCTTCATCCGGAAAATCGATGGCCGCTTCGACGTAGATTCGCAGGTGAGTAAGTGCTTCCACAAGGTGGTTAACGCGGGCGGAAAATACCCCCTGTAACGAGTTTAGCGCCGAACGCGCCGCCTGTTCGGAACTGGCATCGATCAGGTCGGCAATGGCTTCCGCCTGGGCTAAATCGAGCTTATCGTTGAGGAACGCTCGCTCGGAGAACTCGCCCGGTCGGGCGATCCGCACCCCTGGAATCGTCAGGATACGTTTTAACAGCAGGTCAAGGATCACCGGACCGCCATGCCCTTGTAGCTCCAGCACATCTTCGCCGGTGAAGGAGTTCGGGCCGGGGAACCACAGCGCGATGCCCTGATCCAGCGTGGCGCCGTCGGCATCTTTGAATGGCAGGTAATCGGCATAGCGTGGCTTTGGCAGCTTGCCCAGCACTGCCTGCGCGACGTCGCGCGCCTTCAGGCCGGAGATGCGCAGAATGCCCACGCCACCGCGTCCCGGTGGGGTTGCCTGGGCGACGATAGTGTCGTTATGGCTCATGATAGTTCTCTTGTAAATGTAAAAAAGGCGGTCTAATGACCGCCTTCTCTGGCATTAACTTTACCGTGAATACTCGAAATAATTCAAGTTGCAGGAAGGCGGCAAGTTTGTGAGCCCCAGGAGCTTGACTTCCGTAAGTGACTGGGGCAAGCAAATGCAGCCAACGCACCTGCGGCTTGAAGAATGAAGAGTATCAGGATTTTTTCTTCTCGCGGCTATGCAGCCCACGCTTCTCCAGACCACGGTAAATGAGCTGCTGCTGAATGATGGTGACCAGGTTGCTGACGATATAGTACAGCACCAGACCTGATGGAAACCACAGGAAGAACACCGTAAAGATGACCGGCATAAAGGTCATGATCTTCTGCTGCATCGGGTCGGTCACGGTGGTCGGCGACATCTTCTGAATGAAGAACATCGTTACGCCCATCAGAATCGGCAGAATGTAGTACGGGTCCTGTGCGGAAAGGTCATGAATCCACAGCGCGAACGGCGCATGACGCAGTTCAATGGAGCCCATCAGCATGTAGTACAACGCCAGGAAGATAGGCATCTGGATGATCAGCGGGAAGCAGCCGCCCAGCGGGTTAACCTTCTCCGCTTTGTACAGGGCCATCATCTCCTGGCTTTGGCGCTGTTTATCATCGCCAAGACGTTCACGCATCGCCTGAATTTTCGGCTGCAGCATACGCATCTTCGCCATTGACGTGTACTGCGCTTTGGTCAGCGGGTACATGATACCGCGAACGATAAAGGTAATGATGATAATGGAGAAGCCCCAGTTGCCCACAAAGCTGTGGATCCACTTCAGCAACTTGAACAATGGCTGAGAGATGAACCACAACCAGCCGTAGTCCACGGTCAAATCCAGGTGCGGTGCAACAGCCGCCATTTTATCCTGAATTTCCGGGCCGACCCACAGGGTGCTGGTCATCGCGCCAGTCTGGCCTGGCTGTACCAGTACCGGCTGCGCTTTATAGCCGATAGCGACAATGCCGTTGCCCAGATTGGCGGTGTAGAAATTGTTGGTGCCGTCGTTACGCGGAATCCATGCGGTAGCGAAATACTGCTGCAACATTGCCACCCAACCGCCTTTGGAGCTGACGTTGAGGTTCTCGTTATCGGCAATGGTGTCGAATTTGTATTTCTCATACTTCTCATCCGGCGTGGAGTACGCTGCGCCACGGAACGTATGCAGCGCAAAGTTGCTGCTGCCGGTGTCGCGATGAGGCGGCAGGTTGACGGATTGTTTTAACTGACCAAAGGTGGAGACTTCCAGCGGTTTTTCGCCGGTGTTCTGCACGCTATAGTTCACGTTAACCGCATAATCGCCACGCTTAAAGACAAACGTCTTGGTAAATGTGTTGCCTGCGGCGTCAGTATAAGTCATCGGAACCTGCAGTTCGTTCTGACCGTCGGCCAGTACAAACGCATCTTTCTCGACGTTGTACAGCGGACGCGGGCCGTTCGCCGGGTTATCCGGGCCGTCGCGACCTGTCAGGCCGCTTTGCGCCTGATAGATAAACTGCGGGGTGGTTTCCAGCAGCTGGAACGGTTCGCTGGAACCCAGTTCTTTCGGGTAAGCCGGGAGCAAGGCCTGCTCGACATCACCACCACGGGTGTTGATAGTCAAATCAAGCACATCGGTTTTCACCGTAATCAGTTTCCCCTGGCCACTGGCTGGTACGCCCTGGTCGGCGGCGCTACCCGCTGCGGTGGTCGTTGTCTGCGTGGTCTGTTGAGTCTGAGGTTGCGGATTTTTATCCTGCTCCCAGGCTTGCCAGATCATGAAAGACACGAACAGCAAAGCGATGACTAAAAGATTGCGTTGCGAATCCATCGTTAGTGTTCTCTGGTATCAAATGGTCCGGGCGGGACGGGATCGTCACCACCAGGGTGTAAAGGGTGGCATTTTAATACGCGTTTCACCGTCAACCAACTGCCTTTTATCACTCCAAACCTGCGCAATGCCTCAATTCCGTAGCTTGAGCACGTTGGCGTGAAACGACAATGCGGCCCAAGCAGCGGACTGATCAGGCGCTGATAGACCCGAATAAGGGCTATCAGGACCCGCGAGCCAGGCGACAGTGGCGGCGCCATAATTTTTCCAACGCTTCCGAGAGAGCACGGTTATCGAGGTCGGCAACCCCTTTTTTCGCCACCACCACGAAATCCATCGCAGGAAGTTCATGCTGGCGCAGACGGAAGCTTTCACGCGTCAGACGTTTAATCCGGTTGCGTTCATGCGCGCGTCGAACGTTTTTCTTGGCGACGGTAAGACCGATACGGGGATGCCCCAGCGAATTCAGGCGGCCGAGGATGGTGATTTGCGGCGTGCCAGCCCGTTGAGGTTGCTGGAAGACGAATGTGAAATGAGCGGGAGTTAACAAACGTAACTCCCTGGGAAATGCGAGCTTAACCACTCAGGGGTTAGCTTTATTACTTGGAAACGGTCAGACGAGCGCGGCCTTTAGCACGACGACGTGCCAGAACCTGACGACCATTTTTAGTAGCCATACGAGCACGGAAGCCGTGAGAACGGTTGCGCTTCAGTACAGACGGTTGAAAAGTGCGTTTCATGGCGATTTCTACCTAAACTTGAATAAATTCACTGACTTTTGCGTATACCCGAACAAACTTTGAACGACTTACGCCACAGTGTGGGTGATTAAAGAGGCCGGATTGTAATAATTGTACACTCCGGAGTCAATTCTCTTTCCTTATTTTCCCGCGATTTTCCACGCCTTTTTGTGCGGAAAATAAGCAGCGTTGACGCCATATGACGGGCATTGCGCGACGGGTGGAGAATTATACGGACTGCCAGGTAAAGCGCAAGGATCGCCCTGGATCTTTATGCGATCTTTTAGGCGGCTACTCACCTTTACGTATTAATTTTTTCAATATGCGCGCGAAAGCGTACAGGAGTTCCCCAGGATCGATTACACTTATCCAATCCTGGAAAGTCCTGTGGATAAATCGGGAAGAATCTGTGAGAAACAGAAGATCTCTTGCTCAGTTTAGGCTATGATCCGCGGTCCTGATCGTTTCAAACGATCCTGGTCAGGCATGAACACGAAATCTTTCAGGCCGCGTGAAGTCGCGATCGTTTGAAAGATCCCGTGAAAACCGCAGACAGCGGTTCGTGCGTCACCCTTCATGCAGGGTCTTATCGATGCGCGCCAACAATCATTAATGTATCAGCCTTTGTCATTTATCGACTTTTGTTCGAGTGGAGTCCGCC